>JBILUC010000127.1:0-8286 GCA_044371205.1 Archangium sp.
GGCACGACGCCGCAACGGTTCCGCGCGGCTCGCTGAAGTCACCGCTGGTGCATCGGGCCGCGGCGCCGTCGTGGGAGCCGAGTACTCTCGGAGGCATGACTCGACGCCGGGTGACGATGATGCTCGCAGTGCTGCTCTCGGTGCCTGCGCTGGCCGCGACCTTTCCGGGCCCGACCGCCTGCGCCCTGTTGGACCTCGCGCCCCTCGACGGAGACGACGTGCTCTTCGAGCGCACCCTGTCGAGCGAGGAGCGCCAGGCCGCCGCGTCGATGCTCGTCGAGGCGCGCGAGCGGGTGCAGCTGCGCCTGGGCCTCGAGTCGACGCGCGCACGTGTGGTCTTCCTCGACGACGGTCGCACCCTGTGGCCGTTCTCGTTCAACGACGACGGCAGCACGCACTTCCTCGGCACGCGGGCCTGCGTCGTCATCGGGCGCGAGGGGTGGAACGTCGACGTCGTGGCTCACGAGTGGACGCACGCGGCCCTCTTCGAGCGGCTCGGGGCGTGGAACCGGGCGTGGCTCCCGACGTGGTTCGACGAGGGGGTGGCGATGCAGGTCGACGACCGCGAGCCGTATCAGGGTGCTCCCGCCGACGAGAACGTGCGCCAGCTCACGCGCGCGGGACTCTTCTTCACCGAGCCGCTGACGGCGCACTACGCGGGTGCGAAGGCGCTCGTCGCCGCGTGGCGGGGACGCCTGTCGGCACATGAGTGGGTCGAAGCCCTGACTCGGCTTGGCGACGGCGCCGCGCTCGACGAGGTCTGGCCACCGGGCCGTTGAGCCGGCACCACAATCACTCCGTGCGTGCCAGGTGCTCGACCAGGCGCTCACGCGGCCTGTCGACTGCCGCCGTTGAGCCCGCACCTGAATCACGGAGTGCGTACGAAGCGCTCGACCAGGCGCTCGCGCTGCCTGGTGACGGCGCAGCGCTCGAGGACCCCGAGAACGACACGAAGAGCCCGACGAGGCGCTCACGCGGTTTGCAGCGCTCGAAGACGTCTGGCCACCGAGCCCCCCGAGAATGACCTTCGGTGCGAAGAGTTCTCCCTCGCGGCCTCGTGACGGCGCGGCCTGACTTCGCACCCGCAGAAGCCCCTCACCCAGCGCTTCGCGCCACCCTCTCCCCGCTTTGCAGGGAGAGGGCGTTTGTCACCGCACGCGCGCGAAGAGCTCGACGAGGTGCTGGCTCACCGCGATGCACGCAGGGTGACGCGAGGCCTCGGCCGTCGAGACCAGCCACAGCGCGCGCGGAGGAACGCCGGGCACGTCGAACAGCCGCTCCAGCCCCGGCTCCCGGTCGCCCCACGACGCGGTGAGCGCCACGAGCCCTTTCCCGGTGCGCGCGGCCGCCACGAGCGCCGGCACGCTGTTCGAGCTGAAGGCGATGCCCCCGCACTGCGCAGCCAGCCACCGACCCTCGGGCATGTGGGCCAGCTCACCGGAAGGCACCACCGCGTCATGCCCGTGCAGCGCCTTCACGCTCCTGGGGCGCCCCCGTCGACCGAGGTAGCCGGGCGCAGCGTACAGGGCGATGGGGGTGCGGCTCACACAGCGCGCCCTCAGCCGCGCGCCCTTCAGCGGGTCGACCCGCAGCGCGAGGTCGGCTTCACCGCTCGCCAGGTCGAGGCGCCGGTTGCCCGACAACACCTCGAGCCGCAGCCGGGGGTGCACATCGGTGATGGACAGGAGGCCCTGCTCGACGAGGAACGGCCCCAGCGCGTCGGTCACCGCCAATCGCACCACGCCCGAGACCTGCGTCGGTGGGGACGCCTCGGTCTTCAGCGCGTGGGCTTCGGCTTCCATGTGGGTGGCCCGGGTCACGGCGGTGTGGCCTGCCGCGGTCAACGTCAAGCCGGTGCGGGTGCGCGTGAAGAGAGGCACGCCGAGCTGCGCTTCGAGTGCCGCCACCCGGCGCCCCACCGTGGTGCGGTCGATGCCCAGCTTGAGGCTCGCCCCCTGGAGCTGCCCGGCTCGTGCCACCGCGAGGAAGATCTGCACGTCGTCCCAGTTCATGGGTGCAGCATTGCACAGCAGGTGTGCAGTTCTGCGCGTCGACGAATCGGGCGCGCGGCAGCCACTGAGCCAGTCGAGGGGCCCTCGCATGAGACGAAGACTGAGGCGAGCACGATGGCTGCTTCCGGTGGGGTCGGCCGCGCTATGGAGAGTCGTGCGATTCGACCCGTTGCCCCGCTCGTTCTCGAAGCGCTCCCCCGAGCGGCTCGCGCGCGCGTTGCTCGGCCAGTTGGTGGTGCACCACACGGCGCGCGTCACCCGAGTGGGCCGCATCGTCGAGACCGAGGCGTACCTCGGGCCGCACGACCTCGCCTGTCATTCCGCGAAGGGCCGCACGAAGCGCACCGAGGTGATGTTCGGCCCGCACGGCCACGCGTACGTGTACCTCGTGTACGGCCTGCACCTGTGCCTCAACGTGGTGACGGGCATGGCGCGGCGGTGCTCTTGCGCGCCCTCGAGCCGGTGGAGGAACTCGCTCGCGCCGATGGTCCGGGTCGACTCACGAGGGCGCTCGGCGTTTCGCTGCGCCACAACACCCACCGACTCGACACCCCACCGCTCTTCCTCGCCAGGGGGAAACCCGTGCCCGCCCGCTTCGTCGTGCGCGCCCCGCGCGTTGGGGTGGACTACGCCGGTCAATGGGCCCACGCGCCCCTGCGCTTCCTTGATGCACGCTCTGCTCACGTCAGCGTCAAGTCGTCTATCGCTTCACGCCGACGGCCACGGGCTCGTACGCGCTCAACGTCACTTCGCCGACCACCACTGCGGCGTGGGTGAGCACCCTGTGCGGCGACGGCGCGACCTGCACGGCCATCGAGCCGACCTTCGGCAGCGCCAATACGGTGTTCCGCGCCACGGCGGGGACCCCGCTGTTCATCACCGTCGACCGGGAGAACGCCGGCACTGCCGACTTCGGCATCTCGGTCGACCCCGTCACCCCGCCCGCCAACGACACCTGCGCGACGGCCCAGGCGCTGGCGCTGGCGACGCCGACGGCGGGCACCACCGTCGGGGCCTTCGACGACCTCAACCCCGTCGCGGCGTGTGGCAACAACGAGCGCCACGGCGAGGTGGTGTTCACCTTCACGCCGCCGACCACCGGCAGCTACCTCATTCGCGAGACGACGACGGCCAACGTGGTGATGTGGTTGTCGACGGCGTGCGACGGCACGTGCTCGGTGCTCATCGACCAACCCGAGGAGCTGGTCGTCTCACTCACGGCTGGCACCACCTACTTCCTCGTCGTCGAGCCGTACTCCGCCCGCGCAGCGTTCAGCCTCGAGGTGGTGACGGCGATTCCGCCTGCCAACGACACGTGTGCTGGCGCGCAGGCGCTCACGCTCGCCACCCCGGTCAACGCCACCACCTCGCTCGCGACCGACGACTACACCGGCGTGCTCTCAGCGCAGTGCGGTGCGGCGGCGGTGCCGGGGCGCGACGTGGTGTACTCGTTCACGCCGGCGAGCTCGGGCAACTTCAGCATCAGCGGCACCGGCAGCGGCTTCACGCCGTCGGTGTGGGTGAGCACCACGTGTGGCTCGCTCGCCAGCTGCGTCAGCGCGCAGAGCAGCGGGGCGCAGCAGGTGGTGCGCGGCACGGCGGCGACGCCCTTCTTCGTGACGGTCGACTCAGCCAACACCTCGGCGGGCACCTTCACGCTGACCGTCAATTCGGTCGTCGCGCCGCCCAACGACGTGTGCGCGAGCGCGACGCCGCTGACGCTCAACGTGCCGGTCGCCTCCACGACGGTGGGCGCGGTCAACGACGTGCACCCGCAGCCCTCGTGCTCGAACAGCCGGCGCAATGGCGAGGTGATGTTCAGCTTCACGCCGACGACGAGCGGCACGTACTTCTTCCGCGAGACGACGGGCACTGACGTGTTGATGTGGGTGTCGGCCGCCTGTGACGGCACCTGCCTGAGCTACATCGACGACCCCGAGGAGCTGAGCGTCACGCTGACGGCGGGCACGACGTACTTCTTGTTCGTCGAGCCCTACGCGACGCCCAACACCGTCACGGTGTCGGTCAGCAGCAACTGAAGGCTGCATTCCCCTGAGAGGAGTCCCCTCGGTCACGACACCGAGGTGCGAGCCGAGCTGGAAGGCCTGCGCCAGGAAGTGCGCGCCACTGGAGAGGGAGCGTGCTCGGGCTCGCGGTGGTGGTGGCCGTCGGAGATCAACTGCAGCACGATGCCTGGCGACCAGAGCCCGTTCTTCCCGCGGCACAACCTGTCCATCAACGGCGTGGGCGACCACCAGCACGGCCTCGGCGCGCAGAACGGCAGCCCGGTGTTGCCGTACGCGTGCCTCACGCCATTTCGGAAGGGCTGATGAGCGGCGCTCCGCCGAAGGAGAAGCGCACCGACTGAGCGAGCGGGCGAAGCGCCTTGACCCTCGCGCGCAAAACCTTCACCTTGCCGTGCGTGTTGAGTGTTGGCGACGACGTGCAGTTGGTCGAGGGGGCGCGCAAGGGCGAGGTTGCCGCGTTCGAGGCGCTCGTCGAACGCCACCGCAACCGCGTGTACAGCCTCGCGCTGCGCATGCTGAACAGCGAAGAAGACGCCGCCGAAGTGCTGCAAGACGCGTTTCTGTCGGCGTACCGCAACCTCGGCGAGTTTCGCGGCGAGTCGCAGTTCAGCTCGTGGATTCTGCGCATCGCCGCCAACCACGCGCTGATGCGGCTGCGCCACCGCAAGGTGACCAAAGCCATCGAGCAGCCCCTCGAAGACGGAGAGCCCCAGTTCAGTGAGAGAGGCTCGTTGCTCGACGCGGTGTCGCAGTTCAAAGACGCCGAAGGGCAGGCCATCGACGCTGAGCTCCGCCGCGCCATCGAGGAAGCCACCGCGAAGCTGGGCGATGAGTACCGGCAGGTCTTCGTGCTCAAGGACCTCGAGGGCCTGTCGTACGAAGAAATCGGTGAGATTACGGGTGATTCGGTGCCGGCCATCAAGAGCCGGTTGCACCGCGCGCGGCTGTCGCTGCGCGCCACCATCGACGCGTTCTACGCCGAGCGCGCCCCGTGAGGCGCTGTTCGTCTGTTCAGGTTCCCGCCGTTGGAAAGCGAAGTTCAATTGCGAATGGGCGGGCTCGGTCACAAAGAAGGTCTGCGGTTGATCAGATGAGCGGCGATACCTGCAAAGAGAGCATCGCGAGGATGCTGGAGTACATCGACGGCGAGCTGTCCGACGACCTCCGTGAAAAGCTCGAAGCCCACCTCGGGGGCTGCACGCCGTGCGAAGAGTTCCTCGCCAGCTATCGCGCCACGCCGTCGATTTGCCGTCAGGCGCTCGCGAAGAAGATGCCCGAAGAGGTCGCGCACAAGCTGACCGACTTCCTGCGCCGCGAGCTCAAGACATCGGTCAAGTGACCGACGGTCATCGGGTGGACCTCGATCTTCGCCCGATGCCGTGACGTCCCCGGTGCGTGGGACGTTGGTGGCATGAACCAACCCACTCCGTTCCTCCGACTCCGCGCGCTGCTCGGCGCTGCGCTCAGCCTCTCGCTCGCCGCCGTGGCCGCGCTCGCGGTGAAGCCACACCCGAACGTCCCCGCCGCGGGGCAGGTGTTCACCTCGACCGGCAGCGAGGTGCAGATTGAAGCGCGCACCAGCCACCCGGCCATCGGCACCACGGGCACCAACGTCTTCACCGAGCTCACCGTAACGCTGACGAAAGACCTGCCCGTCGTCGACCACGTCTCGATGGCCATCGTGCTCGACCGCTCGGGCTCGATGAGCGGCCAGAAGATGGAAGACGCGCGCCGCGCCGTGAATCGCCTCATCGACCTGCTGCGCGATGGTGACGAGCTCGCGGTGGTCAGCTTCGGCAGCGACGTGACGGGCGGTCAGCTGGTGCGCATCGCGCCTGACACGCGCAAAAAGCTGCACGACGAGGTGAACGCGCTCGTCGCGAGCGGCGGCACCAACGTGTCGGCGGGCCTGAATGCGGGCCTCGAGGCGCTCACCCGCGCGAAGGGCGCAGGCCGGGTGGTGTTCATCTCAGACGGGCAGCCGACCGAGGGCATGACCAGCGCGTATGAGGTGGCAAACCTCGTCGCCACCATGCACCGGCAGTCGTTGACCGTCACCGCGCTCGGCGTCGGGCACGATTACGACGGCGCGTTGCTCAGCCAGCTCGCGGAGCGCGGTGGCGGCATGACCGGCCACCTGCAGAACGTCGCCACGCTCGAAGAGGTGCTCGGCCAGGAGCTCACCGCGGCCCGCAGCGCCAGCGCGCGCAACGTGCGACTGGTGCTCGGCTTCGAGGGGCTGAGCTTCGTCGAGGCCCCGGGCCGCACCGCGGAATGGACGGGCGACGAGGTGGTGCTGTCGCTCGCCGACCTGCGCCCCAACGTGCCGACGCGGGTGCTGGTGAACTGCCGCCCTTCCGGCGTGGCCCACGGCGACGTGTCGCGCGTGACGGCGAAGGTGCTGTGGCGGCCGCTCCACGAGCAGGAGCGCACGTCGACGGTGGCGCTCTCGATGCCCGTCATCGAAGACCTCGACGAGGTGCACACCCGCGACGAGAAGATTTTCGCGCGCGGCGTGACGGCGCTGGGTTCGCTCAAGGTGCTCGCGGCGGCTTCGGCCTACGAGCGCGGCGACGACAGCACCGCCAACTCGCTGCTCGACGAGGCGCGCGGGGTGTTCGGCATGAGCGCCGACGCGCTGGCCGGTGACGCGACGGTGGAGGTCGATTCGCTGCGCACGAAGTACCGCTCGTCGAACGCGCAGGAGCGCAAGTCGCTCAACTACGGCCTGCAGAAGAAGACGCTCGCCCACTTCGGCAAAGAAAACGAGGGCTACTGAGATGAGCGCCCTCGCCCCGTGGTGGAAGCGCGTCACCTTCGAGAACCCCCTTGAAGTCGAGCGCAACCTCACGCTCGCGGCGGTGGTCGGCGGCGGCGTGGCGCTGCTGGCCGGCCTGGTCGACGCGCGCTTTCGGCACGTCAGCCCTCCGATGTACCTGACGTTGATCTTGTGTGGGCTGCAGGTGGTGCTGCCGCAGCGCAACAAGTGGTTGATGGTGGGCGTCGCGGTGACCACCCTCGCGCTGGGCGGCATCTGGGGCTTCACGGCGCGCACGATGCCGTTCTTCTGTGCAGCGGCGCTTGGGCTCACCTTTGCCGTCGAGGGCACCTCGTGGTGGCGTCGCGCGGTGCTCTTCGCCGGGCCGGCGCTGGGCGTCGCGTGGTGCCTCGCGCTGCTCGAGGTGTTCAGCGCGAAGTACCTCGGCCCCGTGCGCGCGGTGTGGTGGGGCGCATTCGCGGGCTCGGGTGTGCTGGTGACCCTCGCGGCGTCGCTGGGCACCGTGACGCTCGCGCTCGACCCGCTCGAGCTTCGTCTGCGGGTGATGGACCCGAAGGTGCGAGAGACGTGGCAGCGCTTTCATCGGGTGGCACGTCGGTTTTCGCCCGAGGCGCATCGCCGGCTGCTCGAACTCGCGTCGACGGTGGTGGCGCGGTGGCTCGAAGCGCGGCTCGAGCAGCGCGACGTGAAGGAATCGATGGGCAGCGCGCAGTTCGAAGAATCGAAGTCGGCCATCGCGCGCCTCGAGGAGCGGCTGGGTGAAGTGAGCGACCCCGAGCTGCGGGCGCACCTCGAGCAGTCGATGCGCGTGCACCGCGACACGCTCGAGCAGTTGAACGGGCTCACCCGTCGCGCCGAGCGGGCCGAAGCGCGGGCACTCGCTGAGCAGGCGTGGCTCGACACCGCGGTGCTGACGCTGGAGCTGACGCCAAAGAAAGAAGAGAGCGTGCTCGATGCGACCTCGCGGCTGGCCGCGCTTGCGACGCGTCACCTGCACGCATCGCTCGCGACCTGACTCCGCTTTGCCTCGAGGGTCGAGGGCGGTCGAGGGGGCGTCTGCCGCGCCGGGAGTCGGTGCTGCGCTTTGCCTCGAGGGTCGAGGTGGTCGATGGGGCGTCTGCGGTGCCGGGAGTCGGTGCTCCGCTTTGCCTCGAGGCTGGCCGACGTGCCGACGGCGGGGCCGGTGCTCGACCAGCTCCACGGCGCTGACGACCTGCTCTACAGCCACTACCACGACGTCGTCATGTGGCCGTGGAACACCGAGCGGGTGGTCTACGTCGGCGACGCCGCGCACGCGACGAGCCCGCAGCTCGGCCAGGGCTGCAACCTCGCGCTCCTCGACGCCTGGGCGCTGGCCGAGAGCCTCGAGGGCGCCTGGCGGTGGTTGGACCCGGCTCAACTCGAGGCGCTTGCACGACCCCAGGGGCCCCCCCCAGCATCAGCGCCGCTCTCAGCCCATGGAGGTTCG
>JBILUC010000029.1:0-92782 GCA_044371205.1 Archangium sp.
CCTCATCACCCGTCGCGCGTATGGCTTTCACTCAGCTCAAGCCCTCATCGCGATGATCTTCCTCTGCTGCGGCGGCATCACGCTCTCGCCTCCGCTCCCGTCACCCACAGGAAGTCCATGAGGTCCTTAAATCCAGTCGGATTTTCTATCGGAAGTCTCAACAGCGAACCATTCACGTATCGGAAATCAACGACACCATCTTCCTCAATGCACTCCACTCGAACTTCATCAACGGAACACAGGCGACATAGACCAGTTGAGTCGATGACAATTGGTAGTCGCTGCTCGTTCAGAAGCTCATTCTGGTTCTGAAAAGTAAAGGGGCGCCGGAGAAGTTGAACAGTCCCCGCATCCGTCTTCGCAATTCCGCGACACCCGCTACCACCGTTTACGTCAACGCTCACGAAACTTCCTGAGCTGGCGTCAAAAATCGAGATCTCACTAGCAAGCACACCACAAAACCCGGAGGCGACGCAGTCGAATGCAGAGTGGCCGACACACAACAGACTTCCGTCACGGGTCGACGAAACGCGATGGCTCATGGAGAAGAACCCGGAGCCTGCATCGAAGCCTGCGTCCCAACCAAATGAAATCAATCGCGCGGGAGCACCAGATTCGACATCAAATACATCAAAGGAGCGATTCCGCGACTCCTCCCCCAGAACCACAGGCTTGCCGATTCGTTCCCTGACCCTGATCCATCCATCATACTGATAAGAAGAAAAGCTTTCGGGAGCACTTGCAGTCCTACCACCGTCTGGACGCAGCCCGAAGGAGAGGCCGTCAACATAGATGGTGCCGTCTCGAACAGTAATGGATCCCAGCGCAGCGGGCTCATTCATGTCGAGCCAGACCGCACGCCCGAATGAGTCAAAATCACGCTCGGTTGGCCCATCGATGAGCGCGAGCGACTCGAATGCCGTCTGCCAGGGAACTGTCACGTTACCGCCCGGCTTCGGCTCAGCCACTGGATTCAAACAGCCCGTGAGCGCTGCAGTGAACAGTGCGATTCGCAGCTTCATTGAGCAACACACCAGCGCCGCGTGGTCGAGGTGCCGGCGGGTGCGCACTTCCACCCGCCGGGGCACGGGGCAACTGACGAGCACTCGCGTGTGCACCGGGCCTCAACGCTGGTGGCTCGAACGCACAGCCCACCTGCGCAATCAGACGCTCCGTGCATGGAACAGTCGGCACCGAAGCCGCCCTGCGCCAGTCCGCCCCTCGTTGCTGCGGGCCCGAAGACCTGCTGGCCCGCTGGTGGCGCGCTATCACATGCGGCCAGCAGGAAAAGAACCGCAAGGGTCACCTTGTGCATGGGTCGATCGATAGCCCGGAGTCAGTTCCGACGGCAACGGGCTCTCCGTGGCAAAGCGGTTACACCTGCAGCGCCCGACCTTGCGACAGGACCTGAACGTTGAGTCTCAAATCATGGCGACGTCAACGCCTGCTTCGCAACGTCGTAACTGAAGCCCGCGCGCACCAGCACGGCCAGGTCTTTCTGCTTCCGGCTCGGGTCGACGCCGAGGCGCTTCTTCTTCACCAGCGCGCTCGCCTCCTCGGAGCCACGGTCGGGACGCGACTTCTTCGACAGCGTCAGCGTGGGCACCGAGCGCACGGGCAATTGCAACACACGCCCACCCGCGCTCTCGCCTGAGTCCAACGACGGCCGCGCGGAGAAGTCTGCGAACTCGATGACCTCCGCCCCCTCGCCCTCAGCCTCGGCGACCTCGAGCGCCGCCGCTTCTGCCGCGGCCGCCAGCACCTTCCGTGCGATGTCTGTTTTGAAGCCGGCGCGCATCAGCACGGCGAGGTCTTTCTGCTTCCGCTCCGGGTCGACACCGAGCTTCTTGCGCTGCACCAGCGTCGTCGCCGCCTCGAGCTCGCGTTCCGGAGTGCTCGCCGCCGACTTCTTCGCCTGCTCGGCCGACAGCCCCTGCTGCCGCAGCTTCATCTCGATGACGCGGGTGCTCTTGCCCTGCCGGTGCAGCGACGCGGTCTTCGCTTCTGCCAGGCGCGCGTCGTCGAGGTAGCCGGCCTTCGCCATGCGCTCGACCACCTGCGCGACGATGGGCATCGCCTCGGCGAGCTCGGCGGCGTTCCCGCGCAGCTTCAGCTTCACCTTGCGCTCCAGCACCTGCGTGAGGCGCTCGCGGCTCGCCGAGTACTTCCGCAGATAGAACAGCGCCACGTTGCCCAGCGACTTCTCAGAGACCTTGCGCACGCCCCCTTTCTACTCGGCTGCACTGACAGGTGCTCGGGTCAGCTCCGCCACAGGGCCTCGATGGGCACCGCGGTCAACCGGTCGCCAAACGGCTCCGCCGTCTCGCCTGTGTAGAAGAGGACCCCGTGGTGAAACCGGTCGCGCGCGTGAGCCGCGAAGTGGCGCAGTCCGGCAAAGTCTTCCGCCCGCACCGTCTGAGCCGCCTTCACCTCGACCCCGACCAGCCTTCCATCTGCGCTCTCGAGCACCCCATCGACCTCGACCCCGTCGCGCGTTCGGAAGTGCGCAAGCGTCGCCGAGGTGGTCGACCAACTCAGTTGCCTGGCCAACTCTCCCAGCACGAAGTTCTCGAGGAGCGGGCCGACCAGCGCGTCGTCGCGCAAGAGCCGCTTCACGTTCCGTCGCTGCAGGTGCGCGCAGAGACCTGTGTCGACGAAGAGCACTTTCTTCATGCGCACCGCGCGCGGTGTCGAGCGATTGCTCCACGCCGGGAGTCGCTTGATCAGAAAGACCTCCTCGAAGAGCGACAGGTACCGCTCGGCGCTGCGCGCTGGAAGGCCCGCGTCTCCCGCGAGTCGCTCGACCTTCAACAATTGGGCAGGCAGCGAGGCGGTGGCACGCAACAACTGATGCAACACCGCGCGCTCACGCACCTCCGAGAGCTGTGAGACGTCGCGCTCCACGAGGTCGTGGGCATAGGCCTCGAAGAACCTGGCACGCCGCGCCTCATCGCGTCGGGTCGCCTCGGGAAAACCACCTCGCGTCAGCCGCTCGATGAGCTCGTCTCGAGCGAGCGCACCATCAGGAAAGCGAGGCTCGTCGTCGAAGACCACGTCGACGAACCGATCGACTCGCGCTTCCAGCTCACCTTGAGAGAACGGCCAGAGTTCGACGGTCTCCATGCGACCGACCAGGGAGTCGGGAAGCGCCTTGAGGCCGAGCACGCGCGCGGACCCTGTGAGCAGGAAGGCGCCGGGCCGGTCATCGCGATCCACCGCGGCTTTGATCGCCAGCATCAGCTCGGGGGCACGCTGGATTTCGTCGATGGCCAGGAGGTCGTCGTACTGCACGAACCGGGTGGGATCCGCACGTGCCGCGGCCAGCGTGACTCCGTCATCGAGCGTTCGCCAACGCGAGCCCTCGTGGGCCTTGAGCACCTTCTTCACGAGGGTGCTCTTGCCGGCCTGTCGTGCCCCGTTCACCAGCACCACACGCGTGTCACGCAGGGCGGCGAGCACGGCCTTCTCAGCATGGCGGGGACGCTTGACGGTCACACTGAGACCCTAGCGGAGTGCCGGATTTGCCACAACTCAAGTGCCGGCTTTGCCATTTCACGAGTGCCGGATTTGCCAGACCCAATGTGCCGGATTTGCCAGGAGCCTCGGTCGATGAGCGCAGCTTCCCCACCTGGCTGCGGAACCACATCGCAAAGCGGTAGTAAGGTCCGGCTGTGCTCAAGCGCGACGACGTGTTGGCGTACCTCAATCGCGACTGGGCGGGTGCGCGACGACACAAGGATGCGTCCATGGGTCGTTGGGTCGAGATGAAGGGAACCGAGGCGGCCTTCCGTCTCAGCGACATGTTGCTCGCACAGGTCTGGGAGAAAGCTCGCGTCGAGAAGGCGAAGCAGGGCTACGCCGGGTTGATCGAGCTTCGAAGAAAGTTGGACCGTGCCCAAGCCAACCGTCGCTGACCACCTTCGCGCCATTCAGGCGGCGCTGGGCCCGAAGAAGATTCGCTGGTTCGTGTTTGGTGCACAGGCAGTCATTGCGGCAGGGGCCGTGCGGCAGACGGCTGACCTCGACATCACGACTGAAGATGTCCCTGCCTCGCGACTGGTTGAGGTCTTGCGCAAAGCAGGTCTGACCCTCCGTGACGACGTCGAGGGCGTCGAAGACCTCGTGGAGCACCACCGGATCCTGCCCATGGTGCACGCCCGAACGGGCTACCAGGTCGACGTCGTGCGAGCGGGTCCAGGACTCGAGCAGCAGATGTTCGAGCGCTCCATTCGCCGCCGAATGGGTCGGGTGCAGATCCCCTTCGTCGAGACGAACGACCTGCTGGTTCTGAAGACACTCGCGGGACGTGAGAAGGATCTCGAGGACGTGCGGGCGCTGCTCCGTTCGGCCAGCAAAGAGATCGACCTGACCGTCGTGCAAAGTCGACTGCGAGAACTCGGGGCGCTCATCGACGACTCGACTCTGGTCGACCTCTTCGACCAACAAGTGGCTGCGACCGCAAAGAAGCCGAGCAAACGGCACCCGAGAAAAGCTCAGCGCTGACCCTGGCGTGGCGTCAGGCGCGCGCGACCGCCGGAGTGCCGGTTTTGCCACAACGTGAGTGCCGGATTCGCCATGGTGTCAGTGCCGGATTTACCGCCCGTTCGCCGACGAGGATCCGCAGAGGTCAAGGTTACTCGCCCTCCCCGTGCGAACGCCGGAGCCGCCGAATACGCTCGTCGAGAGGGGGCTTTCGCATGGCGGGAAGGGTCAGCCTCGACGAGCTGCGCGCCGAGCTCGAGCGCTCGCGCGGCGAGGTCTGGTCCTCCCCGACGCTCGAAATCGAAGCGGGCCGGCAGGACAGACGTGCGCGCATCGTCGTGCAGTCGATCCCGCGGCTGGTGTCGTGGACGCGTGCACTGGCGCACCTGCAGGCGCTGCACGCGGCGGGTTGACTCCCCGGTGTGACGGAGGTGCAGCTGGTGAGCTCGCCGAAAGAGGTGTCGCTCGTCGCCGACCTCGCCCACGTCGTCTACAGCGCGGTCACCAACGACCGCCTCATGCACGCGCTGAGCGCCTGCGTGGAGGTCGAGCAGCTCGCGCTCATCGACGGCACTCCGGTCGCCGTCACTCCCGACAAGGCGCTCGACGCATTCCTCGAGCACCGCCTCGCGGTCGAGCGTGTCGACAACTCACCGCAGCTCAGCCAACGCCTCGAGCTGCTCGAAGGTCGGTTGGTCGCCGAGGCGCTGGGTGAGGCGCTCACGACGGTGCTCCGTCACTGCGATGCGGTGCCAACCCCGAACCTTGCGCGCTGGGCCTCGAGCACTTCGCGTCCCTCACCACCCACCCCGAGCTCAAACACTTCGAGCGCGAGTCGGGGCGATGGCCAGAGGCCCTGCGCGAGGCGCACAGACAGCTCGAGCAGCGGATGGTGAACGACTGGCGCCCCATCGTGCCCATGCGCCATGGCTTCTCGGAGAGGCAGTCGGCTGCGCTCAAGAATGGTCGCGCAGCGCTCCAGCGCGACGAGGGGTTGCTCACCGCGCTCGTCGCCACCTGGTCAGAGCTCCACGGAGAGCACCTCGCTGCCGAACGCGAAGCCCTCAGGCAGCGTGTGCACATCGACCTCGACACGATTCAGGTCACCCACTTCGGCCGACCCTGAACGGAGCGCGGCCCCCCGCAGACGAAGCCGATGCCAGGACTTCGGGCACATCGCGACGCCATCGGAATTCCGCGCGGCTAGGGTGCGCGCATGCGACTTCGCTTCCTCGCGCTCGTGGTGTTGGCGGGCTGCCCGCGCCCATCGGACTGCAGCGCATGCCCCGCAGGATCCGTCTGTGACACCAGCATCAACGTGTGCGTCGACCTCCCCGCATCGCTCGCCATCGACCCTCTTCCCTCTGTGGTCGCGGCCGACTCGACCCTTCTCCTATCGGCGACTGGCGTACCCAGTGGCCTCCGCCCGCGCTGGGTCGTCGAGAACGCAACCCTTCTCGGCGCAAGCGAGGCCAACCCGGTTCAAGTGCGAGTCGGCGCCTCGGGTGTGCTGAGGGCGACAGCCGAGCTCACCCTTCCTTCCGGCCGCGCCCAGCGCGCCCTGCTTCTCGACGACCGCCGTCACCTTCGACGTCGCGACCTTGAGCACCTCGGGCATGCCGAGCACCTGCACCTGCGGGCCGGCCGCTCCGACCGAGGCCGTCACCAACGAGCTGCCGTCCATTCCGTGAAAGCGACTCGGCGACACCACCCACGCGACGTAGCGCCCGTCGGGTGACCAGTAGACACTGAGCGTGTCGATGGAGTCGGCCTGCCCGGTCACGAAGCTGCGCCCGCCGCGCTGAATGACGAGCTGGTGATTCCCCGACTTCGGCGGCGTGAAGGTCGCACCCTTCCAGTTGCCCTCGGTCTCGGTGGGTACGTTGAGCTTCACTTCCGCCATCGCTTTGCCGTCCGGAGAAGACCGGCTCGCGCTGAGTGCGATGAACGAGGTGGCGGCGTCTTCGACCGTGGAGGTCTGCCCCGTGCGGACGTCGTACCGGGTGACGCTGTCCTCGATGGAGTCGAAGACGAAGGCCCCCGTCGGGTCCCACGAGACCTGGGGTATGCCCCAGGTCGTGCCCGAGAGATCTGCAGCGAAGGACCACCACGAGACCAGCAAGGTCAGCAGCACGGCTCGGGTCATTCGGTGGATTGAGCTCAGCGCGCGTCCCAGGCGACGACCTTCGGGTGCTGCTTCACGGCAGCGACGAGCGCGAGCAGCCTGGTGAACGGGCTGAACGTCTCGGTGGGAATGTGATCGAGCTTTCCCGCCAGCAGCGGCCCCATCGCGACGAACAGCTTCAGGTCGGCGACGCTGGGCGCCGTGCCCCCGAGGAACGGCCCGGTGATCTGCCGCTCGATCTGCGCGCACCACTCGGGGAAGTACGACTTCGCGAGCGCCTCGCGCGCTGCCTGCTTTTCCGCCGGGTCCTTGATGCGGTTGGTGGGCCCGAGCTTCGCGCGCATCTCTTCGACAGCGCACATCACCGCCTCGTGCCGCGCCGATTCCCACGCGTCGGCGGGCAACAACCCGTGCTGGCTGCCGAGCATGCGCAGAATGGCGTTGCTCTGCGCGAGCGGCGCTCGCCCCTCGACCGTGAAGAGGGGCAACGCGCCGAAGGGTGCGCTCGCCTTGCGCGCTTCCCACTGCTCGCGGTTCAACCGCTCGTCGGTGAACGCCACGCCGGCGATGGTCAACGCGAGGCGAATCTCTTCACCGCGGCTGGTGGGAATGTCGAAATAGGTCAAGGTGGGCTGGCTCATGTGTGCCGCAAGGTAACCCCTGCAACGCGAGGTGCACGCCCGACGTTGAGAACTTCGCGCGGGAGTCGCTTCGTCTGGCGCGCCGGGTCTGGTTCCGGAATGTCATCGAGGGGCTCTCCCTCCGCGGGCTGAGGCAGGAACGCGCGGAGCACGACGGATTCGAGGGAGCCTCGAGCCTCGCGAAGCTCTCCTGTGAGGGGCGCGATGCGAGGCACCGAGTTCATCGTGCCGCTGGAGGCACTTGGGTATACCGCCCGCCATGGCGACGACTTCCCCCGGTTCTGACGGCCGCATCGTTCTCGGTGCCGACTTCGCGAAGCACCTCGAGCTCGCGCTGCCCCGCATGCTGGCGCCCGCAGCGCTCCCCGACGACTGGGACCCGCGCGCCACCACGTACGACCTCACCCGCTTCGATTCCGACGAGGGCTTCGCGGGCCGCCTGGAGAAGGCGCTCGCGCGCATCGTCGCGGAGAACATCGAAGCGCCCGGCGCCCTGCGCGAGGTGCTGACCACCGTCGGCCTGCCCTTCGACTACGCGCGCCTCGGCCAGCCGCTCTCGACGCTCTTCGAGCTCTGGGTGCAGTCGCACACCCGCGCCGCGCGGTGTTTCTCGTTCGCCTCGGTCACCAAGACGTGGCTCTCGGTCATCGAGTCCCCGCGCCGCACGCTGAAGGTGCGCGTCTACGCAGACCATGTGCTGCCGGTGAGCGACGAGAAGAAGGTCGCGCTGCGCGAGCAGGGCTGCGAACTGCACGAGCGCTGGGCCGGCTCGCTCCCCGCGCGCGCGAGCGACGTGCTCACCGTCTTCGTCACGCACTCGCGTTTCACGGGTGATGTGTCGACCGTCGCCGCGGATGCCGTCTGCTTCCCCGTCACCCACGGCGGCATGTTGTTGATGAACGACACCACCCGCATCGTGCCCGCAGGCATTCAGCTCGTGCGCAAGCGCACCGTCTCGGCCCTCATCGCGAGCGACGCGCGCACCGAGCTCGAGCTCGCCGCCGGAATGCCCACCACGCGCTTCCCCGAAGCCACGCACGAGGCGTGTCACGCGCGGCTGCAGACGTTGTTCCCCGAGGTGCGCGAGAGCCTCACGTTCTGCACCGGGCTCGCCGCCGAAGCCGCCGTCTTCGAAGCCATGGCCGACGTGCTCGGGCCGGTCACGATGTTCTACGCGCAGAACGGCTACGGCGGCACGGGGCAGCTCATCAGCGAGCTGCTCGGCAAGCGCGTGAAGCCGGCCCCGCTGGCGGTGATGGGCCACGACGCGAACGGCCGCGCGGTGACGCTGGTCGACCGCGTGCTCGCCAGCCTCGAGGGGCTCGGCACCGCGCCGGCCTGCGTGTTCCTCGAGACACCCACCAACCCCGAGCTGCAGGCGCACGACTTCGAGGCGCTGATGCGGGGCCTGCGCGCGCACGAGCAGAAGACGAACCAGCGCGTGCCCGTCATCGTCGACACCACGCTCGCGCCGCTCTTCCCGATTTTTGGCCGCACGTGGGCGCGCGACTGGCCCTTCCTGCTGGTGAAGAGCGGCTCGAAGTACTTCACGCGCGGCAAGTCGACGCTCGGCGTGGTGGCGTGCGCCGATGAGTCACTCGCGCAGCGCATCGTCGCCCGCGCGCGCGAGCTGGGCCGTGACGCCGACTCGTTCGCGAAGCCTGCGCAGCTGGTGCACCTGCACGAGGCGCTGGGTGACTTGCGCCCGCGACTGCAGACCATCAGCGCGCACACCATGAAGCTCGCTGCGGGGCTGCGTGCCGCGATGCAGAAGCGGGGGCACGAGCTCACCCTGTACGCCATCTCCGAGGCGCAGGTGGCCGACGGCATGGCGAGCGGGCTGCTCTCGTTCTACCTGCCCGCAGCGCCGACGACGTTCCCCGACCTGGTGGATGAGTTCGTCGATTACCTGCTGCGCACCGCGCCGACGCTGGTGAAGAGCCGCGTGAGCTACGGGCAGTCGACCGGCGACGGGAAGCCCGATTTTTTCTACGTCATCAACCCTCAGGAATCGACGCAGGGCTCGTTGTCGGCCGCGGTGAAGGCAGCGCAGAAAAAAGACAATGTTCAAATCTGTCGCGTGTCGGTGCCTGAGCTGGCCGACGTCGAGGGGCTGCTCCGCGCGATGGAGGGCTTCTTCGCGCTGAAGTACCCGGCGCGTGCGTGAGCGCGTGAACGTGTCACGAGAGCTTCTTCAAGACCTGAAGCGCCAGCTCGAGCGCAGGCAGCGCGGCCCGGTCCTTCGCGCGGTTTGCCGTTCGTTTTGCTCACGATGATTCGCTCGAGCGGTCACACCTTGCTTTGGCTGCTGCGGCGGCTGCACGTTGAGCGGCAGCATCGTTGCGGACGGTCATCGAGTGCTCCTCGGAGAGGTGGACGGATCAGGTTTCGGCCTGAAATCGGCCCCGTTGCGTGGGCGCGAGCCTGCCACCTCACCCTTCCAGGTGAGGTCGATCAGCCGTCTGATTATGGTCGAGGTGCGCAACGGCAGGAGCAGGTGCGCGCGTCTCTGGAGGGCGGGAAGCCGCATGCCCGAATGACCGAGACAGGTTCAGGGTTTGGGCAGTGCTCGGCACCCGCTTGCCCCTCACTTTCGGGAAGTCGCCATTTGGGATGGCTGGAGCATCGCCGGCGATGCTCAGACCGACCCACATCAGCCGAATCGGAGCCGAGTGAAGTGAGTCACGCAGGGTGACGTGCTGAGGGGCTGATCGCGTCGACCGCTGCGTTTGGTCGAATTGCACCACCACCCCCATCAAGGCTGTGTCAGCGCCGTTGGTCTCTGCGGCGATCGCCGTGGGGAAAGGTCGTCACGAACAACGACTGCTGCGGTTGGTGCCGCTCGAGAATGCGCGGCAACTCTTCGCGCCACGTCTCGCTCTCGAGCATCTTCGAAGTCACGGTCAGACACAGCCACCCCGCCGCAGCCAGCCGCGAGCGTTGCGCTGCATCGAGATGAAACCGCGGCCCCAGCGCATGCCACGTCGTGCTGTCGAACTGCGCACAGACCAGGAAGTCCGGCCACGCGAAGTCGGCGAAGCAGATGAAGCCGGCGCTGTCTGAGATCGAGTGCTGCTTCACCGGCAGGGGCAGACCATGCGCTCGCAGGTACTGGAAGGTTCGGGTCTCCAGAGGCGATTCCGCGGGGGCGCCGCTCCGGCTCGCGAGGAGCTTCTTGAGTCTCGTGACGCCAGCGTCGAAGCGCGATGAGGTCTTCTCGAGATCCTTGCGCAGCCAGCTGGGCAATCGCGGGTGTCTCTTCTGAGCCGCGTCGAGCCAGGTCTCGAGTTGATCCGCTGAGATCAGGTGGGCCACGTCGATCAAGCTCCATGCGAGGCCAGTGACCGGCACCCCGTTGCGCTGGAAAACGGAAAACGCATGACGGGGCCGGTGCACGATGATGTCTGACCCGAGCTCGTAGACCCGACGGTCCGGCACGGAGAAGTGAAGCTCCGAACCGGGCAGGTCAACCCCGCGGAGGTCCCACTCCCGCAGCGCAGAGAAGTGAGAGAGAGCGCTCTTCGGTGGAAGCGCCAACAGCGCAGCGATGATGCGCTGCCGTAGGCTCGGGCTGACGAGCGTGAAGCGATAGACGCCACGGTGCACCGACTCGATGCGACCTCGCTGCAACATCGCGCTCACCGCACCGCGTTTGAGCTTGAGCACCTCAAGTTGCTCCCGCGAGATGACTCCAAACTGCTCCTTCGCCTTCGACTCCGCCGCCGCCCAGGTTGTCATGGGCTGCTTCTATCGGCTGGGACTGACAAGCTCTGGCGACTCACTCCACGATTTGGGATGGCGAGAGCATCTCCGGCGATGCTCAGGCTGACCCATTGCCCAAACGACGCCACGTCGCTCGCCGTGAGCGGGTTGAGCAGTGAGCCCGGCCCCGTTCAGCAGTTCGAGTCGCAGCGCTTCGAGCCGTCAGAACACGTCGTCGGCGTCGCGTTCCCCGGGCACACCAGCGTGCAGTCTTTGCATCGGCACTTCGACGACTCGGTGCACGTGAGCGAGCACGCGCCCGCGCACGACACCGCGCACGTCGATGAGTTCGTACACGTCACCTTGCTGTTCGCGCCGACGGTGACATCACACGTGGCGCTGCTCGAGCACGCGATGGTGCTGTCGGCGCCGACCGTGAACGCGCAGGTCGAGCTGTCTTTGCACGACAGGCTGCTCATCGCGCCCGACATCGCGGTGCACGTCGACGAGCCGGTGCACGCCAGCGAGGCCGAGCCCATCGACGTCAGGGTACAGGTCGAGCCCGTACAGGTCGCGTCACAGTTCCCGGCTGCACAGGTTTGAGTGCAGGTCCCGCTCATGCAGCCGCAGGTGGTTTGCGTGCAGCTGCAGGCGGTTCCCTGACACGTGGGAGCGACGGGCGTGACGGCGGAAGAACACCCCAGCCAGAGCACCACCACGCCGCACCACGCGAGTGACTTCACTCGAACGCCTGCTCCAGCTTCTCGAGCATCGCGCGTTCGGTCTCAGACAGGCGGAACGCCAGGCCCATGAAGCCGCCCGAGGCTTCCGCCACGACGCGAGCGCGGCCGAGGACGGTGGCCTTCAGCATCGCCTTGTCATCGGGCTTCATCTTCGCCGACAGCGCCTTCACGTAGTTCGCCCACAGGTCGTGCCACTGGAGCTCAGGCTTCTCGGCGAGCCACTTCTCGAGGTACGCGAACGCGGGGCTGCCCTTCTCGAGCCCGATGGTGTGCGCCAGGCCCATGATGACGGCGTGTTCCTTCGAGTCGAGCTTCCCGTCGGCCCAGGCCACTTCGATGATGGGGAAGAGCGACATCACGAGCGTCGCCGCGCCGCCGACCTTCAGCTCGGCCAGCGAGTTGAGCACCTGGTCGTTCGAGATGCCGGTGAGCCGCGCGATCTCTTCACGCGAGTGCTGCTTCTCGGCCGCGTCCTTCAGCTTCTGCACGAGCTCTTTGTCGTGCTGCTGGAAGAACTGCTCTTCGAGGGCCTTGCGTCGATCGTCGAAAGAATCGTGAGCCATGAGGACGATTTGCCAGCGCCGCCCCTCGACTTCAACCGCTCACTTGCGACTGCCGCGCGCCTTGACGTCGACCGTCGAGCGACCGAGCCAGAATTTGAGGTCTTCCGTCAGCGCGCCCTTCTCGAACGCCGTGTCGGGGGACGTGCCCAGCCCGAACACCACCTTGGGCCGCTCTTCTTTCTCACGCAGCACCCGCACCACGGTGCGCTGGGTCGCCGCAGGAATGGCGCCGAGGTCGGGCACGTAGATGACCGCGCGAGCGTTGCCGAGCGAGCGCTCGAGCGCCCCCGCGTCTTTCGCTTCGATGAGGCCCGCGCCTTCGAGTGACTCCACGGCGGCCTGGGCGAAGGCACGGCGGTCAGACTCGGAGCCTCCGTACACGATGGCGGAGACCCGGTTCTTCTTCAGCGCGTCAGTGGACCAGTGCATGGGCGGATTCCTTCACGTCAAGAGCGACGCTGAGCGGCGAGCGCTTCGTTGAGCTGCGGGGTGAGACGATACGGGGAGACCGGCTGCGCTCTGCCCTTCACGCGTACGGGCGCGAGCGGCTCGAGCGGGCCGACGACCTCGAGGGCCTTCGCGGTGCCTTCGCCGACGAGAATTTCACCGGACCCTGCGATGGCGCACAGCCGGCTCGCGACGTTCACCGCATCGCCAATGCAGGTGTATTCGGTGCGGCGCGTGCTCCCGAGGCTGCCGGCGAGCACGGGCCCGGTGTTGAGGCCGATGCCGAGCTCGAACTGCGCCTCGTTCACCGCGGGCAGGCGCTTGAACTCGTCCATCATGCGCAGCGCCGTGCTCACCGCAGCCGTCGCGTCGTCGTCGTGGGTGACGGGCGCGCCCCACACGGCCATCAGCCCGTCACCAGGGAACTTGTCGAGCGTGCCGCCGCACTCGAGCACGAGGTCGGCCATTCGCCCGAGCACCTCGTTGAGGCGGCGCATCACCTCTTCAG
The DNA here is from genome assembly GCA_044371205.1 of Archangium sp. Taxonomy (GTDB): domain Bacteria; phylum Myxococcota; class Myxococcia; order Myxococcales; family Myxococcaceae; genus Archangium_A. The sequence goes on from JBILUC010000029.1 coordinate 13,212, forward strand.
GAGGCCGGTGCTCGGCGAACGAGGTGACGTTGCGCAGGTCTGCGAAGAGCACCGTCACCACGCGCCGCTCGCCGGTGAGCACGACGTCGCCGGTGCGCAGAATCTCTTCGACCACCGCGTCGCTCGTGGAGCGGGCAAAGAGGCGGCGCACGCGCTCGGTTTCCCCCGTGCGGCGGAGCACCGTCTCGACGCGCGCGGCGAGCTCTCCCATCGAGGCGCCCTTGTTGACCGAGTCGTCGGCGCCCTCGCGCAGGCCCTTCACGTGGCGGTCGTCGGCGTCGTTCGCGGTGAGGATGATGACCGGCACGGTGCTGCGCGGGCCGTGCTTCAAGCGACGGCACACCTCGCCGCCGTCGATGCCGGGCATGTCGAAGTCGGTGAGCACGAGGTCGGGCTTGAGCACGTCGACCTGCTCGAGCGCGAGGAACGGGTCGTTGAAGCAGGTGACGTCGTAGCCCTGCGAGGTGAGGCCTTCCTGCAACAGCGCGCAGGCGAGCTCGCTGTCGTCGATGACCACGAGGCGCCGGCCCTTGGCGGCCGTCGGCTCGGCGGGGGCCTGCGCATCGCCCTCGGAGGGCGCCATGCGCTGCTGCAGCCCCAGCGCTTCGTAGAGCTGCTTGTGGGTGAGACTGCCTTGTTCGACGAGCAGCTCGCCGAGACGTTTGCCGGTGCGCTGCTGGGCCGAGAGCGCATCGGTGACTGCGGTCTGCTCGACGTAGCGAAGGCCGACCAGAATCTCGCCGAGCGGCGGGCGATCGAGCACCACGGTGTCGCCCTGCTGCACCGCGGCCGAGAGCGCGCGCTGGAGCTGAGCGCGGGTGAGGTAGCCCAGAGACAGGAGCGCCTCGCCGACGCGATTGCCGGTGAGGGGCTGCAACGCGAGCGCTTCCTGCACCTGACCTTCGGTGACCAGACCCATCGCAATGAGGAAGTCGCCGAAGCGACGCAGCTGATCGGTCATCAACGGGAGGGTGACTCTAGCCGACTCCGTCCCACACACCTCTTTCTGCACGGGTCGCAGCCACCCACGAAAACGGCCCCCTCCGCCAGAGCGAAGGAGGCCGTCTCGCGCTTCAGCGCCCGAGGGCGCCTTCGTCACTGGAAGAAGTAGAAGTTGTCCAGGAAGAAGGTCCCCATCTGGTTGTTGACGATGAGGATTTGCCCAATGCTCGAGGTGGTGACGCCGGTGAAGACGTTGAGGCCGACGTTGAGCTCGTTCCACTGGCCCGGCACCACGTTGGTGAACTGATACTCGAACTCACCCGTGGGCGCGGTGCCTGCCGTGTTCCAGCTGACGAGCTTGACCGAGAAGTTGGTGGCCGCGGGCGTCCACACGCTCACGTGCAGCGTGGTCATGCCCGTCAGGTTGAGGCGCGGCGCGACCAGCGATTCCCAGCCCACGAACTGCAGGTTGGCGTACCGCTTCACCACGCTGGTGGTGCTGGGGATGGTGTAGTTCGTGAGGTTCGGCCCTGCGCCGCCGTTGCTCCACGTGGTGCCGAAGGTGTCGATGGCGGTGTTGGTGTACGTGTTGCTGCTGTTGAAGAGAGACACGTACTGCGACGGCGTGCGCGCGCCCGGCGTCATCGCCGCGGTGGTGGGCGCCATCGGGGTGGTGGCGCTGGGCACCGTCACCGTCGCTGAACCAGGCACCGTGAAGCCGCCAAAGGGGCCCGCGCTGATGATGGCCGTCCCCGCATCAACGCCGGTGATGAGGCCGTTGCTGTCGACGGTGGCGACCGCGGCGTTGCTCGAGCTGAGCGTGAAGTAGTTCCACCCCACCCGGTAGGCCGTCGGCGTCGTGTAGAAGACGGTGTTGGGGTTGAAGTCGAGCTGGAAGGTCGAGCCGATGGCCACGGTCGGCGTGGGCCAGTTGACGTTGACGTTGGTCACCGCGCCGACGGCCGAAGCGTAGGCCGCCGAGTCGAGCGCCTCGAACTGCACGTCGTTGAACCACACCGTCGCGCCCGCCGCGCCCATGATGCCGGCGAAGAAGAACAGCCCGCGCGCGCTCGTCAGGGCGGCCGGCCGGGGAATGGGGAAGGTGTACTTCTGCCATGCGGTGCCAACGTTCGTGGTGTGGAACTCGGCGGTCTGCGGGCCACTCGACGCGTCAGCCGTGTCACCGAAGCCGACGTTGTTGATGCTGACGGCCGCGCTCGCCTTCGCCCAGAAGGTGAGGACGTTGTAGGGCCGGAGATCGACGCCCGTGGTCAGGACCACCGCGCCGCCGGTGTAGCTGGTGCCGGGGTTGACGACCTTCAGCGACTCGCGGCCGTTGTTGCTGTTGGTGGCGTCGACCGTGACGTCGTTGACCGACCCGCCAAAGGGCGCGAAGGCCGCGCCCGCAGTGTAGTTGCCGACGAAGACCGGGAACGAAGCGACCGTGCCCGCGTCGGTGGTGGTGCCTGCGTCGGTGGTGGTGCCTGCGTCGGTGGTCGTGCCTGCGTCGGTGGTCGTGCCTGCGTCGGTGCCCGCATCTGACGTCGAGCTGCCCCCGCCGATGAAGGCGATGTCATCGGCGTAGTAGGTGCGCGAGTTCTGGGCGTTCCCGGCGGTGTTGAAGTCGAAGAAGACGGTCAGCTTGTCGTACGTGAAGCTGGCGTTGATCGGCGGGGTGCCGCTGGCCTGGTTCGCGAAGTCGAAGGTGAGGGTTTCCCACGTGTCGACCAGCGTGGTGGTGGCCTCGGTCTCGACCGAGCGCGCCATGTTCATCGCGTCTTCGACCTTCACGCGGACCTTGATGTTCGCCGCACCCGAGCGCACCCGCATGCTCATGCGCGTGTTGCCGGAGTTGAGCGCGATGGCGGGCACCTTGTTGCCCGTCAGCGTCGCCACCGTCGTACCGGCGTAGGTCAACGCGGTCGGCGAGCGACCGACCTGCATCACCTTGTTCGCCGAGGTCACGCCACATTCCGGGTCGCCGACGATCTGCGAGTCTTCCGCGCCGGCGAAGCCAGTCAGCGACGTGCCCACCGCGTCGAAGGTGATGGTGGTGAAGCCACCGATGCTGGTCGGCACGGAGTGCGCGCAGGTGCCCGCATCCATCGCCGAACCGCCGCCCGTCGCGGAGCCGCCGCCCGTCGCGGAGCCACCGCCGGTCGCGGAGCCACCACCCGTCGTCGAACCGCCGCCCGTCGCTGCGCCGCCGCCCGTCGCCGAACCACCGCCCGTTGCCGAACCACCGCCCGTCGAGCCACCTCCGGTCGCCGAGCCGCCACCCATGCCGGCGTCGGTGCCGCTGCTCTCGTCACAGCCGGTGAGCGCCAGAACCGAGGCGAGCGCGACGAGGGTGAACGTCAAACTTCGAGGGGGTCTGGTGAAGAGACGATGCGTCATGGGCGCGTGCTCCGGGTTCGGGGTGAAGGTTCGTTTCAACGGCGGCCTCGCTCGGCCAGAGATCGCGAGGGACTTTGTTATCAGCCACAACAAACTACCCATGCCAGCCCCGCAGGGTCAACGCCCACGTATTGACGCACAGCGACATGAGCCCCCCTACCCCGCGCAAATGGTGCGCAGCCACTGCGAGCGACGCCGCGTCGCGTCATGAGTTCCCTCAAAATGGTCGTTTGACTTTGTTCGTAGTGTGCACAAACTTCCGCGCGCGATGACCGGCTCGAAGCCATTGCTGCAGGTGCATGGACTCACCAGGCACTTCGGGGCGCGGCGGGTGGTCGACGACGTGAGCCTCGAGGTCGCGGCGGGCGAAGCGGTGGCGCTGGTCGGCGAAAGTGGGAGTGGCAAGAGCACCATCGCGCGGCTGCTCTCGAGGCTGGTCGAGCCTGACGCCGGTGAGATTCGGCTCGACGGGGTGAACGTGCTCGAGCGTGAGCCGCGGGGCCCGTCGCTGGCCTACCGCGCGCAGCTGCAGATGGTCTTTCAAGACCCGTTCGCCTCACTCAACCCGATTCACCCCATTCGCCACCACCTCGAGCGGCCGCTGCTGCGCCACGCGCGCGTCGCGCGGGACCGGGTCGAGGCGCGGGCGCTGGAGCTGCTGACGATGGTCGGGCTCCAGCCCGCGGCCGACTTCCTCGACGCGTACCCCACCGAGCTGTCGGGCGGTCAGCGGCAGCGGGTGGCCATCGCCCGCGCGCTGGCGGTCGAGCCGCGGGTGCTGATGGCCGACGAGCCGACCTCGATGCTCGACGCGTCGGTGCGCATGGGCGTGCTCGGGGTGCTGCAGGGCCTCGTGAAGGAACAGCGCATCGCGCTGTTGCTCATCACGCACGACCTCGCGACGGCCCGGCTGCTGTGCGACCGCGTGGTGGTGCTTTTTGCGGGGCGCGTCGTCGAAGACGGCCCTTCGGAAGTGGTGCTCAACCAGCCCGCCCACCCCTACACGCAGGCGTTGCTGGCGGCCCTGCCGCGGGGCACTCCGCGCGAGGTGAAGCCGCACCCCCGCCTCCCGAGCCCGGCCGGCGGCGGCGGTTGTCCCTTCCGCTCGCGGTGCCCCGAAGCGACCAGCCAGTGCAAAGACGCCGTGCCCGCGTTGAGCGCCTTCTCGCAAGACCGCCGAGTGCGCTGCTTCAACCGCGAGCCCGCTCATGGCTGACCGCCGCCTGCCGAGGGACTTCTCGTGGGGCGCCGCCACGTCTGCGTTTCAAATCGAAGGGGCGACCCTGGCGGGAGGCCGTGGCGAGTCGATCTGGGATCGCCTCTCTCGTCAGCCCGGCGCCATCGCCGACGGCACCGATGGCTCGATGGCGTGCGACCACTTTCATCGCTGGCCCGAAGACGTGCGCCTGCTGAAGGACCTGGGCCTCAACGCCTACCGCTTCTCCGTGGCGTGGCCGCGCATCCTTCCCGAGGGCCGCGGCGCCGTGTCGTCCGAGGGGCTCGACTTCTACGAGCGGCTCGTCGACGGGCTGCTCGCTGCGGGTGTGCGGCCGATGCTCACGCTCTACCACTGGGATCTGCCGCAGGCGCTGCAGACCCAGGGGGGCTGGGCCTCGCGTGACGTGGTGAGCGCGTTCGAGACGTACACCGACGTCGTCACCCGGCGCCTCGGTGACCGCGTGAAGGACTGGGTCACCCTCAACGAGCCGTGGTGCATCGCCGTGCTCGGTCACGTGCAGGGGGTGCACGCCCCCGGCTTGAAGGACTGGAAGCTGGGCCTCCGTGCTGCGCACCACCTGCTGCTCGCGCACGGGAAGGCGCTGCCGGTGATTCGCGCGAACGTGCGGGAAGCCAGTGCGGGCATCGTGCTCATTCTTCCCCCGTGCGAGGCGGCCTCGAACAGCGCGGCCGACGTGGCGGCGACGCGTGCGCTCGATGGCGAGTTCAACCGCTGGTACCTCGACCCGCTGTATGGGCGCGGTTACCCCGAAGACAAGAAGGCCGAGTACGTCGCGGCAGGCGTCGCGCAGAACTTCGACTTCGTGCAGCCGGGCGACCTCGACGTCATCGCCACGCCCACCGACTTCCTCGGGGTGAACTACTACTCGCGGGCCATCGTGCGCAGCAGCGCCATCCCCGAGGCGCAGAACGAGCCGCGCACCGTGCCCCCGCCGGCGCCCGAGACGCTCACCGACATGGGCTGGGAGGTCTACCCGCGCGGGTTGACCCAGATGCTGGTGCGCGTGCACCGCGAGTACGCGCCGAAGAAGCTGGTGGTGACCGAGAACGGCGCCGCGTACCCGATGGAACCCGGCCCCGACGGTCGTGTGCACGACGAGCCGCGCCGCGCGTATCTCGAAGGCCACCTGCACGCCTGCTGCGATGCCATCGACGCGGGGGTGCCGCTGACGGGCTACTTCGCCTGGTCGCTGCTCGACAACTTCGAGTGGGCGTTCGGGTACCGCATGCGCTTCGGCCTGGTGCACGTCGACTTCGCCACACAGAAACGAACCATCAAGGACAGCGGTCGTTGGTTGGCCGACGTGCTCCGCAGCAACACGCTTCCCGGGGGAACATGACGAAGACATCGCTGCTGCTGGCGCTGGTGCTCGGTGCTTCGGCCCAGGCTGACGAGGGGCAGGTCATTCGCGTCGTCACCGACGAGGCCGGGTCGCGGCTCGAGGTCGATGGCCAGCCGCTGATGCTGCGCGGCATGAACTGGGACTACTTCCCCGTCGGCACCAACTACACCTACTCGTTGTGGGAACGCCCCGAGGCGGAGATCAAAGCCGCGCTCGACAACGAGATGGGGCTGTTGCGCGCGATGCACGTGAACGTGATTCGCGTGTACTCCGGCATGCCCGCGCGGTGGATCACCTACGTCTACCAGCGCTTCGGCATCTACACGGTGCTCAACCACACCGTCGGTCGCTACGGCATGACCATCGACAACGTGTGGAGGCCCATCCTCGACTATTCCGACCCGCGCACGCGCGAAGTGCTCAAGGCCGAGGTCGGCGCGCTGGTCGACGCCTTCAAGGGCACTCCCGGCCTCTTGATGTGGCTGCTCGGCAACGAGAACAACTACGGCCTCGAGTGGGAAAACGCGGCCATCGCCAACCTGCCGAAGGCCCAGAAGCAGGACGCGCGGGCCGAGGCGCTCTACAGCCTCTTTGGTGAAGTCATCGACGAGGTGAAGCGCCGCGACCCCGCGCACCCCATCGCCATGGCCAACGGCGATCTGCAGTTCATCGACCTCATCGCGAAGCACTGCAAGGGCCTCGACGTGATGGGCGCCAACGTCTACCGCGGCCGCTCGGCGGGCAAGCTCTTCCAGGACGTGCACGACAAGCTCGGGCTGCCCTTCGTGTTCACCGAGTTCGGCGTCGACGCCTACAACAGCAAGGAGCAGCGCGAAGACGAGCTCACCCAGGCCGAGGTGCTGCGCGAGCAGTGGCGCGAAATCGACCTGCAGAGCGCGGGCAAAGGCCAGGTCGGCAACGCCATCGGCGGCTTCACCTTTCAGTGGTCGGACGGCTGGTGGAAGTACCTGCAGGACGCGCGGCTCGACGTGCACGACGCCACCGCCGCGTGGGCCAACGGCGGCTACCCCGAAGACTTCGTCGAGGGGGAAAACAACATGAACGAGGAGTACTGGGGCATCGTCGCCAAGGACCCGTCGGGGCCCGGCGAGGTGATTCCCCTGCACCCGCGCGCCGCGTACTTCGTGCTGCAGAAGGGCTTCGCGCTCGACCCGTACCGAGAAGGGGTGACCGCCACGGTGGTGCAGCAGCACTGGGCGGCCATCGACGTGCGTGCCGCTGCCCGCGAAGCCGCTGCCGACCGCAGCATCGGCGTCTCGAGCGTGCTGCAGACCCTGCAGAAGATGGTGCACCTCACCGACACGGCGGTGGAGATCTCGACCTTCACCACCGGCGGCCTGCGCCTGAACGATCAAGCCCGCGCCACGACGCGGTTCGACCACATGCAGTCGGTCTTCCTCGGCGTCGAGGTGCAGCCCACCGCGTCGATTCGCGGCAAGGTCGTCATGAACTTCCTGGGGAACGTGGCCACCAACCCCATCGACGAGATCTTCTTCGAGCGGCGGGGCCCGCTGACCTTCAAGGTCTACCAGGCCGAGATTGAGTGGAACGAGTCGTGGTTCGACCTCACCGGCTTCTTCCGCAAGGGTCACTACCACTGGGGCTACGAGGGCGACTTCTTCGCGCTCTACCCCGAGGCGAACTACCAACCGGCCATCGACCAGTACAACGCCGACGCGCCCAACGGCGTCGTCTTCGCGGGGCACAAGGCGCTCGAGGGCCTGAAGATCGCCTTCGGTGAGCAGCTGTACTGGGGTGCCAACCCCGCCGTCATCGCCAAGTACGACCGCACCTTCGGGCCCGTCGAGCTCGCCGTGATGCACCAGCAGGACATCGCCCAGCGCAGCGCCGCCGCCGCCAGCGCCGCGCTGCCGGTGCCGCAGACGGCCAAGACCACGCTCTACGCCGGGTGGAAGTCGGGCGGCTGGAAGCTCGAGGCGGGCGGCATCGTCGCCGGCTACGACCGCATCGGCCGCCCGTACACCAACGCCGTCGTCGCGCCGGCGGGCCAGGCCTCGTACTTCAACTCGGGCTACTGGCTGCTCGACGACACCATCCGCTGGTACGACACGCTCGGCGCGAAGGCGAAGGTGACGTACAGCGGCGGCGTCGCGAACTTCTATGCGCAGGGCGGCTACCGCGGCCTCGTCGCCGACAGCCAGACCGACCAGACCATCACGCTGGCCGGGTTCCGGTTGAAGGAGAGCGGCCAGGGCAACCACGCCCACGGCATCGCGGGCGCCGTGTTTCAGGCCGGGCCGATGTTTCAAATCGCGCCCAACGTGCTGTACCAGAAGCCGCTGGTCGCGCCGCTGCCAGGCATCGGCGACCTCTACGACCCGAAGAACGGCACCTACTACCCGGGCACCGTCGCGCGAAACCAGCTCACCGACCCCTTCTGGGTGCGCTCGAACCGCGAGATGTTCGGCGCCGAGCTGCTGCTGGTCTTCGACCCCACGCCCGCGAGCTGGTTCTTCGCGTGGGACAACGCACAGAAGGAAAACGCCCCCTTCGCCGCCAGCCTCGACGTCATCTACAAGCGGCTGCCCACCATTCAAGACGCGTCCATCGGCGTGCTGGGCTCGGGGCAGGCCTTTGCCTTTCCCAATTCCACACCCGCGAACGATCTCTTCGAGGTCTGGGCGCGCTTCGTGGCCAACCTCGGCGAAGTGCATGTCACCGGCTCGGCGTGGGGCGGTACGGCGCAGGCCAACGGCAACTCGACCCGGCTGGTCACGCGCGGCGGCTTCGAGGCGCGCATCGACTACTCGCGGCTGGTCATCAGCGGCTTCTTCAAGGTCAACGACTTCGGCCCGTACGACTACCACCGCGACTTCAACCTCACCTTCCGCGTGCAGAGCATGCTCGACATCGCGTGGACGGCGACGGCCCCGCGCTGGTTCGTACCGCTGCAGACCAGGTTCGGCGTGGCCGGCAAGTACCGCGTCCTCGACGTGTATTCCCCCCGCTACGATCTCACTCAAGCCCTCGTCGGCAATGAATGGGAGGTGAAGACCTATGTCCGCTTCAGCCTCTAAGGCGCTCGTCGCCACCACCCTGCTCGCGCTGGTCTCGTGCGGGCCCCCGGCGCAGTACCGCTTCGGCACCAACGTCAGCGGGCTGCTCTTCAAGCCCATCGACGCCACCGAGGGCATCTACCCGAGCCAGTCCGTCACCCGGGACCCGGCGAACCCCTTCCGGTTTGCGGGGGCCAACCTCTCGGCGCAGCCCGACGGAGGCATCGGCACCAAGTGGCAGCTGCTCGCCACCGTCGGCGGCGTGCCTGCCTTCTACGCCTTCGCCACCTCGCTCGCGCTCGAGCCCACCGGCGAGAACCAGCTCTACACCGCGCAGATGCTGGGCGAAGTGGCCCAGAGCGGCGCGGTGGCCGACGGCGTGAGCGAGCAGCAGGTGCGCACCATGGCCATCGCCGCGTACCGCGCGACGCTCGATTACTTCCCCAGCTCCATCAGCTACCTCGCCGACGGCAAGACGTTCTTCTACGTCGACGTGCTCGCCTACCAGGGTGGGCGCGCGCTCGGCTCTCCGATGACGGGCTTCGCGCTGGTGCCCGGCGTCGACGGGGGTGCGCCGTCGGTGGTGCGCACCGCCGAGTACGTTTCCCCCGATGGAGGTCGCTGATGCGCGCGCTGCTCTTCACCGCCCTCGCCCTCACCGGCTTCGCCTGTCGACCCGACCCCGGCGTGCCGGACTACTCGGGCCTCGTGCTCAGCTCGACGCAGGCCGACGGCGGCGGCCCCGACGTCAGGCCCGGCCCGTACCCCTTCGTGATGGGCAACCGGCGGCTGGCCTTCGGTGCGTTCTACGAAGGGGCCGCGTCGGAACGACTGCCGCTCGACAACTACTTCATCTTCAGCAACAGCTACGGCACCCAGCCCTCAGACGACCGCGTCGAGGGCCTGCAGTCAGACCAGCTCGACTTCAAGGGCACCGGCTTCTGGGGCGGTGGTCTGTTCTGGAACGCGCCCACCAACCTCTCGGGGTGGACCACGCTCCACGTGAGCCTGCTCTCGAGCGACCCGGGCCTCACCACCATCGCCGTGCGGATGCTGTACTTCGGCCCCGCGCCCACCAACACGGAGGTGACGGTGCAGGTCAAAGCGAACGACTACGGCTGGGTGAACGACGGCCAGTGGCACAGCCTCTCGATTCCCCTCGCCGACTTTCCCGGCCTCGACCTCACGCGGGTTCGCTCGCCTTTCACCATCGGCAACGACCAGAACGGCGGTACCGCGCGCGCTGGTGAGGTGCTGCTCCTCGACGACGTCTACGTGGACTGACCCCGCGGGTCGCAAACGACACAGCCCCCACACCTTGACCGGGCGTACGATGCACCTGTGGATGATGCCGTACTGTGGATGACGGTTGCTGACGCGCAGGCGGCCTTCATCGCCGGCGCCTCCTCGCGTGAGGTGTTGCAACCCCTGCTCGAGGCGTGCCTCCAGGTGTCGGGGGCCGAAGCCGCAGTGCTCACCTCGCTCGACGCCACTGCTTCCCGAACGGTGATGAAGGCAGGTGACGTGGCGACGAGCTGGCCCCACGTGAAGCGGCTGCCGTGCGTGACCCGGGGCGTCGAGGCCGGCGAGGTGGTGCTCTCGTCGCGACACCCGCTCACCGACGCCCTCGAGCGCCGACTCAACCCGCTGCTCGGTGGCCTGTCTGGCCTGCTCACGGCCGCGGTCCAGGCCCAGGTTCGCACCGCCGCGCAGGAACGGGCGCTCAGCGACGCCATCGCCGCCCTCTCAGATGGCAGCTTCGAGTGGGACATTCCGTCGGGCGCCATCACCTGCAGCCCCCGGTTTTTCGAGATGATGGGTCTCGAGCCGCGGCCGCAGATTACCGGGTGGGCGTCGATGGTGCACCCGGAAGACCTGCCCCGGCAGGAAGCGGCGATGCACGCGCATTCCTTCGGCGGGGCGCCGCTCTACTTCGCGGAGTACCGCTGCCAGCACGCGAAGACCCGCCAGTGGATGTGGTTCGAGGTGCGTGGGCGCATCGTCACCCGCCGCGCCGACGGCACGCCCCTCAAGCTGTTGGGCACCCACACCGACATCACCAGCCGAAAAGACCTCGAGGCGCGCCTGACGCGCACCGACCGGCTCGCCTCGCTGGGCACGATGGCCGCGGGCGTCGCACACGAAATCAACAACCCGCTGGCCTTCATGCACGCCAACCTCGAGTACGCGCGCCGCACGCTGCGCGAACCGCTGTCGGCGGAGCTCCTCGCGGAGACAGGGCTCGCCATCGAAGAGGCCCTGCAGGGCACGGCGCGCATCAGCACCATCGTGCGAGGGCTGCGGCTCTTCTCGAGGGCGTCGGCGCACGAGCACAAGCCGGTGCAGGTCAGCAGCGTCGTGAAGACCGCGCTGCTGCTGTCGGGCGCGATGGTCTCGAGCCGTGGGGTGGTCGAGACCGGGGTGCCTGAAAGTCTGGTGGTGCTGGGCGACGAGCACGAGCTGGTGCAGGTGCTGGTCAACCTGCTGCTCAACGCGACCCAGGCGATGGCGCCGGGAACGAGCGGGCAGCGCATTCGCGTGACCGCGCAGACCGAAGGCGCGCTGGTGCGCCTCGAGGTGCGCGACACCGGCCCGGGCATCGCGCCCGAGAATCTGCGCAAGGTGTTCGAACCCTTCTTCACCACCAAGCCCATCGGCGAGGGCACGGGGCTGGGGCTTTCCATCTGCCACAGCCTGGTGACCGCGCACGGTGGCGATATCGGCATTCACAACCTGCCGGAGGGCGGGTGCTGCGTGACGGTGCGCCTGCCGGCTGCGAGCTGGCGTTCGACAGACACGCCGGTGCCACCCTCGCCTGCTGCGCTCACGGTCCCCCGCGCGCGGGTGTTGGTGGTCGACGACGAGCCGTTGATGCGCAGCGCGCTGGTGCGCGGGCTGTCGGCCGACTTCGACGTGGTGCTGGCGGCCAATGCCCACGAGGCGCTGAGCATGCTGGGGCGCGACCGCAGCTACGACGTGGTGCTCTGCGACGTGATGATGGCGGGCCTCGGGGGTCTGGAGCTGTACGAGCGCGTGAAAGAGACAGCAGCTGAGCTCGCGCCGCGCATGGTCTTCCTGACCGGAGGGGCGTGGGACCCCGCCATCCGCGCGCGCCTCGAGGCGTTGCCCAACGAGCGGCTCTTGAAGCCGGTGTCGCTGCTCGAGCTGCGCGAGGTGATTCACCGCTGCGTGGCGGCCCGCGCCAGCTCGTAGCGGCGCGGGGCCTGCAACTACGTCGACGCGTCGGCAGCCGGCCCAGCGGTGTGCCCCGAGCCATCGGCGCGGTGGAGGTGACACGCGGCGACGTGCTCTTCCCCCAGCGAGGTGAGCTGTGGCTGCTCAACCTTGCACACCGCCATCACCGCCGGGCACCGCGGGTGGAAGCGACACCCCGGCGGCGGCTTGAACAAGCTCGGCGGGCTGCCCTCGAGCGCGCGAGACAGCGTGCGCGGGCCACCGAGCCGGGGGAACGACTGCAGCAGGTGCTGCGCGTAGGGGTGGCTGAGCAGGTGCCTGGCGGAGGGGTGGCTGGGCAGCTCGCGAAAATGGCTGACCGGCCCCGATTCGACGATGCGGCCCGCGTACATCACGCTGATGCGGTCGCAGCGCTCGAGCATGAGCGGGAGGTCGTGCGAGACCAGCAACACCGAGAAGCCCAGCTCGTGCCGCAGGCGATCGAGCTCGTCGAGGATTTCGGCCTGCACCACCACGTCGAGGGCGGTGGTCGGCTCATCCATCAGCAGCACCTGGGGCCCCAGCGCCAACGCCATCGCGATGACCACCCGCTGCCGCATGCCGCCCGACAGCTCGTGGGGGAAGGCCGTCAACACGCGGCGCGGGAGCGAGACGCGATCGACCAGCTTCTGGGCGCGCTCGACCGCCTCGGCGCGGCCTCTCACGCCGTGCGCCCCCAGCGCGTCGATGAGCTGCTCCTGAATGCGCAGCACCGGGTTGAGCGCGTCGATGGCCCCCTGAAAGACGATGGCCATGCGCACCCAGCGCACGGCGTCGAGCTCGCGCGCGTCGAGCTTCAACAGGTCGCGGCCTTCGAGCAGCACCTGACCGCCGGTGATGACGGCCGGGGGCCCGAGCACCCGCAGCAGCGCGCGCGCCAGCGTCGACTTGCCGCAGCCCGACTCGCCCACGAGGCCGTGCACCTCGCCGCGCTTGAGGTACAACGAGACGTCGTCGACCACGTGCACCAGCCCCTGCGCCGACACGTAGTCGACGCTCAGGCCCTTCACCTCGAGCACGGGCGCGCTCATCGCGGCACCACCGGGGTCACCATGCCGGGCTGCACGCCCAGCCGCTTCAAGTACACGCGCCACGAGCGCTCGGCGCGCAGTGCGGGGTTGGTCGCCTCGTCGACCGAGGTGTTGAGCAACGAGAGCGCGAAGCCGACCAGCGCGATGCAGGTGCCGGTGGGCACGAAGGTCCACCACGCTCCGGTGAGCAGGGCCTGGTCGTTGCTGGCCCAGTAGAGGTTCGAGCCCCACGTCACGGTCCCCACGTCGCCCAGGCCGAGGAACTCGAGGCCCACCTGCGCGCCGATGGCGTACGTCGTCGCGCCCACCATCTGCGTGAGGAGAATGGGGCCCATGTTCGGCAACATCTCCACGAAGATGATGCGCCAGTGCGGTTCGCCGCTGACGCGCGCGGCGAGCACGAAGTCGCGCTCTCGCAGCGAGAGGGTCTGCACACGGAGCACCCGCGCGTTCCACGCCCAGCCCGTGCCCACCAGCACGAGGCCCACCGTGAAGGGCCCTGGAGGAAGGTAGGCGGCGATGACGATGGCCAGCGGCAGCGAGGGCACCACCAGCAGCACGTTGACCAGCAGCGAGAGCCCGTCGTCGACGCGGCCGCCGAAGTAGCCGGCAGTCACGCCGACCGCTGCGCCGAGGACCACCACCAGCAGCCCGATGAGCAGCCCGTTGAAGAGCGAGGCGCGGGTGCCCACCAGCGTCTGCGCGAGCACGTCTTGCCCCTGCCCGGTGGTGCCGAAGAGGTGCGCGCCCGAGGGCTCGAGGTAGGGGATGGCGACGTACGCCCCCGCATCGTCGACGAAGAGCGGGCCCACCAGCGCCACGAGCACGAAGAGGCCGAGGGTGCCGAGGCCGAGCTGCGCGCGGCCGTTGCTCTTGAGCAGCCCCGGCAGCGAGAAGCCCGTCGAGCGGGAACCTGTCGAAGCAGCGGCCATGTCAGCTCTCCCTGCTGCGGGTGCGCGGGTCGATGAGGGTGGTGAGCACGTCGACCGCCGCGTTGGCGATCAACACCGCGAGGGTGATCATCACGAACAGGCCCTGCATCACCGGGTAGTCCTGCGAGCGCACCGACTGCACCATCAAGAAGCCGAGGCCCGGGTACGAGAAGACCACCTCGGTGAGCAGCGAGCCGCCGAGCACGAAGCCCAACGACATGCCGAGGCTGGTCACGTTGGGCAACAGCGCGTTGCGCGCCGCGTACCGCCAGGCGAGGCGCACCGAAGAGAGCCCCTTGGCGCGACCGAGCGCGAGGTACTCGGTGCCGAGCACCGCGACCATCGCGCTGCGCATGCCCATCATCCAGCCGCCGAGCGTCGCCAGCACCACCGTGAAGATGGGCAGCGCCGCGTGCTGCAGCACGTCGATGATGAAGCGCACGCTCCACTCGGGCGTCGCCCCGTCGGAATACGCGTGGCGCAGCGGCACCAGCCGCCACTCGAAGCCGAGGAGAAACAGCAGCCCCATGGCCAGCCAGAAGTAGGGGAAGGCGCCGATGAAGGCGAGCGCCGGAGGCAGCACCGAATCGATGACGCCGCCGCGCCTCCAGCCGGCCAGAACCCCCAGCGCGGTGCCGAGCACGAAGCCGATGACGAGCGAGCTGCCGGCGACGAGCACCGTCCAGCCGAGCCCCGTCCACACCACCTCGGCGACCGTCGCGGGGTACTGGCTCACCGAGGTGCCGAGGTTCCCGTGCAGCAGGTCGCGCAGGTACTGGAAGTACTGCGCCACCAGCGGCCCGTCGGAGATGCCGATGGCGCGCTTGAGCGCCGCGAGGGCCTCGGGCGAGAGCCGGCCCTGGAAGCGGGCGAACATGGCGCTGGCCGCGTCTCCCGGCATGAGGCGCGGGAGCAGGAAGTTGAGGGTCACCGCGAAGAAGGCGGCCAGCCCGTAGAAGCCAAGTCGTTTGAGCAAAAACTTCACGGCTTCACCTCCACCCTGGGCTTGAGCTCGGTGAGCACCAACAGCGCGTCGGGCATCTTGTTGGGCGACAGCGCGGCCCACGGGTTCGCCTCGCTGGGGAAGCCCTCGAAGCGACGCGTGCTGAACTCGCCCCACGACGGGTTCGGAAAGAGGGGAATGGCGGGGGCTTCTTCGACGAAGAGTTCCTGCAGCTTCACCTCGAGCTCACGCTCGCGGGCGACGTCGGTGGTGCGCTCGAGTTCTTCGAAGAGGGGCGCCGCCGCGGCGCTGGCGTAGCGGTGCCAGTTGCCCGGCGACGGCGTGCCCACCGGCAACACCGTCTGCGGGCTCATCAGCCAGCGGTAGAACTCGTAGGGCGCAACGCCCTCGTACGACCAGCCAACGGCGAGGTCGAAGTCACCCCCCTGCAGCCGCTGAAACCACGTGCCCTCGTCGAGCAGCCGCACCGGCGCATCGACGCCCACCTTCTTGAGGCCGCGCGAGATGACCTGCGCAGCGCGCACCCAGTCTGACCAGCCGTTGACCACCGCGATGGTGAGGCTGAGCTTCTTCCCGTCGGGCCCCGTGCGCTGACCGCGCTCGTTGCGGGTGAGGCCCGCTTCGTCGAGCAGCTTGCCGGCCGCGTCGGGGTCGAACCGCAACCACGAGCTGCCCTTCGCGACGGCCGCCGGGTCGCGCCACTTGTCGTAGCTGGCCGACAACGCGGTGGCGTCGGCTGCGGTGGTGTACCGCGACATCGCCACGTCGACGACGAGGGCCCGGTCGATGGCCATGCTCAACGCCTTGCGCACCGAAGCCGAGCCCAGCGGCGCGCGCGTGGTGTTGGCGTACAGAAAGACGGTGCTGCCCAGCGGGGGGAACCAGTAGTGGTGGTGCGCCGGGTCGCGACGCACGAACACGCGGTCGACCGCCGGCACGTAGTTGGCGGCCCAATCGAGCTCCCCGTCGACCAGCGCCAGGTTGGCCTGGTCGTTCGAAGGGAAGGCGGGGAGGCGCAGGGCCTCGACCGCCGGCTTGCCGGGCTGCCAGTAGCGCGGGTTGCGGCCCAGCTCGTACACCTGGTTCTGAAAGAGGCGCACTTCGGTGAAGGGGCCCGTCGCCACCGGGGTGGGGTTGGTGAAGGCGACCGGGTCTTCGATGCCTTGCCACACGTGCCGGGGCACGATGGGCTGGTGCGCGACCCACGGCAGCGCGGGCACGTAGACGCGCTTGAAGCGGAAGAGCACCTCGCCCGAGTCGGCGACGCTCACGCCCTCGAGGAACTTCCACACCGCCTTCTGGTCGAGCGCGGGGAAGCGCTTGAGCAGCTCGAAGGTGAAGACCACGTCATCGGCGGTGAAGGGCTTGCCGTCTGACCACTGCACGCCCTGGCGCAGCGTGAAGGCCAGCGTCAGCCCCTCGTCACGCCATTCCCACGCGGTCGCCAGCCAGGGCACCCACTCGCCCTTGACCGAGTTGTAGACCGCCAGCATCTCGTAGACGCCCGCGGCCGACGGCCAGCGACACCCGGGCATCAAGGGGTTGAAGTTGCGAATCCACGTGGCCTGCGACTGCGACGCGGTGAGGGTGAGCACACCCGGCGGCGGCGCGGTGTTCTCAGGTCGACATGCACAGAGGAGACACGCGAAGAGCCAGGCCAGCGCCAGGCGCTTCACGGCGCCGTGACCCGCGAATACGCGCGCACCCAGTCGACCGTCATGCGCTGCGGGAAGACGGTGTTCTGATCAGGCTGCCCGGTCGGCGTGAGGAAGCTGCCCCCCACCGCGACGTTGAGAATCAGGAAGAAGGGCGTGTCGAAGACCCACGAGCGCCCGCCACCGAGCACCGTGCGGGCGCTGACGCTCTGAAAGAGCCGGTCATCGACGAAGAACGAGATGACCGCGGGGTCCCAATCGACACGGAAGACGTGAAAGTCGGCGTCGAAGGTGCCGGACTCGAGCGCGTACCGTTTGCTGATGGCGCCGCCCCCCGAATACTCGGGCCCGTGCAGCGAGCTGATGACCGCACCCGGCTGGTTGCCCCGCAGCTCGAGGATGTCGATTTCACCGCACAGCGGCCACGTCACTTCCTTGATGTTGGCGCCCAGCATCCAGAACGCGGGCCACAGCCCCTTGCCCGCGGGCGTACGCACGCGCGCCTCGAAGCGGCCGTAGCGCTGCGAGAAGAGGCCCTGCGTGGTGATGCGCGCCGAGGTGTACGGCTGCCCCTCGAACGCTTCCCGCTGCGCGGTGATGACGAGGTGGCCTTCGCCGTCGAGGGAGACGTTCTCGGGCCGCGCGGTGTAGGTCTGCAGCTCGTTGTTGCCCCAGCCGTCGTTGTTGGGCCCCCGGCCCGTCTCGAGCACCCACTTCGTCGGGTCGGGCGAGCTGCCGGCAGCGCCGTCGAACTCGTCAGCCCAGCGCAGCGCCCACGCCTCGGGCGGGGGGACGGGTGTCTTGTCTGTCGGGCCGCAGGCGCCGAGGCCCACCACCACCACCACTGCGCTGAACAGGACTCGCACGCGGGCACCTCGTGACAGGGTGGACGTCAGACGACGAGCCGCAGCTTTCGCGGCGCGCCCTTGAAGAAGGTCTGCGGGGCCTCGATGGCCTCGTCGAAGATGAGGGTCGCCGCCCCACGGGCCGTGGCCGATTCACCCAGGCGGCTGGCGAGAATGCGCACGTGCGAGAAGTTCTCTGAAAAACAGTGCCGGGCGACCGTCTCGCGCAGTGGCCCGAGCAGCAGCTCACCCGCGCGCACGATGCCCCCGCCCACCACCACCAGCGAGGGGTTCACCAGGTTGAGCAGCATCGCGAGGCCCAACCCCAGCTGCCGGCCCGCAAAGTCGAGCGTGCTCACCGCGGCGGAGTCTCCGGCGAGCGCGCCGTCAATCAAGTCGTCGAGGCGCTCGAAGCCCCGCCCCTTGCCGCTCTTCGCGCCGTTCGCGCGCGTCAGGAGGTGCTCGGTGCCGAGCAACACGTTGAGACACCCGCGCAACCCGCACGAGCAGAGCGGCCCCTGGTTGTCGATGGACAGGTGGCCGATTTCGCCGGCGACGCCGCGCGCGCCCCGGTAGATGCGCCCGTCGATGATGAGGCCTGCGCCGATGCCGGTCGCGACCTTGATGTACGCGAGCGTGTCGAGGTGCACGCCGTGGTCCCAGCGCGCTTCCCACAGGGCCCCGAGGTTGGCGTCGTTCTCGACGCGCACCGGCACTTCGAAGCGGGCCTCGAGGCGCGCCGCGATGTCCACCCCGGCCCAGTGCGGCATGACCAGCGGCGAAACGTGACCCGGGCTGCGGAGGTCGACCGGGCTGGGCACGCCGACCCCGATGCCGACCAACTGGCGGCGACCGGCGCGCGATTCCGACAGCACGCGGCCGATGAGCTCTTCGACCAGCGACAGGGTGCCCTTGGGGTCTTCGCGCGACGCCCATGCCCGGTGCTGTCGGGCCAGCACTTCGGCCTTGAGGTTCATCGCCACCACGGTGACGTGCTTGGCCCCGACGTCGACCCCCACGAGGTGGAAGGCCGAGTCATCGAGCGTGAGCAGCATCGGTCGCCGCCCGCCGCCCGAGATGCCGGGGCCCTGTTCCTTCAGCAGGCCCAGCTCGAGGAGGTCGTCGACGATGGCCAGCACGGTGGACCGGGCCAGGCCCAGCCGCCGCGCGAGGTCGGCTTGAGAGATTTGTTGCTCAGACTGGACGGTGCGCAGCACGAGGGTGATGTTGCGAAGTCGCACGCCGGCGGCGTCTGAGGGCTTTCGAGGTCTCGTCATGCGCTCCAGCCTCGCACCAACAGGCTTCGTTCGAGAGACGAACAAACACTGAAGCCCATGGGGCGTCAAGCGCGGCCTCCGGACGCGGGTTGACTCAGTTCGACTATCGAACAAACATGACCGCCCCATCGTGAGCACCTTGAACAGCCCCCCTCCTCTGGAGACCCGCGACCTCGACGGCGAGGTCTTTCTGGTGATTCGCGACGTCGACCAGCTCCCGCCGTTCTTGATGAGCGTGGTGAGCGCCTCTGACCACTGGCTCTTCGTGTCGAGCCGCGGGGGCCTGACTGCGGGGCGCGTGTCGCCAGCGGGGGCGCTCTTTCCGTACGTCACCGACGACAAGCTCCACACCTGTCACGCGCACACCGGGCCGAGCACCACGATGCGGGTGACGACGCCCGCGGGAGTTCGGGTGTGGGAACCGTTCAGGCACGAGAACGACGACCCGCAGGTGCACCGGCACCTCCTCAAGAACGTGCGGGCGACCCAGGTCGTCTTCGAAGAAGTGCACGAGCCGCTGGGGCTGGTGTTTCGCGCACGGTGGTCGACCAGCGAGCGCTTCGGCTTCGTGCGCACGGTGAGCGTCGAGAACGTGGGCGCGGCCGCCGTCACCCTCGAGGTCATCGACGGTCTCATCGACCTGATGCCGGCCAACGTCGCCCCCGGGCTGCAGCAGGGCGCGAGCTGCCTCGTCAACGCGTACACGCGCGTCGACGTCGACCCTGCCACGCAGCTGGGGGTGGTGGCGCTGCAGGCCGCCATCATCGACCAGGCGGTGGCGGCCGAGTCGCTGCGGGCGACGACGCTCTTCGCGACGGGTCCCCGCACCTTCGACGTGCTGCTCTCGACCGACCAGCTCGGCGCCCTGCGGCGCGGGCAGCCGGTGCACCCCGAGGCGACGCTCACGGGCCGTCGCGCGGCGTACTTGATCAAGACCTCGGTGGCGCTCGCGGCGGGCGCGACCACGCAATGGCGTCTGGTGGCCGACGTCGACCGCGACCACGTGCAGGTCGAGGCCCTTCGCGCCCGCCTCACCGCGCCCGAGGGGCTCGACGCCGAGCTGGAAGCCGACATCGCCGCGGGCACCCTCGCGCTGCACCGCAACGTCGGCAGCGCCGACGGGCTGCAGCAGACCGCCGACCCGCGCGTGGTGTCGCACCACTTCGCCAACGTGCTCTTCAACACCATGCGTGGCGGGGTGTTCCCCTCGGGTCACCGCCTCGAATGGGTCGACTTCGCGGCCTTCGTCGGCCAACGAAGCCGCCCGGTGGCCGAGCGCTTTCGAGTCGAGCTCGCGTCGCTGACGGGCGAGACCACGGTGACGGGGCTGCGGGCGTGGGCCGAGCAGACGGGCGACCTCGACCTGCTGCGCCTCGCCAACGAGTACCTGCCGCTGGGCTTCAGCCGGCGCCACGGCGACCCCAGCCGGCCGTGGAACGCCTTCGCCATTCGCCTGCGCCACGCCGATGGCAGCCGCGCGCTCGACTACGAGGGCAACTGGCGCGACATCTTTCAGAACTGGGAAGCGCTGTGCACCACGCACCCCGAGTTCCTCGAGAGCGTCATCGCGACCTTCGTCAACGCGTCGACGGCCGATGGCTTCAACCCCTACCGCCTGACCCGCGCGGGCATCGATTGGGAAGTCCCCGAGGAGGAAAACCCGTGGGCCACCATCGGCTACTGGGGCGACCACCAAATCGTCTACCTCGGTCGCTTGCTGGAACAGCTGGCGCGCACCCACCCCGGTCGGCTCGAGCGGCTGCTGACGCAGCGGTGGTTCGTCTGGGCCGACGTGCCGTACCGCCTCACCCCGGCTGAAGACATCGCGCGCGACCCCCGCTCGACCATTCGCTTCGACCACGGCGCCGAGCGGCGCACGGCAGCGCGGGTCGCGCAGGAAGGCGCTGACGGCAAGCTGCTGCACGACGAGCAGGGCGCGCTGGTGCGGGCGTCGCTCCTCGAGAAGCTGCTGGTGCCGGTGCTCTCGAAGCTGGCCAACCTGGTGCTCGACGGCGGCATCTGGATGAACACCCAGCGGCCGGAATGGAACGACGCCAACAACGCGCTGGTCGGCAACGGTTTGTCGATGGTCACGATGGCTCAGCTGCGACGCCACCTGGTCTTCCTCGAGGCGCTCTTCACGCAGCAGGGTGACGTCGTGGCCAGCGTGTCAGAGAGCGTTCGCGCGTGGCTGACGCAGACGCGCCGCGTGCTCGACACGCATCGCGACTCGCTGGGGCAGCCCACCGTGACCGACCCCACGCGGAGGCGGCTGCTGGCAGAGCTGCAACACGGCTTCGAGTCGTACCGGACGCGGGTCTACGGCCCGGGCCTCGGCCCCCAGACCCACCTCGCGATGCGCGAAGCGGCGGAGCTGTGCCGCCTCGCCCTCGACCACGTCGAACATTCGCTGCGCGCCAACCGCCGGCCCGACGGGCTGTACCACTCGTACAACCTCCTCTCGCTGACGCCTGGCGCCGCGCGGGTAGAGCGGCTCTACGAGATGCTCGAAGGCCAGGTCGCCATCTTGAGCAGCGGGTTGCTCTCGCCGGTCGAAGCGCTCGACGTGGTGGAAGCGTTGTTCCGCAGCGCCCTCTTCCGCGCCGACCAGGGCAGCTTCCTGCTGTACCCGCAGCGCACCCTGCCCGGCTTCTTCGAGAAGAACCGGCTCGCTGCAGAAGACGTGCGCAGCAGCGCGTTGCTCGTCGAGCTGCTCGCGCGGAAGGACCCGCGGCTCGTTTCACGTGACCTTCAGGGCGCGGTGCGTTTCGCGGGCCACCTGCAGACGGTCGACGACGTGCGACGGGTGCTCACCACGTTGAGCGATGACGAGCGCCTCGCGCCCCTGGTGCGCGACGGGGGTGAGTCGGTCATCGCGGCCTTCGAGCGCACGTTCGATCTCCAGAGCTTCACCGGCCGCTCCGGCACGATGTACGGCTACGAGGGCCTGGGCTGCATCTACTGGCACATGGTGTCCAAGCTGCTGCTGGCCGTGCAGGAGGTGCACACGCACGCCGCGCACAGCGGTCCCGCAGACGTCGTGGCGCGACTGGCGCAGGCCTACTTCCGGGTGCGCCAGGGGCTGGGCTTCAACAAGTCGCCGCAGCAGTTCGGCGCGTTCCCGTCTGACCCGTATTCCCACACCCCACGGCACGCCGGCGCGCAGCAGCCCGGCATGACGGGCTCGGTGAAGGAAGAGATCCTCACCCGCTGGGGCGAGCTGGGCGTCGAGGTGCACCAGGGCCTCGTGCAGTTCAAGCCGACCCTGCTGCCGGCACGTGAGCTGCTGGCGACCCCTGGCGAGTTCACCTGGTTCGACGTCGACGGCCACCTGCACCACAAGCCGCTGCAGCCCGGCGAGCTCGCCTTCACCTTCTGCCAGGTGCCCATCACCTACCGCCTGGCATCGGCCCGCAACCACACGGTGCATTGGGCCAACGGAGCGCGTCAGAGCGAAGGTGGGCTGCTCGATGCGGCGGCGAGCCGCGCGCTCCTCGGCCGCACGGGTGAGCTGCGCGAGGTGACGGTGTGTCTGCTGGCCCGCGACTTCCTGGCGGAGGGCTGACTGTCGGCCCCCCGCAAGAACCGGGTGATGGACGCGCCGGTTCCCCCCGAGGCGCGGCTGCGCGTCACCGAGCTCTCCACCCCTGAGCTCGCCGCGAAGCTGGGGGGCCTGCTGACCGCGAAGCTGCACGGCCTGTCGTTCAGCGCGTACCTCGATGATCAAGGCCCCGCGCAGCGCACCCAGCTCAGCGCCGCGCAGGTGCGGGAACGGCTCGAGCCCATCGCGCCGTTCACGCGGTGGGTGCGCAGCTTCTCGGTCACCGACGGCAACGAGCACGTGCCCGCGCTCGCGAAGTCACTGGGGCTGTCGACGATGGTCGGCGCGTGGCTGGGCGAAGACGCGGCCACCAACGAACGCGAGCTCGCCGGCCTGGTGACGCTCGCGCAGGCGGGGCTCGTCGACATCGCCGCGGTCGGCAACGAGGTGCTGCTGCGCGACGAGCTCGATGAAGACGCGCTGTTGATGGCCATCGCCCGCGTGAAGGCCGCGGCGCCGCACGTGAAGGTCGGCACCGTCGATGCCTATTATTTGTTCTGTGAACACCCGCGGCTCGTCGAGGCCAGCGACGTGTTGCTCATCAACTGCTACCCCTTCTGGGAAGAGTGCGGCCTCACGCACTCGCTGGCGTACCTCAAGGAGATGTACGCGCGGGTCGCGAAGGTGGCCGGCGGCAAGCCCATCGTCATCAGCGAGACCGGCTGGCCCAGCGATGGCGCTGCGGTCGGCGACGCCATTCCCTCAGAGCGCAACGCGCTCCTGTACGCGCTCAACACGTACGCGTGGGCGAACGAGGCGGGCATCGACGTCATCTACTTCTCGGCCTTCGACGAAGCGTGGAAGGCCGGCCCCGAGGGTGGCTGCGGCCCCCACTGGGGTTTCTGGGACACGAAAGGGCGGCCCAAATATGGCTGGCGCTGAGACGAAGAAGAGCTGGCCGCAGCTCGAGTACACGCAGGCCATTTGTTACTCGGGCTACCGGCAGGGGCAGAGCCCGGCGAAGCGCACGTACCCCAGTGAGCGCGAGGTGCTCGAAGACCTCAAGCTGCTCGCCCCGCGCTTCGCGCACCTGCGCATGTACGACTGCAGCCCGCATGTGCAGATGGTGTTGGCGCTCATCGCGAAGCACCACCTGCCCTTCAAGGTGATGATCGGCGCCTACATCGCGGCCGAGGCGAACAACCCGAAGTGCCCATGGGGCGGCGTCTACGAAGAAGAGGTGCTGCTGCGGAACCGCCGCGAGAACCAGGTGCAACTGGCCAGGGCCATCTCGTTGGCCAACCGCTACCCCGACATCGTGTCGTCGGTGTCTGCCGGCAACGAGGCGACGGTGGAGTGGACCGACCACCTCGTACCCGTCGAACACGTCATTCAATACGTGCGCACCTTGAAGGCGGGCATCAAGCAGCCGGTGACGTTCTGCGAGAACTACGTGCCGTGGCAGACGTTCCTCGAACCGCTCGCGGCGGAGGTCGACTTCATCTCGCTCCACACGTACCCGCAGTGGGAAGCGAAGAGCGTCGACCAGTCGCTCGCGTACTCCGAAGAGAACTACCAGAGCGTGGCTCGCAAGTTCCCGGGCAAGACCGTGGTCATCACCGAGGCGGGCTGGGCCACCCGGTCGAACGGCCGCGGCATTCCCGCCGAGAACGCGAACGAGGCCTTCCAGAAGCAGTACGTCGAGGCGCTCACCGCGTGGGCGGCAAAGCAGCGCATCCTCACCTTCGTCTTCGAAGCCTTCGATGAACCGTGGAAGGGCTCCGAGCACCCCGAGGAGCCGGAGAAGCACTGGGGCCTCTACACCGTCGACCGAAAGCCCAAGGCTGTGTTGGCGGGCCAGCGATGAAGCACCTCGCGCTGGCGGTGGTGGTCCTCTCGGCGTGCGGGCCCTCGATGCCCCTGCCCGATGCGGGAACGCCCGACGCAGGAGCCATCGACGCGGGTGCCACAGACGCAGGTGTCTTCGACGCAGGTACGACCGACGACGCGGGTACGACCGACGCTGGCACCGCCGACGCGGGCCTCGACTGCACACCGCGGCTGCTCGACCTCGACACCCCCTTCTCGACGACCGCCCCACCCTTCGCCACGCGCACGGGCCAGCAGATGCCAACCCTCCTGTGGGGCAGCACGCCGGCGCCCCGCCCCACCAACGCTGCGTGGGAAAACTTCGTGGTCGGGCCGGGTCAAAACCGCGTCGACTTCTTGCCGTACCAGCTCAAGACGGTGCCCGAAGGGCTGGCGGTGAGTCTGGGCACGCCCGTCAACACCTCGGGTTCCATCGACGTGCCCGACGTGAAGCAGCTCGTCTTCAGCTCGGCGCAGCCCTTCAGCAGCCGCGGGCTCACGGCGTACGACGTGTTTTCGGCGACGGTCCGCTGGCAGGCGGCGGCGGGCACCATGACGGCACCGATGGTGTTCGGCATGCCGTACGTCACCGTCGACTACGCAGGGCTGCGGCCCCTGGTGCTGCCCGGCACGCTCACGCTCGCCAGCGTCAACGGCGTCACCTCTCCCACCTCGGCGACGGGCACCCGCTTCGAGTTGACGCTCAGCGACGGCAGCCGGTGGCTGCTCTACGCGTCGAGCGCCCTCACCTTCGAATGGACCCGCACCGGCATGACCGCGCGCACGGCGCTGACGGGCACGTTGCGGGTGGCGTCGCTGCAGCGCACTGCAGACGCGGCGCTCCTCGACGCCCACGCCGAGGCCATTCCCCGCGGGGGCCGGCTCGAGGTCTCGCTGGCCTGCGACGTCGCGACGCTGCGCTTCGTGTACACGAGCACAGGCTCGGGCCCGCTGCTGATGAACGCCCTGCCCCACCACCTCGCGCGGCTGGTGCTGCCGGCGCTGGTGCCGCTCGAGTACCCCACGCTGACGGGGCTCTTGCGAGGCGTCGAGGGCTCGACGTGGACGATGACCCTGCCGTTGACGACGATGCAGTGGGGCGCCCCCAGACCCATTCACCCGGCGTTCGCACCGGCGGTGCAGGCGGCGCTCTCGAGTGACACCGCCACCCTGCCGACCAACGTGGCGGGCGACCCGTACTTCGGTGGGAAACAGCTCGCCCGCCTCGCCCGCTTCGCGCTCATCGCCGACGAACTGCAAGACAGCGCAACCGCCACGCGGGTGCGCGAACGCTTGAGCGCGCTCGAGGGCGCGTGGCTCGCCGGCACCAACGCCAACCCGCTGCGCTTCGACACGACGTGGGGCGGCGTCGTCACCACCAGCTCGCTCACCGACCCCAACGCGGACTTTGGCTCGGGCCACTACAACGACCACCAATTCCACTGGGGCTACCACCTGTACGCCGCGGCGGTCGTCGGCCGGGCCGATGCGAGCTTTCTGGCCACGCACCGCGAAGCGCTGCTGGCGCTGGTGCGCGACATCGCCAACCCCAGCGCGACCGACCCGCACTTCCCCCGCTTCCGCGCGATGGACTTCGTGCGCGGGCACTCGTGGGCGGCGGGGCTCTCGGAGTTCGCCGACGGCCAGAACCAGGAATCGAGCTCGGAGGCCATCAACGCCTGGTACAGCATGCACCTGCTCGGGCTGGCGATGAACGAGCCGCGCGTGAGCGACGTGGGCCGCGTACTGCTCGCGCTCGAGCTCGACGCTGCGCGCACGTACTACCAGATGCCCAGCCAGAGCCCGCTCTTCGGGTACCCCTTCAAGGCCAACAAGGTCGTCGGCATTCTCTTTCAGACGCGCGCGTTCTTCGGCACCTTCTTCGCGGCGGGCCCGCAGTTCGTCTACGGCATTCAGATGCTGCCGTTCACGCCCATCACCGAGTCGTATCTCCCGCGTGCGTGGGTGCAGGACGCATGGCCCGACATGAGCGCCGCTGCCACCGCCGCGACGCCTGAGTGGCGAGGGTTTCTGCAGATGGCGCACGGCATCGTCGACCGCCCCGCAGCATGGACGGAAGTGAACGCGCTGAGCGCCTTCGATGATGGCAACAGCCGAACGAACGCCTTGTGGTGGGTCGCGACCCGACCGCCGTGACGCTGGCCGTGCGCGTCGCCTCCGGGTGACAGGGGGGGGACGACCGCCCCGAGCAAAGGCACTCCGTACCGCGCGGTGCGACCCCTCGTCTTCGCGGTGCTGGTGCTCAGCTGCGGGTGCCCCCCGGCGCGCGAGCTCCCGCCGCTGCAGGTGCCCGAGGGCTGCCAGCCCCTGATGGCCGGCGCAGACTGCCTGCTGCCCTTCCCTTCGGACTTCTTCCGTCAGCCCTCGGCAGACCTGCCCACGGGGTTCCGCCTGCAGGAGACGGCCCCGTCGACCTGGCGCGCCTCGGAGGGTGCCTCGCGCCTGCCCATGCCCACCGCGTTCCTCGCCGCAGAGGTGTCGCCCGCCAGCCTGACGGGCCTGTTCGACCGCATCGACGGCGTGTTCTGGGGCCGCTTCGTGTTGGCGCACCCAGTGCCGGGCCACACGCCACGCCGCGTGCTGATGCAGACCGGGCTGGGAGACCCCGAGGTGCCCAACGTCGCTGCGTTCATGCACGCGCGCGCGCTGGGGCTCAAGCAGCTCACACCCACCACGTTCCCCGTCTTCGGGCTCGAGACGGTGAGCAGCCCGACCCGCGCGTCGGCGTTGCAGGTCTACGACCACGGCATTGACCTGCGCGCCGTCTACGAGCGCGCGCAGCCGTCACTCATGGGGAACGAAGTGCACGAGGCGACCCGTCGCCTTCCGACCGCGCTGGACCAACTGGGCGCCTTCTTCGGTGCGCGCGATGAGGTCGTCAGCTTCTGCGAGGGCGCCTGCGACCCGAATTGATCGACTCAGAAGTCGAGCTCAGTGGCCCGCGCGCAGCAGCGCCATCACGATCTCGAACAGAATCAACACCACCACCATCGTCTCGAGCGTGAGCGCGCGGCCGGTGTCAACCTCGCCCTTGAGCAGGCCGTAGGTCTGCATGAGCAGGCGGTGCTTGCGCGAGACCTGATCCGTCCACCGGCCGACGCGGAGCTGCTTGAGCCCCGCCTCGTAGACACGGGCGAGGTAGACGTCGCCGACGATCTTCAGCGCGTTCTCGACGCGCTCGATGAACTCCGAGAGCTCGATGAGGGTCTGCATCTGCGATCGCAGCGCCTTCTTCCACGGGGAGAAGAGCAGCGAGCCCTTGGGCTGCCCCACCACGTCGTAGATGCGCTGCAGCTCGGCATCGAGCACCGAGTCGTAGTACCGCAGCTCGAGCAGCTGCGCGTTGGCGATCTCGAGCAACTCGACGACGTCTTCGCTGCCGCTCGGCTCGTAGACGACCGCCGCGTTCCACTCGATGACGGTGAGATCGTTCGGCGTGTAGCTGAAGTGCTGATCGAGCACCTCGCGCTCCTCTTCCTTCGAGAGCGACTTCTCTTTGATTTCGCCGAGCAGCATGCGCGCCAGGCCCGGCGTCGCCAGCAGCTGTTCACTCCTGGCACCCTCGCCCGTCGCCTCGAGCTCGCGCACGAAGAGCACGGCGTACGCTTCTTGCTGGTCCCACAGGTGCGGCGTCTCGAAGGCGGCCTCGAGCGCCTTGCGCAGCTTGTTCACCTCATCGAGCGCGAGCGCGTCGAGGGCCTTGCTGTCGTACAGCTCGTCAGCGAAGGGGATGAGCTCTTCCACCGTGACGCCGCGCGCGAGCGGCACGCGCACCGAGATGGAGATGGCCCCGTGGTAGTAGAGCGTCGCCTCGACCTTCACCGGCCGCTCGCCGAGCGTGCGCGCGCCGAGGTCGACCACCAGCGGCGGGTCAGAGAGCTGAATGTACTCGCTGCCTTCGCCGCGCAGGCTCAAGCGTCGCACGCCGGTCTTGTCTCGCTCGATGAGCGCACGACAGGTCTCGAGCGCGATGGTGTCTGCCACGTCGAAGAGACGGGTGCAGAGGAACTCCGCGTCGAGCAGGCGAACCATGCCTCTCGTATACCGCACCGAGGCGTCAGCCGCCCTCGAACTCCTGGACCTTCTGGTCCCACACGCCGCGCGCCTTGAACACGCGCTGCACGTAATCGGCGTGGAGCGCATGCAACGGCGCCGCCGCCTCGTCACCCTCGAGCAGCGCGATGGCCTCGGCGATGGCCTCGAGCGTCGAGCGACCCTCTTCGAACTTCGACTCGCGCAGCCGCAGCACGCGCGCCTGCTGCGGAGGCAACACGCACTGAGGCACGTCGTGGAGCGCGGGCAGCTTGGCGAACATGCGCCGCGTCTGGCGCCAGGTGCCGTCGAGCACGATGAGCTTCTTCACTTCGCTGCTGAGCGGCTTCGCGTCGGGCCCGGGGAAGAGCAGGTGCGCACCGCTCACCTCGGCGGGCAACGCGCTCAACGCAGGTTCTGCGTCTTCGCCGAACGCGAGCAGGCGCAGCTCGGGCATCGCCAGAGTCGCGATGCGCGCGGTGCCGGTCGACTTCCACCCTTCGCGCTCGTGGCGAACGACGACCACTTCGGTCTTCGTCTTCACGGTCGGCAGGTGCGCGCAGATGCACTGCGCCTCGAGGATGAAGCACCGCGGACACCTGCCCGGTGCACCGGCCGTGGTGAAGGATCTCACCGTTTCCTTCTACAGTGAGTCGTCGGCCGGGCTCACCTAAGGTTGTTCACGCATGTCGAAAGCCGATCTCGAACTCGAATCACGGCTGGTGCCGCTCTATCTGGCGTTCGGGCGAGATCGCGGCGTCGACGTGAAGGCCCTCATCGGGAAGTACCGCCTGCCCGACGACGTGCTCGCCCAGCCCGGCAAGACCGTGCTCACCACGCCGGCCTCGACCGTCAGCGGCCTCGCCGACGATCTCTCGTTGGCGCTCAACGACCCCCACGTCGGCCTCACCATCAGCGACTGGCTGCCCCGCGGCCTGTACGGCGTCGCCGAGTTCCTGATGCGGGCCGGCCCGACCCTCAAGGCGTCGTTTCAGAACCTCACGCGCTTCAACGCCATCCTCGCCCCCTACGCGACGTTCCGCTTCGAGACCGGGGCGCAGGAAGCCGAGTTCCATCATCACTGCACGGTGCGGCCGGGCATCCTCGGTCGACACGTTCACGAGTACACGACCGCGGTCATCGTGAAGACGCTGGTGGTGCTGAGCCCGAGCACGACGCCGCGGAAAGCGTGGTTCCTCCATTCACGGCCGGCGACGTTCGACCTCGCGCGCGCGCGCGCCTCGCTGCACACCGACCAGTTCAGCTTTGACGCACCCAGCAGCGGCTTCAGCATCGACGTGGCGCCGGTCGAAGGCCCCGTCGTCGGTGGCGACCCGGCCCTCTATGCCTTCCTCGAAGAGCACGCGCTCGCCGCGCTCGAGTCGCGCCCGAAGAGCGATGACCTCGTCGACAAGCTGCGCCACCTCATCCGCGACGCGCTCAAGCAGGGCGAGCCGAACGTCGAGCGCGTCGCCACCCGGCTCAACATGAGCGGCCGCACGCTGCAGCGTCGCCTGTCTGACCTGCGCACCTCGTTTCAAGAAGTGCTCGACCTGGTGCGCTTCGACCTCGCCCGCGCGTACTTGAAAGACGCGCGCCTCGACGTGAGCCAGGTGGCCTACCTGCTCGGCTACTCGGAGCTGCGCGCCTTCGACCGCGCCTTCCGCCGGTGGGCCGACCTCTCGCCCAGTGAGTGGCGCAGCAATGCCCGATAGCGTCATCGATCTCCGCAGCGACACCGTCACCCGCCCCACGCCCGCGATGCGCGAGGCGATGGCGAAGGCCGACGTGGGTGATGACGTCTTCGGTGACGACCCGACGGTCAACATGCTGCAAGAGGTGCTCGCCGATCAGCTCGGCTTCGAGGCCGGCCTGTTCTGCCCCTCGGGCACGCAGAGCAACCTCGCAGGGCTGCTCACGCACTGCGGGCGCGGTGACGAATACCTCGTCGGGCAGCACGCGCACACCTACGTGCACGAGGGAGGGGGCGCGGCCGTGCTGGGTGGCATTCAGCCGCAGCCGCTCGAGCACGAGCCCGACGGCACCCTCTGGCTCGCGCGCATCGAGGCCGCCATCAAGCCGCTCGACGACCACTACGCGCGCACGAAGCTGCTCGCGCTGGAGAACACGCTCGGCGGCCGCGTGATGCCGCAGACGTGGGTGACCGCCGCCCTCGCTCTCGCGCGGCAGCGGGGGCTCTCCACGCACCTCGATGGCGCGCGGCTGTTCAATGCGGCCGTGAAGTCGGGCGTCGAGGCGCGAGCGCTCGTGCGCGGGTTCGATTCGGTCTCGGTGTGTCTCTCGAAGGGCCTCGGCGCGCCCGCCGGCTCGGTGCTGCTCGGCACGAAGCCTTTCATTCGCGAGGCGCGCCGCTGGCGCAAGGTCCTGGGCGGCACGATGCGGCAGGTCGGCGTGCTGGCCGCGGCGGGGCTCCATGCGCTGAACCACCACGTCGCGCGGCTGGCCGAAGATCACGCCAACGCGGCGCGCCTCGCGAACGGGCTGCGTGGAATCGAAGGGCTGACAGTCGAGACGCCCGACACGAACATCGTGTGGGTCGACGTCGCGCCCCCGTTGTCCCGGCTGCTCGTCCCTGCGCTGGGAGAGCACCGCGTGCTGGCGACCGGGAGCGCCCGCGTGCGGTTCGTCACCCACCTCGACGTGAACGCGGCGCAGATCGACGCGGCGATTGCGACCGTCACCTCGGTGACTGCCTCACTCACTGCAGCCTGACCCAACACCTGAAGCTCTCCTCGCCAGCGTGTCGCAGGGAAAGGTCGCCCCAACGACGCGTGGTCGAGACACCCCAGGTCACCCCCTGAGGGGTCGCGCGCGTCGACGGGTCACTTCAACGTGTCGACGTACTCGCGCAGCAGGTCGATGGACTTCTTCACGTCTTTCCCGCCTTCGCGCACCTGCCATTCCTGCCGAAGCTTCGACTCTTTGATGACGAAGTGGAGCCCCGAGACCTTCGCGTCTTTCGTCAGGCCGTCGAACTTCAGGGTGTCGCCCGCGTTGGTGCTCGCCTTCAGCTTCGACTGGCCACCCGCGCTGTGGTTCGTGGCGACGAGCTCGGTGCCCTCGAGCGCATAGACGGTCACCGAGGTCACCGAGGTGCGATCGGCCGCGGTGGTCGTCTCGAGCACCGCGCTGCCGTTGGCGACGAGGCGAATCGCGACGTACTGCACGGCGCCGTCTTTCCCGTCGGTCTTCCACGAGCCCTCGAGCTTCTTCACGCGCTCGAACGCCGCCGCTCCGTCGAGCGTCGCGGCAGGTGCAGGTGCAGCAGGCGGAGCGGAGACCACCAACGCCAACGCGAGAGCCAACCCGTTCATGTTCGACCTTTCGAAGTGCAGCGGCGCGCGGAGTGTACGGGCCCCGACGCTGCGCCCGGCACCAATTTCTCCCCGTTTGGCTACGGTGCGGGGCTGATGAAACTCGCGACCGCGCTGCTGCTGGCTTCCCTCAGGGTGTTCGCGCAGGAAATGACGCCCCCGCCGGTGATGGCTGCCGAAGACGCCGAGGTCGCGCAGGTGCCGACCGGCTTCCTCGACCAGGCGCTCAAGGTCGACGTGAAGAACCGCATCACCGAGGGCAAAGCGGGCACCCTGGTGACGCACCGCCAACTGTACGAGCGCACCGGGCGCATCGACCTCGTCACGCAGAGCGACAATCGCGCGGCGCGGCGGCTGTGGTTGGCCATCAGCGCGGGCGTCGTCGCAGGGGCGGCGGGCATCGTGGGCGGCGTGCTCATCGCCACCGCGCCGCGGCTCAACACCGTCGAGTGCGAGAGCGACGTGCGCGTCTACAACGACGTCTGCGTGCCGCGTGCCGCACAACACAACGTCGCGGGCACCGCGGTCATCGCGACCGGCGTGGTGACCGGGCTGCTGCTCGGCACCCTCGCCTTCTGGAGCGACCCCGATGTGCTCACCCGCGACCAGACCCTCGCCCTGGTCAGCGGCTACAACAGCCAGCTCGCGAAGCGCCTCCGCGCGAAGCCGCAGGGCCTCAAGCTGCTGCCCGTGGTGACGCCCGACGGGGCAATGCTCTCGGCCGCGCTGCGCTTCTGATTTTGGGGCAGCCGCCCGGCGTGGCGCGTGGTTGATTCGACGCCATGAAGGCCCACGTCCTCGCGCTGACCGCTGCGCTCACCGTCGTGACGTCGTCATGCACGAAGGAACCGGAGCCCTTCGAGGTCGCGCGCATCAAGGCCGGAGACCT
Organism: Archangium sp.; assembly: GCA_044371205.1. Classification (GTDB taxonomy): domain Bacteria; phylum Myxococcota; class Myxococcia; order Myxococcales; family Myxococcaceae; genus Archangium_A. The sequence continues at coordinate 45,796 of JBILUC010000029.1, forward strand.
TCTGAAGAAGAACGAGTTCGAAGCCGCAGGCGCCGAGTACGAGAAGTCGCTGCAGTTGAAGCCCGACCAGGAGCTGGTGGTGTGGGACCGCGCGGCCTTCGCGTACATGAAGGGCGCGAACTACCCGAAGGCCGCCGAGCTGCTCGAGAAGTCGCTCACACGCCGCGAGGCGCCGGGCAAGCTCGAGACGCTGCGCAACATCGCCGGCATGTACCTGCAGCAGGCGCAGGACCCTGACAACGCCGAGAAGTTCTTCCAGAAGGCGCTCGAGCTCGACCCGAAAGACGACCAGAGCCTCTCGTGGCTGGCGGAGATTTCCAGCATGCGCGGCGGGGCGCGCTCGCAGACGGCGCCAGCCGACGGCACGCAGCTGACCAGGGCCCTCGAACGCTACGACGCCGTCATCGCGCTCGTTCCAGCCAGGCCCGACGCGTACATCAACAAGCGCATCGTGCTCGTGAAGTACATCGACTCGCTCTCGAAGCAGCGCCTGTCGATCCTCGCGGACGCCGAGGCGCAGAAGAAAGACAAAGAGACGTACGACTCGATGATGGAGCAGGCGACCGACACCGAGGCGCGCATCACCGAGCTGAAGGCGAAGCTCGACGAGACCTCGAAGAAGCTGGGCGAAGTGCAGAAGGCCGCCAGGGCCGCCGCGAAGTAACGGCGGTCCCGCCTCGGGGAGCTGGAGTTGCTCTACGAGCGTCAGGGCTGGTGCGCCTGCGCCTGCTCGAGCGCGTCTCGCAGCGCGCGCTCGTCGCTCATCGACGCAGCAGCCACTCCTGAATCGGCGTGTACACGCGCTCACCGGTGGCCTGCGCCTCGAGCGCACCGACGCCCATGCGCGCCGCTTCCATCGTCGTGAAGTACGACAGGCCGCGCGTCAACGCCTCGCGCCGAATGCTGTAGCTGTCTGAAATCTCCTTCTTCCCCGCGGTGGTGTTGATGACCAGCGCGATGTCTTTGGCGACGATGCGGTCGACGATGTGCGGGCTGCCCTCGCGCACCTTGTTCACGCGGTCGGCGGCGATGCCCTTCTTCTGCAGGTACGTGAGCGTGCCGCCCGTCGCGCAGATGGTGAAGCCCAGCGCACGCAACCGCTTCGCGAGGTCGACCAGGCCCGGCTTGTCGTCGTCTTTCACCGAGACGAACACCGTGCCGCCCTTCGGCAGCTTGCTGCCGCTGGCGAGCTGCGACTTGGCGAACGCCGCGTGAACCGAGCCGTCGAGCCCCATCACCTCGCCCGTCGACTTCATCTCGGGTCCGAGAATGACGTCGGTGTTGGTGAAGCGCGCGAAGGGGAACACGCTCTCTTTGACGGCGTAGTGGTGCATCTCGGGGTCAGACGTCAGCCCCTGCTCGGCCAGCGATTTGCCGGCCATGCACAGCGCGGCCACCTTCGCGATGGGCACACCCGTCGCCTTGGCGATGAAGGGCACGGTGCGCGATGCACGCGGGTTCACCTCGAGCACGTAGATGGCCTTGCCCTGCACGGCGAACTGCACGTTCATCAGACCGACGACCTTCAGCTCGTGCGCCAGCGAGACGGCGATGTCCTTGAGGCGCTCGATGACGTCGGGCGCCAGGGAGTGCGGAGGCATCACGCACGCCGCGTCACCTGAGTGCACGCCCGCTTCTTCGACGTGTTCCAGCACGCCGCCGACGATGCACGCGCCGGTCTGGTCGCACACCAGGTCGAGGTCGACCTCGGTCGCCGACTGCAGGAAGCGGTCGATGAGCACCGGGTGGTCGGGTGAGGCGAGCACGGCCTCGCGCATGTAGCGCTCGAGATCGGCCTGGTCGTAGACGACCTCCATCGCGCGACCGCCGAGCACGTACGAGGGCCGCACCATCACCGGGTACCCGATGGTCTCAGCCACGCGGTACGCCTCTTCAGGCGAGCGCGCGACGCCGTTCTCGGGCTGACGCAGCCGCAGGCGATCGACCAGCTTCGCGAAGCGCTCGCGGTCTTCGGCCTCATCGATCGCGTCGGGAGAGGTACCGAGAATGGGCACGCCGGCAGCCTCGAGGGGCTTGCTCAACTTGAGCGGCGTCTGCCCACCGAACTGCACGATGACGCCCAGCGGCTTCTCGCGGTGGATGATCTCGAGCACGTCTTCCATCGTGAGCGGCTCGAAGTAGAGCCGGTCTGACGTGTCGTAGTCGGTGCTCACCGTCTCGGGGTTGCAGTTGACCATGATGGTCTCGAACCCCGCCGCCCGCAGCGCGAACGCGGCGTGCACGCAGCAGTAGTCGAACTCGATGCCCTGCCCGATGCGAATGGGCCCGCTTCCGAGGATGACGATCTTCTTCCGGTCGGTGGGCGGCGCCTCGTCTTCTTCTTCGTACGTCGAATAGAGGTAGGGCGTGAACGCCTCGAACTCGGCGGCGCAGGTGTCGACGCGCTTGTAGACGGGTCGAATGTTGCGCTTCCACCGGGCCTCGCGCACCGCGACCTCGGTCGTGCCCAGCGCCTGGGCGAGCTGCGCGTCACTGAAGCCGCGCGCCTTGAGGTGCTTCAACTCGAAGTCGCTCAGCTTCTCGAGCGAGCCCCTGGCCACCACCTCGTTGAGTTCCTTCACCAGCGACTCGAGCTGGCGCAGAAACCACGGGTCCATGTTGGTGAGCGAGCGAACCTGCTCGACCGTCATGCCCACCTGGAACGCCTCGAAGACCACCCATGGCCGCTCGGGCGTCGGCACCCGCAGCAGCTCGTCGCGCTCGGCAGCGGTGCGCTGCATCGCCTCGGCCTTCGAAGGAATCGGCAGCCGCCCCTGCTCGAGCGAGCGGAAGGCCTTCAAATACGACTCGCGGAAGGTGCGGCCGATGGCCATGACCTCGCCCACCGAGCGCATCATGGTGCCCAGCGTGCGCGGGCTGCGGGGGAACTTCTCGAAGTTGAACTTCGGAATCTTCACCACCACGTAGTCGATGGTCGGCTCGAAGCTCGCCGGCGTGTCGCGCGTGATGTCGTTCTTCAGCTCGTCGAGCGTGTAACCAATGGCCAGCTTCGCGGCGACCTTGGCGATGGGGTAGCCGGTGGCCTTCGACGCCAGCGCCGACGAACGCGAGACGCGCGGGTTCATCTCGATGACGACCATGCGGCCGTCTTTGGGGTTCACGCCGAACTGCACGTTCGAGCCGCCGGTGTCGACGCCGATTTCCCGCATGATGGCGAGCGAGGCGTCGCGCATGCGCTCGTACTCTTTGTCGGTGAGCGTCTGCGCGGGGGCGACGGTGATGCTGTCACCGGTGTGCACGCCCATCGGGTCGAGGTTCTCGATGCTGCACACGATGATGCAGTTGTCTTTGCTGTCGCGAACGACCTCGAGCTCGTATTCCTTCCACCCCAGCACCGACTCGTCGATCTGCACCGAGTGCACCGGTGACGCCGCGAGGCCCGACGCGCAGATCTGCTCGAACTGCTCTTCGGTGAAGGCCACGCCGCCGCCCGTGCCGCCGAGCGTGAAGCTGGGGCGAATGATGCTCGGGTAGCCGAACTGCTTCACCAGCGCGCGCGCCTCTTCCATCGTGGTGGCGATGCCGGCCTTCGGGAGCTCGAGGCCAATCTTCTCCATCGCCTCTTTGAAGAGCTTGCGGTCTTCGGCCTTGTTGATGGCCTCGAGCGAGGCGCCGATGAGCTTCACGCCGTGCTTCTTCAAGATGCCCTGCTCGGCGAGCTGCTTGGCGAGGTTGAGCGCCGTCTGACCGCCCATGGTGGGCAGCAGCGAGTCGGGCTTTTCCTGCTGAATGATGCGCTCGGCCGCCTCGACGGTGATGGGCTCGATGTACGTGCGGTGCGCGAACTCCGGGTCCGTCATGATGGTGGCCGGGTTCGAGTTGAGGAGTATGACCTCGATGCCTTCCTCCTTCAGCGCCTTGATGGCCTGGGTGCCGGAGTAATCGAACTCGCACGCCTGCCCGATGATGATGGGGCCGGACCCGATGAGCAGCACCTTCTTGATTTCCTGACGACGGGGCATGGCGCGCCGCGTAGCACCAAGCGTTTGGGAAGTGATCGCGCGAAGGGTCAGCGTGCGGAAAAAGTTTCCCACCACGTGCGCGCGCGGGGGAAAGGCTGCGCTTAGTCAACGCTTCGCGGGTCTGCCAGCGCGAATTCGAGTCACTTGAGCAGCGGCCACAGCTTCGCCTCGACCTCCGCCGAGCTGAGGATGCCCATGTGGTTCTCGTTGAAGCCGATGACGGCGCGCGACTGATCTTGCGCCCAGCGCGGCAGCTGGCTCGCCACCGTCACCACGCCGTCGTTGTTGTCGTCGTACTTGCTGCTGCGGCCGCCGATGCCAAAGAAGAGGTACTGCGGCACCGTCAGCGGCTGCTCGAGCGTGTGGAGGAACTTGCTCTTCGGGGCCATGTCGATCCAGCTCGGCACGGCCTCGGGCGCGTTCTCGACGGCGAAGGCCGCGCCGGGGTGACCTCCCCAGGGCGTGCCCAGCGTGACGAGCGCCGCCACGGGGGAAGGCTCGCTCTTCTCGGCGAGCAGAAGCAGGGCGCCGCGCGCGACGAGCCCGCCCATGCTGTGCGCCACGATGAAGAGGCGGTCGACGCCGACGCTGTCTTTGGCCCGCGAGAGCAGCCCGGCGAGGATCTGCGAGAGCACGGGCAGGCGAATGCCCGACGGGTAGTACGCCACCCACGGCTCGTACTTCGTGCGATCGAGGCGCGCGATGAGCTGCTCGAAGTTGCGGGGGCTGCCGTGAATGCCATGCACGAAGAGCACGGGAAGGCGGCCTGCCCGGTGGGGCTCGAGAAAATGAATGCCCCAGCCGCCTCGACGCGTGGCGCGCAGCGGGGTCCACACGCCTTCGCTGATGCGCTCGTCGCTGTAGCGCGCGTCGGTGAGCGGCACGACCTCACCGAACGTGCCGCCGTTGGTGGTGCGGGCGGTGTCGAGCGCCAGTGGCACGGGCAGCGTCGTCTCCGGGTCGAGGCGCAGCGGCGGCAACTCCACCGCCGCCTTGCCGAGCGACTCGAGGTTGTCGAGCTTGCGCTGGTAGCCGCACGGCTCGCCCAAGTCGTAGATGAGGTCACCGTCCAAATCTTGAAAGACCTCGACGTCATTCACCTCACCCAGACGCACCAGCAGGTCGAACTCGGGGAACTGTGGTGTCAGGCGCTGCACGCTGCGCTTCTTCGTGCCGACGAGATGAACCAGATAGATCGGCGCCGACGCGTCGAGCTCGCCGGTGAGCGAGCCGAGCACGTACGCCGTCTTGTTGATGCGCTGCACCTCGCGCTTCAAGTGCACGAACGAACAGCCGCTGGTGAAGAGCAGAAGGAGGCACGCCGAACGCCGCATCGCGCGTCATGTTCGCCGGTCGCGAGGGCAGAGAACAGCCGGACCAACGGCTCAGTTCCGGGTCGAGCGATGGGTCTCCTGGTGGCCGCGAGGACGACCAGGCCGAGCCCGTGCGCTCGGGTCTGGTTCTGGCCACCACAGCGACCCAACTTCTTTGTCGCGAGGGGCTGCCTGCGACGCCTCGTGCATCAAGGCCCGCTGTCGCCCGAGGCCCCTCTCGCCACCAGAAAGACGCGATCGCGATCGCGCTGCGACACGAACGCAACGCCCTCGCGGCCCGTGGCGCGCCGCACCTCACGCAGCGGCTCACATTCGTCGAGTGAGAAGCGCGCCAGCAACGCGAGGCACTGCTGCGTCTGGTCGACGTGACGACGCGCGCCCGGCCGCGCCACCAACGCGAGCACCAGCGGTCGCAGCGCACCCTTTCCTTCCCCATGCAGAAACGAGAGCAGCGCCGCGTCGAGCGGCCTGGGCAGCCGACGCAGCCGCACCACGCGCGAGTAGGGCACCTTCGGCAGATCGGTCACCCGCCGCGACGCCTCGAGGTGGCCTACGTGCGCGAGCAACTCGACCAGCGCATCGAACGCCGCCCGCGTCAGCGCCGGCGAGCGAAAGACGCCCGTGAAGGTGAAGCCTTCGAACCGCTCGGGTGACGTGGTGCAGACGAGATCGAGCTCGTGTTCGCGGCGACGCAGCCCGATGGCGGGGTAGAGAAACTCGAACGCCCCCGAGACGTTGAGCGCAGGCCGCAACGTCTGAATGAGCTCGTTCTCCTTGAGCAGCGCCGCCAGCTCGTTTTCCACGGTCTGAAAGCGCAGCGAGGTCGACGCGCGCACGATGTCCCACTGCTTGCGGGTCGCCTTGCGCCGGGTGGCGGTGCGGTACTGAGCGAGGCGCTTGCGGAGATCCTTCGCCTTGCCGACGTAGAGCGTCTCACCCTGCGCCCCGAGCCACTGGTAGACGCCGGGCGACCGCGGCACCGAGGAGAGAAACTCAGGCCCCAGCTTGTCGTCGAAGCCGGCCGTGGTGCGTCGTGTCGCCAACGCGCCGAAGTGTACTCAGGCCGGAGCCACCGCACGACCGACGCGTGGCGCCCGCTTCCGCGCAGTGAGTGGGAACTCTTCGGCCACCTGCCCACGGCCCCACATCTCTTCCAGCGTCGGGCCGTTCGCGGTGCGCTGCTCGCGGAAGAGCCAGTTGGCCCACTCGAAGAACCAGACGCGTCGACCGATGCGGTAGTACCAGCGCTGCGCCGCGCGGATCTTCGCGTCGTGGTGGAAGAGCCGACCCCACGCGCGCGGGCGCAGCTGCATCGCCACCTCCATCGACTTCACGAAGGTGATGACCAGCCACGGGGGCAGATGCCGCGTGGCGAGCACCTGGTGTTTGTAGTCCCACCTGCGCTGGTCGGTCTGAATCACGCGGCGGCTCTTTGCCTCTTCGTAGAAGCCCGTCCACCGGTGGGGCGTGACGTAGAGCAATTGCACCTGGTCGGGATCCATCGCGAGCAGTTGCTTGAAGCCGCGCCAGTAGTCGCGCGCGCGTTCTTCTTCGAAGCCCACCACCCACGTCGCGAGCGAGAGCATGTCGTGCTGACGCAGCAAGCGAATCGCCTCGTGATCGATGGCGGTGGTGCTGCCCTTCTTGATGCGCTCGAGCGTCTCTTCGTCGGTGCTCTCGGTGCCGAGCAGAAAGCGCGAGACGCCAGCCTTCTTGTAGAGGTGCAGCAGGTCGGCATCGCGCACGACGTCCCCGGCGCGGGTCGAGCCGACGAGCTCGACGTCGACGTTCTCGGCGATGAGCGCCTCGCACAGTTCCTTCCACGCCTTGCGCTGCGAGGTGGGGTTCTCGTCGGCGAGGTTGACGATCTCCACGCCGTGCACGCGGTGCAGCCAGGCGATTTCTGCGGCGAACTTCTTCGGGTCGCGGTGACGCCACCTCGTCCAGAAGCCTCGCTGGCCACAGTAGTTGCAGAGGTGCGGACAGCCTCGCGAGAACTGCAGCACCACGGCGCGCTTCTTTCCCCAGTAGTGGTAGCGCGAGAAGTCGATGAGCTCCCAGCCGACGCGGTGGGCGTCGAGGTCCGAGATCATCTCCGCGTCTTGCGTGGCGAACGGCACGCCCAGCCGACGAAACGCGACGCCCCGCACCTCGAGCAGCGACGCGCCCCGCTCGAGCGCGTTCATCAACCTCACCGCGGTGACCTCACCCTCGCCACGCACGATGACGTCGATGGCCGGCTCGGCGAGCAGCACGTCTTGCCAATGGTACGTGGGGAAGACGCCGCCGTAGACGAGGTGCGCTTTGGGCAGCCGCTCACGCAGCGTGCGCATCAGCAGCGCAACGATCGGGTGGGCGGAGGTCGAGCCCGCATGCCCCATCAACACCGCGTCGGGCGCGCGGCGCACGGCGTCTTCGATGAGCTCGGGCAGCGGCTGGTTCGTCAGATCGGCGTCGAGCAGCTCGACGTGGTGACCCGCATCGAGCAGCGGACCGCCGACCGACAGCAGGCCCAACGGGGGAAGGTGATCATCAGGGACACACCGGCTGCCGATGGCGGTGTGCGGCGGGTTGATGAGGAGGATGCGCATGGTGACGAGCGTACGGGCGAACCCTGCCCTCGATGGCAAAGCGCTCGGTGAATGGTCGAGCACCGAGCCTGAACGGTCGCTGAGAGCTCTGATCGAGGGCGCCGCAGCTGCGGCTCGTGTGGATCAATCGTACCCGCAGGTGACGTTCAGGAACGGATCGTTGCTGCTCGTGCCCTGGGCGTGGGGAAGCTCGCGGTACGGTCGCCGTTGCTCCACGTTGCGGGTCCGAGGTCGACGAACGGCTGAGAGGCGACCTGCAGCGCGCCCCGGTTCATCGGCTCGTCGAAGACCAGCTCGACGCGCTCGGTCACGACCACGCTCCCCGCATCAGGGGCGGGGCGTGAGGAGACCAGCACCGGGGGCGTGGTGTCGGGAGGCGTGGCGGTCGTGAAGGCGAACGTGGTGCCAGGCATCAGCGCGTTGCCGCCGCCTGTCGCGCTGCCACCCCCTGTCGCGCTGCCACCGCCCGTCGCGCTGCCACCGCCCGTCGTGCTGCCGCCACCCATCGCTGCGCCGCCACCGAGCGCGTCACCACCGCCCGTCGCGGACCCACCACCGGCGCCCGTGCCACCGTCGGGATTGGCCGCAGCGCGCACTTCCCGTTGGCGGCGCGGTACTGACCCTCAGGGCAATTCTTGTCGGTGTCGCACCTCGCGCCGGTCGCATTCGGGCCGCGAGCACGGCACGCACGCTCGACACCACGAGCGACCGCAGAGGAAGAGAGAGCAGGGGAAACAAGGTCGTTCACCTGTCGCCGCGCGGCAACTGGGCCGTCAGCAGACGGCGCTGGCCGGGTTCCAGTGAGGTTGATCATTCGGGCCGCGCAGGACCACCTGTCACGGTCGCATCACCAGCCACTCGCCCTCGAGCGTGAGGCCTGCGTCGCGCAGCACTCGCGCCGAGAGCGTGACCTCGTCGAGCCCCGTCTGGGAGGTCAAGGTTGCGAGCAGCGGCGCCCACGGTGTTCGCTTCGCGCCCCCTTCTCCGGGCGTCGCGTGGAGTGCCAGGTGTCGCAGCGTGAGCTCGAGCGCCCGCGTGCGTCGCTGCCACTCGGTCGCAGCGGCGGTCTGCGCGTCGAGGTCGAGGAAGCCCGCCGCGACGGTGCGAATCGCGAGCGACATGAACGAGGTGCGTTCCATCTCTTCACGCAGGAAGAGTTGATCGACCACGCCCACCTCGAGGTCGGTGAGCGCGGTGACGCTCGCCGAGCGGGGCGCGTTCGCGAACACGGCCGTCTCGCCAAACATCTCGCCCGGCCCGAGCACCCGCAGGTTCTGCACGAAGCCCGACACGGTGCGGCTGGCCTGACACTGGCCCGAGAAGATGACGTACGCCGCGTCACCCTCGTCGCCTTCGCGAATGACGACCTCGCCGGCCTTGAAGGTGCGCCGCGGCAGCTGAGCGAAGCCGCGAATGAACTCGTCGAGCTCTGACTTGAACGCCGCCACGCTCGGGTAGCGGTGCCCGGGCTCGAGAGCGAGCGCCTTCAGCGCGATGGCCGCCAACCGCCGGTTGAGCACAGCGTTGGGGGCGCGCTGCTCGGGGGGCACCACCGCACCGCTGGCGGCCGCCTTCACCACGTCGTCTGCGGTCGACCCGCGGTGCGGCGGGTGACCCGTCAGAATGCGGTACAGCACCCCGCCGAGCGCAAAGACGTCGGTGCGCTCGTCGAGGCGCCAGTTCTCACCGCGGGCCTGCTCGGGGGCCATGTACGCGGGCGTGCCGTTCTGCGCGCCATCGTCGTCTTGCTTCGAGGGGAGCTCGTCCTTGCGGCGCGCGACGCCCCAGTCGACGACGTAGATCTGCCCGAACTCGCCGACCATCACATTCGAGGGCTTGAGGTCGAGGTGCAGCACGCCCTTGCTGTGCGCGAACGAGACGGCATCACACACGCGCACCAGCACGTCGAGCGCCGCGAGCAGCCCATCGACGCCTTCGCGCTCGTCTTCTTCGAGCACCTGCTGGAGCGACTGACCGCCGAGCACCTTCATCGTGAAGCACGTCGCCTTCTTCTCGGCGGCGAGCGCGTACACGGGGGGAATGTTGGGGTGGTCGAGCTGCGCGGTGATGCGCGCTTCTTCGACGAAGCGTTGCACCGCCTCGTCGCTCACCAGCAACTCGGGGCGCATCACCTTGAGCGCCACCTCGCGGGCGAGAGTCTCGTCACGCGCGCGGTACACACGCGACATGCCGCCCGCACCGAGCAACCCCAGGTCGACCAACGACCACCCCGAAGGCAACGGCTGCGTGAGCACGTCGCTGTCTTCGGGGCGCTTCTTGCCGAAACCGAACATGGCCTCAGAAGAGCCAATCGTCAGCGGTTGTGCACGTCCTTGATGGCGGCGATGCGACCGGGGCGGCTGGACTCGTTTGCGGCACGCCCGCTGCTGAGGCGTGGTGCGTCATGAGACATTTCCGCGCGGGAGTTCGGCGCGGGCGCCAGCGCAGCGTTTGCAGCCTCGTTTTAGTTAGAACGCCTTGAAATCACGTCGTTGGGTCCTCAAATGGTACGCGGTGCAATCGCGCCGAGGATGGGGCGTTGAAGGGATCATGAACCGCAACGGACTCCCCCAGTGGCTGTTGGTGCTCCTCACGCTCGTCGGCCTGGTCGTGCTGGGGCCGCCGGTGCTCGGCCTGCTCGCGGGTTTGATCGGGTTGACCATCGGCCTCGCGGCGATCGCGCTGAAGCTTGGCGTCATCGCGTTTCTGATCTTCGCGGTGGTCTCGGTCTTCCGCGCTCTGTTCGGCAACAAGCCGCGTGGCCTGCCGGTGCGCACGCCCTCGCCTCTCGAGTCGCTCGAGCACGAGCGTCAGGCGCGGCAGGACGAAGAGATGCGTGCCCTTGACGCAGAGCTCGCGCGGACACTCGCGTCGCAGAAGTAACGTCCGACCGGCGCTCGATAACGCCCTGTTTTCGGCTGACGAACAAGCCCGAACTACTCGGAATCGTGTGAGGTGCGACAGAAGGGACCCTGAGCCTGCCGCGCCCGACTACTTCGTCAGGCCGCGCTTCTGGAGCGTCGACTCGAGCGAGCCGGGGTTGATGTCACGACCCTGCGCGACGCGATCGTTCCACGTCTCGCTCTTGCCAATGGTGCCGGGTACTTCGGTCATCGTGATGGTCCCGGGCACCGGGCACACGAGGTGACAGAGGTTGCAGCCGACACACTCGACGTCGTCGATGACGGGCAGGAAGCGACCGACTGCACCCGCGGCCTTCACCGGCACTTCAGGAATGTGCGCGGGGATGTGCGTGTGGCCGGCCTTCACGTGCTCATCGTGCGTGCGACCGGGGATGAGGATGCACTGGTGCGCCCCGTCCATGCAGGCCGTGTGGCACAAGTTACAACCGATACATGAATCGGGGTTGATGCGCGCCTTGAGGTTGTAATTGAGATCGAGATCGCCCCACTCCGCGTACGAGCCGACCGCCTGGCCGCGCAGCTCGCTGACCGACTTCATGCCCTTGCTGTCGAGGAAGTCGCTCAGGCCTTCGATCATGTCTTCGACGATGCGGTAGCCGTAGTGCATCACCGCCGTACAGACCTGCACGCTCGTCGCGCCGAGCGCGATGAACTCGGCTGCGTCGCGCCAGTTGCTGATGCCGCCGATGCCGCTGATGGCCATGTGCTTCGTGGCCGGGTTCTTCGCGAGCTGGCTCATCATGTACAGCGCGATGGGCTTCACCGCGGGGCCGCAGTAGCCGCCGTTGGTCGACTGCGTGCCGACGCGCGGGTTGGGCACCATGCGCTCGAGATCGACGCCGAGCAGCGACTTGATGGTGTTGATCAGCGAAATAGCCGGGGCGCCACCGCGCGCGGCTGCTTCACCAGGCTCGTTGATGTCGCCGGTGTTGGGCGTGAGCTTGATGATGACGGGCGTGCGCGCGAACTCCATGGCCCAGCGGGTGATCTCTTCGAGCACCTTCGGTTCCTGACCGACCGCGCTGCCCATGCCGCGCTCGCACATGCCGTGCGGGCAGCCGAAGTTGAGCTCGAGCCCATCACAGCCGGTGTCTTCGGCCTTCTTGATGATCTCCTTCCAGTTCTCCTTCGTCTCGACCATCAGCGACGCGATGATGGTGTTCTTCGGGTAGCGCTTCTTGACCTCGTACATCTCCTTGAGGTTCACCTCGAGCGGCCGGTCGGTGATGAGCTCGATGTTGTTGAGCCCCATCATGCGCATGTTGCCGTAGTCGTTCGCCCAGAAGCGCGAGGTGACGTTGGTGACCGGGTCACCGAGCGTCTTCCACACCGCGCCGCCCCAGCCCGCGTCGAACGCGCGCATGATTTGGGGCCCCGAGTTCGCCGGCGGAGCGCTCGCAAGCCAGAACGGGTTCGGTGACTTGATGCCGCAGAAGTCGATGCTCAGATCAGCCATGGTTACACCGCTCCCAGAGTACGGATCATGTCGCGCACGGCCAGCTTCGCTTCCTGCACGGCGTTGACGACTTCCTTGCCGCCGTTGACGCAGTCGCCGCCGCTCCACACCTTCGCGTTGCCGGTGCGGTGCGTCTTCGCGTCAACCACCACGCGGCCCTTCTTGTCGACCTCGACGCCGGGGAAGGCCTTCGCCACGCCGGTCGCCGTCGCCTGACCAATCGCCAGCGCGACGAGCTCACAGCTGAGCGTCTCTTCACCACCCGAGACCGGCTTGCCGTCTTTCGCGACCGAGAGCTTCACGCCGGTGAGCTTCTTGCCGCCGTCGCGGTGGTACTCGCTCACCACGCGGTGCTCGAGCAGCTGCACGCCGTGCTTGCGCGCGTACGCGAGCTCGTGGCCGTAGCCCGACATGTCGGCCTCTCCCCGGCGGTAGACCATCGCCACGTCGTTCACACCGAGCAGCTTCAGCTCGTGCGCGATGTCGATGGCTGTATTTCCACCGCCGATGACGAGCGCGCGCTGCACGCCGGCGAGCGTCAGCTTCGGGTCGGCCTTGATGGCCTCGATGAGTTCCACCGCGCCCCACACGCCCGCGCCGTCTTCATTCGGAGCCACGAGCCGCGAATCGGCCCCGAGCCCCAGCCCGAGGAACACGCCGTCGAAGTCTTTGAGGAGCGACTCGGCCGAGACCTTGCCTTCGCCGCCCTGCCCCGCGACGACTTCGACGCCGGTCATGAGCTGCACGTCGCCGAGGCCGAAGACCCACTGGATCTCTTCGAGCGCCTGGTTGCCCGACTGCTTGTACGGCGCGATGCCCAGCGTGTTGAGCCCACCGGGGATGTTCTTCCTCTCGAAAAGCACGGCCTGATGGCCCTCGAGCGCGAGCAGCCCGGCCGCCGCGATGGAGGCGGGCCCCGCGCCGATGATGGCGACCTTCTTGCCCGAGCTCGGCTTCTTCGCGGGCAGCAGCGACGAGAGCGGCTTCTTCGCGAGCGTGGTCTCGGTGGCGAAGCGCTGCAGCCGACCGATGGCGATCGGCTCACGCCCCCACGCGTTGTAGACGCACGCGCCGGCGCAGAGCACCTCGACGGGACACACGCGCGCACACGAAGCGCCGAGGATGTTGTCCTTCAAGATGGTGCGAGCCGCGCCAGTGGTGTTCTCGGTGCTGATCTTGTGAATGAAGTTGGGGATGTCGATGCCAGTGGGGCACGCCTTGATGCAGGGTGCGTCGACGCAATACAGGCACCGGTTGGCCTCGGTGACGGCTTCGGCAGACGAGAACGCAGGCTTCGATTCCTTGAAGCGTTGCTCGAGGCGGCCGTCGGGCAGCACGGGGAGCGGATGCATCAAACCTCCGGGTGAATCGTGAAGTTCGGCAGGGGTCGAGAGGGTCGCTGTGCGATCACCCCAAGTCAACGATTCACTACGCTGCGAAACGTCCTCGTCTTTCTCCTCGCAAGCCTCGTGACGATGACGGGCTGCGTCGACAACAAGAAGAAGATGCAGCAAGCCCAGAAGAAGCGCGACGCCGAGAAGAAGGCCCGGGAAGACAGAGAAGCCGCGCGGCTCAAGGCGCTCACGCTGTTCCCGTTGCCGTTTCCGAACGCCAAAGAAGCGAACGCGTTTCGTGACAAAGAAGGGCTCGGCCTCGAGGACAAGAAGGAAGACCAGGTGACCTCGATGTTCTTCATCGACCTCCACTTCTTCGCGCTGCGCGAGGCGTGCTGGCTGGGTGACGAGAAGCTGTGCGAGCTGACGTTCGGGAAGTTCGTGGCGGCGCCGTGAGCGGCAAAGCGCCCCTCCCGCGCGCCATCTGGGCGCTGGGCTTCGTCAGCCTCTTGATGGACGTGAGCTCCGAGATGATTCACGGGCTGCTCCCCGTGTTCCTGGTGGGCATGCTGGGGACGAGCCCGGTGCTGCTCGGCTTGATGGAAGGGCTCGCCGAGGCGATTCCCCTCTTCATGAAGGCGTTCTCCGGCGCGCTGAGCGACCGGCTCGGCAACCGCAAGTGGGTGACGGTGGTGGGCTACGGCATGAGCGCCGCGACCAAGCCACTCTTCGCCATCGCCACCTCAACGGGCTTCGTGATGGGCGCGCGCATGCTCGACCGCATCGGCAAGGGCGTTCGCGGCGCGCCGCGCGACGCGCTCATCGCCGACCTCGTTCCGCCGGAATCGCGCGCCGCGGCGTATGGGTTGCGGCAATCGCTCGACACCGTTGGCGCCGTGCTCGGCCCGCTGCTCGCCATCGCCCTGATGCTCGCGTGGCACGACGACGTGCGCGCCGTGTTCACCTTCGCGGTCATCCCCGCAGCCCTCGCGGTGCTGTGGCTGGTGCTCGGCGTGAAGGAACCGGCGCGCTCGGCCCCGCAGAAGTCGAAGCCGAAGCTTCCGCTGCGTGACCTCGGCCGCGGGTTCTGGTGGGTCGCTGCGATTGGCGCGCTGTTCGCCTTTGCGCGCTTCAGCGAAGCCTTCCTCGTGTTGCGCGCGAAAGACCGCGGGCTCGCCATGTCGCTGGTGCCTCTGGTGCTGGTGACGATGAACGTCGTCTACGCGCTGACCGCGTTTCCGTTCGGCAAACTCTCTGAGAAGTTCTCCGCGCGCTCGTTGCTGGGCGTCGGCGCCCTGGTGTTGGCAGGCAGTCACCTGCTGCTCGCGCTCGACGCACACTGGGCCGTCACGCTCGTCGGCATCGCGCTGTGGGGCCTGCAGATGGGCATCACGCAAGGTGTGATGAGCGCGCTCGTCGCCAACCAGGTGCCGGAGTACGCGCGTGGCACGGCCTTCGGCGTCTTCAGCGCAGTCAGTGGCGTGGCGACGCTGCTCGCGTCACTCGGGGCAGGCGCGCTGTGGAGCCACCAGCCCACTGCGCCCTTCATCGCCGGAGCCGTCGCGGCAGCGCTGACGGCGGTGGTGCTGCGCGCGAGTCCGCCCCCGGCAGGTTGACGGCCGCGCGTCCGCTCGGTCCGGGTGCGCCGGATGCGGTGCTTCTTCCTCGCTGCTCGTGCTGCGCAACGTGGGCACTTCCGAGTCGATGCTGACGGTGAGCGGGCTGCAGACGACCGGGCCCGGGCTGTGCGTCGGCGCGCGGTTCGACGGGGTGTGCCAACCCGGAGCGCTCCCCGCCGTGGCGCCCTTCACGAGCCTCACGTTGCCGGTGGTGCTCGAGGTGACCGCCGACACACCGCACCCATGGAGCATTCGTTTCGAGACCAACGATCCCGACCACCCGGTCGTCGAAGTTCGAGTGCGGGTCAGCGTGGAGCGCTTCGCCCCGTGCCAGTGGTCGGGGCCTTTGCGCGCAAGGTTCTTCGAAGGGTCGTATTCCTTCACAAAGACCTCGAGCTTCTTCTCGGCCTTCAGCTTCGCCTGTAGCTTTCGCCCCTCATTCCCCAGCTCAGGAGCACGCATGGCGAACCAGGTCCGCGCCGCACTCATTCAGTGCAGCAACCCCATCAACGACGAGTCGGTGCCGGTGAAGAAGATCCAGCAGGCGATGTTGGACAAGCACATCCCCCTCATCGAGGAAGCCGCGAAGAAGGGCACACAGATTTTGTGTCTGCAGGAAATCTTCAACGGCCCCTACTTCTGTCCCGGGCAGGACAAGCGCTGGTACGCGGCGGCCGAGGGCATCCCCGACGGGCCGACGACCAAGGTGATGCAGGACCTCGCGAAGAAGCACGGCATGGCCATCGTCGTGCCGCTCTACGAAGAGGCGATGCGCGGCGTGTATTACAACACCGCCGCGGTCATCGACGCCGACGGCAAGTACCTCGGCAAGTACCGCAAGCAGCACATTCCGCAGACCAGCGGCTTCTGGGAAAAGTACTTCTTCACGCCCGGCAACGGCGGCTACCCGGTGTTCCAGACGCAGTTCGCGAAGGTCGGCGTGTACATCTGTTACGACCGCCACTTCCCCGAAGGCGCGCGCGCGCTGGGCTTGAACGGCGCGGAGATTGTCTTCAACCCGTCAGCGACCGTCGCCGGTCTCTCGCAGTATTTGTGGAAGCTCGAGCAGCCCTCGCACGCGGTGGCCAACGGGTACTACGTGGGCGCCATCAACCGCGTCGGCACCGAGGCGCCGTGGAACATCGGCAAGTTCTACGGCACGAGCTACTTCGTGAACCCGCGCGGCAAGATCGTCGCCGAGGCCAGCGAAGACAAAGACGAAGTGGTCGTCGCCGACCTCGACCTCACGCTCATCGATGAGGTGCGGCAGGTGTGGCAGTTCTACCGGGACCGTCGCCCCGACGCGTATCAAGACCTCGTTCGGCCCTGAGCCGTCAGGGCGCCGGCCGCCGAACGCGCTTCCACGCCACGACGGTGAGGAAGATGACGACGAGCCCAATCACCAGCGAGAGCGAGCCCGTGACGATGAAGAGCTCGCTGAAGGTGCGGGCTTCACCCCTGCTGTTGCCGGTCGCCAGCTCGATCACTGCAAAGCCGGCGAAGAAACCACCGCAGAGGCTCATCGCCAGGCCCGCGAGGCCCAGGCCGACGAGCAGCACGGACGCGATGACTTTGCCGGTCGACGGGGGCGCGGGCTGCTCCATGGGGTGAAGATGCCCGGGCGGTGACGCGTCGTCACGAACGCAGTCGGTGCCGCCACAGCGCGATGAACCAGACCACGCCCAGCAGCGCCGCCCACTGAATCGCGCTCAACCCGAGCTGCAGCCCCGTTGGCAACGTGCCCGTCGCCTCGAGCCCGAACGGTGGCTTCCAGAACTCGAGGCCGAAGCGCAACGCGCAGTAGCCCGCCATGAAGGCCGCGAAGCGCGCGCCGGGGAAGGACGCCCAGCGCGTTCGCAGCAGCGCGAAGAGCGTGAAGACCAGCAGCAGCTCGTAGAGCGCGACCGGGTGGCGTGGAACACCGTCCCCGTAGTTCCACGCCCAGGGCAACGAGGTGGGGATGCCGTAGGTCTGGTCCCACACGCCGCTGAGCTGGCAGCCGAGGCGGCCCAACACGAGGCCGATGGTCAACGCGGGCACCCATGCGTCGCCGGTCGGGGTGCGCCACCCGATGGCCTGCTTGCCGAGCTCGACACCGAGCGTGCCTCCGAGGAAGCCGCCGAGCACCGACTTGCCGCCGAGCCAGAGCGCGAGCTCGTTTCGTTCCCGCAAGGCGGTGAAGTGCTCGAGCACGTGCAGGCCCTTGCTGCCGAGGGCGGCGCCGAACAACGCACAGCCAATCAGCAGCCAGCGGTCGATGGGCTGTGAAGGGCCACGCTGCAAGCGCGCGTGGTGCCAGTAGACGCGCGCCCCGACGAAGTACGCGAGGGCCTCGAGCAGCAGATGCGGCAGCGTGCTGTCGGGCGACCCCAAACTGCTCACGCGTTCGAGCATCGCTCTCGCTGCACGAGAGAGAAAGTGGAGCGTCTCCGCTCGTCCGAATCGGTGGACGGCGTGCTGAGTGTCTTGCGAGCGACGAGGGCTGGCACGAGTGGTGCTCTGTTCAGGGAATGCAACAGACCACTACACTGGAGGCGTTCGATGGCAGGGGCGGCGGCCGGGAAGTACGTCACACGTGAGGAGTTCGATTCCGTGAAGGCTGAGCTGCAGAAGCTGACCATTCGCGTGGAGGTGCTCACGCAAGACGTCCATCGGCTCACGCTTGCTTTGGGCGAGTTTGGCGAGCGACTCGGTCGGCTCGAGGATCGTGTCGGAGGCCTCGAGGATCGCGTCGGGCGTCTCGAAGATCGCGTCGGGCGTCTCGAAGATCGCGTTGCGAGCCTCGAGAAGACCGTCATCGACGGCAACGCCGCGCTGATGTCGGCCATCCTCACGCTCGGGCGTCGCTGACTACGGCACGTCGAGCCAGAGCACCGCGCCCGAGCCGCTGAACTTCACGTCTCCCGCCGCGTTCACCACCGCGCCGTCACCCGGGTGAAGCGGGGTCTCACCCACGCGTGGGCTGCCCGTGAGCCCAATCGCGTAGCCCTTGCGACCAACCGGTACGCTCACGCGCTGCTCGCCCTCGACGTCGAGCCACCACACCTTCACGTCGTTGCGCAGCGGCATGCCCTCGTCACCTGCGACGAGGTGTCGCCCCTTTGCGTCGGGCAGCTGCCGGTAGAAGTAGGCCGCGTCGCCGCCGGTGCTGGTGGGCTGAATCCAGATCTGCAGCATGCGCACGTCGGCCTCGGTGTCGTTGCCTTCCGCGTGTCGCATGCCGTTGCGCGAGCTGATCAACTGCACGCCGCGCGGCTTCACCGTCATGCCGTTTGCGCCGTCACCGTGGTGGCTCATCTCGCCCGAGATGACGACACTCAGAATTTCCATGTCGCGGTGCGGGTGCAGGGGGAAGCGCGAGTGCGGCGAGAACGTGGCGTCGGCCATCACCAGCAACGGCCCCAGTGGAGCGCCCTGCCCTGCCGACGGCCCCACGGTCGCCACGAAGTGATCTCGCAACGACAGCCAATCGAGCTTCGTGGCCGGCAACGACGACTGGGGGCGAACCTCGACGACAGCCATGGGGACTTCCTTTCGACAGCCGGTGGCGCCGAGCACCAACAAGGTGAACCCAAGGAGGCGCATGTGCCGTCAGAGTGAATCACGACGTCCCCGGGTTTCAGCGCGGTAGTGTTGGCTGCGGTGGCCGACCTCGACGACGACGGCGACGATGACGCGCCGGAAAAGAAGACCCGCTTGCTCCAGGTGGTGTTCGCCGGGCGGTGGCGCATCGATGGCCGCGTGGGAGTGGGCGGCATGGGCAACGTGCTGCTCGCCACCGACCTCGAGACCCAGACGCTCGTCGCCATCAAGACGCTCGGCATGCAGTTCGTCGACCAGCCGGGGTTCGTCAGGCGCTTCGAGCGCGAAGGCCAGCTGCTCTCGAAGCTGAACCACCCCGGGCTGCCCCCGCTCATCGCCTTCGCCAGGCACGACGAGATGCCGTTCTTCGTCATGAAGTACGTCGAGGGCAAGACCCTGGGCGCGCTGCTCAAGGAACGACGAAGGCTCGGGTCCGTCGAGGCGCTCGCGCTGCTGAGGCAGTTGGCCGACGTGCTCGAGTACCTGCACGCGCGCGGCGTGGTGCACCGCGACTTGAAGCCCGACAACCTGATGATTGACGCCGACAGGCGCATCACCCTCATCGACTTTGGCATCAGCGCGCAGAGCAACGTCACGCGGCTCACCCTGCCGGGCGTCGCGCTCGGCACACCGCTCTACATGGCGCCCGAGCAAATCACGACCGGGCTGGCGACCCCGGCGTCCGACGTCTACGCGCTCGCGCTGCTCGCCTACGTGATGCTCGCCGGCCGCCATCCGTTCGCCGAGGAAGAGCGCGCCGGCATGCTCACCCGGCAGGTGCTCGAGGTGCCGAAGCCGGCCAACTTCATCAACCCCGACGTGCCCCACGCCGCGGCCGAGGTGCTGCGTCGCGGTCTCGAGAAGACCCCATCAGCGCGGTTCCCTTCGGCCACGGCGCTCATCGACTCGCTCGCGAGCGCGTACGGCCTGACGCCGACCGATTCGACGCCAGACGACCCACCGAAACCCGATGAGTTCCCGACGCGACCCGACCGCGCGGCCATCGTCCCCGAGCGTGATGCGCTGGGGCATGCAGGGCCCGACGTCGAGGTGCCCCCTCGACGCGATGCAGCGGCGCCTCGAAGGGAGACGCAGGTCGAGCTCACACCGCGCGAGCGACCCCTGCCACTCGACCTCGACGTGCCCGACACGACGCCCTCGCGCCCGGCGATTCGCCCGACGCCGAGACCCGCCGCAGTGCTCGCCCCGCGCGAGGCCAACGAGCCGCTCTCGCCGTCAGTCGAGGCGCTGCCCCCGACCCAGGTCGAGCCCACCCCGCTCGAACCCGCGAGGTCGGCGAACGACTCTGTGCCCTTGATCATCGGGGTGGGGCTGGCGGTGGTGGCGCTCGCTCTGTGGTTGCTGCGCTGATCGACGAGTACGCTGTCGCGCGTCAACGCTGCGCCGGCCGTGCTGAGTGGCCGCTGGCGCCTCGAGGGCCAGCCTGGCTTCGGGGGCATGGACACGGTGCACCAGGCCACCGAGCTCGCCACCGGCCGCACCGTCGCGGTGACGATGATGGCACCCTCGCTCGCAGAAGAGGCCGAGCAGGTCGCGCGCTTCGAGCGTGAGGCGAAGCTGCTCTCGGGCGCGAACCCCACAGCCCGCGCCTGCTCGAGCGTGGGCAACGCCAGGTCGAGCGCCGCCTGCCGCTTGCCCGACACCAGCAGGGCGTCAACGCGCACGAGCGCGAGCCGCAGCGGCTGCAGCGGCTGCAGCGGCTGCAGCTTCGCGCGCAGCTCTTCCGATTCTTCGGGGGCGCCCGTCGCAACCAACTCCGCGTCGGAGCAGTCGACCGGGGGCAGCTCTTCCGACACCTTCTTCAGCTCGCTCGGGGAGAAGAACGGGAGGCGCCGCTCGAGGCAGAGCCGTTTGAGCACGCCTCATTCACTCTCGCGCGCTGAGGAACAACTGGAGCGTCCACGCCGCGTCCCGCTCCGCGGCCAGTGAAGGCGCGAGGTGTGCTCGGACGCGCGCTGGCGCGAGTCCTGCTCTGTCTTTCGGGCGCAGCACTCACCTACGCTCGTGAGGCGACGATGGAAGAGAGCGTATCGAGGCAGGTGTTCGAATCCGTGAGAACCGAGCTTCAGAAATTGATCATTCGTGTCGAGGTGCTGACGCAAGACCTTCACCGCTTGACCATTCAGGTCGGAGACCTGGCGGAGGCCATCGACGCGCGCTTCGACGCGACCGACGCTCGCTTTGACCAGATGGAGCGCCGCCTCGACGCGATGCAGGAAACGCTGCTCACCGCGATTCTTCAGCTGCGGCGCTGACGTTCTCGACGCGTGCTAAGGGGGCCGACCCCGCATGCACGACGCCAGCCCGCCCGCCCCGATCCCCGGCAGTCACCCGTCGCTGTTCAACGCCGACCTGGCGCCGGTGCCCGAGAGCAAGCGCACGTGGAACCAGTGGCACTTCGCCGCGCTGTGGGTGGGCATGGTGGTCTGCGTGCCGAGCTACGCCATCGCGGCGGGCATGATCGGCCAGGGCCTCAATTGGTGGCAGGCGTGTCTGCTCGTGCTCCTCGGCAACGGCATCGTGCTGGTGCCCATCGTGCTCAACGCCCACGCCGGCGCGAAGTACGGCATCCCCTTCCCCGTGTACGCGCGCGCCTCGTTCGGTGTCTTCGGCGCCAACGTGCCTGCCGTGCTGCGCGCCATCGTCGCGTGCGGCTGGTTCGGCATTCAGACGTGGACGGGTGGCGTCTCGCTCTACACGTTGTGGAAGGTGATGCTCGGTGAAGCGCCGAGCATGGACGTCGGGGTCGGCCACTTCGTCGGCTTCGGCGTCTTCTGGCTCATCAACGTCTATTTCATCGTGCGCGGCACCGAGAGCATCAAGTTCCTCGAGACGTGGGCGGCGCCGTTCCTCATCGCGATGGGGCTCGCGTTGCTCGGCTGGGGCATCATGAAGACCGACGGGCTGGGCGCGATGCTGGCCATCACCACGCCCGCTGAGGCGAAGCCCTTCTGGCCGCTCTTCTGGCCGAACCTCACCGCGATGGTGGGCTTCTGGGCGACGCTGGCCATCAACATCCCCGACTTCACGCGCTACGCGAAATCACAGCGCGCCCAGGTGGTGGGCCAGGCCATCGGGTTGCCAGGCACGATGGTGCTCTTCGCCTTCATCGGTGTCGCAGTGACGGGCGCGACGATGATCCTCTTCGGCAAGCCGCTGTGGAACCCGACCGACATCGCCGCGAAGTTCGAGTCGCGGCTCGTCATCGGCATCGCCACCTTCGCGCTCGCCATCGCCACGCTGTCGACCAACATCGCGGCCAACGTGGTCGGCCCGGCCAACGACATCGCGAACCTCGCTCCGCAGAAGCTCAACTTCCGCATCGGCGGGCTCATCACCGCGGTGGTCGGCGTGCTGCTCATGCCGTGGAAGCTGCTCGCGACCTCGGAGGCGTACACGTACACCTGGCTCATCGGTTACTCGGCGCTGCTGGGGCCCATCGGCGGCATTCTCATCGCCGACTACTTCGTCATTCAGAAGATGAACCTCGTGGGCGACGACCTGTACCGCGGCAAGGGCAGCGCCTACTGGTTCAAGGGTGGCTTCAACCCGGCGGCGCTCATCGCGCTGGCGTGCGGCGCGCTGCCGTGTCTGCCGGGCTTCCTCAACGCCCTCGAGCGCACCAGCAACCCGGCGCTGCCCAGAGGCGCGATGGACACGCTCTACGAGTCGGCGTGGTTCTTCGGCTTCTTCACCGCCGGGCTGGTGCACGTGCTGCTCAGCAAGGTGATGAAGCCGGGCGCGAAGGCGACGGCGCAGCCCTGAGGGAGCGCCGCCGCCGGTCATGCAACGTCACGCTTTCGGGAAGGTGCGCTCGACGAACAGGCGCACCGTGTCTTCGAAGTCGGAATCGCGACCGCCGCGGTAGACCATCGACGAGCCGATTTCCGCCGCGAGGATGGCCGAGCGGTACTTCTGCGGCAGCCGCGCGAGGCGATCGTTGAAGCGCTTGTCGGTCTGCAGCAGCGTCGGCAGGTGGCTGACGATGGCGCGGCGCCACGGCTGCTTGAGCGCGAGCTCAGGGCGCGACTCGAAGAACTTGAAGAGCCGTGCGTAGTTCCCGTTGATCTCCACGCTGATGGCGTCGGAGATCTCGGTGTACGGGCGCCCCGTCTCCTTGAACCGTCGGAAGATGAGCTCTGCTTCGTCGCTGGCCCGCCGCTCGAGAATCGAGAGCACGCCCTTCACGTAGCGCTGCTTGTTGGCGAGGAACTCGTCTTCACTGAGCAGCAGGTTGGCGATGATCTCGTACGACGACGAGATGACGCCGCACTTGTTGGCCGACGCGTCGCGCATCACGATGACGCCCTTCTTCTGCAGCTCGAGCCGGGCCGCCGGGGTGATGAACGAGTTGGCCCCCTCGACGATGGCCTTCGACGACGGCGTGCCGTCGGGCAGCAGGAAGCGCTGCCAGTTGTCCTTGTCGATGGTCTCAGGCCGCCCACCCGCCGGGATGAAGACGTCGGCCTTCACCGAGAACGCGAGGTCGGCGAACTGCACCGAGAACTCGTCGACCGACACCCATTCCTCGACGAGGCCCTGCGCGGTGCGCGTCACCTTGCGGTACTGCTCCTTGAGGCCCACCTTCCGCTGGCCGGTGCGGAAGAGCATGAAGCCGCCCACGTGCAGCGCCTTCGGGTCGAACGCGTGGAGGTCTTCCTTGAGCACGATCTTCTGCAGCGCGCGGTGGTCTGCGCCCTTCGGGTCGACCAGCGCCGCCGTGCCATCGAGGATGAGGGTGATGGCCATCTTCGGGCAGCGCGCGAGCATCAGGTTCATCGCGTTGCCGGCGACGTCTCCGTTGGGCCCGCCGGTGAACTTCACCGTGAACGGGTCTTTGCGGATGTTGAGGCCCAGCTGCTTGAGGGTGATCTCGGTGAAGGTGACCACCCCCGTCGAGGTGACCGCGTATTCCTTGTGGTTGATGCCCACGCGCTTGCTCGACATCACGCCGATGCCGAGGATGTAGCCACGCTCGCGCGAGATGGCGGCGATTTCCTCGATCATCGAGTCGTGCATGTTCTCGTCGGGGCCCAGCTCGATGGGCTCGTCTTCCCGGTAGAAGTCGACCACCTCGGGGCTCGCCGCGACGCCGTTCTTGGTGACGTAGAGGTCGAGGAAGGCCTGAATCACCGCGCGCTGCTGGTTGTACAGCAGGTGCGTTTCCTGCTCACGGCCGCGCGGCTCGAGGCTCGACGCATCGAGCAGCATCACCAGCTTGCTGCCGCCCTCGTAGATGTCCTTGTTCTTGAGGTGCTGGGTGTGCGCGAGCACGAAGTTCTCGCGGAACAGCGGCGACGCGTTGGTCACGAAGTCGTCGTCGGTGCGGCAGATGACCGTGCGCCACCCGCCGCGCGCGATGTCGGAGAAGCCGATGTGGTACCCGAACCCGTCGCGCGTGAAGAAGAACGTCACGCGGAAGGGCGTGGCCGAGGGGAGGTCGCTGGTGAACTCCGGGCCCAGCTCCGAGAGGTACTTCGGGCTCAAACGGAACGCGAAGGCCTGCTTGTCGATGACGAAGAAGTTCGTCTTCAACGTGTTGCGAATGAAGCTCAGGCAGCACTGGAAGATGGTGCGCCGCAGGTCATCGAGGTGCTTGTGGCCGGTGTTGAAGTTCTTCACCGCGCGCTCAGCGGCTTCCAGCGCCGCGCCGTACGTCTTCTCGCGGCTCTTGGTGGCGGGGTCGAAGCGGGTGCGGAAGAGCGCCACCAGTTGCTGCACGAGGCCCGGGTTGGCCTGAAAGGCGCTCTGCACCTCGTCCCAGTCGAAGCGGTCGGGCTGCGCGTGACCGAGGTTGGTGTGGCAGAACGCGACGAAGGCCCGCACCAGCGACGCGTCTTCGCCCGTCATGCGGCCGGTGGCGACCCCGCGCTGATACTCGGGCGAGTTGACGTCGAGGATCTGGGTGTTGAACAGCTCGCGGCGCAGCTGCAGGTCGAGCTTCGAGCCCTGCACGAGGCGCTCGCCGTTGCGCGGCCGCACGTAGAACGTGTTCACCGCGTAGTGCTGTACGCCGGTCGACACCTGAATCACCGAGGCGCCGGTGATGCCAAGGTTGAGGCGGTTGAAGACCTCCATCATCTGCGCGAGGAACCCCTTCACCGGCGGGCTGGCCACGCTGAACGAGACCCGCGTCTCGTTGACGCCACCCTCGAGCGGCTCGAGCTCGAGTGACAGGCCCCCCCAGCGCTCACACTGGTAGAGCGAGTGCAATCGCTGGGCGAGGCGCAGCGGCTGCGCGTTCTTCGTGTGGTTGGGGTTGTTCAGCCAGAAGACCGCCAGCAGCCGCTCGAAGGCCTCGCGGGGGAACTGGGGGAAGTGCTTCGTCACCTCTTCGAAGATGGGGCCGCGCACCGCCTCGGGCACCTTCACCGGGCGCGAGAGGCCTTCGGCGATTTCAGCGTCGGGTTTGCAGTCGAACTCGAAGCGCTGAATCTCCAGCGTCTCCTTGAGACCGGGGATGCACTCTTCCGAGTGCGCGAACATCGCGTACGAGATGGCGCGCGTCGGGCCGGTCCGCAGCGTGAGCGCCTCGTAGAGCGACCCGGGCGTGTTGCGGTTGGCCATGATCAACGCATCGGGCCGGTCGGCGAGCACGAGGTGCTGGTTGAACTGCAGCGTCAACAGCTCGCGGCCGAGAATGGCCAGCGCTTCCTGCTCGTCTCGCATGGCGGCGAAGAAGCCAGGGGGCATCGCCGTTTTCAGCCACGACATCGAATCACGTTCAGCCATGTACTCATCCTCGTTGGGGTGAAGGTCAATCGGCGGCGCACCGTACTCGCTGACATCGCGCCTGCACGCGCGGACGAATGGCGCAATGCGGCATGCGACGGTCACGCCCCTGTGACGCGGCTCAGGCCAGCTCGGCGGTGGTGCCTTCGGTCAGCCCGGAGACGCGCCCTGCGGCAACGAGGGTGGCCACCCTGACGTCCGAGGACGCCCAGGTCACCTCCGAGGTGACGTCACCGCTCGTGCCGTCCGGGGAGATACCGGTCGCCGAGAGCTGCAGCTGCGTCCCCTTCGCCAGCATCGGGGCTGCAGCGGGCGCGACGAGCAATGGCGGGGGCCGCCCAAAACTGGAGCGGCTCTTCCACCGACGTAGCCTTCGCCCATGGACAAGCTCTTCCTGACGAACCAGCTCGCAGACAAGTTGAAGAAGACCTGGCAGCAGGCCGCGCGCGCCGACGAAGACGCGTGCCTCGACGCGAAGACCGGCGCTCCGCGCGCGATGAACCTCGCCGCCGCCACGCGCAACCGCCTCGACGCCGCGCAGTCTGCGTGGATGGCAGTGGCCGACTTCAAGCCTGCTCCGCTGCGCAAGGGCGAACGCATCGGCCTGGGCGCGGTGGTCGAGGTCGAAGACGGCGAAGGTGGCAAGACGCTCTTCGTTGCGCCGGCGGGAGCAGGAGAGGAGCTCACCGGCCCCGGCGGCGACGGTTTCTTGAACGTGGTCACCCCCGGCTCGCCGCTGGGCAAGGGCCTGCTCGGCAAGAAGGTCGGCGACGTGGTCGAGGTGATGGTGAAGGGCGAGCTGACCGAGTGGGAAATCACCTGGGCCGGCTGACCGCCGGCCTCACGGGAGAATCGTGTTTTCCTGACTGAAGTCTTCCGAACGGAACAGCAGCGTCACTGCGCCTCCCAGCTTCACCGTCGAGCCGGGCTTGAGCGGCGTCTCTTCACCCTTCGCGACGCTCTTGCCGTCGACCTCGGTGGTGCTGGTCGACACCGAGCGCACGAAGAAGCCGTCGGCGCGGCGGTGCAGCTCGAAGTGCCAGCGGCTGATGCGGCTCTGCAAATTGGGGTCGGGCAGCACCAGCACCACGTCGTTGGCCGTGACCCCGTCCTGCTCGCGCAAGCGACCGAAGCGAATCACGTCGAGCGTCGGCAGCCGCTGCTCGGAGCCATCTTCGAAGCGCACCAGCGTGGGGAACTTCGTCGCGTCGAGCCAGTCGAGCGAGAAGAGGTCTTGCGGCTTCTCGACGCCCTTCAGCTCGACCCCGCGCTGACGCCGGCTGCGGAGCCGCAGCTCGACGTCGGTCAGTTCACCGTGCGCCGCGACCGAGAAGCGAATCTCGTCGGCGCCCGCAGAGCCCGAGACCCGGCTGCAGAAGTTCACCGCATCGCCCGACACCTGCACGCCATCGGTCAACACCGGCCCCACGTGGAGCCCGACGCGCACGTGCAGCCGGTGCTCGCTCGCGCGGGGGTCGTTGTCTTTCACGATGCTGCGCTGCAGTTGCACCATCGCGCGCGCGGCCGCGGCCACCGACTCGAAGCACAGAAACGCGCCGTCGCCAGCGGTGTCGACCACCCGCCCTCCCTCGGGGCGGATGGCGGCGGTCACCAGGTCGAGGTGGCGCTGCTGCAGCTTGCGGCCGGCCTCGTCACCGAAGCGGGTGAAGTACGGCGTGCTGCCGACCACGTCTGAGAAGACCAGGGCCAGGCGCTTCTCGAAGCGCCGCACGATGGCGTTCGAGAGCACTTCCTGGGCGCGAATGAGCTCGGTCATCGACAGCGTTTCGGCGAGCTCTTCGAGGTTGACCACGGTGTGAGACCTTCAGCGAAGGGTCGAGAGCGTACGCACGCGCTCGGCGAGGTTGGTGCTGAACAGCCGGTAGAGGCGCAGCGCAGTCGGGGTGTGGGCCACGTATCGGCGAAACGCTTCGCGGCTGATCTTGAACATCACGGCGATGGACTTCTTGAGCTCGAGCGAGGCGCCGCGCGTCTCTTCGTAGAGCCGCACCGCGGTGTCGACGTCGTTGCGGGCGAGGAGCCCGCGAAGCTGCGCGATGGGCCCGCCGAAGGCGACGAATGGGCCGCCCTGTGCGTCGTCGAGGAACTCGAACTCGAGTGAATGAACCATCGGGAAGCCGCCGACGTTAGGTCACCGACCGGTGATGCGCACGCGTTGATCAATTCGACCGAACAGCGACTTCCCGTCGGGGCCCTTCATGTCGATTTCGACGCGGTCTGCGTGCTTCATGAAGGGCGTCTTCGGCGCGCCGGTCTCGATGGTCTCGATCATGCGAATCTCGGCGAGGCACGAGATGCCCCGCGCGCGCTCTTCGTTCGACACCGTGCCGCTGCCCAGAATCGTGCCCGCCGTGAAGTTGCGCGTCTTCGTGATGTGCTGCACGAGGTCGAAGAAGCTGAAGTGCATCTCGGGGCCCGCATGGGTGTCGCCCACCAGCTTCTCGTTGAGCCAGGTCTGCAGGGTGAGATGCACCCGGCCGTCTTTCCACGCCGCGCCCAGCTCGTCGGGTGTGACCGCGACGGGGGAGAAGGCCGTGGCGGGCTTGCCCTGGAAGAAGCCGAAGCCCTTCGCGAGCTCATCGGGGATGAGGTTTCGCAGCGTGACGTCGTTGACCAGCATCACCAGCCGCACGAACTGGCCCGCGTCGGCGGCGGTGGTGCCCATGGGCGTGTCGCCGAGCACGACGGCGACCTCCGACTCGAAGTCGACGCCGAACTTCTCGTCGCGGGCCACGATGTCTTGCGTGGGGGCGAGCATCTCTGACGAGCCCCCCTGGTAGACGAGCGGGTCGGTCTTGAGCGTCGGCGGCGGCTCGGCCTTGCGCGCCTTGCGCACGAGGATGACGTGGTTCAGGTACGCCGAGCCATCGACCCACTCGTACGCGCGCGGCAGCGGGGCCATCAGCTTCGTCGCGTCGTACGGCGTCGCGGGCACGGCGCCGGCTTCCAGGTCTGCGGCGAGCGCGCGCAGCTTCGGCTCGGTCTGGGGCCACAGGTCGAGGGCAGCCTGTAGCGTCGGAGCGATGGCCGACGCGTCGGCCCAGCCCGAGAGGTCGCGCTTCACCACCAGCAGAGAACCGTCGCGCGAGCCATTGCGAAGCGTTGCGAGTTTCATGGCGGCGGGTCTTACCCAGCCTGTAAAAGATTTGCCCGCACCGCTGCAGGCCCTACGCTCCACCGACTCATGCCCGACGCGCAGGGGCTCTCTCCCGTCCACCGCATCATCGAGTGCTATTCGCGCGCCGTCGACGCGCTGGGTCTCGGTGTGCCCCCGCTCTTCATCGAGCGTTGGGCGGTCGCCGTGCACCAGGCGCTCTCGTCGCGGGCCCGCGAATTTCACACCCACCAGCACGTGCTCGAGCTGGTGCGCGACGCCGACGCCATCGAGACGATCGCCGCGCTGTACCACGACATCGTCTACGTGCAGGTCGACCTCGACGTGCCCACGCACTACGCCGAGCTGTTGCGCCCGCTCGTCGAGCGCGACCCCGAGACCGACCACGGCTGGCGGCTCCTGCCCCACTGCGGTGACGACCCGACCGCCAGAGACGTGCTCCACATGTTCGGGTGCAAGCCGGGGCAGGTGCTCACCCCCTTCACCGGGTTGAACGAGCTGGCCTCGGGCCTCGTGGCTGCGAAGGAGCTCGAGGGCGTACTCACGCGCGAGCAGGTTCTCGCGGTGCTGGCGTGCATCGAGGCGTCGATTCCTTTCCGCGACGGCGAAGCGGTGCAGCTGCGCGACCGCCTCACGGCGCTCGGCGTTCAGCAGGCCGAGATGATGACCATGGTGCGCCGTGCGACGCGCCTGTCGAACAACGACGTCGGCAACTTCGCCGACCCCGACCCGGCGCGCTTCCTCGACAACACGTGGAAGCTGCTGCCCGAGACGAACCCCTCGCTGCACACGCCCACCACCTACAGCGTGCGCGACTACCGCGTGGCGCTGATGAAGATGGAAGGCTTCCTCTCGAAGCTGCCGCCCGAGCGCGTGTTTCACACCTGGGGCGGTGAGCCCTCGCTCGAAGAGCACCAGCGCCGCATCGACGCTGCGCGCCGCAA
This sequence comes from Archangium sp., assembly GCA_044371205.1. Classification (GTDB taxonomy): domain Bacteria; phylum Myxococcota; class Myxococcia; order Myxococcales; family Myxococcaceae; genus Archangium_A. The sequence continues at coordinate 75,452 of JBILUC010000029.1, forward strand.
CATCGACCTCGCCGTTCGCTACATGCGCTGCAAGCTGTACAGCTCGACGGTGGTCGAAGCGCTCGCGTCGGAATCGGGCGGAGACGGCCCCCTGCCCTACTTCATCGGCGGCACGCCCGAGCCGGGTCAGCCCGCCATGAAGCGCCTCGAGCTCTTCCTGCCCGAGCCGGTGAGCGCCCCCGAAGACCAGCTCGACCCGCTCTTGCGCGGCCTGTTGATGGGCGGCCGTGCGACGAGCTCGAGCTTCGACATCGCGCCCTCTCCGGTCGCCGATTTTCTCTACGTGTCGATGGGTGAGCCGCGGTTGATGAAGGGCTTTCAGGAATCGAAGGCCTATTGGGAACAGAAGATCAGCCCCCGCATCTTCCTCTCGCTGCAGCCGCGCGACGAGATGCTCGCCATCGCGACGGCGTGCATGGAGATGGCGCCCACGCGCAGCAAGGCGCTCGAAGAGCTGAAGAAGCTGCTCTGAGCTGACTCACCGTCGCTTCGGCTTCGGCACCTCGAGCGCAGCGTGCGCTGCAGCCAGCCGCGCCACCGGAATTCGGAACGGGCTGCAGCTCACCGAGTCGAGCCCGATGCGGTGACAGAAGGCGATGCTCTTCGGGTCGCCGCCGTGCTCGCCGCAGATGCCGATGGCCAGCTTCGGCCGGGTCTTGCGGCCCAACTTCACCGCGAGCTCCATCAACTGCCCGACGCCCTGCGTGTCGAGCGTGGCGAACGGGTTGTCGGCGAGGATGCCCTTCTGCAGGTACTCGGCGAGGAAGCCCGTCTCGGCGTCGTCGCGTGAGATGCCGAAGGTGGTCTGGGTGAGATCGTTGGTGCCGAAGCTGAAGAACTGGGCGTGGCGCGCGACCTGGTCTGCGGTCAGGGCGGCGCGGGGAATCTCAATCATCGTGCCGAACTGGTAGGCGATGCGCGTCTTGCGCTCGCGCATCACCTCCTTCGCGACGGCCTCGAGCATCGTCTGCTCGACCTCCAGCTCGCTGGAATGCGCCACGAGGGGAATCATCACCCTCGGCAGCACCTTGACGCCCTCTTTCACGACGTCGCACGCGGCCTCGAAGAGCGCGCGCACCTGCATCGTCACCAGCTCCGGCATGTGAATGCCCAGGCGCACGCCGCGCAGGCCGAGCATGGGGTTCTCCTCGTGCAGCCGCTCGACCGCGCTGAGGACGTGCTGCTTCGCGGCGCGCTCCTGCTCGAGCGCCACCGCGTCGCCGTCTTTGAGGCGCAGCCGCGTCTCGAGCTCGGTCACGTCGTGCACCAGCACCTCACGCTTCGGGAGGAACTCATGCAGCGGCGGGTCGATGAGCCGAATCGTGACGGGCTTGCCGTTCATCGCGCGGAACAGCCCCGCGAAGTCGGCGCGCTGCAGCGGAAGCAGCTTCGCCAGCAACCCGTCCCGCTCCGGGCGTTCCTTCGCGAGGATGAGCTGCTGCACCAGCGGCAGCCGCTCGGTCTCGAAGAACATGTGCTCGGTGCGGCACAGGCCGATGCCCTCGGCGCCCAACGTGCGCGCGCGCTCGGCGTCTCGTGGGTAGTCGGCGTTGGCGTACACCTTCAAACGGCGGAAGCCGTCGGCCCACTTCAGCAGCTCGAGCAACGCCGGGTCGTCGAGCGCCGGCTGCTGGGTGGCGATGCGGCCCAGGTAGATGTCGCCGGTGGTGCCATCGAGAGAGACCTCGTCGCCCGCCTTCAGCACCACCTGCGAGCGCGCAACGGTCGCTTCTTTCTTCACCTCGTCGACCTCGAGCGCCATCACGCCCACCACCGCGGGCTTGCCGAACTGGCGCGCCACGAGCGCGGCGTGGCTGGTGCGGCCACCGCGGCTGGTGATGATGCCCTTGCTGGCGAGCATGCCGTGCACGTCGTCGGGCTTGGTCTCGGCGCGAATCATCACCACGTCGTGTTTCTCCTTCGCGAGCCGCACCGCCTCGTCGGCGTCGAACGCGAGCGTGCCTGTCGCCGCGCCGGGCGAGACGTTGAGGCCACTCGCGACGAGCCGCCCTTCGGCCTTCGCCTGCTTCACCGCCGCGGGGTCGAACTGCGGGTGCAGGTAGAAGTCGACGTGCTCGGGCTTCACGCGCAGCACGGCCTCTTCGCGGGTGATGCGCTTCTCCTTCGCGAGGTCGACCGCGATGCGTACGGCGGCCCGAGCGGTGCGCTTGGCGTCGCGGGTCTGCAGCATCCACAACGTGCCGCGCTCGACGGTGAACTCGATGTCCTGCACCTCGCGGTAGTGGAGCTCGAGCTTCTTCGCAATGCGCGAGAGCTCGGCGGCCACCTCAGGCAGTTCAGCGGACAGGTCGGCGATGGGCCTGGTGGGGCGCGTGCCGGCGACCACGTCTTCGCCCTGCGCGTTCATCAGGTAGTCGCCCTCGAGCACGTTCTCGCCGGTCGACACGTTGCGCGTGGTGGCGACACCGGTGGCGCTGCCCTCGCCCAGGTTGCCGAACACCATGGTGACGATGTTCACCGCAGTGCCGAGGTCGTCGGGGATGCCCGCCGCCTTGCGGTAGTCGCGCGCCCGCTTGCCCTTCCACGAGCGGAAGACGGCCTCGGTGGCGAGGCGCAATTGCTCCCGCGGCTCCTCGGGGAAGGGGCGGCCCGCGCGCTTCGAAATCAGTTCCTTGAACTGTGCAGTGATGCGTTCGAGCTCTTCAGCGGGGAGGTCGGCGTCGTTGCTCACGCCGCGCCGCGCCCGGCACTCCGCGAGGACCGCTTCGAACGGCGCGTGGGGTACGCCGAGCACCACGGTGGCGAACATCTGCACCAGGCGCCGGGCTGAGTCCCACGCAAAGCGGGCGTCGCCAGTCAGGGTGATGAGGCCGCGCGTCACGTCGGGGGTGAGCCCGAGGTTCAAGACGGTGTCCATCATGCCGGGCATCGAGAACTTTGCGCCCGAGCGACACGAGACGAGCAGCGGGTTCAGCGGGTTGCCGAACTGCTTGCCGCTGCGCCCCTCGAGCTCGGAGAGCGCCGCGTCGACCTGCGCCCACACCACCTTCGGCAGGGCGTCACGCTTCAGGTACTCGCGGCACGCCTCGGTGGTGAGGGTGAAGCCCGGCGGCACCGGCAGCCCCAGCCTCGTCATCTCGGCGAGATTGGCGCCCTTCCCGCCGAGCAGCGCCTTCACCTCGTCCCACGAGCGGGCGACGCGGCTCACCTTCGACAGCTCGTGCAACCCGAACACCCAGCGTTTCGTCATGACCATGCCCCCTTCACTGCATCGGAAGGGCCCAGCCGCCTCGCACGCAGGCTGGGCAGCGGGGCCGCAGGCCTTGCGTGGGAAGGCAGGCGCACGCAAAACCAGCGCGTTCGTGCTTTCCGTGGTGGCTCCCCCTGGCAGGCCGTCTCAGCGGTCGGGCTCGACCACTACCTCGCGACGACGCCCTGACGGTCACGGGCAGAGCGTCGGGTACTCGAGCTCGACCACGTCACCGCTGCGCAAGCTGAGCCCGCTGAAGCTGACCGAACGGCGCGTGACGTCGAAGGTCCAGTTGCGGCCGCCGCCTGGCGAGAGCTCGGGCACACCCACGCCGCCCACCGTCACCACCGGCATCGACCCCGGCGCGGGGGGAGCGCGCAGCGAGAAGCCATCGCGATCTCCAAACAGCGCGGGCAGCACCTGCGAGGTGATGAGCGAAGGCGTGGTGCGGGCCTGACACACCTCGAGCTGCACACCGCCGGTGGCGCTGGTCGCCGCGAGCTCGTCGGTCAGTGAGGTCACCGCGTCGTCGTAGGTGCACCCCGCGGTGGGCATGGTGGCGAGCGGGCCGACGTGGCTCCAGCGCAGACGCTCGGGGCGATGCGAGCCCTTGAGCGCGAGCACCTGCGGCAACCACACGCTCACCGGCAACGTCGACTGGTCCTTCGCGTCGGTCATCACCACCACGCCCAGGCTCGCGGTGCGCCGCACGAAGCCGCGGTTCGCGCCGGTGACATTGACCCCGCTGAGCGCCTTCAACGCCGGCTCGCGAAACTGCTCGGCTGCGCTGCTGAGCGCGGGGTTCCCGAGCAGCGAGGTCAGGGGCTGCACCGGCTGCAGCTCGAGATCGAGCCAGCGCTGCCCGCCCACCTCGCGCAGCACGCCCGCCCCTTCGGCGTCGATGCTCGCCACCCGCACCGAGCGAGCTCGCGCGAGCGCAGTGTCGACGAAGGCCTGCGACTGCGAGGCCAGCGACCGAAAGAGCGGCGCCATCGACGCGGTCGCGTCTTGCACCAGCAGGGCATCGACCGAGGTCGGCACCACGAAGCGGTCCCTCTGGCGCGCGATGGTGGTCGCCACCCCACGCAGCGGCACGAGGAGCGGGCGCGTACCCATCGGCACTGAAACGTCGAACTCGAGCGTGCCGGTGAAGGCGCCTTCCATCGAGGGGTCGAACGAGACGCGCACGGCGTCGGGCACGAGCGAGTTCGCCGCGACGCGGGTCTCCGGCATGCCCTCCACCGTGAAGGGCCCGGTACCGCGCACGCGAAAGCCGGTGAAGTTCACGTCGCTCGCGCAGCGGTTGCCGAGCGCAAAGCGCTGCACGCGCGCGCCGCACGAGGGGCCCACCGTGCCGAAGTCGAGCTGCTCGGGCGAGACGAAGAGGCAGCCGTCGTCGCTGCTCGCCTCGAGGGAAATCGCGCGCACCGGGCTCCCCACCGAGTTCACCGAGTAGCGCAGCGTCGCCAGGGTCGACGTGCCGGGGGCGGTGGTCGGCGCGTACTCGACGTCGACCAGCTTTCGCTCGCCAGGCCCGACGGTGAACGAGCTGGGCGCGAAGACGTCGGTCGAGCCGTCGACCCACAGGCCCTGCACCACGCACGGCGTCAGCGATTGGTTCTCGAGCACCAGCGCGTGCGTCATCGGCGTCGGCGCGCGCACGGGCCCGAAGCGCACCGCCTGCGGCTGCTGCAGAGTGCAGTCGCCCTGAGCGCTCGCCTGGGCCTTCACCTCGACGCGCAGCTCCGGCACCAGCGCATCGTCGGTCTGCAGCACCACGAACCAGCGCCACGGCCCTGCGCCGGTGGGCGTGACGAAAATCGGAAGGCGCGCCTCCGCGCCCGGCGCCACCATGAAGGCCGGCTGGGCGGTGCACACCCCCATCGACGACGCGCCCACGCACAGCTCGCTCACCGATGTACCCGGCTCGGCTTCGACGGTGACCGAGGTGACGTTGACGGGCGCCGCCATCGCGCTGCGATTCTCATTCGAGACGGCGAGCACACTGGCGACGGGCAACACCATCGAGCCCACCACCGGCACCTGCAGCTCGAGCACCGTTGGCCGCACCGAGAGCCCCGCGCCCGCTCCGCGCGCAACGAGCGGCACCTCGAGCTTCTCCACTGGCGAAGCGGCGCTCACCACCAGCAGGCCCTGCACTGCGCCGGGCCCGAGCAGCCATGCGGTGAGCGGCACCTCGGCGGTTCCCGGCTTCCAGACGCCGCTCGCCTCGCGCGTCGCAGCAGGCAGTTCGACCTGCACCAGCCCGGTACGGAAGTTCGTGGTCGTGCCGCCCGACGTCGACTGAACCTCGAGCGTCACCGTCACGGGTCGACTGAGGGCGTTGCGCAACGACGCCGTGGAGGTGGGTTGCGCGGGCGTGGGCGTGACGCCGAAATCGACGGGCGCGGCCGACAAGAAAGAGGACAGCACCGTCGCGCGCACGGGCACGTCCTTCGACGCGCACCCGCCGCCCGAATCGAGCCGCCACGTGCCGGAGAGCTCCGCTGTGGCGCTCGGCGCGGGCAACTGAATCTTCGCGGTGAAGGTCTCACCCGCTGCGACGCTTTGCGTCCCCGAGGGCGCTCCCGCGGGAAAGACAAAGGGAGAAGGCGGCGCCCCGACGAAGACGTCGCGACGCGCGTCCTGAACGGGGAAGGTGACGCTGCGTTGCACGGCCTCCCCGACGAGGTTGGCGCCGAAGTCGACGACGTCGGGCAACGCACAGAGCGACCCTTCAAAACGACCGCTCAGCGTGAGTGACGCAAGCGCTTCGGCCTTCGCCGAGGTGACGCGCAGCGTCCCCGTGTCTTCGGCGGCGGGCGTCCAGCTGATGGAGACGGGCAGCTCGGCGCCGGGAAGGAGTGAGGTCGCAGCGACGCTCGCGGCGAAGGGCCCCTCGAGCACGGCATCGGCGATGGCGACCTCGACCTCAGAGGTGTTCACCAGCGCGAACGTGCGCGTTGTCTGCGCGCCGCGCGCACCGAAGTCGAAGGTGGCGTCCTTCGCGGTGGTGCCGTCGGGGAGCCTGAAGACCAGCGCCCCGCTCGACGGAGGGCACGCCGAGAGCACCACCGCCATCGCCAGAAGACTTCCGCGCGTGCGCATGGGCGATGCCTTACTCGCGGCTGCGCGCGGACGGGAAGAGCAGCCAGACGGAAGGCGAGTGAGCTAAGCCGCGCCGCCATGAGCATCCCCGTTCCTCCCGTGCCGCAGTTCCCGCCCGCGCCGTTCACGCTCACCTCGGTCAAGGGGCTCAGCGCCGCTGGAGTGCGCGCCGGCATCAAGGCCAGCGGCAACCCCGACGTGGGCCTGCTCGTGTCGGACGCGCCGATGTCGTGCGCGGGCCTCTTCACGCAGAACCACTTCGCCGCCGCGCCGGTGTTGCTCTCGAAGCAGCACCTCGTGCGCAGCCACGGTCTGGTGCGCGCGGTCATCGTCAACTCCGGCAACGCCAACGCGTGCACCGGCGCGCAGGGAGAGAAGGACGCGCTCGAGATGTGTGAGCGCGTGGCGAAGGCGCTCGGCTGCCCCGTGGAGCAGGTGCTGGTGTGCAGCACGGGCGTCATCGGCGTGAAGCTGCCGATGGACAAGGTGCGCGCGGGCATCGACGCGGCGCTCGCCGAGAAGGCCAACGACGTCGAGGCGGGCCGTCGTTTTCTCTCGGCCATCATGACCACCGACGCGTACCCGAAGGAGGCGTGCGAGCAACTCGGCGGCGCCACCATCGCGGGTGTCTGCAAGGGCGCGGGGATGATCGAGCCCAACATGGCCACCATGCTCGCCTTCGTCGCCACCGACTGGGACCTGCGGGCCGAGCAGCTCAAGCGCGCGCTGCCCACCATCGCGGCCACCAGCTTCAACGCGGTGCACGTCGACACGCACACCTCGACCAACGACACGTTCCTGCTGCTCTCGACGCGCGCGGTTCAGCCGCCCAGCGACTGGGCGCGGCACCTGGAGCCCGTGGCGCGGCGCCTCTCGTGGCTCATCGCGCGCGACGGTGAAGGCGCGACCAAGGTGACCACCATCGAGGTGACGGGCGCGGCGAGTGACGAGGCGGCGAAGGCCATCGCGAAGCGCGTGGCGTCGTCGGCGCTGGTGCGCACCGCGCTGTTCGGCAACGACCCCAACTGGGGCCGCTTCACGAGCCAGGTCGGCAACGCGCCCGAGGTGAAACACCCGCGCGAGCTGTCGTGCGTGCTGCAGGGCATCGAGGTCTTCAAGGCGGGTGAGCCCACACCGTTCGACCGCGCGGCGGCCTCGAAGGCGATGGCGGCTGAAGACGTCAAGCTCGAGCTGAAGCTCAACGACGGTCGCGGCAAGGCCATCGTGATGACGTCTGACCTCGGGTACCGCTACGTGCAGGTCAACGCCGAGTACACGACCTGATCAGCGAAGAAAGTCGGACAGTTCGACACTGATGCTCGGCACTGCGGCCGAGGTCACGCGCTTCCCGCGGCCGAACCGACGCACCGAGGTGTAGCGACCCGCTTTGGGGAGTCGGTGCACGAGCGCACCTCGTGCTCGATTGGAACCTCTCCACGACCCCGAAGCTTCGCATCGGCATCTTGGCGCGGGGTCGATCGGTTGTTACGTCGCCGCGCGGCTGCTCGCTGCCGAGGCCGCAGAGGTCGTCTTCGTGGGGCGAGCCCAGCTGCGTGACGCCAGCGGGGCTTCGGCACCCTTCAATCGCCGCGTCGTCGAGTTGATTCGTGAAGCCGAAGTGCGCGGCGTAGGCTCACCGCGGCTCTCGCCTTCGGCGCTTTGGGAAAGGCTCACGGTCGTTGGCGACGATCCACCGGCGACGACCGGGCGCTGAGATGAACAATCGCTACCAGCTCGAAACGTGTGTCCTCTTCGCCACCATCGTTTCTCCGTCTGTTTCAACGACGCAAGACCACGGCTTGAAGAACGGCGATTGCGCCACCCACTCGAAGCCGCGGGTGCCGCCATCGGCAGAAAAGAGTGGATAACAGGCGAGAAAATCTGGAGGACATCGGGGCGCAGCGCCAAGTGGTGCAGGAATCGGCACCCGATCACAGAGTTCCTTTGCCTGGCTTCTGCCGTTGCAAGAGGACGCCGCAACCGCCGCGCAACACAGAAGGACACGTTTCATTCATGGCTCAACTTGAACGTGGGCCAGCCCATTCCTGCGATGTCGGAGTCGGAGGCTTCACTCGGGCACGCCCGCTGCAATCACTTCGGCGCATGCCGATTCGAGTGGATGACAGGACGCAGGTTCAGCTGGTTTCTCTCAAGACCGAAGCGCAGTTGCTCAAGGCGTGGATGGCGCGCCGCGCTGACGTGGCTCAGCGGAGACGCGACGGGCCGGTGAATGCGTTGCGGCACCGCGTGTCGTTGCTCGAGCGCGAGGTGCCGCGGCTCGAGCATGAGGTCGCCTCACTCGAGAAACAGGCCCAGCGCGTGGGGAAGCCGCACCCTTCGGTGGCGCTGGTGACCGCCGGTGCCGTGCGGGGGGCGGCGCTGGCAGCAGCTGCGCTGGCGTGGGTGGTGGGGCTGGTGGCGTTGACGCCGGGCGCGCGCATCGATGAACCGGTGCGACTGGCGGCCATGGTGCTGCTCGTCGCGGTCGTCGCGCTCGGTCGTCGTTGAACACAGGAATACCGCCATGACCGAACGAGCCACCGAGCTGTCGTCGCTGAAGCAGGAAGTCGCCGAGCTGTGGAGTCGCTTTCGAAGAGAAGAGCAGTCGCAGGGCCAGCGCCACGGGGTGCCGGAGCTCGTCGCCCGCGCGACCCGTCTGGCCCTCGGACCGGCGCGGCGCGAGACGCTGCGCGACTCTGTCGCCGACGCCACCCAACCGACCGTCGACATCATCAACGACTGGGCCGACCCGCTGCCCAGCGCCCTGCACGTGCTGCGAATGCTCCGCCACCCCGGTGGGTTGATCAAACCGATGGTGCGCGAGCGCGCCTTTCTGCGCCGCAAGCCCTGAGCGCGCGCCCCGCTGACTTCACGAGGGTCGCTGCGATTGCCGGCAAGTCCTTCATCACGGCCCGCGCCGACTGCTTCGAGCCGAGAGCCGATTTCGCCAGCGCAGTCAGGGTGAGACCGGGCACGGTGGCGAACGATTCCACCACGGCGTCGTTCTCTGCACTGCACGGACCAAGGCGCGCTGCCATGCGGGGGCGAATGACGGCGGTCCCCATCGACACACGCTGGCGCAGCTGAGACGTCGAGGCGGAGTCGGAGCGTGTGGACCGCCAGGCTGTCCCCTACCCTCCCGCCGCCAGCCAAGCCCCAGGCAGCCGGGCCGGTCCTCATGGGCCTCCGGACAGCCGCACCGACGACGGCGAAGACAGCGTCACGTTTGCGCCGAGCGGAATCGGGCCCAACAGGACGAAGGCGCCGCCATCGGCGGGTGCCAACGCGTCGTAGCGGCCGTTCACGTCGGCCTGCTGGGCGCTGCCCGTCCACGTGTTGCCTACCGCCGCGACGCCGGCGTCGGGGGCCAGGTTCGCACCCAGGTGGGAGACGGACGGCGTGCCGAGGAAGACGTTCCCGCCCGCATCAGCCGTGGTACCCAGGTCGAAGCGGGCCTCGAGGCCGCCCTCGAGGCTCACGTCGAGCGCGGCGTTCTGCCGGAAGGTGGAGCGCCGCAGCTCGAGCCAGTGCGCGGCGCCGGCCCCGCTGAGGGTGACGCCGCTCCCTCCGTTGCCCGAGACCGCGACGTTCCGCAGCGTCACCCGCGAGCCGTCGAAGTTGGAGATGGCCAGGCCTCCCTGGGCGTGGCCGTCCAGCGTCGTGTCGGCGAGGTCCACGTGGGCCGTGCCGCCCGCGCCGCTGCGCAGGCGGATGCCCCAGCGGCTCGTCGAGACGCTGCCTCGCCGGATGGTGACGAAGGCGTCGCCGGTGTCGGTCTGGCCGGCGCGGTCCACGACGATGGCCGCGCTCGCGTCGTCGGGGGAGGTGCCGCCGCCGAAGCCGCGCAGCACCGTGTCGACGAGGGAGAGCCGCGGCGCGATGGCCAGCACGCGCTCGATGCCCAGGCGGACGCCCTGGACGTTCTCCAGGAACCCACCCGTGGCCGGGCGCACCGCCTCGAGCGTGCAGCCGGTGAGGTCGGCCCGGCCGCGCACGAGGTCCACCCAGGGGATGGCGCTGGTGAAGAAGGCCGTCCGGGGCGAGCCGCTCAGCGTGACGTTGGTGAGGGTCAGCTGTCCGTCGGACTGCAGGATGAGGGGCAGCTGGTTCAGCCGGCCGAAGCCGAGGCAGCTACCCCCGTCCATCGTCACGCTGCCCGACGACTCCATCCACGCGCCCATCACCGCGCCGGTGGCCGTGTTCTCGAGGCAGTAGTCGCCGTCGGGCAGCGCGCCGGGCTCGAGGCCGAGCTGCGCTGGCGCGGTGACGTAGAGGACGAAGGGCCAGTTGGACGAGGCGGGGGGCATGAACCCGACGCCGCGGAGGGTGAGGACGCTGGCGCCCTCGACGACGAGGCAGTGGGGCTGGTGGCACAGGACGTCCTCGATGACGACGGCGCCCGAGCGCACGCGCAGCGGCCGGAAGGCCGTGGTGCTGCCGTTGCCCCAACTGGTGGCTCCGCGCATGGCACCGGGCGTGGTGCTGGGCGTGGCGCCGGCCCCTCGCACCGTGATGCCGCCGGGCAGGTCGAGGGGCACCGATGGGTCCGACCCCTCGTCCGCCGCGAGGTAGGTGCCAGCCGAGAGGAAGATGGTGGCGCCCGGCTGGGCGACGGTGGCCGCCTTCTTGAGCGTCTTGAAGGGGCTCGCGGCGCTGGTGCCTGAGTTGGTGTCGAGGCCCGCCGTGGGGTTGACGTAGAGGTTGGAGGGCGTCGCCGCCGTGACGCTGACGGCGAGCGAAGTGGAACTGCCCGTGTTGCCAGACGTGTCGCGCGCCACCGCTCGGTAGCTGCGCATGCCGGCCGTGCCCGAGGGATAGCTTACCAGCTTGGACCAGGGTGACCGGCTCACCACGCCGATGGAGGTGTTCCCCTCGAAGAACTCGACCTCCAGGAGGCCGACGTCGTCCATGGGCGTGGCCGTGAGGGTCGTCACTCCGGGCGAGATGACTGACGTCGGGAAGGCGCTGAGCCCCACCGTGGGCGGCGTCACGTCTCTCTCTCCGGCGTCGACGGCGCCCGCGTCAATGACACCCGCGTCAATGACACCCGCGTCGATGGCACCCGCGTCGACGATACCTGCGTCCGTCGAGCCGCCGTCCGTGGCGCCCGCGTCACTCACCGAGGCGTCCGGGTCATCGACGGGGAAGGCCGCGTCGGTGCGCCCGGCGTCCCGCGCCGTCACCGCGAAGACGCAGCGGCCGTCGCCGCCGCAGGTGCCGGGCATGCAGGACACGCAGGCCGCGCCGCCAAGACCGCAGGCGAAGACCTCACTGCCAGCGCGGCAGACGTCGGCTTCGTCGCAGCAGCCATTGCAGGTGGCGGGCGTGCACGGAGGGCGGTTGGTGTTGCAGCCCATGGCCAACACGAGGAGGGCGAGGCAGAAGAGGGACCAGCGCATCATCAGTCGACGTCCTGTTCGAGGAGGCCCGACAGGCGACGGCGGACCGAGGGGTCCACCTCCGGCGCGCCGGCGAGCCAGGCAAGGAAGGGGCGGACGGTGGCGTCGTCGCGCAGGTGGGGCTCAAGGGCGTCGAGCACCAGCGGCAGCGCGTCGAGGCGCAGCGTGCCACCCCGCACGGCGGTCATGAGCGCCCGGCGGTCGTCGACCGTGGTAACCGCCCCGGCGAAGACGGCGACGGCGCGCCGAGCCACCAGGTCCGAGGGGTCCGCGAGGGCCGCCTGCAGGGCCGCGCGGGCGGCCGGCGTCAGCGTCTTGCGCAGCGCCTCGAGAGCCGCCTCCCGTACCGCCGGGTCGGCGTCAGCGGCGTGGGCGAGGACCGCCGGGACCGCGGCCTCCGCGCCGGCGTTGCCCAGGGCGAGCAGCTGCGTTCGTCGATCGTCTGGCGCCTGCGCCGAGGCCAGGGCCGCCGCGAGGGCGTCCAGGGCGGGCGCCGCGGCGCCGGCCTCGCCCCCGTGCGCGAGCAGCCCGGCGGTGGCGCCCAGGGTGAGGGCGAGCGGCGCGCGGTCCGGTCCGGCGGCGCTGCGCCACCAGGCCTCGACGAAGCGCACCGTCTCGGCCGTCGGCCGCTGCAGCAGCGACAGCCGCTGGGCGCCGCGGGCGTCGCCCGTGGCCTCGAGGACCTGCCGCATGGCGGCCTGAGCCTCGGGGCTCCCCGCGGCGGCGAGCAACTCGAGTGCGAAGTGCCGGGTGCGCACGGGGCCCGAGGGCGACAGCACCTGCGCGGCGAGCGCCTGGCAGAGCTCCGGGTGCAGCCGCAAGAGCCCGCTGGCCTGGGCGACGAAGGCCGGCAGGCCCTCGGCCCGGGGGGCTGCGGCGAAGCGCTCGAGGCCCTCGAGCAGCCCCTCGGCGGTGAGCCCGGCGGCGCGCTGCCGCAGCACCTGCTCCCGCGCGTCCGCCGGCCGCGGCAGCTCGCCCAGGCGGACAGCGGCGGCGACGGGGGCAGGCGCGGGCGCCTCGGGCGTCACGGCGATTTGGCGGAGCTCGAGTTCGAGGTGGCTCACGGCGGCCTCGGCCGGCGGCAGGCCCCGCAGCGTCTCGCTCGCGGAGAGGGTCGCCAGCGGGCCTCCGGGCGTGAAGGTGAAGGCCGCGCGGGCCTCCGCCGAGACGGCCTCGACGGGGCCGAAGCCCGTCACCCGGTGGTAGCGCGGGCGGCGGCGCTCGAGGCCCAGGGCGGTGCGTGCCCAGGCTGCCTCGGCCACGCCGCGCGGGGTGGTCTCGACCAGCGTCCACGCGTCGCCTTCGCGCTCGGCCCACTGAAGCTCGCCCAGCACCACCATCACCAGCGATTGGAAGAGGTGGTGTGCGCCGGGCGTGAAGGCGAGGCCGCGCACGTCGCCGCCGGGGTGCAGCGTGACGACGGCCTCCGGGCCGACGAGGGCCTCTCGCAGGGCGTCCAGGTCCTGCATCGCCGGCTGGCCGAGCAGCGTCATCTCGGCCTCGTCGAAGCGCTCGAGGCGCAGGCTCAGCCGGGGCTCGTCGCCGTCGAGGCGGCGCACGGCCAGCACCCCGCCGCAGCGCATGCGCCCGCCCAGGGTGCCCGGCCCCGCGGGCGCCGGCACCTCGGTGTGGCCCGCGAGGCGCAGCTCGAAGCGCAGGGCGAGGCCCCGGGGCCAGCGCAGGTCCACCGGCGCCGCAGCCGCGGCGGGCTCCGCCGAGGCCAGCTCCCAGAGGCCGAGGGCGGCCACAGCCAGCGCCACGGCGAGCCCCGTGGCGAGGGGGGCGCGCCGGCGCGTCACGGTGGCCCCATGGTGCGCGGCACCACGCCCATGATTTTTACGACGCGGTCCAGGTCGGCCAGGGGCACCTCGAGGTTCCAGTCGAAGAGGGGCAGCCGCTCGCGGTAGCCGTCCCAGCTGACGACGGGGGCCTCGAAGTCCTCGCAGAGCGGACACACGCCCACCTCTGCGTAGGCGCTGATGGTGCCCGAGAGGAGGGTGATGTCGAGGCGCGCGCCGAGGCCGAAGCGCGCGGCCAGCACGTCGGGGGCGTTGGGCAGGGGCCCCAGCGAGAGCTCGCCGTCGACGGGCACGTCGACCCGTACCAGCACGAGGCGGCCACGGATGCCGGCGCGGGCGATGAGGGCCTCGAGGGCGATGGCCGCCTGCGCGTCCACCTGGGCGTAGGGCTTGAGGCGGGGCCAGACGCCCAGCTCGTTGACCGAGCACCCGCCGCTGGTGCCCGGGCGCCGCCCGGCCTCGACAGTGAGGGTGTAGCCGACGGCGCCGCTGACGGAGCCGTGCAGCGACAGCACCACCGGGCCGATGGTGAAGGGCTTCGAGTCCTCGAAGAAGGTCTGCGAGGCCTCGTCGCCCTCGCGGAAGACGGCCACGTCATTGGTCGCGAGCGGCTCGTCGACGTCCCAGGTGTACGAGAGCACCTTGCCCAGGGTGCGGAACCGCGTGTCCGTGGCGTTGACCGAGGTCTCCACCAGCGGCACGGGGGCCGTCAGCACCTTCGCCGTGACGTGGAACTCCCCGGCGACGGTGGTGGCGAAGGCGCAGCCGCCGTCGGGCGAGCCGACGCCGTCGAGCGCGAAGGACGCCGAGTAGCCCGTCTCGGCGCCGAACCAGTCGTTGCCCAGCGAACACGAGTCACCCTCGGTGCGGTGGAGGCGCACGCGGTGCTTGCCGCCGGTCGTCTCGCGGTCCACCAGGGGCTCGATGACGTCCACCAGCACCCACAGGTACTGCTGGAAGCGGGTGACGTATCGCTCGAAGGCCGTCGGCGAGACGGTGTAGTCCTCGGCCGGGTAGTTGACGCCGCCGCCGTCGGGGGTGCTCAGCTGGAAGGCGCGGGTCTTCACGAGGTTCCAGCTGTCGACGTTCTCGGTGCAGGTCCGGTAGGCGCGCTCGCGGGCCGCGTCGGCGAGGCCGGCCAGGCGCACGGTGAAGTCCTTGGGGTGCCAATCGCAGGGCGCCGGGCCCGCGCTGGCGGAGACGTCGAGACACCCCACACCCTGCGCCGAGACGATGGCCGCCTCGATGAGCTGGTCGACGTTGGCCAGCTGGTAGGCGAGACAGATGACGGGGTTGGTGCCCGGCGCGCACGCGGCCTTCACCTGCTGGATGCTGGCCAGCTGGTCCATGGGCGCCGGCCGGAGCTGGGGCCGGATGGCGTCGTTCGACGTGGCGAAGGTGGCGATGACAAAGGTGAGGGCAGAGCCGGGGTGCGGCAGGTTGCCCAGGCGCACGTCGACGCCGGTGGAGGCCGCGATGTCGACCTGCTGCGCCGACGGCTGCCACAGCGGGTCGAGCCACCAGCGCGACTCGAAGCGGTTGCCCACGGCCACCGGCACGTCGGCCGGCCGGCTGGTGAGGGTGGCGATGCGCTCGAGGATGCGCTCGCGGCGGTTGAGGAGTGAGGTGAAGTCCTCGCGCCGCAGGCGGAAGGCGTCGAGGACGTCGGGGTGCACGGACTGGTTGCGCTCGCGCATCTGCCGGTGCCACTCGAAGCTCTCGACGTACTTCTCGCGCCCCGAGTCGATGACGGCGGCGAGGGCCTGGTTGTCGAACTCGACGCCAGCCCAGTTGAGGGCGCGGCGCTTGAGGTTCTTGAGCTCGATGATGACGCTGCCCGTGCCGGGCAGGTAGTTGACGCGGTCCTCGCCAGTGGGGTTGCCGTTGGCGTCCTTCGGCACGGACTTGAAGATGACGCGCGTCGAGGCGCCGGGGGCGGGCACCCGAAAGAAGTCATTCTTGGGCCGCGGCGCCTCAAAGGGGATGGCGAGGCCCGTCGGCGTCACCCCGTCACGCTGGGTGATGGGCTGGCCCTGCAGGTGGCGGCTGCCGATGGCCCAGCGCGGCGCGAGCCCGCCGGCGTTGGTGTAGGCCAGGTCCACCACCTTGCGGTGCTCGTTGAAGCCGCCCTCGAGCACCACGCGGTCCTCGAAGGCGGCGTACTCATAGAACTTCTCGTAGACGTACTCGGCGCACGAGGTGAGGGCCTCGCCGTCGGCGTCCCACTGGGCGCGCTCGAGGAGCAGCTGGCTCCGCGCCGTCAGGACAGCCGGGTCCGCGTCGGCGCCATAGCGCAGCCGCGCGGCCCGGGCGAGGCGCGGCCCGAGGAGGAAGCTGGACAGGCCGCTGGCCCGCACGCCCTCGTCGGGCAGGAGCGCGGCCTCGCCGATGCCGCCGTCGTCGCCCACGACGCCGGCCGGGCCGTAGAGGGTGGTGCGCCGCGTGGAGCGCTTGGGGGACGCGTCGGCCACGGCCTTGGCGCCCTGGTACAGGAGCAGGCTGCAGGCCGCGTCGACGTCGGTCTTTGTCTGCGCGCTGAAGTGCAGGTCACAGGCCGTGATGGGCGCCGTGCACTGCTGCAGAGTCGGCGGTGGGCATTCTGCCGGGTCGAAGGGGAAACCCTGCATGCCGCCACATGCCGCGAGCGCCACTGCCACCACCCACCACCCGCGCCGCATCAACACCTCCCGTCGAGTTGAGGACCGGGACGTTACGAAGGCGCGGGGAGGCTGACAACCCAGGACTCGACTGGACTCGACTGGCGGGCAACGGCCCACTGGCACTGCGGTCTCCTCATGCACGACCTCACCACGGGTTTCCCAGTGAAGGGTCGTTCAGGAACACCTCATCTGTCAGGCTTTCAAGAAACGCGATGACGTCTTCGCGTTCAGCCGCGCTGAGCTCGAAGGGTCGAACCAGCGGGCTCTTGAACGGGTTCTTTCGACCATCGCCAACCGACGACCCAGTCGTCACATTGCGCCCACCTTGCGCGTAGATGTCGATGACCTCTCCGAGCGTCGCGGCGCTGCCGTCATGAAAATACGGCCCGGTCACGGCCACGTTGCGCAGACTGGGCACCCTGAATTTTCCCATGTCACCGAGCTTGCCCGTCAGCGCGTGAAGGCCGGTATTCCCGGGTGGGTAGGCGCCTTCGTCGTCAAGCGAGTACAGCCCCGTGTTCTGAAAGTCTTGAGGCCTGGCCGTCGACCCCGCGGCGAAGAACGACGTGGTGAAGGTGGTGCCGGCGTGGCAGTGGTAGCACTCGAGGCGCTCAGAATTGAACAACTTGAGGCCGCGCCTGGCGGAAGGGCTCAGCGCCCCTTCGTCACCCCGAAACGAGTACCGGTCATAGGCTGAGTTGCCCGAGATGAGCGCGCGCTCGAAGCTCGCCAGCGCATCGACCACGTGGCTGGTGGTGATGGGGCCCGGGGCGCTCGGGAACGCAGCCTCGAAGAGCGTCTGGTATCGAGGGTCGTCTTGAAGGCGCTGGTAGATTTCGTCGGGCTTCTTGCCCACCCCCAGTTCGAGCGGCACGTCACCAAACATCGGCACCAGCGCCTGCGCCTCGAGCGAGGTGAGCACCGAATTGGCCCACGTGTACTGAGACAAGTACGCGACATTTGCCAGGCTCATCGAATTGCGCGGCGTGTAGTCGCCCGTGGCCCCCGTCGAGTTCGCTTTGCCGTCGAAGAACAAGAGGAAGAACCCGGGAAACCGAGAGCCGAACCTGGTGACCGAGGCTCGAGTTGGGGGTGCGGAAGTCGGCAGCACGAGGGTGAGCGTGGCCGTTTTCTGCCGAGGAGAGTGGGCGCAG
>JBILUC010000072.1:0-27051 GCA_044371205.1 Archangium sp.
CGAGCGCGTCGAGCAGGCTGTTGAGCACGTACTCGTCGCCGCGGTTGAGCTCGTTGGCGAGGAACACCCCGCCTGACAGCGCCGCGACCGTGAAGGGCCCCGGCACGAACGACTCGTTCGCGTAGCCGTACTTGAAGACCAGCGTCGGGTCGAAGCTGCCGATGAGGTTCGCGGGCCGAACGAGGTCTGAGAACGTGACCCACTCGAACGGTCGCTTGAGGTCTTCGGCGAAGCGTCGACACAGCGCCGTCTTCCCCGAGCCGACGGGGCCAATCAGGCCGACGTAGAGGCCCGCGTGGTACGCGTCGAGCATCGCGTCGTAGGCCTCCTTGTATTGGCCCTCGAGGATGATGGGCGTGTCCTGCTTGAGGTCTTTCACTTCGCTCTGTGCGAGCAGCTGCGTGGGGTCGATCATTCGTCCTTCGCTTTCCTGGCCGGCTTCTTCTTCGCAGCGACGCTCGCCGCGATGACTTCGTCGAAGAACGCCTCCGTGGTGGTGGGCTCGACGCTCTCGGGCAGCACGAGCTTCACCTTCGCGCACGCACCCTGCAGCTTTTCCAACTCGTCTTTGTCGAGCACCTTCTGCCGCGACAGCCCTGCGTCGGTGAGAAGCACCTTGCCGAAGAACGTCTTCGCCAGGTCGGCCACGTCGTAGCGCAGCTGCTTGCGGCCGCCCTTCTTCACGATGCGTGCACGCGCGAGCTCCTTCACGCGCGCAGCCATCAGGAGCTGGTTCCACAACGGCACCTTCGTCGTGGCCTTGAAGCGCTGGTTGAGGCCCGGGTCGGCGTCGAGTTTCTGCTTGAGCAGCACCACCAGGGCCTTCTGCGCGAGCCCATCGATGAGCTCTTTCGACGCGGCTTCAGGCACGGCCTTCTCGAACTCGAACCAGGTGATGATTTCAGGGCGGCGCTCTTCGAGCGACGCCTGGTACACGTCGTAATGTTTGCGGCAGACCTCGTCTCTCATGCGGCCCTCTCGACATGAATGCGCTTGCCGTCGGCGTCGCCCATCGCCTGGTGGGTGATGAGCAGCAATTGGTCACACAGCTTGAGGCCCGCGATGCGCTCGAGCAGCGCCGTGCGATGTCGTTCATCGAGGCCGTAGGTCGGCTCATCCAGCAACACGAACGGGAAGGGCCCGAGCCGCTGCACGAGCGCGAGGCGGAACGCGAGCCCCAGCAGCAGGCGATGCCCACCACCTTGCGAGAGCGACGCAGGGAGTTCCTGCCCCGAGGCCTTCGGGGTGACGAGCACCTGGTAGCGCGCTGGGTCGATGCTGACGCTCAGCAGCTCGTCGTCGACGCTGAGGGCGCGGTGGATCGCTTGCATGCTCTGGGCGAGCTCGGTGGCGGCGCGGGTGCGGAGCTCTTCCTGCAGCGCCTTGAACGCCGCGGCGAGCGTGCGCAGGTCTTCGGCGCGACGACGGCACCGCCGCAGCCCTTCTACTTCCTCCTGGAGCCGGGCGTGTTCGCGATCGAGCTCACCCGCGCGCGAGCGCTCTTCATCCATCCGGGCCGTCAGCTCTTCGACGGATTGACTGACCGCTTCACGCTTCGTCTCGTGACGCGCGCGGGTGGCTGCGCGCTCGAGCTGGGCCTTCTCGTTCTGCGCCTGCCAGGCCTCCTCAATCTCTTCGAGCGGGCGGTCGTCTCCCTTCTTCGCCAACTTCCGAGCCGCTTGTTCCGCGCTGGCCACGGCCTTCCTCGCAGCAGCCACACGCTTCTCGAGGCTCTGTCGACCGCCGAGCGCGGCCTTCTTCTCTGCCAGTGCGTCCTTCAGCACGCCTTCGTCGACCGCGCCGTCTTCGAGCTTCGCGAGCTCCGACTTCCACGTGGTGAGCTCCGCCCTGGCGCGCCCGGGGTCGATGCTCGAGCCGCAGCTCTCGCAGGTCGTGGTGCCGGCCTCGAGGAGCGCCTCCCGCCGGCGAATGCGCGCCTTCAAGTCGAACCGCAGCTCGGTCTCACCGCTGCGCGCAGCGACCTCGGCGAGCCTGGCCTGGAGGTGCTCGACTTCCTGGCTCTGCTTCGCGCCGTCGCTTTCCGTCAGCGCTGCCTCACCGCGGGCGAGGTCGTCGCGCACTTCCCGCCACGCCTCGACCGCCTCGCTGAAGGCGCTCAGCCTCTCGTCATCTTCGGCGTCGTCTCGTTCTTCGAGCGCTTCGTCGAGCGCGGTGAGTTCCTTCTGCAGCTGGTCGAGCTTCGTCTGCAGCCCGGCGCCATCGGTGCTCGCGGTCTTGCGAGACTTCTCGACGTGCTCCAGCGACGCCTCGAGCGCGGGGAGCGTCTCGACGGCGCGTTCGTCTTCCAGCGCCAGCGCGCGCATCTCTTCGTTGGCGGTACCGGCGGCGGTGATGCCCAGCGCGATGTCGAGCTTCGGGTCGCCTTCGAGGATTTGCGCAATCTCTCCCTGACGAATGTGCACGGCGAGGTCGAGCACACGCCGCGAGATGCCGGTGAGTTCCGCGAGCTTTCTGGCGAGCACCTCTTCGTGGTCTTGAAAGTCGGACGACAGCACGTAGCGCTCGTCTTCGGCGCTGACGACTTCCTTCAAGGTGAAGTGGCCGATGAGGCGCGACTTCGCGCGTGGAGGGAGCTGATGCACTCGCTGCAGCTTGTACGTCTTGCCGTCGCGACCGGTGAAGACCAGCTCGACGCCGAGCCCTGAAGCGTCGGGGTTGAGCAGCGCGACCTGCGTGCGCGCGCCGGTGACGGTGCCGGTGAGCGCGTATTCCACCGCGAGGAAGAGGGTGGTCTTGCCGGCGTTGTTGTGGCCGTCGATGAACGTCACGCCGGGGCCGAACTCGAAGGTCGAATCGAGGTAGCGCCGAAACCCCTTGATGCGCAGCTTGCGAATCACGCTGCGCCCTCCTCGTGGTCATCTGCTTCGTCTGTTTCGGCGTGTTCCCGCTTCTCCGGGCCGCCGAGCAGCTCGAGCGCACGTTGCTTCAGCAGGTCGCGACCTGCGCCGTCGAGCGCGCCGCTCCTGGTGAGCCGTTGGTCGTCGTCGAGCAGGTACTGCGCGTAGTCGAACAGCGCGCACGCCACGTCGATGAGGTCAGCGCGTGCTTCGAGGGTCTTCGCGAGCGCGTCACGCGGGGTCATCATGGGCAGCATCATCACCCCGGCGCGCTGGCATTCGGTCAGAAAATCAGGCGCCAACACCTGTCTGGCGAAGGCGACCTGAACGTCACCGGCGGAGGCTGCGCTCGCCCATGCATCGGGGCCGTCGCGTCGACGGGGAACAGGCCGCCGGCGCGAACCGGGCACGGCCGGTCTTCAAGTGAGTTCATCGCTTGCCCGGCAAGGGCAAGCTCGCCGGCGCTACCAGGCGCTCTCGCTCCAGCTCTTTCGCACCACCGCCGGCCCGATGGTGATGGGCGGCGGGTTGTTCGCCAGCACCACCGCGGTGCCGTTCATCTGTACCGCCGTGCCCGACACCTCGTTCGAACACGTGCCTACGTTCTCGACCACCAGCTGCCCGTCGAGCGTCATGTTGCCGCCCATCTTGAACTGCTCGTGCACGAGGAACGCGCCGCTGCCGCAGCTGACGACGTCGGTGTTGCCGCTGTGCAGCTCGAGGTCGCGCCCCGTCACCACCGCGACCGCGCGCTGTGCCGCCGGCTTGAAGGTCGCGTCTTCGTCGAACTCGGCGTCACCCAACGTCAACAACGTGAGCGACCAGCCCGCGGGCTGCGCGGCGCAGGTGTCGGAGTCTTCGTCCCACTCGACGTTGCCCTCGACGAACCACACACCGCGGGGCACGACTTCGCCGTTGGTGCCGTCGGCTTCCATCTCGAAGGTGTCGGAGGGCGACGAGTCCCAATCGCGCACGCCGCCTGCGGGCCAGGGGTACGCAGGGCTCACCGAGGTGCCACACCCGATGGAGTGCTCCGAGGAGCTGTCGGCGCCATCGTGGGTGTCCCAGATGAGCGGGGCGCCTCCAGAAGGCGTGATGACGGGCGGCGGCACGGAGGTGAGCGAGACGCCGTCGACCATGCGCACCTCGCGCGCGTTCCCGCCCGACGCGGTGGCTGAATACGAGAGCTGCCAGCAGTTGCCGCCTGCGCACGTCGCCGTGGTGTCGCCCGGGTGGCAGATGCGCGCCCACGCCGCCGGGTTGGCGCAGCTGCCGCCGCCGTGAGCCGTGCCCCCATAGTTCCACATGAAGACCTGCGTCTCGCTGCCATTCCACCGCAGGTAATAGAAAGGAATGCACGGCGCGCTCGAGCACGCCGGCGGCGTGTTGCGCCGGTCCCACGGGCTGACGCGCGGCACGCGAGGCACCTGCTGGTTTGCCAGACACGTGCCACCCCCGCCGCTGCTGCTGGTGTTGCACGTCGTGCCGCCCGCCTTCGCATCGCACAGCTCGTTCGCGCTGCACGACGCGTGGCCCGGGCACGAGGTGCCGCACAGACACGAGTCGGCAACGTCGACGGTGGCCGAGATGCTGCCGTACGCGCCGCACACGTGCGCTGCGCCGCCCATGTCGATGGTGCCGTTCGCCGCGATGCCGATGGGGTTGGGCGGCCCGAAGGTGGCTTTGAGCACCCGCGTCGCCCGTGCGCGCGTCGGGTCGGTGCCCGGGTAGAGGCCCACCGAAGTGACGGTGACCATGCGGTCGCGGTCGCGCACGTCATTCTGCCCGGTGGTCGCAGCGGTGCCCTCGACGCAGGCGCCCGTGTTGCCCGTCACGGCGGCTGACAGCGCCTCTGCGTCGTCGGCGTTGTCGTCGACGCGCACGAGGTACGCGCCTGCGTTCTGCGTCACCGCGCGCCAGCGCAGCCCTGCAGGCCCGCTGACGAACGGAGCGCCATCGGTGAAGGGCGGCAGGTGGTCGTCGCTCTGCGTGCCTCCCAGGGTGAGGACTGGAGGCGCCGCCGTGCACGTGGTGTCTCCGTTGGGGTCGAGCGCGCGGTCGAGGTCGACGTTGTTCTCGGCGAGCCCGGTCAGCCACGCGGTGGCGCGCTCGAGCCCGGCCTCGGCGAGCGCGAGGGCCTCGGCGCGATCTCGTTCGAGCGTCGCCGCGCGGCGCTCACTGCCGCCCAGCCGCAACGACATCACCACCACCAGCCCGAGCACCAGCAACACCACCAGCACCACGAGGAGCACGTACCCACCGCGACCACGACGAAGTCGAGAGCTCATTGGCGCAGAGACACCGAGAGGGTGGACTCGAAGACGAGTGGCTCTCCGCTGACCGTGCGCACGAGGTGCAGCGCCACGTCGACGCGCGCGACGAGGGAAAGCGAGGCGGCCGGGACCGGCGCCGCCACCGCCGTGCCCGTCTCGTCGAAGTAGCTGAAGGTGAGGGTGCTGCCCGGGTCGAGGGGGGCGAGCTCTTCCCACGCGGTGCCGTTGCCGCCGACGCAGGTGCCGAGCGAGGCGAGGGTCGGCGCGCCCACCGTGTCCCAGCACTGGTGACGCTCGAGGGCCCCTGCGCCGTTGTCCCGGTAGAAGACGCGGTCGACGCTCGACAGGAAGCCGCCGCGGGCGCGCCCGGTGAGCGCCGAAGGCAGCGCGGCGTTGAGCGAGAGGGCGCGGCGGGACGCACTCGCGGCGCTGACGCCGCCAGCGACCTGACGCTCGACCCAGCGGCCGGTGCGGTCGCTCACCAGCACGTACTCATTGGCGCGGTATCGGTTGAGGCCCCACGGGCAGGTGGGGTGCGTGGCCGAGTCGTGGCAGCCGCCCGACGCGCGGGGCAGCAGCAACGTCGAGAGCCCGGTCTCGCAGTGCACGCTGCCCAGAGACACGTCACACGCGCCGT
The DNA here is from genome assembly GCA_044371205.1 of Archangium sp. Classification (GTDB taxonomy): domain Bacteria; phylum Myxococcota; class Myxococcia; order Myxococcales; family Myxococcaceae; genus Archangium_A. Next base: position 5,769 of record JBILUC010000072.1, read on the forward strand.
TGAGCTCGTTGAGGAGCGCCACGCTCGCCTCCGGCATGCCCGTCGTCTGGTCATCGACGAGCGTCGAGAAGCCGTTGAGGCTCGAGTCGGGGCGCGCGAGGTCGGCGATGAAGCCGATGGAGGTGGTGGTGGCCGACACGAGAGTGCGCGAAGGGAACGCGGCGGTGGTGCTCTCGAGGCTCGAGGCGACGGGCACGCCGTGGCCCGCCTGGCGGAGCTCGGCGCTGAGCTGGCCCATCACGCGGGCGGCGCTGCGTCTGAGCTGCGCGTACCGCACGCGCCGTTGGTGCGCGCGGTCTGACGCGAGCACGAACGTCATCACCGAGGTGACGATGACAAGCCCCACCACCGAGGCGATGAGCACCTCGAGCAACGTGAAGCCGGTGGCGCGGGCGCGGCTCATGGCGGGGGCGCGTTCCACCGGCAGGTCTCGACGCGCGCCGAGCGGCCCCGGTACGCGATGACGACGACGGCGTGCTTGAGCGAGACGCCGGCGAGGGCAGGGTCGGCGAGGTCGGCGACGGTGACGGTCTGCGTCCACCCCGGGGTGGCGAGGGCCGTGGGACCGGTGACGGCAGCGGTCCACCGGGCGTGCGAGAGGGGCAGGGCGCGCAGCGTCTCGAGCTCGGCCTCGGCGAGGGCGAAGGCCTGTTGGTCTTCGCGCGCGATGGCGGCGTCACGTGACGATTGCACGAGCGCGCTCGAGGTGGCGCTGATGACGAGGAGGATGAGCGCACCCGCAGCCAACGTCTCGAGGAGGAGGTGCCCGCGAGGCGGCGCGCGCGTCATGGGCACGCCCCCGGCGCAGCGAGGTCGGTCAGACAGGTGACGCCCTGGTTCACCGTCATCACGAGGTGGTCGGCGAGGTCGGGGGCGCTGATGACGAGCGCGCCGATGCCGACGGCGCCGTTGCGGCGCACGCGCCCGTTGGGTCTGAACTCCGTCCACGTCCAGGTGGCGTCGTCGATGTTCTGGGCGGTGACGCCGGTGGGCAGCGCGGTCTGCTCGAGCAGCGACCACGTCACCGAGGCCGGCGCCGTTTCGCAGTCGGCCGTGGGGCGCACCTCGAGCGCCAGCGCGGTGCCCGGCGTCGCGGCGGCCGCGAGGGCCCCGCTCGCGTAGACGACCACGCGGTGACAGCGCCCCGTCGAGCGCGCACGGCCCTGGGCCTCGGTGACGAGCTGCGAGGCGAGCTCGACCGCGTCGCGTTGGTGGTAGCGGTTGGCCATCGGCTGCGCGGCGACCAGCGCCAGCGTCGAGAGCACCGCCAGCAGGGCGACCACGATGACGAGCTCGACGATGGTCATCCCCCGGCTGGCCATGGGTGACGGTTCAGCAAACCCCGGACCCCGTGTAAATGCCTGAAGTCGCTTGAGCAATTCAGTGGCTTCTCAAAAGATTCAGAATGGGAACCCCGCACCTCGTGCGAGCCGGGCGGTGAGCCGAAGTGTTGGTTTGGCGGCTCTGAGGTGAAGATGCGCTCTCCCATGCGATGGCTTCTGACGGCGGTGCTGGTGCTGGTGGTGGTGAGTGGCTGTATCGGCGTGGCCGAAGACATGCCGATGGACGACGCGGGCACGGGCGGCGGAAGCATGGGGGGCGGCGCAGCGACGGGTGGTGGTGACGCCCTCGGCGGCGGTGCTGCAACCGGTGGCGGCGCGATTGGCGGAGGAACGGCGACGGGCGGCGGGAGCGCAACGGGTGGTGGCTCTTCGACGGGTGGCGGCGCAGCGACCGGTGGTGGCAGCGCGACGGGTGGCGGCGCAGCGACCGGTGGTGGCAGCGCGACGGGCGGTGGCGCCGCGGGTGGGGGGGGCGGCGCGACGGGCGGCGGGAGCGCGACCGGGGGCGGCAGTGCGACGGGCGGCGGGGGAGGAGCGAACCTGATTCCCGTGTTCGTCGCGGTGGGCAAGCAGCAGCGCCGCGCCATCTCGTGTGACGACGGCCTCACGTGGAAGAACGACGTCTCCATCGATGACGCGTGGGCGATGAACGATCGCTACCGCTGCTTCAGTGGAACGTTCACCCAGTCTGACGGTGGCACCAACAACACCGACTGCGACCACAACGAGTACAGCTCGACCTCGCTGGGCTACGGCGGTGGCGCTTTCATTCAGACCACCGGCTGGGGCGCGCCGGGCCGCTTCTTCCGCAGCACCGACGGCGTGACGTGGACGCAGGTCGACATGGGCACCAACACCACCGACATGCTCTTCGACCAGGGGCGCTTCATTTCGGCGACGCGCGGGGCGAAGCGCAGCGACGACTTCGGGCTCACGTGGCAGTCGGCGGGCACCATCGACGTGGCCAACGGCAGCAACACCATCTGGAACGTGCGCGGCGGCGTGGCCGGCGGCGGCGTGTTCCTGGTGACCGCGCAAGACGGCAGCAACCTCGACTTTCAGTACTCCAGCGACCGCGGCACGACCTGGCAGCGGCCGACGATGGTGGGTGGTGGCCGCGTCGACGCCTGCGGTGCCGGGCACCCGGCCTTCGGCAACGGCGTGTTCGTCACCGCGGCGTGGAACGGCACCACGATGCAGGCGGTGATGTGCCGCAGCGCCGACGGCGCGCGCACCTGGAGCTCATCGACCATCGCGGGTGAGTACATGGAGTCGCGCCCGCTGTGGACGGGCACCGAGTTCATGGTGTGGAGCAACGGCAAGGTGCACCGCTCGGCCGACGGCACGACGTGGACGAGCACCAACACCCAGACGCGGCGCAACGGCACGCTCAGCGGGGGGCCCAACATCGGCGCGGTGGCGCGCTCGAGCAACGGCACCTTCGTCGGCGTGAAGGGCGGCTGGCAGGTCTGGTACGAGCAGCAACGCTTCTACCGGAGCACCGACGGCGTCATCTGGGACGAGCTCGCCACGGGCAGCTACGAGCAGGGGCACCCCATCACCGCCATCACGTTCGGCCTGGCTGAGCGCTCGAGCGTCTGCCCGTAGTTGGCGTTGGCCTGAGGCGGGGCCCTCGAGGCCGGAGAGGCTCGTGCGGGGCGAAGGTGTTTTCTTTCGAGGCGTGAGCGCCTTCTGCAGCGCCTGTGGTTTCCCGTTGAGCAGCAGTCGGTGCAAGGCGTGCGGGCGTGACGCTTCAGCGACGGTGGTCGAACACCCGCCGCGTGGCGCAGCGAAGGTGCTCGTGCCGGTGCCGGCAGACTTCCCCGACCTCGGCAAGGCCTTCGAAGCGTGGGGGCAGCGCGACTTCCCGCGGATGGTGGCCGAGTGCCTGACCGTCTGCGGTGTGCGCATGACGAGGCCAGAGCAGGTCGAGCGCGGGTTGGGGTGGCTCTTTCTCAACGGCTCGAGCGTGGTGTTCGTGATTCTCGACGAAGACCGGGTGCTGTCGATCGAATCGCCGGTGGTGCTCGTGCCTTCCTCCCAGCGCACCCCGATGTTCCGTTCGCTGCTCGAGCTCAACGAGCGCGCGCTGGGCGCTGCGCGCTTCTGTCTGCGGGTCGATCGGGTGGTGCTCAAATATTCCGACCGGGTCGGGCGTCGAACGGGCTCTCGGCGCCGTGCGCCAATTGCACGATGGCCTCGAAGCCGAACACGCCCGTTCACGGCGCCCTCCGCTGGGCTGAGAAGCGCTGATCAGTCAGTGCGTCTCGAACCAGGCCGTGACGCGCTCGGGCGCCACGTCGAGCCACGCGTGACCGACCAGCGGGGCGCTCACGAAGTCGGTCGTCACGCCGTCGTTGCCCAGGGCGGTGAAGTACTGCCGCGCGGTGTACTCGGGCACCGTGGTGTCGAGCGCGCCGTGCAGAAAGAGCGTCGGCGGGTGATTCATCGGCAACGTCGGCACGACGCACACCACGCCCGCGCACGTCGCGTAGCTCGCTGACGCAATGGCCAGCGCGCGGAACTCGCCGGGGTAGCTCACCGCCATGCGGCTCGTCATGTAGCCGCCCGACGAGATGCCGGTGGCGTACTGCCGCGCGGTGTCGATGGGCCCGAAGTCGCCGCGCGAGAAGCCGTCGAGCAGCGCGGTGACGAACGCGGAGTCGTTGGTGAGGCTCCACACCAGGCCGGTGTTGGTCTGCCAGGCCACCCCGCCCAGCGCGACGGGCGCGACGACGACGAAGCCGCGCTCGAGCAGCAGCGCCTGCAGACGGGCCTGCTGGTACCCGCCGAAGGGCGTGGTGGAGGCGACCTGCGTCCACGTGAGCGAGGGGCTGCCGAAGCTGCCCTGGTACATCACCACCACGGGGTAGCCGCTCGCTGGAGGCGGCGTGGTCGGCGCTTCCCAGTACACCTCGCGCGTCACGCCGCTCACCACCATCGGCGTCACGCGCACACTGCAGCGCACGACGTCGGTGGTGACGCTGCAGCGAGGCGTGCCGGCGTCGCTCGGGCCGCTGCCTGCATCGGAGGGGCCCGCGTCGGGGGGGCCGGCGTCGCGCTCGAGTCCCGCGTCCACTTCCGTGGAGGTGCCTGCGTCGCCGCGCGTGCTGCCCGCGTCATCGAGCACCGGGGACACCGGCGGCCTCGCCCCGCAGGCCAGAAAGAATGACAGCACCAGCAGGCCGCTCATCTCGCGCACGACGAGGCTGGTAACACGTCTGGCGGGGGGAAGGGCGGCGCTCCCAAGCTCGAACCCAGCGGGTTGATCAGCGCCCCAAATCGATATATCTACATTCATCGATGGACTCGCTCACCGAGGCGTTCCGGGCGCTGGGAGACCCGACGCGACTGCGCATCTTGAGGTTGATCAGCGAGGCGCGGCTCAACGTGTCCGAGGTCGTCTCGCTCGTGGGCGTCGCGCAGTCGTCGGTCTCGCACCACCTCACCAGGCTCAAGGCGCTCGACCTCATTCGCGAGGAGCGGCACGGCGGGTACACGTATTATTCCCTCGCGCTCGACGAGAAGGCCCCGCTCTGGCCGCTCATTCGCCTCGCGAAGGACGCGCCCGACGAGTTCGGCGACAAGGCGCGCCTCAATGACCTGCTGCGGCGCCGCGAAGACGTGCAGACCCTCAACGAGAAGCTGCTCGAGCCCGGCCAGTCGTGGCGGCTGTGGAGCGCCGCGCTCTCGGCGCTGCTGCCCCCGCTCGAGGTGGTCGACTTCGGCTGCGGCACCGGGGTGCTGAGCGTCGAGCTGGCGCGGTGGGCGAAGCACGTGACGGCCATCGACCGCAGCGAGTCGGCGCTCACCAAGGCGCGCGCCGAGGCGCAGCGCCAGGCCCTCACCAACATCACCTTCCTCGCTGCCGACCTCGAGCACCTGCCGCTCGAGAGCGCGAGCGTCGACCTCGTGGTCGTGTCTCAGAGCCTCCACCACGTGACGCACATCGAAGCGGTGCTCGCCGAGGGCGCGCGGCTGTTGCGACCGGGCGGGCGCATGGTGGTGCTCGAGTTGATGCCGCACGACGAGGCGTGGGTGCGCTCGCGCCTGGGCCACGAGCACCTCGGCTTCGAGCCCGCCGTCGTCGAGGCCGCGATGCGCGCGGTGGGCCTCGAGGCCGCGCAACAGATTCTGCCGAGCACGCGTGACGCGTCGTCACCGTTCAAGGCGTTCCTCCTCACCGGGACGCGCGCCCGCAAAACCAACGCGCGCTTGAGGTCGGCATGAGCCAGTCGTTTCAGAAGGCGTTCGCAGAGCGCATCGTGGTCATCGATGGGGCCATGGGGTCGCTGATTCAGACCTACGGCCTCGAAGAGAAGGACTTCCGCGGCACGCGCTTTCCCCGCCCGCCGAAGGACCTCAAGGGCAACAACGAGCTGTTGTCGCTCACGCGGCCCGACATCATCGAAGAGATTCACCGCCGCTACCTCGAGGCGGGCGCCGACCTCGTCGAGACCAACACCTTCTCGGCCACGTCCATCGCGCAGGCCGACTACGAGCTCGACCCCGCGCTCATCAAGGAGCTGAACCTCGCCTCGGCGGCCTGTGCGCGCCGCGCAGTGGAGGCGGTCGAGCGCGCGAACCCGGGTCGGAAGTGCTGGGTCGCCGGCGCCATCGGGCCGCTCAACCGCACGCTCTCGCTCTCGCCCGACGTCAACCGGCCCGAGTACCGCGCGGTGACGTGGAACCAGGTCGTCTCGGCCTACGAGGAACAGACGCGCGCGCTGCTCGAGGGTGGCGTCGACGTGCTGCTCGTCGAGACCATCTTCGACACGCTCAACAGCAAGGCCGCGGTGTTCGCCATCGAGAGCGTCTTCGAAGAGGTGGGCCGTCGGGTGCCGGTGATGATTTCGGTCACCATCACCGACGCGTCGGGCCGCACGCTCTCGGGTCAGACGGTCGAGGGCTTCTACCACTCGATTCGCCACGCGAAGCCGTTCAGCGTCGGCATCAACTGCGCGCTCGGCGGCCGCGAGATGCGCCCGTACATGCAGGAGCTCTCGCGCATCGCCGAGTGTTACGTGAGCTGCTACCCCAACGCCGGGTTGCCCAACGCGTTCGGTGGGTACGACGAGACGCCCGACGAGATGGCGGCGGTGCTCGGCGAGTTCGCGCAGCAGGGCTGGGTCAACCTCGTCGGGGGCTGCTGCGGCTCGACGCCCGAGCACATCGCGGCCATCGCCAGGAAGGTGAAGTCGATTCCCCGTCGCCCGCTGCCCGAGGCGCAGCCGGTTATGAAGCTCTCGGGTCTCGAGGCGCTCCGCGTTCAGTAGCGCTTCGGGCCACAAGCCACCTGCGGCTGCCTCGACTGAGGCCCAGATTCGGCACCGAGGTCGCACCCTTCGCGGGGCGAGCTGCGCGCCTGCGCTCGCAGTCGACGCGTGGCAGCCCCGAAGTGACCCGGTCTCATCCCTCCCCCCGCTCTCGCGAGGAGAGCGGGTCAAGAACGGGAGCCCGACGCGAACGACTCGGCGCGCGCGGCCTCGAGCGGGCGCTTGAACGACTCCGGCACGATGGGCGTGCTGAACGTGCTGTGCGCAGGTGGCGAGAGCACGTCTTGCCCCATGGGCACGCCGCGAATCTTCGCCACCTCGGCCGTCACCTTGCGCGCCGGCAGAATGCCGCCGTGCCCCGGCTTCGCGCCCTGCGAGAGCTTGAGCTCGGTGAGCTTCACCTGCGGCAGCGACGCCTTCTCCTTGAACTGCACCGGGTCGAACTTTCCGTCGAGGGTGCGCGTCGAGAAGTAGCCGGTGCCGATTTCCCAGCACACGTCGCCGCCCTTCTCGAGGTGGTACGGGCTGAGGCCTCCCTCACCGGTGTCGTGAAAGAAGCCGCCGAGTTTCGCGCCGCCGTTGAGTGCCAGCACCGCGTTCTTCGACAGCGAGCCGTAGCTCATCGCCGAGACATTGAAGATGCTCGACGAGTACGGCTTCGTGCACTGCGGCCCGCCGACGGTGACGCGCAACGACTCGCGCTCGACGTGCACCGGCGCGAGCGAGTGGTTGACCCACTCGTAGCCGACGGCGTTGACGTCGACCTTGGTGCCGAAGGGCACGGTGTCGGGCTCGAGCTTGCTGCGCTGGTACACCAGCGAGCGCAGGTCGCGGCTGAAGGGCGTGCCGTCGGTGTTCGACTCGACGAAGTACTGGTTGATTTCCGGGCGAATCAACTCGAACAGGTAGCGGAAGTTGCCGATGACCGGGAAGCTGCGCCGCGTGGTGACCGCCGAACAGCTCGAGCCGTTGCTCCACGCCCTGTGGATTGAGCGCGAGGGCACTTCGTTGCGTGACGAAGACCGAAAGAAGTGTGTCGAGGTCGCCGCGCTGTTGAACGAACTCTCGAAGATCAACCGCTCCCACCCGCTGGTCGACGTGGCTGCGGGCAAGGCCTACGTCGGGTTGCTGGCCGCCGAGCTGCTCGGCTTCGAAGACGTGACCGTCATCGAGCGAGACCCGCGCCGCATCGCCGACGTGGAGCAGGCGGCGAAGCGGCTCCGGCGCGTCAAGAAGCTCACCCTGCGCGAGGCCGACGTGGGCGACGTGAGCGCCTGGCCGACGGAGCGCGCCACCGTCGTGGGGCTCCACGCCTGCGGGCCGGCGAGTGACGCCATCATCGACGTGGCGTGTGCACGGGAAGTGCGGTGGCTGTTGCTCGTGCCGTGCTGCTACTCGGCGAAGCTCACGCAGTGGAATGCCGCGCACGCGCTGGCCGACCGGCTTGGCGTGCCTGAGGTGGCCGCGGTGCGCTCACGCTTCATCGAGGCGATGGTCGACGCCGAGCGCACGCTGCGGCTCGAGGCGCGCGGCTTTCAGACCGAAGTCGTGCCCTTCGTCGCGCCGACGGTGACGCCCCACAACCGGCTCTTTCGCGCCCGGCGCACGGCGAACCCGACCTCCATGCAGCGGGCTGGGGACGCGCTCGCGAGACTGCTGAGTCCCCACCCCACAGCAACCTCGGTGAAGACATGACGCACGACCTCGTGCCTCAGAACATCATCGTGGATGGCATCTCGCAGACACCCGCACGGTCGGTGGCGGCGGCAGTGCGACTGGCGGAGGAGACGAGGTCGCAGGTGGATGCTCTTGCGGCAGCTCCGATCTCACCCTCATTCTGCTCGGGGCAATCGTCGCGTTGCGACGCCGTGCTCGCCCTCGCGCGAGTATGAGCATTCCCAGCGCATGAGCGCTCGCCTCCTCTCCCCGACCCTCTCCTCCGCGGGAGGAGAGGGAGAGCTCCGTGGGAGCACTCGCCTCCGAGTGGTGTCGTTTCCTGACGATGACGTCCTTCACGCGCCTCATTCAGCGCACGAAGGACGACGGGCTGCTCGTGGTGATGACCTCGGGCCCGGCAGCATCGGCGCGTACGACGCTGCGGTGGCCGTCGCCGCGAAGCTCAAAGACCGCTGCCGCTGAGTGCATGCTGGTGCGGGCGCGCTCGACGGGCATCTCCCTGCACCTCGGGCGCGGCAGCACGGGGCCGTCGTCTACCCGTTGGACGGACTCTCGTTCGGCGCTGCGGCGCCGGGAGTGAAGAGCCACGCAAGGAACGTGTCGAGCCGCTGACCACGCAGGAATGACGCGCGCGCGGTGGTGCGGTTCCACCTGAGGCCCAGCTCGCTTTCGGCGCGCGCCAGCCACGCCGGCAGGTCTTTCGGTGCGCAGGCGCCGAGTTCCAGGTCGTCGCGCACGAGACCTGAGGTCGCGAAGTGCGTCAGTGACGCTTCCTTGCCGACGCCCGTCGAGAGCCACACCACGAAGTCTTGCGCGCTCGCGCTGTCGAGCTGCACGTCGCACCACACGTTTGCGCGCGGCGTGCCTTCCATGCGCACCTGCACGCGAAAGCGCGTGCCCGACGCGATGCCGAGCTGGTCGGCCAGCGCCAGCACCGCCGAGCGCTCGGTGCGCTGCTTCGTGCGCTCCTCGACGGTGCGCATCATCGCGGCGAAGGCGGGCTTGCCCTTCGTGAAGGTCGAGAGCCTCGCCAGCGCGTCGAGGGTGACGGGGTCTTTCATCGCGCGGTCGAAGTGGGGGAGCACCGCGTCGGTCGAGGCGTCACCGCCATCGAGCACGAGGATGGCGAGGAACTCGAGCGGCACCTGGGTGCACGCCACCGCCGCGCTCTGCACCGCGGCGAGCATCGCCGGGTCCTTCGCGATGGCGCTCAACTTCTCGCGCTTCTCCTTCGAGCCCCACGAGGACTCGGCCTGGCACTGCTTGAGCGCGTTGACCGCGGCGCGCCACGTGGGCTGCAGGGCGGTGGCGTCGACGGCCACGTGGAGAAAGTGCACGCAGGGGTCGGTCGGTCGCTCGCGGCGCAGCGCGTCGAGCACGCGGCGAATGGCGTCGGCGGGCAGCGCCTCGGTCGAGCGGGCGAAGCGGTAGTGGCTCCACTCGAAGAGGTGCAGCGCGGTGGGCACGTCGAGGTCGCGGCTCGGGTAGAGGCCCCACTTGCGGCGCTGTTGCTTTGCTGCGTCACCGCGGCTGGTGGCCATCGCTGCTCCGTATAGCGCGCAGGCATCGGTCGATCGACCGACGGACAGTGGGAGGACCTCCCGACGCCCGATGTTCGGCGCGCGCGGTGAGGCGCACCATGCCGTCACCTCGCACCGAAAGGGTTCACGCCATGACGCCGAAGACGATGAAGACGACGAAGAAGCCGGGCCTCCTCGCGACACTCCGCACCGCAGCGCTCGCGGTCTCGACGCTGCTGTTCGTGACCACGGCGCTGGCGACGCTGTTGGGAGACAACATCAAGGCGCAGTTGGGGATGAGCGCCGATGCGCTCGCTGGCGACACCGTCGTCGAGCGGCGGACGGCGAAGTCGAAGGCCAGCGGCCTCGAGAAGAAGAGCCTCGCGCACTTCGGAGGTGACAGCGAGGGCTCCGGCTCAGGCCCCATCGTCGCGGCCCCGCCGGTCACGGTCACGCCCAACCCCACCACGCGTACCTCGCGCGATGCGCTGAGTACCTTCGCCATCGACGTCGACACCGCCTCGTGGACGTGGTCGCGCCGGGCCGTGCTCGAGTCCTCGCAGCTGCTGACGCCCGCCGACGTGCGCGTGGAGGAATGGGTCAACGCCTTCGACTACGGCCTCGAGGCGCCGAGCGTCGAGCCGGTGGCCATCTCGGTCGAGGGCGCCGTGTCGCCGTTCGATGAAGAGAAGACGCTGGTGAAGGTGTCGCTCAAGGCGCGCGCGGTCGAGGTGCGGCAGGCGGCGCACCTGGTGTTCCTCGTCGACGTGAGCGGCTCGATGAACGGGGACGACCGCCTGCCGCTGGCGAAGCGCGCGCTCACCGAGTTGGTGGCGAACTTGAACGGCGACGACACCGTCTCGCTGGTGACCTACGCGGGCGACACGAGCGTGGTGCTGCCGCCCACCAGCGCGGCGAAGAAGTCGACCATCGTGGGGGCCATCCGTCGGCTTGGCGCCGGCGGTGGCACCAACACGGGCACCGGCATGGAGCTCGCGTACAAGCTCGCCGTCAGCCAGGTCCGTCGCGGCACCACGACGCGCGTCATCGTGCTCACCGATGGTGACACCAACATCGGCCCCAACCTGTCGCCCGACCAGATGCTCTCGTCGATTCGCTCGCACGTCGAAGACGGTGTGACGATGACGACGGTCGGCTTCGGCATGGGCAACTACCGCGGGCACGCGCTCGAGCAGCTGGCCGACAAGGGCAACGGCCAGGCGCTCTACATCGCGAACGAGAAGGACATTCAGAAGGTGTTCAAGGCGCAGCTCACCTCGACGCTCGAGGTGGTGGGGAAGGACGTGAAGGTGCAGGTGGCGTTCGACCCGAAGGTGGTCTCGTCGTACCGGTTGATTGGCTACGAGAACCGGGCCATCGCCGACGAAGACTTCACCAACGACCGGGTCGACGCAGGTGAGATGGGCTCGGGCCACACGGTGACGGCGATGTACGAGGTGTCGCTGACGTCGGTGCGCGGCGCGCTCGGCACGGTGAGCGTGCGCGGCAAGTCGCCCGACTCGGGCCAGGTGTGGGAGGTTTCGCAGCCGGTCCAGCGAAAGGCCGTCGAGCACGCGTTGAACGAGCAGGGGTCTGACTTCCGCTTCGCGGCGGCGGTGGCGCTGGGGGCTGACACGGCGCGCGGCAACACCGTCGGCTCGTGGTCGCTCTCGGCCATCGCGCGGCTCGCCGAAGACGCGGCCGACGGCCGGGACGAGCGCCTCGAGTTCGTGCGCTTCCTGCGCCGCCTCGACCAGCTCCGCGCGCAGCCGACGGCGACGAGTCAGTACTGAGTTCGATCGTGTGCTCCCAGGGCCCGTGGTCGATGACCATGGGCGTTGGCTGAGATCCGCCACGCCTTCGCGCCGCGCCGCCGTGGAGCGCCACTGACTGGGCATCTTCACCACTCGACCTCCCGGGTCTTGTTGCTTCGGAAGGCGAGACTCACCCCGCTTCGTCACGGTGGTTGAGCGCCGGCTCGTTCAGGGTGGGCCGTTGGGCCCGAAGCGGTGACGACGGCGCGGCAGTCAGTGCGGGGCGCGCAGCGACGCGACGAAGGTCGCGTCGTCGAGCCCCGGCTGCTGCTGGACGTAGCGGTCCAACGGCGTGCATGACTCGAGGCGGCAATCGCTTCCTGTCCTCATGCCAGAGGATGACCACAGCTCCCCCCGGAGGACCGCGCGCGGGGGGAGCATCATGGGCAGCGGCCCTCCTCGCGAGCGCGGCGGATCCGGCTCGACAGGCTCCAGCGGTTCAGGCCCCGCAGGCTTGCCTGCGCCGCCGAGACGAACCGCTCGACCGCGTCATCGTCGCGCAGGCTCCAGGTCGTGCCGACACAGGTCGCCCCGGCCCCCGGAAGCCAGTTCGCCTGCTCCGGACGCTCGGGCTCGAGCGCCGACGTGAGCGGGAAGCGGACCAGGAGCGGCCCAGCCGGCGGGACATCGAGGCGGAACAAGTACCGGGACAGGGCGTTCTCGATGGCTGGAGCTCGAAGAGGCAGTCCCTGGAGCTCGACGGCGACGGCACGGTGGCCTGGCGCCACGGGGAGCGGGAGCGGAGCGGGTGACGGCGGGGCGCCCGGCCCCTTCGGAGCCCCGAGGAGGTCGAGGATGCCCTGCTCACGCGCCGCCGCATCAGCACACCCCAGCGTCAGCAGGACCTGCCACCGGAGGCGGCGGGCCTGGAGCCGAAAACCCTCGGCGACCAACAGCCGGGTCGCTAGATCGAAGGCCGATGCACAGGCGTGGGCGCCCAGAGCTTCCTGCGCGCGCCCGAGCAGCTCCTCAGCGGTCTTTCGCGGCGGCGCGATGAGATCGTGGCCCTGCTCCAGATACCGCTCCTGCAGCGTCGCGCCCTGCCGGCACGGGCCCAGACGCTCGACGAACTCGAACGCGGCGCAGGCGTCATGGAACCACCAGCTCAGCCCGAGCCCCGCGGGCACCATCAGGTCCGATTGCTCATCGACCCACGCGCCCTGCGCCTCGGAGGTGGGGAGATACGTGACGCGGTCCTCCCTCAGTGAGGGGATCCCCAGCAGCCACCGGTTCCCGTTCTGCTCGGCGAGGCAGAGCGAGAACTCGAAGCGCTCGCCGGCCTCCCTCGTGACACCCTCGGGCCCCGGGAGGCCCTGACTCTGAATGGTGGTTGCGAACATGGAGTCGGATGATCGTCGAACGGACGCCGCGCGAAGACAAGCCGACCTCGCCCGCACGAGAATCTGGCGGAATCACGATCTCAGCACCGCCCGCTCGTCGCTTCGTGACGGTCAACCGACACCGAGCCTCACGGGCGACCCAGGACGCCATTCCACTCTGCCTTCTTCATGACGAGCCTCCAGAGGTTCCAACGCGAAAGAGGCCGCACCGCATGCCCGGGGCGCGACTGCGACACGCCGTCAATACGGCGCTCAGGCTGGCGTGAGCCACTCCACGGCCTGCTAGCCTCCTCGACCGTGAGTGTGCGATCTCCTCCGATTCTTCTGGCGATGACCTGGGTGCTGATGGCGGGCGCCTGCGCTTTCGACACGCAGGTGCCTCCGGACGCCGTGATCCGCTGCGAGGGGGCCGGTGACTGTCCGTCCGGCTGGCGGTGCAGCCCGCTGCGCCGGGTGTGCGTGCCCGCCGCCCAGTCGGACACGGCCAGCCCCGCCCTCGGGGGGGGGGTGGCCCCCAGCCGCGTGCGGCCGGGGGGGCTCGTCGCGGTGCGGGTCACCACCGATGAACCCCTCGCCTCGCCGCCCGAGTTCGAGCTCCTGCTGGGCGCGCAGAATATCCGACTGGACGGCGGCGCCGAGCCGACCCCGGACGGGGGCTACGACTTTTTCTTCCCCGCCCCCCTCGTGGTCGACGAGCAGCCCCTCACCGTCTTCGCGCGCGCCGAGGACCGGCTGGCCAACCTGACGCCGCGGGCCCTTATCGGCTCGGTGCTGGTCGACGGGCAGCCGCCGAGCCTCGTAAGCGCCAGCCTCACGCCAGGCCTCGTGGCGCCGGGCGTCCCCGTCTTCGCCAGCCTCCTCTTCAGCGAGCCCGTGTCCAGCGCGGTGCTGCGCATCGAGGGCACAGAGACCGTGCTGCGCGTCGAGCCGCCCTCCACCTCGCTGCAGCACGTCTTCGTGCCCGGCGACGGCGGCTCGCGCACCGTGGGCCTCGAGGTGCTGCGGGCAGAGGACACCGTGGGCAACGTCGGCGGCGCCGCCGACGCGGGCCTGGTGCGCGTCGACGCCGAGGGGCCGACCGTCTTTCCCCTCGCCCTCGATGCCGGCCGCTACTCGGCGCAGCCCGGCTTCGACCGCCTCGTCGTTCCACTGCGGGTGGCGGGGGCCACCTCGGTGACGGTATGCGTCGAGGGCCTCACTGCCCCGCCCGACGCGGGCGCGGGGCCCTGCGTCACCCACGGAGCGGGCGCTGCGACGAGCGAGTGGACCGTCGTCGACCCCGGCAACGGCGGAACGGCGCCGCGGCTGGTGCTCGTGGCGGCCGTCGACGAGGTGGGCAACCGCAGCCAGGGCTCGACCACCGTCATCTTCGACTTCGACGCCCCGCGCCTCCTCGACTCCACCGTCGCCTTTCAGGCGCCGCCCGACTGCCCGGTGGCGCGGCCACAGGCCGTCGGCCTCGACGGTGGCGTCGACGTGCGCTTGTCGGTCGACGAGCCCCTGGGCGCGCCGCCCCTCCTCCAGGCAACGGGGCTCGACTTCTCCCCCGCCACCTCGAGCGCCGCGCTGCTGTGGTCCGCGCGCGGCCAGCTCAGCCCCGGCGCCGTGGCAGGGGCCGTGACGCCGCGGGTCCGCCTCGTCGACGAGGTCGGCAACGAGGCGGAGCGGATGCTGACGGAGGCGCTGCGCCTCGACCCCGCGCCACCCGCCACCTTCGGCCCGAACAGCCGCCTGCGCTACCGCCGCGCCCCCTGGGGAGACCGGCTCCGCCCCGGGCGCTTCTTCGAGCTGGAGGGCCCCCCCGGCACCTTTTCGCCGGGGTCCATGGTGCGCGTCATCGGCCGGGTGAACGGGCAGGACTTCATCCTCAGCCAGGCCAGCGCCGACGCCGACGGCGGCCTGCCGCCGACCGAGCTGTTCCCCATCGACTTCAACACCCTGTCCGTCATCGAGTTCGACGACGCCTGCAACCGCGGCCCCGCGCAGCAGGTGCCCTTCGTCGAGTGGGTGGTCAGCCTCAACGGCAAGACGCCGGGCGGCACCGTGCCCAACCCCCACCGTTTCCTCAGCCTCGAGGCCTCGCTCGCCACGTCCCTCCTCGAGCCGGGCGCGCGCGAGTGGGGCGAGGCGGAGCTCGCCGCGAGCGACGGCCGGCGCGCCGTGCTGCAGGGGGGTGGGGCCCGCTGGTACCGCGTCGGCGGGCCCGTGCCGCCGGGCCCCTGCCTGGCGCCGTCACCCCGGGGGGCCGAGGTCTTCACCCTGGACGTCAGCGGGGGCGAGGCCGCGCCGCGGCGCGCGGTGCTCGACCTCGACCGCCGCGCCTGGCTCTTCGACGCCGTGCCCGCGACGCTCATCCCCGACGGCCCCTGCGCGTCGCGCGGCGACGGCGTCACCTATGCCCAGGTGGGCCTCCGGGTCGCCCGCTTCGACGGCGCCCAGTGGACGATGTCCGCGTCCGCCCTCCCAGGCAACGCGCCCCCCCAGGCCCTCGGGGTGGACCCGGTGTCGGGCCAGCCACTCGCGGTGCGCACCACAGCGGTGGGGGATGGCGGTGTCACCTTCCTCTTTCGCCTGGGCTCCGACGGCGGGTGGCTCCCCGAGCGGGTGGGCGACGCCGGCTTCCTCTACGGCCTCGCGGTGTCATCGCTGGGCGGGGCCGTCGTCGTCACCGGCTGCGCCGCGCCGGACTGCTCGGGCCCGCGGCAGACGTGGCTGCGCGACGGCTCGGGCTGGCGCCCCGCCGAGAACCCCTTCAGCGCCACCATCGCGGGCATCGTGTGCGAGGACGCCGTCGCGCCGGGCCTCTTCGTGCTGGGGGCCGACGCGGGCTTCCGCCTGGGCGACGCGGGGTGGGTGGCGACCGTCCCGCCGTTCGGCGTGGCGCCGGCCTTCTGCGTCGTCGCCCCGCGCGATGGGGGCGCGGTGACGCTGGCCATCACCGCCACCGGCGACGTGGCGGCATGGGACGGCACGACCTGGAGCCCGCTGGCACTCGCCGCCGGCGCCCGGGGCGAGGCCGCGGGGGCGCCCTTGCGGCAGGCGCTGACTCACGAGCCCACGGGCGCCCCCTTGTGGCTGGCGTCGGCCGACGGAGGCCCTGCGAGCAGCTGGGCGTGGCGAGGTGGCGCGTGGGCCCTCACCACCCCTCAGGCGCCCGACCTCGGCCCGGCGTCGGCGGCGTGGAATGCCGGCCTCGGCCAGGTGATGGTGGTGGGCATCGACGGCGGCGCCACCACGACGGGCGGCCCCTGGGCCTCCGTCGCCAACAGCCCCTCCGGGCGCACGGGGCTGGCGCTGGGCACCTTCGGGGCTTCGTTCGTGGCCTTCGGCGGCGCCTCGAAGACGAACAACCTGAACGACACCTGGGTCTGGAGCGGCACGTGGCGCCGCCTGCGCGACGGGGGTGTGTCGGACCCGGCGCCGCGCGCCTTCGCCGCGCTGGCCGAGGTGCCCGGGCTGGGGCTCGTCCTCCATGGCGGCGAGGCCATGGAGGAATTCGTCGTGGAGCCGGCGTTTCCGTCGGCGCGGGGCGCGGGCGTCGGCGTGGGCGCACTGGTGGTGGACGTGGGAGCGCCCACCAACGACGTCGCCACTCCTCCGGGCGGCGGGAACGTCACCCGGCTCAGCGACACCTGGGCGTGGAACGGCCTGGCGTGGGCGCAGCTGCGGCTGCAGGGCTCGCCCGGCGCGCGGTCACGGGGGTCGCTCGTCTGGGATGACGTCAACGGCCGCCTGGTGCTGGTGGGCGGTGTCGAACGGCGGGACACCTGGTGGCTGGACCCCGCGGAGGCCACCCGCACCTGGCGAGACTGGACGGCCCTCGTGGGCAGCGTCCCCGCCAACGGCCGGGCGGTCTTCAGTCCCGACGACGACGCCGTGCTCCTCAACTCCGCGAGCGGCACCTTCCTGCTCCTGCCCGAGGGTGTGCCCGCCCACCGACTGGTGCCGAGCGCGTCGACGGCGAACCTGCCCGCGGACGCCCAGCTGCTGTCCCTCGAGGTGGAACTCGAGACTGGCGAGGCGCACCTGGTGCAGCTGTGGGACGGGCAGCGCTGGGTGACGACCGCCGGTCCCTTCGGCCCGGAGGAGGCCAGGCGCTTCCTGCAGGCGGGGCTGCAGGTGGTGCCCGTCCGGGGCCGCCGCCTGTCGACGGACTTCGCGCAGGTCGTCGTGCGCTACCGGCCGTAGCGGGGCGAGAGCGTGCGGACTCTTGCGAGACCTCAGGGCAGCTTGAGCCGTAGCCGCTGGTCCTGTCTGGGCGCGCCGGTGAGGGTGCGCGTCACGTTGATGCCCTCGCTGGGCTTCTGACTCGCCGTCTGAGGTCTCGGGTGTCCTCCCGGCACGGCACCCCTCCGCTCTCGCTGCGGAAAAGCGCGTCCCCTTGCCCCTCGCCGCTCCTGCGCAGACCTTCCTCGGCTCCGCTCCGGGCCGGACGGCACGCCTTCGGGCGACTCGGCCGGCTCGCGTCAGCTCTCGTTTGCCCGGGTTGTTCTTCCTTCACTTCGCCGCGACGAGGTTCCGCCAGCCTGACTCGTGGAAGATGTGGGCCGGACGGGCGGGGCGGTGAAGCCTGAACGTCGCGCCAGTCGTCACTCGGGAGGCGGCGGGTTCTTGAGCAGGTCGAGGTTCTCGTCGAGCGTGCGCACCATCATCGCGCCGAGGATCTCGGTTGGCGGAAGCGGCCGGAACTTCGCGGTCATCGCCGCGAGTGCGGGGTCGCAGGGGCTCTGCGCGAGCAACCACTTCAGGTGCTCCTGCGCTCCGGCAGCGACGTCGCTCACCATCGAGGTCGCGCCCAGCGCTTCCATGATCGCCGTGCACTTCACCGGCGCACACTCGAGCGCCCTGGAGCGCACCTCCTTCGGCACGCCGGGAAGCAAGAAGTCCCGCGCGGCGAAGTCGGCGTAGCGGAGCCGTTGACCCTGTTGAAAGGTCAGCGCCGGCTGGAGCGAGAGGTGGTGCTCCTCGACGAAGCCGCGCTCGACGTTGAACATCTGGATGCGAATCATGTCGCCCACCAGCGAGCCGGTGCTGCCGCAGAGCTCGGCGAGGTGGCGCACCTCGACGCTGGCGCTGGCCAGGTCACCCTCGTGGAGCCCCTTGAGGAGGCGCAGCTTCACCCACGCCTGCAGCGTGACAAAGTTGGGAATCGGCGCGTCGGCGTACGACTTCACCTCGGCGACGTCGCGCAGCGGGCTCGCGACGGCGATCGACCAATGGTCGAACTGCAGGAGCGCCTGCATCCACGAGAAGTCGAGGCCGGCGTACACCTGCGGGCCGAGGTGCCGCCACGCGCCTGCTGGGGGATTCTTGAGCTGCTGGTACAGGGCGTCCGGCAAGCGGAGCAGGCCCACGTGGCCGTCCTCCCAGTCGGTGCGGCCGGCCATGAACAGCGCCGCATCGCGGTCACGCTTCCTTTCGTCCGGTACGGCGGAGAGCTTCTTCGTCTGCTCGCAGTACTCGTCGACCCGCTTCGTCGCCGTCTCCGCGTTGTCGGCGAGCCACTTCTCGACCTGCGCCCGCTCGATCGTCTCGGCCGCCTTTCGCATCTCCTCGCTCAAGGCGCTCGAGCCCGCATCGGGGAGCCCGCCGTCGTTCGGGTCGATCGCCGCGAGCCTCGTCGGCGTGGGGTCGTCGTCGAACGACGTCGGCATCTTCGCGCGCGGCTCGGTGGAGGCACCTCGGTTGCCCGGCGCACGAGCGTCGGCCTGGACTGAGGGCTGCGTCGCAGGCTCTTCAGGGGCGGCGCTGCTCCAGAACCACCAGGCGCCTGCGGCGAAGATCACCAACGCGACGACTGGAAGTGTGCGACGCATGAGGTCGTGACAGTAGGTCACCCGCGCCGCGTTCATCCGGCCTTTCGGCGAAAAGCCTCACTCGTGCAGCGTGACCATCGCCCCGCTCGCCACGTGCCGCGTGCACCGCGACGCCAGCTCTTCACCCCACGCCTCGGCGCGCTCGAGCTCCCCGCCTGCCAGGGGCCCCAGCAGCTCGGTCACGTGGAAGTGCTCCGGCTTGAGGACGAGGTCGTAGCCGAGTTCGTCGAGTACCCGCGCCGCGGGCCATGCGGCCGAGCCCACCGGAAACCAGCTCGACCTCACCGCCGTGTCGAACGTCGCCGCGAACGCCTCGTGGGTCTTCGGCACTTCGTCGAGGAAGTCGCGCAGGCCGCGGCCCCGCGAGAGGAACTCACGACCTTCCTTCGTCGCCAGCTCCTGCGCGCTCTTCCGGGTGAAGCCGCGCGACATGCTCCACGCGTGCACCGGGCCTCCCACCACCAGGAGATCGCACGGCGTCTTCGCCGCTTCACTCACCTCGCTGACCTCGACGTCGAGGTTCGACACACGCCGCAACCCTTTCGCAATGCCCAGCGCCACGTCACGCGTGTTGCCGAACATCGACTCGTAGACCACCCGGGCTTTGACGGCCCGCGGTGCGCCCTGGGCTGCGTGACGTACCTTGCGGCCGAGCTCCGTCACCACGCGCACCACCTGAGCCGCGCCGCCGATGAACGCGCCCACCAACCCCAGGGAGAGGACGACGCGGGCACCCAGCGCGGCCCCCGCGCCGAAGCGCGTCAGGTCGAAGGGGAAGACCGACCACGTCACGAGCACCCCGAGGATACCCACGCTCGAGAACGCGAGGTTGACGACCGCGCGCGGCAGGCGAGTCCACCACCTGAGCAGCACGAAGTTGCCCGTCACCTGCACCAGCGCCGTGAGGTTCGCGACCCACAACAGCTCGGCGAAACGTTCGGTGACCACGCCGCCCAACCACGGCCGCCACCAGGCGTGCTCCCGGTGACGCAGGCGAACGTGGCGCTGACGAGCCGCACGGGCTTCCTTCCGCTCCGTCGCGAGGGCGACACCTTCGTCGGCAAGAGCGTCGCAGCGGGGAAGTGGAACGTCGCGGTGCGCGCGCGCGACAAGCACTTCCTCCCGCGCGAGGTGACCGTCGCGAGCGGCCCGGTGTCGCTCGAGGTCGGGGAAGCGACGGGCGGCGCGACCGTCAAGGTCACCGTCGCCGAGGCTGATCAGCTCGTGCTGGGCCCGCCGGGCGTGCAGGTCGACGACCTCGACACGATGATGGGCTCGTCGATTCCCCTCGTCGCCGGCGTCGGGAAGAACATCCCCGCGGGGCCGTGGACGGTCGTCGCGGTGCGCATGGTGGGGTCCGACTTCGAGGTGAGCCTCCACAAGCTCGAGGTCTCGACGAAGCCCGAGCAGGACTTCGTGTTCACGCCGAAGTGGACGACGCTCAAGCACTGAGCGGAGGTCACTCGAGCTGCAATGGGTCTCCAGGAGATCGTTGGTGACGTGTGGCGCCAGGCGAGGGCTCAGCCTGCCGACCTGGCGTGTTGACGGCGCTACTTCCTGGCAGTGGGGAGCTCGAGCCGGTCAGCGAAGAGCGTCGACTTGAGCCGCGCCTGATACGGGCCGTCCTGGACGGACACGGACGCACGGTCACCAGCGCCCGGGCCACCGGTCGAGAGCCTGACGTCCGGAGCGCGCCCTTCGCCACCCCGGGCGGTGCTCATCGTGATGGTGGTGTCGACGTTGGCATCAATCAGGACCGTCGAGGTCTTGTCGGCGGCTTCCCATCGATGGAGGCTCAGCTGGGAGTAGGCGCTCTCGCCCTGCCGGATGGTGGACAGGCGCACGCTGCTCCCCTTCGCCTTGTCGCCCCCTTCGACGGCGACCACCCCGGGAAAGATGGTGGTGGTGGTCGTCTCGCCCGCGACCACGACCTTGTCTGCGTGAAGGACGCCCACCGTCAGGTCAGCTGGCTTCGTGCTGCTGGGCGCCTGCGCCATCAGCACCGTCGCCACCAGCAACGCCCCCAGTACTCCACACACGATCTGCAGGCGTCGCAACCGGGCTTCCAGCTGCGCGAGCTTCGTCTCGAGACGTTCCATGACGGGCACTCCTGCGTATCGGCCAGCAGAGAATTCAAGGGCGTGAAGCGGGGCGCACTCATCACTTCAGCGGGCGCCTCAGCTTCGGGTCAGCGATGGTCTTCCACGAGCGGCGCAGCTGCTGGTACTCGTCACCGCACCGCGCGGCGCGCGACGCGGGGAGCAGCCCCTTCGGCGTCGGGAAGAACATCCCCGCGGGGCTTGATGTCGAACGCCACCCAGTAGGCCGACTCGGGGAAGTACCCGACGGGCTTCCCTTCGCGCAGCCGCCCTTCGAGGTACGCGCGGTGCTCGTCGAACTCGGTGTGCAGGTACGCGAGCCCGGTGTCCTCGTACAGGTTGTAGAACATCGTGGTGTGGACCCACGGCACGATGGCCGGGTTCGCGAACTTGATCAG
>JBILUC010000030.1:0-90502 GCA_044371205.1 Archangium sp.
ATCGACGCGTACGAGCCGGAGTAGGTGCCGTTGATGCGCGCCGTGAGGTCACCCCGCGCGATGGCGGCGAGGGCGTCGTTCATCGCATCGACGGGCTCCCGGGTGTTGCGCGCCATGGTGACGAGCCGCTCGAGGAGCGCGCGGTAGGCGCCCTGCGACTGGCCCAGCTGGGCGGTGACGGCGAGGTCGCCCTTCGACACGGCAGCGACCAGGCGGTCGGATTCGGTCATCAGCTGGCGCAGGCTGGCCGTGACGCGCTCCATCGACTGAGACAGCGCGTCGGCCTCGCTCTCCTGGTGCACGTCGACGTCGGTCTCACCGCGGCTGATGCGGTCAGCGACGCCCGCGAGGCGCCGCGAGTAGGCGATCAACTTGCGGAACGACGCCGCGAGCGAGCCCAGCTCGTCGCGGCCCTCGTATTCGACCTTCACGTTCACGTCGCCGACGGACAGCTTCTCGGCAGCACGGCGCACCTCCTCGAGCGGCACGGTGACCGAGCGGGCGACGAAGAAGGTCAAGATCAACACGGCGAAGACGAGCGCCCACCGCGACCCCCACAGCTGCTGGTGCGAGCTCTCGAGCAGGGCGCTGACGTCCCCCTCGACCTTCTTGCGGTAGGGGGTCTCGAACGCCACCAGGGCGTCGACGGCTTCGCGGTGGCGGTTGAAGAGCTCGTTGCCCTTGCCGCTCAGCAACTCGCGAACCCGGGCTTCGTCGTGCTTGTCGGCGGCGGCGCGAAAGTCACCGCGGGCGAACGCCAGGAACTCGCGGCCGGTGGTACGCACCGCTTCCACCTTCGGTTGGCTCCCGGGTTCGATCTCGATGCCTGCCCAGTACGTGAGGCGTTCTTCGAAGGTCGTCGCAGCGGCGTCGATGCTCTGGTCGATGGCCGCCTGTCGGGCCGCGTCGGGCCGCGTCAGTTCCTCGAGCATGCGGGTGCGCACCTCGATGAGGTACATCGGTGGCGGCAGAATGTCGGCCAGCAGGTCTTTCGAGTTGATGATCTTCCGGTAGTGCGGTGAGTCGATGCGCGTGTCTTGGGAGATCGAGGTGCTGGCGACGCCCACCAGCAGAATGGCCGCCGCGATGAACACCGCCGTGATGGCGAACTTGGCCCTGACCGACAGCATGTTGACGAGTTTCACGTACTTCCTCCAGGTTGAGCTGATCAGGGCAAGAGCCAGACCACGCGGGCTGCGAACGCGCTGGCGGGAGTGGGGTGGGTTGGTGGGTGGATCAGGAGTGGGCTGCGACTCGCCTGTGCTCTTCGCGGGACACGAGCTCGCCGAGGGCCCGGTCGATGTCGAGCAGCACCAGCAGCCGCTCACCGACGCGCACCAGCCCCGCGAGGTAGTTGGTGTGGGCGCCGTTCGACTCGAGCTGCGGCGGCGCCGAGACTTGATCAGGTGAAATCGCCAGCACGTCGGACACGGTGTCGGCGACCAGGCCGACGATCTTGTCGAACACCCGCGTGACGATGACCACCGAGTGGCGCGTGAACTCGGTGTCCTGCATCTTCAGCCGTCGCCGCAGGTCGACGATGGGTACCACCGAGCCGCGGAGGTTGATGACGCCCCTCAGCTCGGGCGCTGCGTTGGGAAGCGGGGTGATGGTGACCGACGACTTGATTTCCTGCACCTTGAGGATGTCGATGGCGAACGCCTCGTCACCCAGCGTGAAGGTGAGCAGCTGCGTCGACGGTCGGCTGTGCTTCGTCTCAACGGCGTTCATGCAGCCCTCGCTTCGGTGGTGGTGGTGAGCCCGCCGAGCGCGGCGAGGCCCTGAACGTCGAGAATGAACGACACGGTACCGTCGCCCAGAATGGTGGCCCCCAGCACGCCCTCGACCCGGCGGTAGTTGGCCTCGAGCGCCTTGATGACCAGCTGCGACTTGCCGACCAGCTCGTCGATGACGAACGCGAAGGGGCTCTCGGCGCACTCGACGATGACCACCAGCGGCCGCGGGTTGCCCTCGTCGTGGGCACAGCCGAGCAGTTGGCTCAAGTGCAACAGCGGCAGGTTGCGACCGCGCACGCTCAAGACGCTGGCGCCGCTGGGCAACTTGCGCACCGTGCACCGCTGCAGCGGCACCGTCTCGACCACGTGGTTCAAGGGCACCACGAACGTCGAGGTGCCGACCCGCAGCGACATGCCGTCGATGATGGCCAGCGTCAGTGGCAGTGAGACGCGAATGCGGGTGCCGCGCCCGCGCTCGGTGAAGATGGTCACCTTGCCGTTGAGCGCCTCGACGCTGCGCAGCACCACGTCCATGCCGACGCCGCGCCCCGAGAGGTCGGTCACCTTCGCGGCGGTCGAGAAGCCCGGCGCGAAGATGAGGCGGTGCACCACGTCGTCAGAAGGCGTCGCCCCTGCGGCGATCAACCCCCGCTCGAGGGCACGCTGGCGAATGCGCTCGGTGTCGAGACCCCGACCGTCGTCGCTGACCTCGACCACCACGTTGCCGCCCTGGTGTCGCGCGCTGAGCTTCACGGTGCCGGTGCGCGGCTTGCCCATGGCCATACGCTCGTCGCCACCCTCGAGGCCGTGGTCTGCGGAGTTGCGCACCAGGTGCATCAACGGGTCGGCGAGCGCCTCGACGACGCTCTTGTCGAGCTCGGTCTCTTCACCCACCGTGTCGAGCGCGATGTCCTTGCCCAGCGATTCCGACAGGTCGCGCATCAGGCGACGAAAGCGCCCGAAGATGGTGCCGATGGGCACCATGCGAATGTTCATCACCCCGTCCTGCAGGGCGCGGGTGTGGCGTTCCATCTCGAGCGCGGTCTCGCGCAGTCGGGGCAACTCTGCGGGCGTGAAGGTCGCCAGCGAGCGGGTGACCATCGCCTGCGCGATGACGAGCTCGCCGACGAGGTTGACCAGGCGGTCGATCTTCGTGGTGTTGACGCGCAGGCTGCCCTCGTCGCGCCGCGCGCTCGCCGCTGGCGTGGGCGTGGCCGCAGCCGGCTGTGGCTCGCGGCTCGACTCTTCCTGCGGGGTGGCAGGCGCGGCCGAAGCTGCGGGGCGCGCTGCGGCCGGGTCCTCGATGCGCAGCTCGACCGGGGCGTCGATGAAGGCGAACGCCCCCTCGATGCGTTCCAGCGGAGCAGCGGTGTGCAGCTCGAGCTTCCACCCCACGTGGCAGGCCTCTGCATCGAGCTCTTGCAGCGGGGGCACTCCGTCGAGCAGGGCCTCGACCTTCAACGTGCCCAGCTCCGCGAGCTCTCTGACGCACAGCGCGGGGTCGAGCCCGGTGAGGAAGGTGTCGCGCCCCGGCCTGAAGTGAACGACGACCCTTCGCTCGCCTGAGCCTGGCGCGGGCTCAGGGGCCGTCGCGTGGGTCGCGGCGGGCGCAGTGGGCGGTGCGGTCGGCGTCGCGGTGGCGTGCGGGGCGCTGATCAGGCCCTCGAGGCGGGCGACGACGCTGCCGATGTCTGGACCGGGCTGCGCACCGCGCGCGGCGTCGAGGCAGCCGCGCACCAGGTCGGTGCTCTCGAGGAGCAGGGACGCCACTTCCGGCGTACCGGCAAGCGTGTTGCCGCGCTGGGCGTCGAGCACGCCTTCGAGCGCGTGGGTCAAGGCGCAGAGGGTGTCGAACCCCAGCATGCCGCTGGCGCCCTTGATGGAATGCGCGGCGCGGAAGAGCGCGTTGAGCAGCTCTTCATCGCCGGGCTTTTGCTCGAGTGAGAGCAGCCCGGCCTCGAGTGTGGCCACGTGGTCGGCGGCCTCGACGAAGAACATCTCGAGGAACTCGTCTCGTTCGTCGGTCGCCATGGCGTGCCTCAGCGAACGACCTTCTTGATGACCGCCAGCAGTTGCTCGGTGTCGAAGGGCTTGGTGAGCCAGCCCGTCGCGCCCGCCACGCGGCCCTGTTCTTTGCGCTGCTGCGCGGCCTCGGTGGTGAGCACCAGCACGGGCGTGAACCTGTGGCCACTGAGGCCGCGGAGGTTCTTGATGAACGAGATGCCATCCATCTCGGGCATGTTGATGTCGGTGATGATCAAGTCGAAGGGCGTCTGCAGCGAGGCCAGGCCTTCCTTGCCGTTGGACGCGGTCGTCACCTCGAAGCCGGCGCGCATGAGGGCCGAGCGCACCATCTGCTGCATCGTGGGTGAATCGTCGACCACGAGCGCGCGGGTCATGAAGGCCTCGACGTGAAGAGGGAAAGCGGCACCCCGAGCCCCGTGAGGGCCTCTTCGAGCCGGGGTGAGAGGCGCCAGGCGCCCTGGGGCAGGGCGCGCGCGATGGACACCAGCAGCTGGGCGCCTGCCGTATCGCAGCGGGTCACCCGCGAGGCGTCGAGGGTCAGCTCGCCCCCGGTGATGAGCGCTCGGGCGCGGGTCGCAGTCTGTGCGACGGTGCGAACGTCGACGTCGGGTTCGAACTCGAAAACGGCCATGGGTGATGCTCCTTGCGTGGTGCGTGCCGGATCAGATTCGCGCGAGATTCGCGGCTTTGCAGCGGGGCCCGTTGGGGCGCCGCCGCCCCCGCGGCGAGACGAAGTTGACGTTCAGAAGAGCTCGGTGGTGCCGCTGGCCACCGATTCCTGTTTGACGAGCTGGGGATCGACGTCGAGCTCGGCGGTGCGGCGCTTCCACGCCTCGAGCATGTGGGACAGCTCGTCGTTGCCGCTGGGCAACGAGTCGAGCCAGACGTCCTGCAGCAGCGTGATGCGGCGGTCGATGGTGCCCAGCAGCTGCGTGAGGATGTCGTCGAACTGCAGCGCCGTTATCGCCGCGTTGACCTGCTCGTCCATCACCGCCAGCGTCTTGAGCAGGTCGGCGTTGGCGCTGTTGATGGTCTCGATGCTGGTCGCGAGGTTGTTCTGGGCACGCAACGCGGCGGTCATGTCGTGTGAGGCGAGCTTGCCGACGAGTTCCTTCGTCGAGTCGAGGCGCGTCTTGCAGCGGTCGACGGCGTGGCGAATCTCGTCGCTGAAGTGCGCGGCTTCGCGGGCGAGCCGCTTCGTCTCGTCGGCGACCACACGAAATGGCGCGCCCTGCACCATGCGGTTCGATTCGATTTCGGCGTTCAGCGCGATGATGCGGGTGGCCCCCGACATCTCTTCGATTTGATCGACGCTCACCAGCATCTGCTGCACGTCGGTGCTCATGATGGTGACCTGCTCGACGATCTGCATGCTCTGGCGGCTCACCGAGACGAGGTCGTCCACGAAGGTGGCGATGACGACCCGCATGCCAGACCCTCCGCTCGTCTCAGCACCGAACTCGGCTGAGAGTCTGGTGATCAACTTCATGTGGTCGCGGACCTGCTCCTGCAGCGTCAGGAAGCAGCCGACCACCCGCGGCATCGCGTCCCGCAGCAGGGCCTGCGCTCGTCGTGCGTCACCCGAGAGGGCGCTGAAGGTGCGGGCAATCAGGCCGCGGAGAAGGTCAGCAGGGGACTGAGGTGCGCTCATGTTGCCTCCTCGCATTCATGCGGTGTGCCAGCGGGGCCGTCAGCTTTTCGTCGGATCAGCGAGGCTGATCAGAACGACGCGACCATGGTGACCGACAGGGTGGTCTGGTGTGGGCTGGTGCCGCCCACGAAGGGGCCCGGGGCACCGGCCTGCACCGCCGGCAGTTCTGGCCCACCGCCGCCGCCGGGGCCCGCCGACATGCCGGGGAGCAGCTGGTCGTGGCGCAGCTCGGGGCGGAACTCGACGGCGCCGATGCCGTCGGCGTTGAGCACCACCACCGACGCGCCGAGGGTCGTGTTGAGGTATTGGCCGGCGAAGGCGGTGCGGTGGCCGTCGGGGTCACCGAAGTACTCGACGCGCGCGGCGAGGCGGAAGCGGTCGGAGAACGCGTAGCGGGCGCTCAGCGCACCGGCGAACCACTTCGAGGTGCCCTCTGCGCCCACCACACCGTTGACGTTCGTCGCGAACGCGTCGCCGAACTTCTGGGTGACGACGAGGTCGAAGAGCATCTTCACGTCGGGGGTGGCCTGCGGCCCGCCGTAGAACGAGAAGGCGATGCTGGTGGTGGGCAGGTCGCAGTACGCCGACACGTTGAAGGTCTTCCACGAGCCGGCGGTGATGATGTTGTCCCACCCGTTCACGACGCCGCCCTGCACCGAGAAGATGTCGTTGATGGCGAACGTCGCCCGCAGGCCGGAATGGGTGTACGGGCCGTAGGCGAAAATCATCGAGCGCGTCGACAGCCAGTTGACGTTGTTCTCGAACACCTCGGCGCCGGCGCGGCCGCGACCGGTTGGGCCGCCGGTTCGGGCGTGGGTGCGACGACGGGCAGCGGGGTCGGCGGCGCTTCGAGCTCGCGCACGCGCCTGGCCAGCCGGGCCACCTCTGCGCTCAAGGTCCTGACGCGGAGGCGGCGGGGGTGGCTTGCTGGTCCACGGGTTGGGCTGAGCGAAGCCAAGCAAAGAGAAGCACACCGTCAGGGACACGGAGAATCGGCGGATCATGCCGCGTTCATCCGCACGATTCTCCCAGAACTGAAAGTCAGGTGGTGCACGGTTGGAGGAAGGTGGGGGGCGACCCCGCAGCGCTGTTTCACCCACCGCCGCGGGTCCCTCCCTCCGCCCTGTGGTAGTGCCGCCTGCCGCACCGTGCGACCCGAGCGTCTGTCCTTCTTCAACGAGCAGCGTGGTGTCGACGCGCTCGCGCTGGTGCGACGGTCTGGTGTGGTCGAGACGCTCCGTGCGCTCAGGGCGCGGGTGACGATGGGGCTCGTCGATGTGAGCGACGAGCGCGCCGAGGCGGTGAAGGTGCTGGGCGCCGCCGGGGTGCCGGTCGACATGTGGGTGCTGCTCGATCGCGCTGACGGCTACTTCGCGACGCCCGACAACGCCGACCGGGTCGAGGCGCGCGTCGGGGCGCTGCTCGACTGGTCGCGGCGCCACGAGCTCAAGTTCACGTCGCTGGGCTTCGACTTCGAGCCCGACCTGCGAGACCTCGATTCTTTCTTTGCGAGGCCGGTGCGCACGCTGGGTCACTGGGCGTGGCGCGCGAGAGATCGAGAGCGCCTGGCGCGTGCTGCAGGTCAGTATGGTGTGCTGATTCGCAGGTTGCAGGGCCAGGGGTTTGAGGTCGAGACGTATCAATTCCCGCTGCTGCTCGAAGACCGCGCGGCCGGGAGTCGCTTCTTTCAGCGGCTGATCAGCTCCCTCGACGTGCCGGTCGAGCGCGAGGTGCTGATGGTCTACAGCAGCCTGCTCGGTGCGCTGGGTGAGGGGCTCGCGGAGTCGTGGACGCGCTCGGCGCGCTCGGTCGCCGTGGGCAGCACCGGGGGAGGCATCGACCCGATGCCGAAGGTGTCGTTTGACGAGCTGGTGCGCGACCTCCGCTGGGCGTCGCGGGTGGCGAGCGACGTGCGGATCTTCAGCCTCGAGGGGTGCGTCGAGCACGACTTCCTCACCCGGCTCGTCGACCTCGATTGGGGTGCAGTCAGTGTTCCGTCGACGGCCCAGCGTTGGGGTGCGGCGTCGATGCGCACGTCAGCGCAATGGCTTGCGTGGTTGATGCGCTGAGCCGTCACCACCGAAGGCGGGTGTTGAACCCGCTGGGCACGACGGGCAGCAAGGCCTCGTCTTCCTCGCGACGGAGCGCCTCAGCCTGCGCGACGAGCCCGCGCTCCTCGAGCTGATCCGCGAGCACGAGGCGCAGTGGCTCATTCACGTCGCGACGCGCGTGCACCGCGAGCACGGACGCGACGGCGTGACGAGCGCGCTTGTGGCTGGCGTGCAGGTGAGAGCGATAGCGCGGTGAGTGAGACGAACGAGACATGGCGCGAGGGACGGAGCGTTGCGTGCAGTGCTGACAAACGACACCTGTCTCCCTCTCCCTGCGGAAGCGGGGAGAGGGTCGGGGTGAGGGGCCTGCCTCGGCGCACGAGCTCCTCACCCGGCGCTTCGCGCCACCCTCTCCCCGCTTCGCAGGGCGAGGGCCCTTGTTCTCGGCGAAAGTGACGCGCACCCCGCGCACTTCATGGTGGTCTTGCCCCGATGACGCTCGGCGAGTGGATGATTCCCGTCATGAACGTCGCGCTGGTGGTCGGCGTGGGCGTGGTGTTGCCGCTCGCCCTCCGTGACCGGCTCGTTCTCTGGCTCATCGCCGCGACCTTCGTCGTGCTCGCGCTCGCGCTGCCCGCAGGCCCCCTCGCAGCAGTCTGCGTCGTGCCCTGGCTCGGCCTCACCACCCGCCTCGGCGTCAACGCGCTGCGAGAGCGCCAGGGTTGGCCCGCGATGGCCGCTGGGTTCTCCGGCACCGCCGCGCTCGCGCTCATCACCTCGCGCCTCGAGCTCACGCTCTTCGACATTAACGAGCCCATCGTGAAGCTCACCGCGCTGCACTTCACCTACGCCGGCGCTGGCACCCTCGCCCTCGCGCACCGCCTCGCCACGGTGCGCCCCGGCCCGTGGTCACGCGCGACGCGCTGGCTGGTCTTCATCGCGCCGCCCGTCGTCGCGACCGGCTTCCTGACGAAGCTCGCGCTCGCGCAAGTCGGCGGTGCCGTCTTGATGACGCTCGGGGCCTGGCTCGTGGCGGCGCTGCAGCTCGTCGACGTGAAGACCTCCGGCCGCGCGCGCGGGTTGTGGCTCGTCTCGTCGCTGGCCCCGCTGGTGGCGATGGTGCTCGGCGTGAGCTGGGCCGCGGCGCAGTACTGGCCCTCGGTGCCGGCGCTGACGGTGCCCGACATGGTGCCCACCCACGGCGCCCTCAACGCCTTCGGGTTCGTGCTCTGCGCTCATCTGGCCGCCGCGCTCGACCCCCGCTGACCCTCAGTTTTCCGAGTGCCGGGCTTTGGCCAACCCCCCGATTCCCTTCTGATCCACGCTGGTGTCAGTCTTGCGAGTACAGGCGACGCCATGCGTGTGCAGACGACGGTTTTCACAGGGGTGCTCTTCACCGCGTTGCTCAGCGCGTGCCCCGGGCCGACCGACGGCTTCAACGACCACACCCGCACGTCGCTCACGTCGCTCTCCGAGTTCGAGACCCTCGGGGTGAGCGCGAGTGGCCGCAGCTCGGTGAAGTTCATCGTCACCGGCTTCGGCGCGTCGGGCGAGTCGATGCGCTACATGGACAGCCGCTTCTTCACGCTGCACGACGAGTGGTACTGGTTTCGGCTGCTCAACGGGCAGCGCATTCCCGGTCGCGAAGGCATCGTGCCGGTCGAGAAGCTCTCGTTCGAGTCCATCGCCTCCGTCTACGCGTGGGCGAAGCAGCAGAGCGTGTTGCCGCTCGACCTGCGTTGGGTCGATGGAGATCGGCTCTATTCTCCGCGCTTCTACGACCTCGCGCTCGCCGTGCAGCCGCGCGCGCTGGGCCTCGGCACCTTGATTCACGTCACGCCGAGCGGTGCGCGCCAGGAACGCTGGGCCTTTCAGCTCGAGTTCACCGACGCGCCGAGCCACGCCGAGCTGGTGCGCTTCTTCGAGCGGCTCGAGGCGACCCTGCCTGCCGACATCGCCCCGCAGGTGGTGTGGGTGGTGCGCTCGCCCGCGCAGGAAAACATCGCGCAGGACATCGAGCGCCAGCAGCTGCGCTTCCACGACCGCATCGTTCGCATGAAAGACCTCACGGCCGCAGGCGAGCTCGAGGTCTACAACGATGGCCTCACCGCCGGCCGGCTCAAGCTCGTGCGCTCTGGTGAGTCGTTCGAAGGGTCGACCGCGCAGGACATCTTGCTGCTCGAAGACGTGCCTGACTTCTTGCCGCCCGCCGCCGGCGTCGTGACCGCCGTTCCGCAAACGCCGCTCGCGCACTTCAACCTGCTCGCGAAGAACCGCGGCATCCCCAACGTGTACCGCGCGGGCGTCGTCGACGAGACCGAGCTGGTCGACCTCGCGCGCTTCCGCACGCCGGTGGTGTTCCGGGCTGTCGCGCCGGGCGAGTTCACGATGAAGCCCATCAGCGAGGCGCAGTACTCGGTGTGGCTGCAGAGCCAGCGAAAGCCTGCCGTCGCCGTCACGCAGGTCGACGCGAGCACGCTGCCGTACGTGGTCGACCTGCGCACGCTCTCGGCCGATGACTCCGACACGCTGCGCCCCGGGCTCGGTGGCAAGGCGACTGGCTACCTCGGGCTGCTCGCGGGTGCAGGCGAGGCGACGCCGGACACCGTCGCCGCCATCAGCATTCGGCCGTACGTCGAGCACCTCGCGCCGCTGCGGGCGCGGCTCGAGCAGATGCTGGTCGCGCCGGGCTTCGGTGAAGACGTGCGGGTTCGCTCCGCGGTGCTCGAGGGGCAGGCGCGTTTTCGCGAGACGCACCCTGCGCCGGCTGACCAGACGTTCCTGCAGGAATTTCTGGCCACGCACCCCGCAGGCGACGTGCTCGGCGACCTCTCGCGTGGAGGAGGGGTGAAGGACCTCATTCGCAACACCCCGATGACGCCTGCGACCGCGCTGGCGATTCAAGACGCGTTGAAGACGCTCTTTGGCCACTACGCCGTCTCGCAGGGGCTGCGCTTCCGCTCGTCGTCGACGGCTGAAGACGTCGAGGGCTTCAACGGCGCCGGGCTCTACGACTCGAACACCGGCTTCCTCGATGCGCGCGCGCAGCCGTCGGGCGACCGGAACAAGACGGTGGAGTGGGCGCTGAAGAAGACGTGGGCCTCCTACTGGTCCATCGAGGCGTTCGAGGAGCGCGCGCTCGAGAACGTCGACCACCTCTCGGGGAACATGGCGGTGGTGGTGCACGCGCGGTTCGACGACGACAAGGAGAAGAGCAACGGCGTCTTTCTGTTCTCGCTGCAGAACGGCGACGCGACGATGGAGCTCAACGTGCAAGCGGGCGCGGTGAGCGTCACCAACCCCACCAACGTGGCGTTGCCCGAGGTGGTGCGCGTGCGGCAGGCGAAGGGGGCGAGCGCGCCGACCATCGAGCGGCTGCGCGCATCGACGCTGGTGCCGGCGGGCACGGTGGTGCTCACCGACGCCGAGCTGCTCGAGACGTTCGCGCGCGGCAAGCAGGTGACGACGTTGTGGCTCGAGCGGGAGAACGTGTCGCGCCCTGCGAATCAGCGCTCGACGACGCAGGTGCTCGACTTCGAGTTCCGACAGGTGCCCGAGGGGTGGCCGGCGTTGAAGAGCGGCACGTTCCCGGCGCGCATCGTGCTCAAGCAGAGCCGCTCGCTCGAGCCGGCGATTCGTGGGCTGTCGGCGGCTGTCAATGCGCTCCCGATTCCGCGCGACGTGCTCAGCCGGGCGCGCAAGGTCGAGCGTCGCACGTGCGAGGCGCCGTCGTTCACCGCGGTCGTGCACGAGACGTACACCAACGCGCTCTCCTCCCCCGACCTCGGGTACGGCAGCGTGCCCTTCACGGCCGAGGTGCGCATCACGATGAAGGCCGACGTGCCGGGCCTGGGGCTCTCGGCGTCGCAGGTGATGGCGTTCGACCACCTCGCGCTGGTGAACCCCGCGCACCCCGAGCTGCCACAGCGCTGGAGCCTCAACGCGCAGGTGAGCTCAGGCCGCGAGCTGACGGCGCTGCAGCTGCGCGAGGGCACGTTCCGGCTCGACAAGGGCGCGCTCTCCCATCTCGGCTCGACGCTCTCGTGCACCGTGGAGGTGCTGCACAGCACGCCGACCGAGTTTCTCCTCAGCCTGCTCTGACACCGGCCTCCCTCTCCTCCCGCGGAGGAGGATCGGGGAGAGGAGGCGAGCCCGACATGAGGCATGGTGCCGTCATGGAACGGTCGGCTGCCCTGGCGCTGGTGAGAGGTCCCGCGGGTCATCCACGCGAGGTGTTGCTCGTGCACCCCGGTGGCCCCTTCTGGGCGAAGAAGCACGAGGGCGCGTGGAGCTTGCCCAAGGGTCTGCTCGAGACTGGCGAAGATGCCCTCACCGCAGCGAAGCGCGAGTTCACGGAAGAGACGGGAGCGGCCGTGCCCGCAGGCCCCTTCGTGGCGCTGGGTGAGGCGAAGTTGAAGAGCGGAAAGCTGGTGGTCGCCTTCGCGGCGTTCGGCGAGTTCGACGTGGCCGCGCTGCGCTCGAACGTCATCGAGATCGAGTACCCGCCGCGCTCAGGGCGGAAGCTGAAGATTCCCGAGGTCGACCGCGCGGAATGGGCCGACCTCGAGAAGGCGCGCGCGTTGATCAACCCGGGGCAGTTCCCGCTCATCGAACGCGCTCTGAATCCACGCACCTGGGAACCGGAGTGATCAGCGTCACCCACACGCGACGATCCACCGCGTTTGCATTCGTCTGATCTGAATTCAGCCGTACGCCGGTGTGGGCCAGCAGCCTCGCCGAGCTGCACGGCGTTGGCGCGGCGCACGGCCTGGTGACCTCTCAGTCCATCGCGGTCGGCTTCGATGGCAATGCGCGGCTCCACGACACGGGCCTGTTCCGTTGCATGGGCCAGGGCGATTCGTGGATGGAGTTGCGCGAAGCAATGGCCAGCAACTTTGCTCCCGAGCAATTGCTGGGCGGCCGGCTGCCCGACGCGAAGACCGACGTGTTCGCGCTCGGCGCGGTGCTCTACGAGGCGCTCACGGGCGAGAAGGTGCGGCGCGCGAAGACGTTCGACCAGCACGTCGCGCTGGCGAAGGAAGGCACCTTCGTGCCGACCTCGAAGTTCAACATGCTGGTCGATGCGTCACTCGATGAGGTGATTGCGCGTGCGCTGAGCGCCGACCGGGCGAAGCGGTACGCGACGGGTCGCGAGTTCGCGCAGGCGTTGAGCGCCGCGGTGTCGACCTTCACGTGGAAGAAGGAACTGCGCGCCCAGTTCGTGGCGCGCCACTTCGAGCCGCGAAAGAAGGAAGAGGAGTCGTTGCGTGAGCAGGTGGCGCGCCTCCCTCCGCCGTCGCCGCGCAGGCCGTCGACCCTGGAGTCGGTCGCGTTGCCGATGACGGTGATTCCTTCGTCGGTGATGGTGCCGCGCGTCGACGTGCATGCCCTCGCGGCTCCAGTGCCTGCGCCGAAGCCGTCGGTGCCGGGGCGCAAGCAGAAGCGTGGCGCTGCGCCAGTGAAGCGGCGGCCCGCGGCGCTCACGTTCGTTGCGTCGCTGCTGGTGGTGGCGGGGGTGACCTACGGCCTCCAGCCGGCGCCGGTGTTCGTGGCGAAGCCGCCGCCCGCTCCACTCGTGTGGCACGACAACGTGACCACTGAAGCCGAGCGCATCGAGTTCACGAGCGCGGCGACGTGCCTCGACGAATGCTCGCGTGAGCCAGAGTTGTTGGTGTTGCCCGAGCGCCCGCCCGAGGTGGTGAAGGTGGCGCGCGTGACGAAGAAGAAGCGCGTGCCCCGCGGGGAAGAAGTGCCGATGCCGCCATGGCTCGTCAGCAAGAAGCGACGCTGATCACGGCCTTGAGGGAGGTGGGGTCCAACTCGCGGAAGGCAGAGTTCATGCCGTGCGTGCCCCTCGAGCTTCCCGGCGAAGGGTCCAGGCTGGGGGGGCGCGCTTCTGGCGCTGTGTACTCCCTGATTCAAACGACGAATCAGGGAGTACACGGCGGTGAGTGCGACCCGGCCCTCCGGTCTGAAGTGAACTCACTGCCGCGCATTCGCTTCCTGAAGAAGAGTCGCTCGAGGCCGAGGGGCTCCTGGTGACGAGCGATGCGTCGACCACTCGTCGCACCCGCCACCATCAAGGCCCGCTCGCTTTCGTGGGGACGAGTCGCCCAGCGTTCCGCGCGCGACGTGCGTCCTCTACCTCGTGACGACGAGCACGAACTCGTCTTCGACGATGACGCGCCCGAAGAGCAGCGCCGCGCGCCACTGCGCCTCGCGTTCGTCGAGTGACTGCCCCCACGTGTCACCGCACGGAGGCCGCTCGAGCACGAGGCTGTTGGGCACCACCTTCGCGCCCTGCGGCCCGCCAAACGCATACACGTCATTCCTCTCTGCGAGCCACGGCAACAGATTGCCGCTGACGAACACCGGGCCCGGCGCTGCCTTCGTGAGCTCGAGCGCCTGAGAGAGCGCCTCGCGACGGCCGACCGCATCGACGCAGCCGCTCGACGCGCCCCAGCCCTGTTCCCCGCGCAATGACTTCACGCTCCGGCGCAGCAGCGACTCGTTCGTGAGCAGCAACAACGCCACCGTCGCCACCACCACCCACCTCGGCGGCACGAGGCGCTTCGCCATCCACCCCGCGAGCAGAAACACCACCGCCGTCGTCACCACCGCGCCGTAGTGGTCGCGCCACGCCATCGCGAGCAACCGAATGCCGAGCATCGGCACCAGCACCAGCCCGAGCCACTTCGGTTGATCCGCCAGCGGCTGCTTCGCCTTGCGCCGCGTCCACTCGAGCCACGCGAGCGTCGGCAGAAACGCGACGAACAAGTCACCTGCCCCCGCGAGCACGCCCGGAGAGAGCCGTGACGTGACAAACGCCACCACACCGTCTTCGGCACCGCGGAAGGGCACCGACGCGTACGGCATCACCTCGCCGAAGAGCTTCGGGCGCAGCACGAACACGAAGAGCGCCCACCCGACCGAGACGACGAGCCACGCCCACGCAATCGGCCGCGGCCCACGACGGAACACGTACGCAAACAGCGCCAGCCCGACGAAGGGGAACTCCTCCTTGAACGTGAAGAGCAGCACCAGCGCGAAGAGCGCCGTCTTCCAGCGAGAGAGGGTGAGCGCCGCGAGCAGCCACGCCAGCGGCGCCATCGCCCACGTCGTCGGGTGAAACGGAAACCCGAGCGCCTGCGAGACGCCGACGTTGAGCGCGAGCAGCGGCCCGAGAAACCACAGCCCCTCTGACGAGAGCCGACCTTCTCTCCGCAGCCACGCGAGCGGCAGCAAGGCGAGCGAAGCGCAGAGGGCCTCCATCACCAACCCGACGTTCACGGCTGCAAACCAGCGCGTGAACGGCGCGACGACGAAGAGAATCGGGTCGAAGTGGTCGTTGAAGAGGAAGAGCTGTCGCCCGCTGAGCCAGGGGTTGGGTGGATCGAGCGCGAGCCGCGCGAGGGCCTGGCTGTAGATGCCGAGGTCGTAGTTGCTGAACGCGAAGTGGTGGGCGCGCAGCCACGTCGGCACCGCGATGAGCACCACCTGCAGCCCCGCCCAGCAGGCGAACCAGAGGGCGAGGGATGAGAGGCGGGGGCGCTCCACGGCGCGCGGACTACCAGTGAAGCCGCGGCGGCGCCAATCGCATCAGTCAATCCACGCCGAGGCTTCGAGCCGCCCCGCGAAGCGTTGCAGGCCGGGGAACTGGGCGCGCAGGGCCTGCGCCCGCTGGTCGTCGGCCACGTCCCACAGCAACACCAGCGTCGGCACCGACGCCCAGCGCGCGGCGTGACGCTCGAGCAGCTCGAAGCCCGCGGACGAGAGATACCCATCGAGGGTGAGCGATTGCAGCCCCGCCTCGATCAACCCCGACGCGAGCACGCGCTCGAGCGCCTCGTCTGCGCTCGCCACCGTGAGCCCGAGCGTCTTCAGCGCGCCGTGGTGCTGGCGGCTCAGCTTCCGCACCAGCCCCTGACCGGCCTCCGGGGCGGAGAAGACCTCGAGAGAACTCAGCGAAGGGCAGGGCTCCGCGAACACCTCGACCATCGCCGACGTGAGCGTCGACGAGCGCAGCGCTGCCGTCTCGAGCTCTGCGTTGACGCTCGAGCCCGTTGCCACGCCGACTCCCATCAAGGCGAGGTGCTTGAGCGGCAGGGCGCCGATGGGGAACAACACCCCACTGGCGCGCACCTCGAGGCTCCGCAGCGCGCGGTGCCCCTTCAGCGCGTCGAGCGTACCCGGCTCGACAGGCCCCTCGAGCCGCAGCGCCGACACGAAGCGCCCGAGCGGAGACGAACGCACCCGCGCGAGCACCTCGGGGTTCGCAGGCAGAATCAGCCGCCGGGGGATGCCCCACCGCCACGCGTCTTCTTTCGGCTTCACGCCGAACCACTCGACTTCGTGCTGCGCCCGCAACGCGCGCAGCTGCCTCCACGCCTCGCTCCGCGCCTCCTTGTCGGTGACGCGGTTCTCTTCGGTGAGGAAGCACAGCCGCAGGTACTCGCCGACCAGCTCGTCCACCTCGGCGAGCGCGTCGATGAAGACCTCGAACTGCTCCGGCTGCGCGGGGGCGTGCTCCATCCCCGCACTTCTACTTCGCGGAGACGTCAGCGCTCAGCCCGGCGACCCAGACTTTGTGCTCGTTGCCGTAATAGAGGTACGCGCGGCTTGCCGGCCCCGTGTACCTCCCGGGCACCGCCGCGACGAGCGACACCGGCACGCGCAGCTGCTGCTTTGGCGTCATCCCGCGCCAGTAGAGGACGACGTCGCGCCCCCGCACCTCATACGCGTCGATGGTCTTCGCCTTCACCAGTTCCTTGAGCTGGTCGATGCGCGGCTCGAGCCCACCAGGCACGCCGACGATGGCCACCACGGTCGGCAGCTGCGTGTCGGTGAGGTTGGTTACCCGCGCGGTCGCCTCGATGACGTCCCCTTCCATCAACGCTGGCTTGCTCAGCGCGACGTCGAGGCCCACCTTCGTCTCGGACGAGCTCTCGGGCTTCACGCGGAAGCTCTTCACCGACGCCGACCACGGCAACTGCCCGCCCGCGGTCTGCACCAGCTCGAGGGAATGCACGCCCGCAGTGATGAGCTCCGACGCGTCGGGGAAGGCGAGCTCGGTCTGCGTCGTGCCGTCGTACTTCACCGGCGCACCGAGCGGCTGGCCGTCGACCAGCAGCTGCACGCTGCCGGGCTTGCGCGAGGCCGAGCGCACCTTGTCGTATTCGAGCACCGCGCGCAGGGCGAGCACCGTGCTCTGCGTCGCGCCGTAGCTGCCGTCTTTGCTCGCCTCGGCCAGGCCCTTGATGGCCTTCTCGACGTTCGGCGTGAACTCCGGGCCCGCGCGCAGCCAGCCCACCGTCGCGAACGCGGTGGTCTCGATGGCGAGCGACACGCCGGTGCTGCCGACGATGCTCTGCGTGCCGCCCTTCACGAAGCCCTTCTCGTCCTGCTGCTCGGCGAGCTTCTGCAGCAGCGTCTTCATGGTGTCTTTGTCGCCCGCGAGCTGCATCACGCTCGCCGCCACGGCCACCACGTACGAGTTCTTCGACGCGAGGCCGGCTTCCTTCACGCGCTTGATTTCGGCGCGCAGGTTCTTCGCCGGCTCGTTCGCCTCGAGCAGCGCCCAGGTGATGTACGCATCCGACGTGTCCTTGTCCTCAATCCACGTGTGCAGGGCGCGGCGGGCGCGGTTGAAGCCGCCCTTGCCGTCACGCTGCTTCATCAACCACTCCCGCGAGCGGGCGAGCATGTCGGCGTCGACGCTGCGCACCTTCGCCATGTCGGTGAACTCGAGGATTCCGTAGGCCGTGAGCGCCTCGTGGCCCGGGTCTTCGCCGAACCATTCGTAGCCCCTCTGCTTGCACTCGAAGCCGGTGAGCCGCTTGTACCCGCGCTCGAGCTTGTCGGTCGCGTCACGCACCACCACCGGGTCCGAGCCGCTGTGCGTCTTGAAGTACTGCAGCGCCATCGTCATCGGGTACGTCGTCGACGAGGTCTGCTCGAAGCAACCGGACGGCTCCTGCACCAGCGCCTTGAGCGCGGTCGAGAGGTTCCCCGCGGGTGACGGGTAGATGACGATGCTGGTGCTCACGCTGCCGGGCACGGTGTCGGCCGCGAGCGTCAGCTCGAACTTCGCGCGCCCGCCCGCTGCGAGCAGCCCGCCCGACGCCTGCTGCACGGGAAAGCCCTTCGGCGCGATGGAGAGGGGCCGCGTCAGCACGTCCTGGTAGCTCCCGGCGTTCGCAGTGAAGGTCAGCTCGGTGGTGCGCGTCTTCGGCCCGATGGTGAGGTCGAGCACCCGGCGCGCGCGCTCGTCGGCCTTGAGCGCGAGGTCCTTCGGCGCGGCGAAGCGCAGGTCGGCCTTCGTCGCCAGCGACATCGAGACGCCGCTGAGCGGCTCGCGCGTGCCGTTCACGAAGGCGATGGGCAGGCGCACCACGTCACCCTCGGTCACCTCGAGCGGCAACTTCGCTTCGACGTAGAACGGCTTCACCGAGTCGAGCTTCGTCTCACCCGCGCCGAGCACGCCGTCCTTCGTGTAGCCGTTGGCCGAGAGGCGGAACGAGGTGACCGCGTCGCTCAAGCCGAACGTCACCGTCGCTTCACCGTTCGCGTTGGTGGTGGTGCCGGCCGACCAATAGAGCGTCTCCGCGAAGTCGAGGCGGTCGGTCGGCTGGCGGCCCGGCCGCACCTGGTGCGCGTATTCACGCACTGAGACGAAGGCGATGGGCATCGGCATGTCTGCTTCGTCGAACGCCGGCGCCCCGGCGGCCATGCGGCGCACCTCGCGTTTGGCCTTCGCTGCCTCGGCGCGCGGCGGTTCCATCACGGGCTCGGCCGGCGCGAAGGCGGGGTCCATCGGCTTCCTCGCTGCAACCGGCGGAGGCGGGGCCTTCACCGCAGCGACCGGCGCCTGCCTCACCGGGGCCCCCTGCATCGGCGCAGGCATGCGAGGCGGCATTCCGCCCCGGTGTCGCGCGACCGGAGCGCCACCCAGCGGGCCTGCAGACGCGAGCTCGAGCATCAACGTCGAGTCCTGGTCGCGCATCGCCAGCACGCGCCGCGCCGCGTCCTGCTCGCGGTTGACGAACTCGGTCACGTTCATCAACGCGAAGCGACGCCAGCCCTGCGTGCCGAGCAGCAGGTCGACCGCGAGCTTCGACTTCGAGTTCGAATCGTCGAGGTACACGTGCGCGTCGGCGAGCTCCTTCACGTCGCTCTCGAGCAGCACCATCACCGGCAACGAGGGCGCCTGCTCGCGCTTCTCCATCATCTCCTGTACGGCATCATCGGTGACGGTCACCCCCACGAAGGCCGGCGCCGGCTTGCCGTCGACGAAGGTCTTCACCTTCACCGTCACGGTGCTGCCCGGCGTGGAGCGCGTCTTGTCGGGCTCGAGCTTGATGGTGAGCTTCTTCTTCGGCTCGCGGAAGACGAGGCGCTCGGCCAGCGGCGTGCCGTCTTTCGCAGTGACGGTGGCGATGAGCACACCCTCGGCGCCCTTCGCGTCGAGGCTCACGGCGGTGCCCTTCTGGTTCTTCGCGTCGAGCGTCTGGCTGGCGAGCTCGACCTCCCGCTGACGCAACGTCACCGTCACCACGCGGTCGCCCGTCCACCCCACGGTGAGCTTCACCGGCTCGTTCGCCGGGAACGTCTCGCTGGCGGCCGCCACCACCGCGCCGTCGTTCACCACCACCGGCAGCTTCACCGTCTTCTTCACGTTCGACGGCTCCGTCACCTTGAGGGTGTACGACTCGCCCTTCGCAGGCGTGAAGCCGAAGCGGCCGCGGCCCTCGTGCT
Organism: Archangium sp.; assembly: GCA_044371205.1. GTDB lineage: Bacteria > Myxococcota > Myxococcia > Myxococcales > Myxococcaceae > Archangium_A. Next base: position 19,218 of record JBILUC010000030.1, read on the forward strand.
CGGTGCGGAACTTCGCGACCTCGGCGCCCTTCGAGTCGACGATGACGCCCGCGATGTCGGCGGGCTTCTGCGAGAGCGTGCGCGCCTCGAGGTACACGCGCGCGGGCAGGCTCGCCACCAGGTCACCACCCTCGGGGTAGAGCGCGATGTCGAACGACGAGACGAGCAGGGGCAACGTCTTCGTCGCGGTCTCGACCACGCCGCCGTCTTCGATGGTGAAGGCGATGGTGCCCTCGCCGCGTTCGATGGCGGAAGGCAGCTTCAACTGCACGGTGCAGAAGCCCTTCGCGTCGAGCGAGCACGGCGCCTTCGCCACGTCGGCGCCATCCACCCGCGCCACGGCGGTGATGCGCGCGCCGGTGGGCACGCCGCCTTCCGCGCGGGTCGCCTCGAGCTTCGCGGTCACCGTGTCGCCGGGGCCGTAGCCATCACGCTCGAAGACAATCTGGCTCTTGATGCGCGGAGGCCGGTACGCGCGCACCTCGAACTTGCGCTCGCCCGGTGCGCCGGCGGCGCCGCCCGCCGCGAGAATCGAGAACACGCCGCCAGCGGTGCCCTCGGGAATCACCCACGAGAAGCCGAACGAGCCCTCTTGCAGCATCGAGTTGCCGGCGGTGATGACCTCACCCTTCGGCCCCTTGATGGTGACCGCTGCCGGCTGGCCCGAGAGTGGCATCCGGGTGCTCGAGTCGAGCACCACGCCGCGCACGAAGACGGTCTCGCCCACCTTGTAGACGGGCTTGTCGGTGGAGACGGCCGTGAGCGTGCGGTTGGGCCCACCCAGGCGCTGCGGCGTGGCGGGGTCGGCAGGCTTTTGACCTGCTGCAGCGACCAGCAGGCAGAGCGCCCCCAGCGGGGCGAGACGGAGTGCGGACATGGTGGTTCCCTCGGTTGAGTGGGCTTCAACGGCTGAGGCGGGGAGACGATCTACTCCCCCGTCCGGTGTGCGACTTCACTTTGAACGGGCGCCCTTCGGAATGATGGGTGCCGTGCGGGTCCCCCGAACTGCTCGACCGCGGCATCGCCCATGCAACGCCTGTGCACCATGAGCGAACTCCCCAAACGAGTCCTGGTGGTCGATGACAGCCCCGCAATGCGCTTCGTCATCGCGCGCGCCCTGCAGGACCTCAGCGGCGTGGTGCTCGACCTCGCCTGCGACGGCGTCGAAGGCCTCGAGCTGTTTCAGCGCGAGGGGCCCGACGTGGTGGTGACCGACTGGAGCATGCCCCACGCCGACGGGCTCCATTTGCTGCGCGCGATTCGGCTCTCGGGCCAGCGGTCGCACACGCCCGTCCTGGTGCTCTCCCGCAACTTCGCGCAAGCGCGCGTGGTGGAAGCCATCAAGGCCGGTGCGAACGGCTTCGTGCCCAAGCCGTTTCCGCCCGCGATGCTGCGCGAGAAGGTGAACCACTTGCTCGAGCTCGTGCCGCCCCTGCCGCCCCTGTCGCGCGCCGAGCGTCGCAAGGTTTCCCGCGGCCCACCCGTCGAGACGCTCGCGCCGCCCAGCCTGCGGCCCGCCGAGTAACCAGCGCTTCAAGCCGCCACCGCCCCTTGAGGCCTGCTCGGAGAGGACGACTCGTGGGTGTGGTTCAACGAGCACCTCGAGGTGGCCCGCATCGTCGCGCGGCAGGGCGACGAGGTGCGCGCGTGGGGGCTGCTCTCAGCGCGCCTCGCGAGCTGGGCCCCGATGGACGTGCTCCAGGTCTTCCCCGTCGAGCTCCTCGTCGACCCGTGGCTGTCGCGGTTGATGACGCTGGACCGGTGCCGCTTCGTGCTCTTGCTGCCGCGGGGTGACGGGGTTGCGTGAGCGCTGCACGATGGGCCCCGGCGTCTCCCCACCCTTGAGCCGGCTCAGCTCGCGGCGCAGCCGCTTCAACTGCAGCTCCTGGTCGGCGAGGCGCGCGTCGACGCGCTCGGTGAGGTGGTCGAGTTGATCTCTCAAAGACACCAGGAGGGCCTCGAGGTGCACCAGCGTCGTCGCGTCACGCACGAGCGATGACCTGGCGCACCGACATGGCCTCCTCGCGCCACCGACGCAACATCGCGGTCACGGCGCCTGCGCCCTCAGCAGCTCGGCCAGCCCGTCGGCGGGCAACGGGCGACTGAAGAGAAAGCCCTGACCCTCGGGGCAGGCGTGCTCGATGAGGAAGCGCGCCTGGGCCTCGGTCTCGACACCTTCGGCCACCACGCGCTGCCGCAGGCTGGTGCCCATGGCGATGACCGCGCTCACGATGGCCTCGCCGCCGACCTCGAGGCGCTGCACGAACGACCGGTCGATTTTCAACGTGTCGATGGGGAAGCGGTGCAGGTAGCTCAAGCTCGAGTACCCGGTGCCGAAGTCGTCGACCGCGATGTGCACGCCCATCTCCTTGAGCAACTCCAACAACTCGGTGGTGAGCGCGGTGTCTTGAATCAACCCGCTCTCGGTCAGCTCGAGCTCCAGCTGCTGCGGGTCGAGCCCCGTGCCGGCGAGCGCGGCCTGCACGCCGCTCAAGAAGTCGGGCCCCCGAAACTCGACCGCCGAGACGTTGACGGCCAGCCGCCCGGGCGAGAGGCCCTGCCGGTTCCACTGCTCGGTCTGGCGGCAGGCCTCGCGCAGCACCCAGTTGCCGATGGGCAAGATGAGGCCGGAGTCTTCGGCGATGCCCACGAAGTCACCCGGCGCCAACAGCGCGCGGCTCGGGGTGCGCAGCCGCACCAGCGCTTCGACCCCGGTGATGGCGCGCGTCGCGAGGTTCACCTTCGGCTGGTAGTGCAGCTCGAAGTCGTGGTGCTCGAGCGCGTGGTGCAGCGCGTCCTGCATCGAGCGTCGGTTGACCGCGCGCTCGTTCAAGTCCTGGGTGAAGACGCGGTAGCGGTTCCGCCCGTCGCGCTTGGCCTGGTACATCGCAGTATCGGCGTTGCGCATCACCGCCTCGACGTCGCTCGCGTCGTCGGGGAAGAGGCTGATGCCGATGCTCGCCGTGACGTGCAGCCGGTGGTGGGCCACCTCGTAGGGCGCGGCCACCGCCTTGATGAGCTTCTGGGCGGTGAGCGAGGCGTCTTCGAGGTGCTGCAGCTCCAGCAGCAGCACGAACTCGTCGCCGCCCTGCCGGCTCACCGTGTCTGACGCGCGCACGCACCCCACGAGGCGCCTGGCGACCAGGCGCAGCAGCTCGTCGCCCACCAGGTGGCCCAGCGAATCGTTCACGTGCTTGAAGTGGTCGAGGTCGAGGAACATCAACGCCACGCGGGTGCCGTGTCGCCGCCCCAGCGCCATGGCCCGCTCGAGGCGGTCGGTGAGCAACGAGCGGTTGGGCAGCTCGGTGAGGAAGTCGTGCTCGGCCATGTACGACATCTGCGCCGTCGCCTGCTCGGCCAGCGCGGTCATCGCCTGCGCGCCGAGCGTCGCGAGCACCAGGCGCTCGTTGACCTCGCGCAGCTCGGCCTCGGTGCGCTCGCTGAGCACGGCGCTGGTGTGCAGGCGCTGCTCTTCCTGGGCGAGGGCGAGCTCGACGGCAGCGGCGTGGCGAAGCCGGTGGGCCAGCTCCTCTTCTCGCGCCTTCAGCGCCGCTTCCCGGCGGGTCAGCTGGTCGTCGAAGTCGTTCACGGGCGGCCCAGGGGGCTGCGGTGCGGTTGGCCACCGAGCAGCCCGTCCCACGCGAGCATGCGCTCGCCGAGCTGAATGCCGCGCTCGTCGATTTCGTACTCGCGCAGGTCGGTGCTGTGGGCGCTGGCGCGCACCTTCACCACCGCCATCACGCGCTTGAGCCGGCTCTCGACCTCGATGTACCGCTGCACCACGATGGCGTCGGTGAGAAAGGCCGAGCCGTAGGGGCTGAAGCGCAGGTCGGTGTAGCGGTCTTCGAGCTCCGAGGTCATCAGCACCGTCACGCCCGTGCCCGAGAGCGTCGTCACCATGCGAAACAACGACTCGCGGAAGTCTTCACGGAAGGTGGGCGCGACCGCGAGCTCGAACCCCGACAGCGAATCGATGACCACCCGCTTCGCCTTGAGGCGCGAGATGACCTGCAGCAGCTGCGCGACGATTTCGTCGATGGACAGGTCGAGCGCACGCGTGTTGACGAGCTCGATGCGCCCGTTGCGCACGAGGTCTGAGAGCGTCTGGTTCCACGAGCGGCCCGGCGTCTGCTCGAAGGCCACCAGCACCCCGGGCTCACCCCGCCGCACCCCCTCGGCGAGGAAGGCCGTCGCCAGCACCGTCTTGCCCGAGCCCGACGGGCCCGCCACCAGCAGCGAGTAGCCCTCGGGCAGCCCACCCCCCAGCATCTCGTCGAGCTTCGGCACGCCCATCGCGAGGCGGCGGTGAGTGGTGGGTGGGGCGGGCATCGCTGGTTGCGCCCCGACCGAGGGGAAGACGGTGAGGCCCGTCTCGTCGATGCGAAAGGTGTGCAGCCCCGGGCTCGGGGCCTGCCCTCGCAGCTTGCGGACCTCCAGCTTCCGCACCATCGAGTTGCGGAACACGTTCTGGCTCAAATTGAAGAGCCCGTCGGCGACGGTGGCCACCGGGTGCGGGTCGTTCTCCGACGGGTATTCGCCGATGAGGAAGCTGGTCGCTTCCCAGCTGCTCAGCTGCATGCCCAGCCGCTGAATGAAGTGCTGGAGCGGCACTGCGCTGCCCTGCAGGCGTGCCTCGAGCGTCACCGCGCGAAGCGAGTCGACGAACACCAGCCCCGGGCTGAAGGCCTCGAGCTCCTGCGTGATGCGCGAGAGCACCTGCGCGAGGTCTCCCGTGGTGAGCTCGTCGCTCAAATTGACGAACCGAATCGACGCGTCGAGCTTGCCGAGGTCGAAGAACGAGAACTGCTGCTGGTAGCGCAACATCTTCAGTGGGGGCTCGCCCAGCACCGTGAAGTACAGCGCGCGCCGCTCCGGGGTCGCCAGCGAGAACATCAGCTGGTGCGCGAGCGTCGTCTTCCCCGCACCGGGTGAGCCGGCGATGAGGTTGAACGAGAACTCGGGCACCCCCCCGGACAGGATGGCGTCGAAGCCCGGCACGCCACTTGGCAGCCGGCGAATGGTGACCTGTTCTCTCATGGGGTTGGTTCCTCGGCAGGCCTCGCCCAGACGGGCTCGAGCAGGCGGTGACACAGCGGCTCGCCCACCAGCGTGGTGAGCAGCCCGGTGACGGAGACCAGAATCGCCACGCTCGCGTCGGCGCGCTCCTCGACGGACCGTTCGGTCAGAATCCGCTGCAGATGGGCCATGGGCTCGCCCTCGACGGCGCGCCCCGCAAGCCAGGGGTAGGTCGCGCTGGTCAGACGCACCGCGCGTGCCAGCAGCACCTCGACGCCCCGCTCCCCAATGACGCGCGAGAGGCGCTTCGACATGGCCGCCCAGGTGCGCCCAAACCCATCGGCCCGCACGCCATCTTTGGGCGCCACGGTGCGACGAATCACTTCCCGAAGAACGGCATCGTGGGTGGCAGCGGGCATCTCGCGGAAGCGGTTGCACGCAGGGTGCCGCGCAGAATTCGCGTCACCCGCCGTCAGCGCACGCCGAGGTAGCCCAGCACCAGCTGCGTCAGCTCGTTCACCAACACCTCGCGCGTCATGCTCGCAGGCCGCGCCAGCACCTGCAGGTGCGCGATGGACTCGACCGAGGTGAGCAACATGAAGGTCGCCACGTCGAGGTCGACCTTGCGAATGCGGCCGCGCTGCTGCTCGAGCCACCCGCGCACCAACCCCGCGGCGTGCGCCGAGCGCCGGCGAATCATTTCCTGCCCGCCGGGGATGACAGGCAGCGTCTCGACCAGCGCGCGGTGCAACTCGGGGTCGGTTGAATGAATGCCCACCATGGCATCGATGTAGAGCCGCACCGTGGTGGGCAGGTCGTCGCTCGCCCCCGCCGCCTCGCTCTTCGCCAGCGCCGCCACCAGCACCTGCAGCCCTTCTTCGGCGTGCTGCTCAGCCAGCGCAGCGAGCAGCGCCTCCTTCGAGGGGAAGTACTGGTACAGCGAGCCGATGCTCACGCCGGCGCGCCTGGCGACCGCGTTGGTGTTGAACCCGTCCCACCGGTGGGTGCTCAGAATGTGAGCACTTGCTCGCAATATCGCGTCGACCGTCGCCTGCGCGCGGGCCTGCCGGGGCCGCTTTCGCGGGGCGGCAGGCGACCTTTTTGCGCGCCGTGGGGGGCGGCGACCGACGGTTCGGGAATGCGAGTTGAGAGACATGAGTGATTGCTCACATTATTGCCGCATGCACAGCGCCCCCGCAATGGCCCCTGAGACCGCCGCCTTGAACGTCCCCGTCACCTGGCCCGGCAGCAAGCCGGTCTTCGGCGCCCTGCCCGCCCTGCAGGAAAACCCGTTGCTGGTGATGGAGCGCGCCACCCTCGCGCATGGCCCGGTGACGCGGCTGCCGCTGCTCAAGTTCGACGGCTTCGTGCTGGGCACGCCGAGGCTGGCGCACCACGTGCTGGTGGCCAACGTGAAGAACTACGTCAAGCAGACGCGCGGCTACGACATGTTGCGCCTCGTGCTCGGCAACGGGCTCGTCACCAGCGAAGGGGACTTCTGGAAGAGGCAGCGCCGCATCGCGCAGCCGGCGTTTCACCGCGAGCGGCTCTCGGGCTTCGGCGAGGTGATGACGCGCGCCGCGAACGAGATGGTCGACCGGTGGGAACCAGGCAAGCCCTTCGACTTCGCCGCCGAGATGATGCGCGTCACCTTGCGCATCGTGGGTGAGACGTTGTTGTCGACCGACATGACGGGCGAGGCCGACGACGTGGGGCCCGCGCTCACCGACGCGCTCGAGCACCTCATCTTCCGCACGCTGCACCCGCTCTCGGTGCCCGAATGGGTGCCCACCGCGGGCAACCGGCGCTTCAAGGCCGCGAAGGGCGAGCTCGACCGCGTGGTGCTCGACATCATCGCGCAGCGCCGCAAGGGCGGCGGGCCGAAGCACGACCTGCTGGCGATGCTGATGGACTCGAAGGACCCGGAGACGGGCGAGGGCATGACCGACGAGCAGCTGCGCGACGAGGTGATGACCATCTTCCTCGCCGGGCACGAGACGACCGCCAACAACCTCGCGTGGTCGGTCGCGCTGCTCGGTCAGGCCCCGCTGGTCGAAGCGAAGCTGGTCGCCGAAGCGAAGGCCGTGCTGCAGGGCGAGCGCGCGAAGATGGAGACGATTCACCGCATGCCGTACGCGATGAACGTCATCAAAGAAGCGCTGCGCCTCTACCCGCCGGTGTGGAGCCTCGGTCGGCGCGTGCTTGAAGACGACGTCGCCGAGGGCTACCTGTTGCCGAAGGACTCGCTGGTCTTCATTTCGCCGTGGGCCATTCATCGCCTGCCCGAGTACTGGCCCGACCCGCTCGCGTTCGACCCCGACCGCTGGCTGGTCGAAGACCCGCGCCGACTGCATGGGAGCTACCTGCCGTTCAGCCTCGGCCAGCGAAAGTGCATCGGCGACCAGTTCGCGCTCGCCGAGGCGCAGTTGATTCTCACCACCGTGTTGCAGCGCGTGCACCTGAGCCTCGTGCCGGGGCACGACCTCACGCCCGAGCCCGTCATCACCCTGCGGCCGAAGCACGGCGTGCAGGTGGTGGCGACGCGCCGCGCCTGAATTGATGTTCAGCCGCCCAGGAGGACAGGGCCAGCCGCGGGCGGGTACAGTACGAATTGATCATGACCGCTGCCCTCCCAGGTCACCTCTTCCTTCCGGCTGCGCGCGAGATTGAACAGGTTCGTGAATTCATGGCCGCCTCGGCGTCGACGCCAGGTGAGGTCGCAGGTCTCGATGCCTTGCGGCTTTCGTTGCTCGAGGGTGTTGCGGAACTCGAGCGACTCCCGCTCGAGCAAGCGGCGCTCGATGAGTGGAGCCGTCGAGTGGTGCGGCCCTTGTTTGGTCGGGCGAGTGAGCTGTTCCGTCTGGTCTCGCGCCCTTCATTCTTTGCTGAGCTCGACGTGGCGATTGAAAAGCAGCGCGGCGACCTGCGCGTGTACCTGCAGCCCCAGCAGTTGGACGGCCAGACAGACTGGGCGCTCGTGACGGTGCACCTCTACGTCAATCTCATGGGGGACCTCCTCGCGCGGATGCCCCAGCTCACGCAGCAGGAGATCGACGGTGCGCTTCAGTCGGTCGACATCACCGGCCCCGTCGGCGCAGGACTTCGGGTGATCTTGTTGCTGACGTTCTTGCTCGAGCAGGCGCGCGCTTCCAGGCCGGTCACGCAACGACACGCAGCCATCGTTGCGTTGGCGTACCTCAACTCCAACGTATTGCTCGCGACGCTCCGCAATGACCTCAATCTCAAGCTCGACCCGACGCCGTTCCTCGAAATGAATCGGGTCGATGCTGCAAAGAAGTCGCTGCTCCGTCTCCTCAAACTGCCGGCAGATCCGACCGACGTGGTTTCGGCCGACTCAGGTACTTGAGAAGAACTCTGCGGCTTGCAGACCGAAGGACTTCTGTGCGTAGTGAGCCTGGTCGAGGTCGCACGTGAGCAGGGTGGCTCCAAGAATGTGCGCTTCTCTCGCGATGAGCGTGTCGATGGTCGTCGAGCGCTGCCCTCGGTTCCTCGCCGTTGCCCATCGGTCCGCGAGTTCTGCAGCCCGCGCCAGCGTGATGGGGCTGACGTCGGCGCTCTGCAGAAGTTCTTGAAGCGCTGCTCGTTGAATCACGCGCCGGTCAGAGACCTTTCGGAGAGGGTCGACTCGCAGCAACTCCTCGGCAACCAGCACCGACAGATGAATGCCACTTGCCGCGAGCAGTCGCGTCTCTGCGCGCTCGTGCTCGGGCCGAGGCAACTGAGCGTTCAGAATCGCAAAGACGAAGCTGGCGTCGAGGCTCACTCTCATCGAACTCGTTAGCCTTTCTCGGTCGGCTCCTGCGCCGAGTCCTTCAGGCGCACGCGGGTCTCGACGTCGCGCTGCACGTCGGGCGCGGGGGCGGGTGTCGCAGGCTCGGGCTCCCTGACGCGCGGGGCGAGGGGCGGCGGCGCGTCGAGCAGCTGCAGCGTCGCCTCGAGCGCGCTCTCGAACTCACGCGCGGTCTGCCAGCGGCGCTCCTGCCGCTTCTCGAGGCCCTTCTCGACCACCGCGCACAGCGGCACGGGCAGCCCCGGCATCAGGTCGCGCATCTTCGGGCGGTCGTGCGTGCGCATGCGCTCGATGAGCCCGGGAATGTCGTCGGCGTCGAAGGGCTTTCGGCCGGTGAGCAGCTCGTGCGCGATGGCCGCCACCGCGTAGAGGTCGGACCGCGCGTCGACGGCCCGCGAGTCGGTGAACTGTTCCCACGCCATGTAGCTGGGCGTGCCGATGGTGACCCCGACGCCGGTGAGCGCTGCCGCCCCGGCGACCTTGCTGATGCCGAAGTCGAGAATCTTCACCACTTCCTGTTCGCGGCCGTGCACGTCGCGCCGCCGCGCCACCAGCAGGTTGGCCGGCTTGATGTCGCGGTGAACGATGCCCTTGTCGTGCGCCGCCGAGAGACCCTCGAGCAGCTGGCACAGGAGCCCCACCGCGCGCGCCGGGTGGAGCTGTGTGGTGCTCAGCATCAGCGACTTCAAGTCTTCGCCTTCGACGTATTCCATCGCGATGAAGGCCACGTTCTCGGCCGTCACCTCGGCGTCGACCACCCGCACCACGTGCTCGCTGCCCACCGACGCCGCGGTAGTGGCCTCGCGCAGAAACCGCTCGAGGATGGTGGCGTTGGTCATCAATTCGGGCCGGAGCACCTTGAAGGCGACCTCCGACCGCGTGCGCGCGTGGTGCGCCTTGTAGACCGAGCCGAAGGCGCCGGTGCCAAGCAGCCGCTCGACCTTGTAGCGGTCAATCTGCGTGCCGCAGGGGCCGGGCTCGGACAGGGGGCGGCCCGAGCGGGGGCAGCGCGTCACGCTCTCGTCGTGCGAGCGTCCGCAGTGTGTGCAGAAGAGAGAACTCACCCGACGAAGGAGTTGAGTCCAACTCCATGCGCGCGCCAACCGCTCACTCCACGCCGCTCGACGGGGGAGGGCGCTTGAGGCACCGTCGCGCGGTGCTGAGCGCGCTCACAGGCCAGCCCCGCCGCGTCTTTCTGCTCGATGGCTGCGGAGCGCTGCTCACCCTCGCCGGGGTGGTGCTCGTGTTGGGGTCTTTCGACTCGACCTTCGGCGTGCCGCCCACGGCGTTGCGGCCGCTGGCGCTCGGCGCGGGCGCGCTGGCGACGTATTCCTTCGCGTGTTGGGCCGCGTTCCCCCGCCTCGCTGCGCGGGTGCGCCCCTTCCTCGTCTTCCTCGCGCTCGCCAACGCGGGCTACTGCGCTGCGGCGTGGGTGGCGCTCTTCACGTTGCGCGCGCAGGTCACCCCGCTCGGGTTCGCGTGGTTCGGCGTCGAGACCGCGGTGGTGGCGCTGGTGGTCGGCCTGGAGCTCGTCACCGCGCGCCGGGCGCCATGACGCAGGAACACCGCCCGCTCAGCGCGAGGTTCGAGGCCGCCCGCCGTGGCGGGCTTCGCCGACATCGACTTCAAGACGTTCGAGCCGCCGTGAGACGCGCTACTCGCCGTCGTGCAGGCCGTGCTTCTTCAGCAGCTCTCGCCAGTGCTTGCGGTCGACGCCGGCGAAGCGCGCCCCGGCGCTGACGTTGCCGTCGTGCTGGCGGTGCACCTCGGCGAGGTAGCGGGCTTCGAAGGTGTCGAGCAGCGCGTCCTTCGCGTCCTTGAAGGGGAGGTCGACGCGCACGCCAACGCCGTCGTTCGAGGCGAGGGGCTCGAGGCCGAGCCGCAGCTTCTCGAACTCCCGCACGCCCGGCGAGAGCGCGACGGCGCGGTCGATGACGTTGCGCAGCTCACGCACGTTTCCGGGCCAGGCGTGCACGAGGAGCCGCTCGAGGTTGGGGCCGGCCACCTTGCCGGCGTCGAAGCCGCGGCGCGCGAGCAGCTCGGCGACGATGGGCGCGAGGTCTTCGCGGCGCGTGCGCAACGGGGGAAGCTCGAGCGAGAGCACGCTCAAGCGGTAGAAGAGGTCGCTGCGGAACGAGCCGCTGGCGACCTTCGTCGAGAGGTCGACTGGCGTCGCGGCGACCACGCGCACGTCGACGGGTTTCTCTTGATCAGCCCCGACAGGCTTCACCTGCCGCGTCTCGAGCACGCGCAACAGCCGCGCCTGCACGGAAGCGCTGACGGTCCCAAGCTCGTCGAGGAAGAGGGTGCCCCCGTCTGCGCGCTGAAAGGCCCCCTTGCGGTCGGCGACGGCGCCCGTGAACGCACCCTTCACGTGCCCGAAGAGCTCGCTCTCGAGCAGGCTCTCGGGCAGCGCGCCGCAGTCGACGGCGACGAAGGGCTTCTTCCGTCGCGCGCCGTGGTCATGGAGCGCGCGCGCCACGAGCTCCTTCCCGGTGCCGGTCTCGCCGGTGACGAGCACGGTGACGTCGCTCTGCGCCGCGAGCTCGAGCACGGCGAAGACCTCACGCATGGCGAGGCTCTCGGCGACGAGCTCCCCGAAGCGCCGCGAGCTCGAGGGTGGCAGGTCGAGGGCGCGGGCCTGCGGCTGTACGCGCACGAAGGTGCGACCGAGCTTCAGGGTGGCGCCGGGCTCGACCACCACCTCGGTGACGCGCGCGCCCTCGTGCCAGGTGCCGTTGGTGCTGCCCTCATCGCGCACCACGAAGCGCGTGCCGTCGGGCGTGATGGTGCAGTGCCGGCCGCTGACGCGCTCGTCGGTGAGCACGAGGTCGTTCCCGCTCGCGGTGCCGAGGGTGCGCGGGCCGTCGAGGGAAACGGCGCGGCCGGCCTCCGGGCCCTCGATGACGACGAGCTGACAGCGCAGCGGGGTGCCGGCTTCGTCGATCTGGGTGGTGAGGCGCGTCTGCACGAGCGACGACGCTATTCCTGATAAGCGCTGGCGCGTGAGTTCTCTGCGCATCGTGCTCGTTCGGCCGCGAAACGCTCAGAACGTGCGCTCGATTCAGAAGACGTTGAGCTCGTTTCGCGACGCCGAGTTGGTGGTGGTCAGCGATGAAGAGCACTTCGAGCAGCTGTGGCGCAGCGAAGAAGCAAAACTCCCTCTCCCTGCGCAGCGGGGAGAGGGCCGGGGTGAGGGGCCCGCGCCTCATCGAGTGAGCACGCTGCCGGAATCACTCATCGACTGCGCACTCGTGGTCGGCACCACGATGCGCGAACGCCCCGGTGTCCCGCGCTGGAGCAGCCGCGAGCTGGCCACCCACGTCGCGCGCCGAGCCCCGCCTCGCTGGGCCCTCGTCTTCGGCACCGAAGCGAACGGGTTGCAGAACGCTGACCTGAAGCACTGCACGGCGACCTGCTTCATCCCCGCTGATCCGGATCAACCTTCGCTCAACCTCTCTCAGGCGGTGGTGCTCTTCGCGCACGAGCTCTCGATGCCGGTGGAACCGGGGCCGCGCGCACCACTCGCGGATGAGCGTGCGTGGCGAAGGCTGCGCGTGCAGATGCGCGAGCGACTCGGGGTCACCTCGGTCGAGCGGGAGGCGCTGCTCGCGCCGTTGCTTCGCGCCGACCTGTCTGACGCTGAGGTCGAGCTGTGGTCACGTGCCTTGTCGTGACGATCTCCCGGGGTGAGGGCCCCATCTCGCACCCTGCAGGCCCCTCACCCGGCGCTACGCGCCACCCTCTCCCCGCGTTTGCAGGGAGAGGGACCCCGCGGGTTCCGACACTTTCGCGACACGAGGGAGTGCGCTGTGCTCCTGCTGTGACCTTCCCGCGCGCGTTCGGCCCCTTTCAGCTCGAGGCGAAGCTCGGTCAGGGCGGCATGGCCGAGGTCTTCCGGGCGAGGGCGTTCGGCGCGAGCGGCTTCGAGAAGCGCGTGGTCGTGAAGACGCTCCGCCCCGAGCTCGTGGGTGAGCCCGAGCTGGAACGCATGTTCCTCGAGGAGGCGAAGCTGCAGGCCCGGCTCTCGCACCGCAACCTCGTGCAGGCGCACGACCTCGGCATCTTCGAGGGCCGGCCCTGGGTACGGCTCGATCTCGTCGAGGGCGTCGAGCTCGCTGCGCTCCCGCTGCCCCTCGCCGCGCCCCTGGTGCGCTTCATCGGCGCCGAGCTCGCGCTGGGGCTCCACGCGTTGCACGAGGCGAGCGACGAGAGTGGTCGCGCGTTGGGCATCGTGCACCGCGACGTGAGCCCCACCAACGTGCTGCTCTCGCGGCTCGGTGAAGTGAAGCTCGCCGACTTCGGCATCGCGCGCGCGACGCAGCTGAAGGAGCAGACCCGCAGTGGCGTGCGCAAAGGCACCTACGCGTACATGTCACCCGAGCAGGTCTCAGGGCGGGCGCTCACGCTCGCGTCTGATCAATTCGCGCTCGGTTCGTTGCTCTACGAGTTGCTCACCGGTGCGCGCGCCTTCGACGGTGCCACCCCGCTCGAGACGATGGACGCGATTCGCGAGGCGAAGCCCCCGCTGCTGACCGTGCTCGAGCCTCCCCTCGCCGAGGTCATCGTGCGGGCGCTTCAGCGCGACGCGGCCGCGCGCTTCCCCGCCATCCGCGCCCTGCGAGACGCGCTCCTCGCCAGCGGCCCCGTCGCCGATGAGCTCACCCTCGCCGCATGGGTGCCGGCCGAGAAGCCCACGGGCGCTTCTCCGCAGGCGCAGACGCGCATCGACAGCCGCATCGCGTGAATCGCTGAAGCGAACGCGGGGCTTTCATGATTTGAAATTGCACCATGCGCTCACTCCTGTTCCCTGCGTTGGTGGTGCTCGTCGTCGCTCCCGGCTGCTTCTGTCAGAGCCGCGAAGAGAAGCTGAAGGCCGCCGAAGACCAGGGCAACCTGCTCGTCGCGACGAAGTCGAAGCTGCTCAAGGGCGCGGGCGAGGCCCTGAAGAAAGAGGGCAAGGAAGCGGTCGAGACCGTCACCGAGGGCACCAGCGAGCTGGTGAAGGGCATCGGCGAGGGCGTCGAGAAGGGCCTCAAGGCCGTGAAGGTGAAGCTCGACGAGTCGGTGGCTGCCAACGGCATCGGCCTGACGCGGGCGGCGCGTGGGGAAGACGGCACGAAGGCGCACACCGTGACGGCGTACGTCACCTTCGAGAAGGCCTTCGCGGGCACGCTCGAGCTGCGCGCGTACGACAGCTCAGACGCCGAGGTGGGTCGCGTGAAACTCGAGGTGACCGAGAAGGAATCGGGCGCGCACTACGTGGACTTCACGTTCGACGAGCGCACGCCGTTGCTCACCGCTGCTTACGTGCAATTGCGCGCGACGCCGAAAGCCCCGTGACGTGAGGCCGGTCGTCTACGAGCAGCTCATTCTCGCGTCGACGTCGTCAGCGCGGCGCGCGTTGATGAACGGGCTCGGCTTGCCCTACGTGGTCGAGGCACCGGGAGTCGACGAGGTGGTCCCGCCCGGAACACCGCCGCACCACGCCGTCGCGCTGCTCGCCGAGCGCAAGGCGCGGGCGGTGTTCAGCAAGAAGCCCCGCGGGTTGATCATCGGGTCTGATCAACTGGGCTCCATCAACGGCCGGGCGCTCGGCAAGGCGGCGAACGCAGCCGAGGCGCGCGAGCAGCTCGCCTCGTTGCGCGGCAAGACGCACGAGCTCTTCACGGGGGTGTGCGTCATCGCGAACGGTTTCGTGGTGACGGAGGTCGACGTGGCGCGCCTCACCGTATGGCCCCTCACCGATGCTGAGCTCGATGGCTACGTGGCGACCGGCGAGTGGGAAGGGTGCGCGGGCAGCTACCGCATCGAGGGCCGGGGCCAGGCGTTGTTCTCGCGCATCGATGGTGACCGCACCGCGATTCAGGGCCTGCCGATGCAGCGCGTGACGCGCATTCTCCGCGAGGCCGGCGTCGAGTTCTTCTGAAGAAGCCCGTTCCGACATCGCCTGACGACCCGCCACCCTTCCGGCTGATCAGCGCCCGAGGCCGACTACAAAGCGCCGAGCCGCTTCGTGCTCTGCCGAAAAGCCCACCCGCAGATGCGGTCTTCCTGCGCCCGGGTGACCGAGTTGAACTCGACGGCAAAGCCATTCGCGGCCACTCGCACCACCTTCGCCAGACACCGAATCTCCATCGACTCGAGGTTGAAGGCGCACTCGCCCTCGGTGCCCAGCGGGGGAAGGGGACTCAACGGCACGTGGCGCATCACCCAGGCACCACACGCGCTCACATCAATGGTGCGAAACAGCTCGAACCCACCCTCCCACGAGAAAGTGAACCGCAACCCGGCGCGCACTCTGAAGAATCGCCTGCGGTTGGCGGACATGGGCAGAGTTCTCTTCGTCTCTTCGGCACGTTCGAAAGACTCCTTCAACGTGCGAGCGAGTCCGAGCGGGCGGTGGATCAGCCCTGCTTCGCGAGCATCGACAGCAGCGCGCGCAGGCCCGGCGAGACGGTCGTGAACTCAATGCCCATGCGGTGCCACGTGCTGGCCATCGGGTTGCCCGGCTGCACCCACTTGATTCGGCCGGTCCACGTCAGCTCCTTGTGGCCGTGTAACACGAAGCCGCTCACGAAGTCGCCCTGGGCGCGCAGCATCGGTGACTCGAGACAGAAGCCGGTGGCCGAGATGTCGGCGCTGAGCGCCGCGGCGCGCCGCTCGATGGAGACGGGGAGGCGACGGGAAACGCGAGTCTGCTTGCGGTTGGACATGCGCCAACGGTCGCACGCGCCCACTGGCCCGCAAGTTTCCGCGCCGACGGTCGAAATCTTGTCAAAGCGCCCCGCGCGCCCTTCGGGCTAGAGACGCCGTGCATGCCGGCGAAGACGCGCGTCGTTCTCATTCAACACGTGCTCGAGCTGAGCCAGCGCAGCAACACCGGCCGTCACGCCGCGAGCGTGCTGCCCACGCTCGAGACGCGCGTCTACGGCGCGAAAGACGAGCGCCTCCGGGTCGACGACCTGCAGCGCGCCGTGCTGCTCTGGCCTGACGCGCCGACGATGAAGCCCTGTCCGCTGCCCGATACGCTCGTCGTGCTCGACGCGTCGTGGAGTCAGGCCAAACACATGCTGCAGCGCGTGCCCGAGCTGCTGCGGCTCCCGCGGCTCTCCCTCGTCGCGCCCGAGGGTCGACGCAGCCTGCGAAAATCACCACCCGGCGGCATGTCGTCGCTCGAGGCCATCGCGCACGCGCTGGCCCTGCTCGAAGGTGCGGAGGTCGCGGCCCCGGTGCACGCAGCGCACGAAGCGCTGGTGCAGAAGCAACTGAGCCAGCGGGGGTACGTCGGGCCGATGAAGTGAGCTTCAGCCGCGCGGAACGAAGACGCGCTGCGTACCGTGCGCCCCGATGCGCTGAATGTGGTCGCTCGCCTCGAGCCCGTTGCCGAGCGTCACGAAGATGTGCCCGTGTTTGCTGCGGCCGCCGGCGTACGCCTCGAACACCACGATGGCGCCCGGCGGCAGCTTGCGCAGCTGCGCGTCGCTCACGTTCTTGATTTCGCGGAAGCGCGAGTCGCCCGCCAGCCGCTTCGCGTACATGTACGCGCTCGGCAGCGGAGAGGTTGCCAGCCCTGCCGCAGCCATCGAGCGGTTGACGCCGCGGGCGCACCAGCCCCGCGTGTTCATCAGGCTCGCCTGCCGTCGCGCCGCCGCCGCCAGCCGGGCCGCCTTCGGGCCGAACGGGCCGAACTTCGTCGCCGTGGTGCCCGACACCTTCGGGCCGCCGCTCGCGCCCTGCGTCAACGCGCGCGCGATGGGGCCGGTCAACTTCGCGCGCTCAGCCACCGAGACGCCGTTCTGGTTCGAGTCGGCTCGCAGCGCCCGGCTCAGGGCCAGGTTCACCAGCCCGCGCGCCTTCGACACGCTGACGTAGCCGCTGCCCATGCGTGCCTGCTGGTACGACTCCCGAAGCGCAGCTTCTGCCAAGCCCTTCACGAGGCCCGTCGCGACGCGCTGCTCTGCGGCCGACAATCTGCCGTCGCGGTTCTTGTCCGCGCGGGCCAGCGCCGCCAGCACCTGCGCTGCACGAGTCGACACCACCGAGCGAGAGAGGGTCATGCCGCCATTGTCGGGAGCTCTGCGCTCTCGTGCGCCGACGTGTTCTGTCAGCGAGCGTGACGGTTTGGCGTGAATTTCAGGCCGAATTTCCGAGGGCTGATTCCCTTCGCGATTCATTCCCAGTGCGGCGTGGCCAAGAGCGCGCGCCTCAGCACGTCACTCATGCCGTGCGAGAGCTGTCGCGGGAGCGCGTCGACCTCGAACGCCTTCACCTCGAGAATCTCGAGCCCATTCATCGGCGCGCGCTTCACGTCCGACACCGTCGCGCTCACCACCACCGTCACCGCATGAAACCGCGGGTCGCGCTCAGGGTTCGAGTACACGCCCAGCAGCGGCCCCGCCTCGAGCAGGTCGACGCCGGCCTCCTCGAGCAGCTCGCGCGGCAACATCGCCTGCAGCGTCTCACCCCACTCGAGCGTGCCGCCGGGCAGACACCACTCGCCGGTGTCTCCGCGGCGAATGAGCACCACCCGGCCCGCGGGGTCTCGCGCCAGCGCCACCAACCCGACGACGGGGCGGCGCAGCAGGTGCCGCGCGGTCTCCTTCACCAGTCCCCACACGAAGCTCGGCACGCGCATCGCGCGAGGCTCTACTGCAACCTCCGACAGTCCGCAGAACAACCATCGCCGTCGACGCGGTTGGCGTCGTCGCAGACCTCGCCCGCATCGAAGCGCCCATCGCCGCACGTGGGCACGCTGCAATCGACGCGGCAGGAACTCGACGTGTCGAGCGCCTCGATGGTGATGGGCTGCGTCATGTCGAGTCGAATGCGGGTGCCGTCGTCGCGCACCCAGCCCCAGGTGGTGATGCCCGTCATGAAGCGCGGCGTCACCGTGATGCGCCAGCGCCCCGGGAATGGCAGGGGCCCCAGCGCACCGCCGTCGGAGTTGCGGTCGAAGGTCCACCTCCCGAACGCGGTGCCCATCGCGCCCAGGAAGAACTCGCCAGGTGAATCATCGGCCACCTCCACCCCCACCCCCGAGGGCAGGCCGGCGATGTCGAACTGCACCGTCGAGGCGGGCTGGTCGGTGCCCGGCCCGGTGAAGTCGATGCCGTGGGTCGTCACCAGCGACAACCGCCCCGTCGCCGAGTTCGCGTACAAATAAATACGACTCTCGCTCACCACCTCGAGCCCGGTGTGCGAGCTCGCGCTGCGGTAGTCGTAGAACTGCTGCACCGTGCCCAGCCGCACCAGCGCGTCGGTGCCGATGTTGGTGCCCGAGGGCTGGGTGATGCGAAACGCGGGCGTGTCTCCGTTGGCGGGCCCCAGGTCGCACGCCTCGGCCCCCGCACGCACGCCGTCTCCGCACACCGGCACCGTGCAGCGGGTGGTGCAGAAGTCCAGCTCGTCGGCGTTGCCGTCGTCGCAGGCCTCGACGCCGGCCTGCACGAAGCCGTCGCCACAGCGCGCGGGCACGCACGCCCCGACGCACGCGTCGTCGTCACCGGTGTTGCCATCGTCGCAGCGCTCGACGCCGCGGTGGAGCACGCCGTCGCCGCACTGCGCCGCCACGCACCTCGTCAGGCACGCGTCGCCGTCGTCGGAGTTGGCGTCATCGCAGCCCTCGACCCCGCGCCACACGAGGCCGTCCCCACAGCGCGCGGCGACACAGCCGCTCAAGCACGCGTCGGTCTCGTCGCCGTTCGCGTCGTCGCAGGGCTCGACGCCCCGGTGCACGAAGCCATCACCGCAGCGATTGAAGACGCAGCCGTCGACGCACGCGTCTTCGTTGCTCGCGTTGCCGTCGTCACAGGCCTCCACGCCGCGCTGGACGAGGGCGTCGCCGCAGCGCGCGGGCAGGCACCGGTTGCTGCACGCGTCCTGGTCATCGCGGTTGCCATCGTCGCAGGGCTCGGTGCCCTGCCGCACGCCGTCGCCGCAGGTGAGGAGCGTGCAGTTCGAGGTGCACGTCGCTGCTCCGGCATCGACGCCCGGCTCGTCGCACAGTTCACGCCCGCGCCACACCACGCCATCGCCGCACCGCGCGCGCTCGCACGAGCTGCGGCACGCGTCGCCCTCGTCGGCGTTGCCGTCGTCGCACTCCTCGCCCGCAGAGAGCACCCCGTCTCCGCACTGGTCGACGAAGACCGAGGTCGGCGGCAGGAGCTCGGTTCTTCCACACCCGCTGAGCACCAGCGCCACCACCAGGAGGCTCCTCACGGCAGCACCGTTCTCAGCTCCGAGTGGAGGCCCTCGAGGGCGCGGGGGAAGAGCTCGACACCGGTGACCTTCATGCGACGAAACGCGTTGCGAAAGACGCCCGCCATGAGGTGACTGGCCAGCTCGCCCGGGCCCTCAATCACCAGCAGCGCCGTGCGCGCGTCGGTCCACTCGAGCGTGACCTGAGCGCCCTCGAGCCCGGTCGCGATGAAGCGTGGTGAGCGCATCAAGAAGGTGCGCAGTGGCAGGAAGGGGAGCGTGGTGTTGATCATCTTGCCGATGAGCGTCTGGAAATAGCCATCGGCGAACCGCTCACCGAGCAACTCCCAGGCCTGGTCGCGCGGCACCTCGGGGTAGAGTTTCCTCACCGCCACGTCGGCGCAGTCTCGCCAGACCGCTGCGGGGTAGCGCGGCAGTCGGTGTGCGAGGTCGAAGCCCTTTTCCTTCAGTGCCGCCCGAAACGCCCCCTCGGGCTGAATGGCATGAACGAACATGCCTTCGAAGAGGCTCTGCAGAGCGAAGACCTGTGCCATCCGCTCCACTGTACCGGGCCGACGTTCGTCTTCGCGCCAGAACAACGCTCCCATTTGGCACCTGGCTCGTGTGTCGGGCCCAGTCGGCGTAGAGTTCAGCTTCACCGGGTTGGCGGTGCGCGCATGTGGATCTCCCTGACACTCGCGCTCCTGAGCGCGTCCCCCGTCGAATATCCGCTCGACCCGCGTTCGCCCGGGTTGGGCGACGCACTCGAACCTCAGGTCGAGCCAGCCGTCATGGCTTCTCCTGCGCCCTTCGTGGCCTGGGCCGACTTCCGGCCCCCCCTGTTGGGCTCCGATGTCTTCTTGCTCAACGCACTCGACGGTGGCCTCTCGCGGCTCGCGCGCCTGGGGGACCAGCGCCGCCCAGCGTTGGCGGGGCTGCCCGACGGCGGGGCGGTGCTCGCCTTCGAAGAGAGCAATGGGGCCAACCGCCCGAGCGCCGTCATCGTGATGCGGTCCGACGGCCAGGGCAGAAACCGCGACGAGGTGCAGTTCGACGGCGTGGCTCCAACGCTCGCGACCGGCCCGCAGGGGGAAGTGTTCATCGCCTTCGCCGAAGGTGGCGTCCCGACGGTCTCCCGGGTCGATGACCTCTTCACCGACGGCGGCGCGCTCTACCGCGGCGTTACCTATGTGGGCTCGCCCGTGCGCACGACGGCGCTCTCGGTATCCAGCTCGATGCGGGTGCTGGCCCTCGAGACCCGGGAACCGACGACCCTGCTCATGCCTCAGGTGCGGCTCTACGTCGCGCTCGACGGCAATTGGAACCTGAGCGAGGTGATGCTGCCCGGCGCGCTCGAGTCGCCGCGGGTGCTGGCGACGCAAGACGGCGTGTGGTGCGCCGCGTGGGACGCGAGAAACCGGGGCACGCAGCTCTTCCGCCTGCGGACTGGCCAGGTGGCGCCCGAGATCAGCGCGACTCAGCAACTGCGTGAAGTCAGCCTGCTCGAGGTGGGCGGTGAGGTTCGCGTCGTGGGCGTTGCGGCGCAGGGCGTCATCGAGTCGCACCGGGGCTCGGCCTTCTTCAGCACCTCCGAGGCCCCCACGGTCACGGTGTTGTTGCGGCGGCCCTCGACGCAGCCCATCCAGGACCACCTCGTCGTGGCCTCCGGCAATGGTGAGTACCTCTTCGCGTGGACGTGGGGCGCGCTGGTGCGCAGCGTGAGCGCAGCGCGGCGGACGGTGAGTCAACCCAACCCGCCGCTGTTGGCCACCTCGCGCGAGAACCAGCAGGAGGTCAAGGTGACGACCGTCGGGGGCAAGACGCTCGCGGTGTGGCGCGCGAGTCGAACCGTGCTGCGAGCGACGTGGGTGGGGGAAGCCGGTGCCGCCGTCGAGGAACTCACCCTCTCGGCCAACGACCTCACCGACTTCAGCGTGGCGTCGAATGACGCGTTCGCGGTCGTCGCCTGGCAAGAGGGGGCCTCGCTCCAGTGGGTGCGCTTTGCTCCCGGGGGAAGCGGGGTGCCGCAGAGCCCTGTGCCGGTGGATGCTGAGCGCGCGCGGGTGGTGAGCGATGGGCGGGTGTTCTGGCTGACCGGCCTCAGCCCCACGCGCGTCGTGGTGCAAAGCCTCGGCGATGGCGTCGTCGCGCCGACGGGAACTCCGCAAGTGGGGGCCGTCAGTGACTTGCGCCCGTTGCGGTTCTGGGCGTCGTCGTGCATCAACGGCGCGTGCGTCGTGGCCTGGGTCCGGGGGGCGGTGGGCGCCGCCGCAGACCTCCAGTGGTTCACGTTCCCCGCGCGTCAGGGAGGACAGGTTCGCGAGGTGGCCGGCCCCATCGCTGCCTCGAACGACGGTACCGAGCTGCAACTGTTCTGGCACGACGCGCGAACGCTCAAGGCCGGCGTTTTGGGCAGCGGGGGCCTGCAGCGCGTCATCACCGTGAAGGCGAACCTGCCGGCGCTGAGCACGCTCGAGGTCTCCCCACGCCCGCCGGTGCTGGTGGCGCTGGGCTTTGACGACCGCACCTGGTCGTTCCCCCTCGCAACGCCCGACGCGACCCGCGAAGACATGGGCGCGTTGAAGCCCACCATCGTCGGCACGCTCGACGCCGGCGCGTTGGGGTACCACCGCTACGAGGAGTCCACCGACAGCTCGAAGGCGTTCGTGTTGCTGTGGTCCCACGAGGCCCCTGATGGCGGGCGTGACGCCGGCACCGCGAACGACGCCGGGGTCGACGCAGGCAGCGGCGAGGTCGACGCCGGCTTCAGTGGGCCCGATGCGGGAATCGGAACCTTCAGCGCCTCGGGCTGCATGGGCTGTTCGAGCTTCGGCGCGCAGTGGGTGGTGCTCGCGGCGGTGTGGGCGCTGCGGCGAAGAAAGGCCAACCGATGAGCTGGGTGCTGGTGGCGGTGCTCGCGGCAGCTCCCGGCGGGCTCGAGCTGCGCGGGGGTTCGCTCGAGGTGAACGAAGGCGACGTGGTGCAGCGACTCTCGCTGCGCGGGCTCACCCGAGACGGGTGGTCGTGCACACCCTCGCTCGAGGGGCGCAGCACCGTCGGGCCCCGCGTGGTGCATGCGCGCGCGTGCGGCGTCACCGAGACCTTCACCACGGTGGCCGCAGGGCTCGAGCACGAGCTGGTGCTCGCCACGCGCCCGGCAGGTCGCGGCCCGCTCCGGGTGCGGCTCGAGGTCGAAGGAGGCTGGCTGGGGGTCGAGGGCGGCGCGCAGCGCTTTGGTGGCCCCGGGCTCGAGGGCTGGCGCTACGGCGCGGCGTCGCTCGTTCGTCGGGAAGGCCTCGTGCCGCTCGAGACGAGGCGTGTGCCGGGTGGGCTCGAGCTCCTCATCCCCGAAGCCGAGCTCGCGCGGCCCGACGCGTTTCCTCTGCACATCGACCCGCTGGTGACCCGGGGCCCGCTGCTGCCGCTCGACGTCAACAGCGAGGTCACCCCGTCGGCGGGTGACGAGTTTGCCCCCGCGGTCGCGTTCTCTCTCGACGGGACGGCCTTCCTCGCGCTGTGGAGCGACACTCGCCGCAGCACCAACCGCTTCATTGCACCCGAGCCCGACATCTACGGCGCGCTCATCAACCCGCTCGATGGAGGCCGACTCGAGCTGGTGACCAACGACCCGGGCATTCAGGACCGTGCCGTGGTGTCGGCGGTCGATGGCGGCTTCGTCGTGGCGTGGGAAGACAAGCACCTGGGAAGCCGTGTGCGGCTGGGTTTCGTCTCGCTCGCGCCTGATGCCGGCGCGCTGGTGCTCACGCCCACCGAATCGGCCATGGGCAGCAAACCGGCCTTGTCACCCCTGAGCCCTGCGCACGGTGTGGTGTTCGCGTGGGTGCCCTCAGGCATGCTGCAGACCGTGAACCGCAGGTCGATTGGGGGCTCCTCGCTCCCGCCTCTGGACATGCGCTTCAACGTCGCGCAGGTGAGCGTGGTGGTGGTGGGCAGCGATGTGTGGGTTGCCGCAACCGACGGCATCTCGCAGAGCAAGGTCTTCAAGAACCAAAGCCTGATCACCGACCAGCTCAACGGAGACCAGATCGAGGTCGCCTTCGATACCTCGCGGCTTTACGTGCTGGTGAAGAACCAGACGCCTGGCTCGGGGGTCACCGTCTTCGAGTACGACCTGGTTCAGTCGGCCTTCAAGAGCCCGTTTTCACTTAGCGGCTCTCTGGCGATGGCGTGGACGACCTACGCGGGGAACTGTCACATCGGGACCCTCTCGGCGAATACGATCTCGGTGTCCTCTCATCCGTTCACCGCCGTCAGCAACATCGCGATGGTGCCCGCCACCACCCCAGCCACCGCGCAAGAACTCGCACTCGCGGGCTCGCTGGACGAACTGGTGGTTGCCTACACGGTCGGCCGCGTGGGTGACCGCGACCTGCTGTGGGAAAGGGTTCCCAGCAGCAACGGCACGCGGTCGCCTCGCCGGCCCGTCGCGCAGACCAGCGCCTCGCTGCGCCGCAACGCCCGGGTGGACTTCAGGGGAAACCGCGGGCTCGCCGTGTGGCTGTCGAACCGCCAGGTGCGCGGCCGGTGGCTGACAGACCCGGCAGACGGCGGCGAAATCGCAGCCGACCAGGTCTTCGTGCTCGCAACCGAGTCGAGAGCGATTGGCGCCGTCGACCTCGCCTTCCGCAACGATGGTTCGGCGGTGGTGGTGTGGTCGGTGCTCGATGTCGCCGGCTCACAGCTCGTGTCCCAGACGTTCGCGCTCGACTCCCGGGTGCCCACTGACACCACGTTTGTCGCCACCACGACATTCGTCACGGCGCTCGACGTCGAGTCGGCTGGCAGCCTCGTGTACGTCGCGTGGAAAGACGGCTCGGCGATTCGGGTCCGCGAGGCGATGACCGGCACGGCGACGTCGCTCTTCTCCTCCACGGTGCCGTTGACGGCCACCTTCGACCTCTCGTGCTCACCCCAGTCTGGTGGTTGCGTGGGAGTGGTCGAGAACGGGCAGACGGTGCGTGCCACCACCTTCCCCAACACGATGACCGTGTCCCTCGGGGGCTCGGGCCCGGTCGCGGCGCTGATGTCAGATGACCAGGCGCTCATCGCGTTTCGCAACGCCACGAACCTGGAAATCGTCGACCTGGCGGCCCCGACCGTCGTGCTCGACAGCGTGCCCCTGACCTCGCTCGAGGTGCGCAACTTCATCCTCGCCGGCTCTCCGCGAGTGCTCGCCGCGACCGACTACGGCACCACGCCGCCCACGGTTCGGCTTGCCGCAGAGGGGGAAAAGGCCTTCACCCTCGCTGTCTCCGCATCGTGGAACCCCGACGTGGCGATGGGCCCGGGAGGGCAGGGCGTGGTGGTGGTCACCCAGGACGACCTCAGCGCGGCGTCGACCCTGGTCGCCGCGCAGGGCTTTCAGGTGCGGCTCGACGCGGGCATCGACGGGGGCGTCGACGGCGGCATCGACGCGGGTGTGCCGGACGCAGGGCCCCCCGACGCTGACGCAGGTTCGGTCGATGCCGGCCGCGACGACGCTGGTGTGGAGATGGACGCAGGCGTCCCCGATGGTGGCGTACCCGTCGACACCTTCGTCGCCTCGGGCTGTGCGTGTGACGCGCTGGGCGGGGCGTGGGTGACGTGGCTGGTGCTGGTGTGGGCCGTGCGGCGGCGGCTGATCAACTGATCAACGCAGCGCGAGCCACACCGCGAGGAACCCGAGGCCCGTCGCGAACAGGAAGATGCCACCCAGCAGCACCACCATCTTCCACTTGCCGTCCGAGAGGTTGGCACGCGTGTCGGCTTCGGGGTCTGACAGCGGGTCGAGGAAGTCGTCGCTCGCGTCGATTTCCTGAATGAGCGAGTTCTCGATGATGGGCTCTTCGACCTCGCTGAAGGTGACGCCGAAGCTGGTGCGCCGCGAGCGCGCCTCGATGGGCTTGATGCTGCGCGGGTCGGCAGAAGGCGTCGGGGTGCCGCCGTCTTCAGCCTCGACCTGCTGGAGCGGGCGCTCGGGCCTGGTGTCGTCGAGCAGGCTCGCGTCGTCACGGCCCGGGTCGGTGATGTCCTGGTCGTCGCGCGGTACGAAGTCGGCCGACGCCAGCACCGCAGTGTGCTCGAACGCCAACGCGGTGGGCGGCACCAGCATCACCCGCCGCGTCTTGTCGGCGGCGGGGATGTTGAGCGTCTTGCCGTACACCGCCTCGTGCAGCACCGCGTCTTCGCCCGACTTCTCTTTCGAGAACACGCGCGCCAGCAGCTCGCCCACGTCTTTGTCCTGAACGCTGGGGGCGTACTTCTGGCGCAGCTTCTTGAGCGCCTCAGCGAACTCAGTGGCGGTGTTGTACCGGTCCTTCGGCTCCTTGCGGAGCGCCTTCAAGATGACCTCGTCGACCTCGCGCGGCAACGACGGCTGGCTCTGCGAAGGCGGGTCCCACGAGGGGTTGGCGGCCTTGCGCCAGCGCTCGATGGGGTCACCCTTCTGCGGCAAAGCGTGCCAGGCGAGCAATTCCCAGAGCATCACGCCGCACGAGTAGATGTCGGCGCGCCCGTCGACGATTTGCTTCTTCGCCTGCTCGGGCGCCATGTACGTGAGGTTGCCGATGACGACCCGCGGCGCGGTCTGCTCTTCCTTCAACGTCGACTGCGCGGCGCCGAAGTCGATGATTTTGATGTCGCCGCGGTAGCTGATGCACACGTTGGCGGGCGAGAGGTCGCGGTGCACGAGGTGCAACGGGCTGCCGCTCTCGTCCTTCGAGTCGTGCGCGTACTGCAGGCCGTGACACACGCGCTCACCGAGCAAGAGCACGATGCCCAGCGGCATGTCGAACTTGCGGTCGCGCAGGCGCTTGGTGAAGCGGCTCACCGTCTTACCCTGCACGTATTCCATCGACAGGAAGTACTCGCCGTCGACGTCGCCCATCGCGTACACGCGCGCGATGTTGTTGTGCTTGAGCCGCACGACGACCTTCGCCTCGTCGAGAAAGCGGCCCACGAAGGCGCGGTTGGCCACCAGGTTCGGCAGCACCTTCTTCACGACCACCGCGCGCGGCGCGTCACCGCCTTCACGCGCGAGGAACACCTCGCCCATGCCACCCGCACCAATCCGGCGGATCAGCTGGTAGCGCCCGAATGGCAGCGGCGCTTCCGGCGTGGGCTCCTGCAACATGAGGGCGGCAGCTTGGTGTCGCGACGAGCGCGGAGCAAGCGCAAGCGGAGGGGTCAGCTGCGGACCCGGGAACCCATGCGCACCCGACGACGACACAGAGCCGTCCCTGCGGCGCATCGTCTCGAGGCTGTCGGCTCCCGAATGCATGGCGAAACCCATCTGAAAGGAAATGTAGGATTGTTATCGACACGATGCGTCACGAGTTGCGGCCTCGTCAATCGATGCCGTGATTTCAGTTGGTTGCTGACCAACTCAGGGCCAGATGGGCACCACCAGGACCGAGTCGCTGCCCGGCCCTGTCAGCACCGCGAACTCAGCACCCACGTTCAGCACCCGAGCCCGGGGCCACGACGTCCACTCCGTCGCCGAGCCGCGGGTCGACACCAGCACCGAGCTGCCGTCTTCGGCGTCAATCCACAGCGGCCAGCGCTCGAACCCGCCCGCCGGGAGCGCCTCGACACGCACCGGGAAGTCGATGCGGGCGCGGGGCGGCCCGTTGGCGACGAAGGAGGTGTACGGCCGCGCGTAGCCGCCGACGGCCTCGCCGGTGAAGGGGTCGCGGCGCCAGAGCACGTCCGGCTCGAAGGCGACGACCCCCGGGATGCACGGCGAGCCGCAGGTGCCGTAGGAAAAGGCGCGAAGGTCATCTCCGTCGCGCACCATCAGGCTCTGTTGCGCCTCGAGCGCGGGCCACTGAAATTCCCACAGGCCGCCGTCGATGCTCGCCTCGACGAAGTTCCCGTTGTTCAGGTTGCGAATCGCCGAGTGCCGCGTGTGTTCGCCGCGAACGGTGGTGGTCGTGAAGTTGGGGAAGGTGTGGGTGCGGGCGACGCCCGTCGTGTCGCTCCAGACGGCCCGCTCGAGCACCGCCCCACGGCGGCTCCACAAGACGTCGCCGGCGACGACCAACTCGGCGCCCGGGTAGTTGACGTGCCCTGCGTCGGCCGAGAGTACGGCGATGGTGGCATTGCTCAGCTCGCACGCCACGGTGCCGGCAGTGAGCGGCCAGGGGCGTTGGCAGGTGAGCCCCGAAAGTGGCACCTGCACGCCGCGCGAGAGGTTGGTCGCGATGACCACCTGCGTGGCGGTGCGCACGCCCAGCGACGGCTCGAAGATGGCGCGCACCACGTAGGTGCCGGGCAGCGTCGTCGTGAAGGTGACCTGGCTCGAGATCACTTCGGGGTTGGAGGTGCTGCTCTGCGGCAGCGTGAGGGTGGCGGGTACGGGCAGGTTGTCGGGCCCGGTCACCTCGACCGAGCTGCGCACGTCGTCGCCCAAGCAGGTGGTGAGCGGGGCGAACATCCGCAGCGTTGCGACGTCTCCCGCCACGGGAAATGAAGGGCCAAAGACGCGGCCGCTGCCACCACCGAAGCCGCCTGCGAAGCCACCGCCGCCGAAGCCGCCTGCGAAGCCGTTGGCCAGGGTTCCGAACGAATCGACGGTGAAGCGGTCACACCTCGTCGACGGCGGTGGCGGCGGGCTGCAGGACACCACCAGCAGCGCCAGCATCGGGAGCGTTCGCATCGAGCGCGCAACGGTACACCTGTCGTTGCGTTTTACACACCAGGGCAAGACCGGGTGCAGGGCTGCGCCGAAGATGGAGGCATGACGACCATCTCGAAGAAGAAGCTCCCGACGTTGGTGCCCGCGAAGCCGGGTGATGGCTCCTCCTCCGGGCCGGGTGCCCTCTGAGGAACGCCTCCCTCTCCTCTTCAGAGGAGAGGGCCGGGGAGAGGAGTGACTCAGCTGGACGTGGGCCTCCGCCGTGCGTCGGTCATTCGACCGACGTCGTCTGTCGCGCCGGGCCTCAGCTCTGCGCGGCTTGATCAGCCAACGCGCCTGTCGGCTCGACCTGAGCGGGCTGCGTGGAGTTCGGCGTGTGCGGCGCGAAGTGCTCGGCGTCGAGCGACTTGCCGAACCACTTCCACGGCACACCGGGCTCGCGGAAGGTCTCCTTCGGCATCTTGTGCAACAGCTCGGCGTGCAGCGTCGGCAGCTTCGACCAGTGCATGCCCGGCCGGTGGTGGTGCGCGGTGTGGTACCCGAGGTTGCCGGTGAGCGCGTTGTAGAAGGGCTGGATGATGTTGTTGCACGCGACGAAGTCGTTCTCGGTGCCGCGGTCGCTGTGGTGGTTGTAGGTCGCGAGCGCCGTACCGAAGAGCATCACCAGCGGCACCATCACGAAGATGAGCAGCCCGTTGAGCGGTCGGTACGCCACGAGCCCGGCCATCAGCATCACGCTCAGAATCCCCATCACGAGGAAGATGCGACGCTGCCGCGGGTGCTTCGCGCCGACGCCCCACGCGCGCGGGTACGCGGTCAACGTGGTCACGAACGCGTATTCCCACTCGCCCATGCGCGAGCCGTCGTCCCGCATCCACCGCGATTCGTCCTGGGTCTGGTCGAGGTAGTGGAGGTGGTGGCCCAACGAGTGGTGCAGCACCCACGCCTGGCTCGAGACGCCCGTCTGCAGCACGTAGACGAACTCGAAGAGTCGATTCACCCACGCGTGGTGGAAGGTCGAGACGTGCTGGTGGTGGTGGTTGAACGCGCAGACGCCGGCTTTGGGCAACATGCTGATCAACGAGTACGTGAGCACCAGGAACCAGTGGTCGACGAACAGGTAGACCGACAGGTCGACGGCGAACAGCGATAGAATCAGCGCAACAGGGAGCCGGTCTTCGGAATGACGAAACATCGGGCCGGGGCCTTACTCAAGCCACGGCTGGGCGTCACCTGCCCGGCGGCAGATTCACCACGAAGCGCGTGCCGTGCGGGGATGCGGCTGTCACCTCGATGTGACCCCCATGCGCTTCGACCGCTTGCCGACAGAAGCTCAGCCCGATGCCGTGGCTGGCGCGGCTGGGCGCCGGCGCGTCGAGCTTCACCCACGACTCGAAGATGCGCGCGCGGTCTTCTGGCTTCACCCCGGCGCCGCGGTCTTCGACGACGAGCCGCAGGCCCCCGCCGGGCGCGCTCACGTCGAGCAGAATGGGCTGGCTGCGAGGCGTGTACTTCACCGCATTGTCGACGAGGTTCTGCAGCACCCGCGCCATGATCGCAGGGTCGAACGACGCCTGCGCCTCCAGGTCGACGGACACCGAGAGGCGGTCGGGCTGGGAGCGCAGCTGCAGGCGCGCGAGCGTCAGCGCCTCGTCGAGCCAGGGCCCCAGCTTCGTGCCCAGACGAACGAGCTCGAGGCCCCGCTCGCTGATGCGCGCGACGTCGAGCAACGAGAGCACCATGCGGTAGAGCTGGTTCGACGCCACGTGCAGGTCGCGCGTCACTTCCGACACCTCGTCGTCGAGCTCTCCGGTGGCCACCGACTGTTCGAGCAGCCACTCGGTGTTCTTGAGCATCGGCGTCAGCGGGCTCTTGATGTCGTGCACCAGCGAGGTGATGAAGCGGCGGCGCGCGACCTCGAGCTCCTGCAGCTTGTGGTTGCTGGCCTCGAGCTCGAGCGTGCGGCGCTTCAGCTCGAGGTGGGTGTCGACGCGCGCCAGCACCTCGCGGAAGTGGAAGGGCTTGGTGACGAAGTCGATGGCGCCGAGTTGAAAGGCCTTCACCTTGTTCTCGGCGTCGCTGGTGGCCGACAAAAAGACGACCGGCATGCGGGTGCTGTCCCACGTCTCGCGCAGCGTGCGGCAGACCTCGAACCCGTTCAGGTCGGGCATGTGCAGGTCGAGCAGCACCAGGTCGGGCGGGGAATCGTGCACCAGCCGCAGCGCTTCGCGCCCGCCCGAGGCCACCCTCACCTGGTGCCCGTGCGCCGTCAGCAGGCTGGAGAGAATCTCGAGGTTCTGCGCCGAATCATCGACCACCAACACATTGCCGCTCATCAATTCGGCCTCCCGGGGGAAAGCATCATCGACTCCGAGGGCGGCCGCCAATTGATCACCACGGCGGACTTTGCCGGTTGAGACGATTTACAGCGACTCGGCAAACCCGACGCAGCGCGCCGTGAATTCGAACGAAGTGTAGGGAAGCAACGCTGATCAACACCGACGGCGGTCGACGCGGGTGGTCTTCCGGGGGACGCGGGTCGGGCCCGACGTGACGTCGTCGATGGTCCACACGTCGTCGCTGACGGGCGTGAGCAGGCCCGCGGTGAACCGTGCAGGGGCGGTTGAAGGTCACT
Source organism: Archangium sp. (assembly GCA_044371205.1). GTDB lineage: Bacteria > Myxococcota > Myxococcia > Myxococcales > Myxococcaceae > Archangium_A. The sequence continues at coordinate 49,515 of JBILUC010000030.1, forward strand.
TGCCGATGCAGAAGCGCGCGAAGAGGGCGTCGAGCAGCTCGCTCGAGGCGTCGGCGCCGCGGAGCTCGGCGAGGGTGTCGAGCGCGAGGGCGAGCTCGCCGGCGACGACCTCGAGGGTGCTGACGGTGGCGGCGGCGCGGGCGAGCGTGAGGTGCTCGAGCACGCGCTCGAGGGCGCGGTGGTGGCGCTCGCTGCTGCCGAGCACGCTCGCGCTGCCGCCGAGGCGTGAGACGAACTCCGCGCGGAGAGGCTCGACGCCGAGCCCCGTCAGCCCCGAGACCCTGAGTTCCCCTTCCTCCTCCCCCCTTGCTCCCACCACCTTTCTCCCTGTCGCCTCGCGGGGGAGAGGCTCGGGGAGAGGGGGGGGCCCGTTTGCCGGTCGAGCGTCGCTCGTTGTCTTCCCTGCTGCGTCCGAGCGAGAAGGTTGCTGATCAGCCCCGGAAACGTCGAGGGCGCTGGTCGTGCCCGGGGAAAGAGAATCGTGTCGATCCGGCCCCGAGACGTCGAGGGCTGCGCCGGTGTGCGGAGAGGCGTCACCCCTCTCCCCCGCGGGGTGAGAGGGAGCCAGGTGTTGGGCGCCGCGAGCGGGGGGAGCGGGAGACACGTGTTGATCAGCCTTCCCCTCGAGCACGAGCAGCGGCACCCCCTTCGCCTCTGCGCTCCACGTCGCGCGCTCGGCCTCGCTCGCCCCCGGCGGCAGCACCAGCACCGCGAGGTCGGCTGACGTCACTGCCTCCCGCGTACGCTCGATGCCCATCGCCTCGATGCGCCCCGCGCCCTCGCGCAGCCCGGCCGTGTCCACCAGCGTCACCGCGAGCCCACCGAGCTCGAGCCGCGCCTCCAGCGTGTCGCGTGTCGTGCCCGGCTCGTCGTCGACCAGTGCCCGCGACGTGCCAATCAGCGCGTTGAACAAGGTCGACTTGCCCGCATTCACCGGCCCGAAGAGCACCACCTTCGCCCCGCGCCGCACGAGCACCCCGCGTCGCACGTCGCCCACCAGCGAACGAGCGTTCGCTTCCAGCTCGACGAGGCGCCGCGCGGCGTCGGCCTCTGCGCCTTCCGCCTCTTCGGGAAAATCGAGCACGCCCTCGAGGTCGGCCTGCAGCGCGAGCAACGGCGCGTGCAACGCCTCGAGCCGCACCTCGAGCCCGCCCGCCAGCTGCGCCGCCGCCGCGCGCACCTGCGCTTCCGATTCCGCCGCGATGAGGTCGGCCACCGCCTCGGCCTGCGAGAGCTGCAGCCGCCCCGAGAGGAACGCGCGCCGCGTGAACTCGCCCGGCGTCGCCAGCCGCACCCCCTCGACCTGCACGATTTCCCCCAGCAAGAGACTCAACAATCGCGGAGCCCCGTGCGCCTGCAGCTCCACCACGTCTTCCCCGGTGAAGCTCTTCGGGCCCGCGAAGTAGAGCACCAGCCCCTCGTCGAGCACCGCGCCGCGCCCGTCGGTGAAGCGCGCGAACGTCGCCACCCGCGGCGTCGGCTGGGCAGGCAACCCCGGCACCACCCGCCGTGCGGCAGTGAGCGCCCGGGGGCCCGAGATGCGAATGACTCCGATGCCTCCGGCGCCGGGCCCGGTGGCGATGGCCGCGATGGTCACGCCACGCACCCTAGCCGTACGCCTTGCGAATCGTGACGATGGCGAGGGCGTTGCCCGCCGGGGAAGTCATGGGCGCACCGGAGATGAAGGCGCCGGGTGGGCTGCCGCGGCTCGAGCGCATCTTCGAAAATGGGTGGGGTGGACGGCCTGAGGTTGCGAAACGTCCATGGGGTCTGGACGGCGGCGGAGGCTGCGTTATCTCGGCCCCCCATGACCGCGACCTCGCAGACCCTGAGCTTTCAGGCCGAGGTGAAGCAGCTGCTTCACCTCATGATTCACTCGCTCTACAGCAACCGTGAAATCTTCCTGCGGGAGCTGATCTCCAACGCCGCCGACGCGTGCGACAAGCTGCGCTTCGAATCGCTGCACGACGCGTCGCTGCTCGAGGGCGCCGGTGACTTCAAGATTCGCGTCTCGTTCGACAAAGAGGCGAAGACGCTCACCATCGCTGACACCGGCATCGGCATGAGCCGCGACGAGGCGGTGGCCAACCTCGGCACCATCGCGCGCTCAGGCACGAAGGAGTTCTTCACGCGCCTCAGCGGCGACCAGAAGCGAGACGCGAACCTCATCGGCCAGTTCGGCGTGGGCTTCTACTCGGCGTTCATCGTCGCCGACCGCGTCACCGTGAAGACCCGCCGCGCCGGGCAGCCGAAAGACCAGGGCGTCGAGTGGTCGTCTGACGGCTCGGGTGAGTTCACCGTCGCGCCCCTCGAGCGCGCTGAGCGCGGCACCGAGATTGTGCTGCAGCTGCGCGCCGACCACGAAGACCTGCTGTCTGAGTGGCAGCTCCAGAACCTCATCCACAAGTACTCGGACCACATCGTGCAGCCCATCGTGATGGGCGAGCGCACGGTGAACCAGGCGTCGGCTCTCTGGGCGCGCCCGAAGAGCGAGCTGAAGGACGAGGACTACAAGGCCTTCTACAAGCACGTCTCGAGCGACCCCGAAGAGCCGCTGGCGTGGGCGCACGCCAGGGTCGAGGGGAACCAGGAATACACGCAGCTCCTCTTCATTCCCGCGCACGCGCCGTTCGACCTCTACGACCGCACCGCGCGGCATGGCGTGAAGCTCTACGTGCGCCGCGTGTTCATCATGGATGACGCCGAGCAGTTGCTGCCGCAGTACCTCCGCTTCGTGCGCGGCGTCGTCGACAGCGCCGACCTGCCGCTCAACGTGTCGCGCGAGCTGTTGCAGCAGAACAAGGACATCGAGACGCTGCGCAAGGGCTGCACCACCCGCGTGCTCGGGCTGCTCGCGACGCTCGCCGAGTCCGACAAGGAGAAGTACGCGACGTTCTGGAAGGCGTTCGGCGCGGTGCTCAAGGAAGGCGGCGCCGACTTCTCGAACAAGGACAAGGTCGCAAAGCTGTTGCGCTTCGCCTCGACGCACGCCGACACGCCCGAGGAGTCGGTGTCGCTCGCCGACTACGTCGCGCGCATGAAGCCGGGGCAGGAGAAGGTGTATTTCGTCACCGCCGAGACCTTCAACGCGGCGAAGAACAGCCCGCATCTCGAAGTGTTCCGCAAGAAGGGCATCGAGGTGCTGCTCCTCTCCGACCGCGTCGACGAGTGGGTGGTCGCGCAAATCACCGAGTTCGAGGGCAAGGCGCTGACCTCGGTCGCGAAGGGCGCGCTCGAGCTCGGCACGCTCGCCGACGAAGCCGAGAAGCAGCAACAGGAACAGGAAGCGTCGGAGTTCAAGGACCTCACCGACAAGATTCAGAAGTCCCTCGGTGAGCGCGTGAAGCAGGTGCGGGTCACCCATCGGCTCACCGAGAGCCCCGCGTGCCTCGTGTCCGATGAGCACGACGTGTCGGGCAACCTCGCGCGCATCTTGAAGGCGGTCGGTCAGAAGGCGCCCGACGTGAAGCCCATTCTCGAGGTGAACCCGAAGCACCCTGTGGTGCAGCGGCTCAAGAGCGAAGAGGCGAAGTTCGATGACTGGTCGGCGGTGCTGTTCGACCAGGCGCTCCTCGCGGAGGGTGGACAGCTCGATGACCCTGCGACGTTCGTGAAGCGCGTGAACGAGCTGATGCTGTCGATGGCCGCTCGCTGACGACGTGAACCTGGGTTCATGCAGCGTGTGGCGAACCGCCGCATCGTGGACGCATGAACAAGCTCTTTGCCCTGCTCACCCTCACGGGCTGCGCTCCGGCGCTCCGCACGTTGCCGGTGGGGCCCCCTGCGCGGCTCGCGCTCTCGGCTCCTGATCCGGGCGCCTTGCACCGCGTGCTGGGGGTCGACCTGTGGGTGCATGACAGCGACTCCACCGGTGGCAAGCCGGCGCTGGTCTGTCTGCACGCCATCGGTCATGGCGGTGGTGACTTCACTGCGCTCTCGAAGGCGCTCCCGGAATGGCGCGTCATCGCGGTCGACTTTCCCGGACACGGTCGCTCGGGCGATGACTCGGAGCCTGCGAGCGCGATTCGGTACGAGCAGCTCGTCGATGGGTTGATGGATGCGCTGCAGCTCGAGCGGGTCGTGGTGCTCGGCAACTCCATCGGCGGCGCGACCGCGATTCGACTCGCGGCGGCGCGGCCAGGGCGCATTCGTGCGCTGGTGCTGGCGAACCCGGGCGGGCTCGACCCTGGTGGCAGCTCGCTGATTGGAAGGTTCTTCATCGGGAACCTCGTCGGCCACTTCGAGCAGGGCGCGCGCAACGAGGCGCGCTTTGGTGCGTGGTTTCGTGAGTACTACGCGGACATTCTTCCTGCGGCTGCGGCCGCGCAGCAGCGTGAGCGAATCGTCGCCAGCGGGTATGAGCACGCGGCGCTGTTGGCGCAGGCGTGGACGAGCTTCATGCAGCCCGAGGCGTCACTGGCGCCGTTGATCGACAAGGTCACCATGCCGGTGCTGTTTGCGTGGGCTGATCAGGACCGCATCGTGTCGTGGTCGCGCAGTGAGGCGGCGGTGAAGCGGTTCTCGAACGCGCGCGTGGTGCACTTCGAGGCGGGGCACTCGGCGTTTCTCGAGCAGCCTGATTCGTTTCTCGTGGCGCTGAGGGCGTTCCTTCGCGAGGTGCAGTGAGGCCGGGGAGGCCCGGGGGAACCGCGGGTGGGGCGGGTGATTGGCTCCCTGCCGAACGGCGGCCGAGCCCCTCGACTTCGCGGGGAGTGACTCCATTTTGTCCTCGATGATGACGAGGCAGAGGGGGTCGCTGCCCCTCAAAAGCTCGTCGCCGATGATGACAAATGAGACGTGCAATGGGGCTGCCAGCGGTCGCTGGAGCGGCTCCATCCACTTCGGCGTTTACCGACCGTGTGAAGTCGACCGCTGCGTTCTCGCCATGGCGCCCTCGGACTTCAGCTTTCGACGCAGCCGACTGAGGTGAACGTTGGTGATGCCCAGGTAGCTCGCGATGAGCGTCGCCGGCACGCGTCGCTCGAGCCCGGGGTGCGTGCGCCGCAATGACTCGTAGCGACCCATCGCGTCGAGCGCGAGCAGCTCGAACTCCCGCGCCGACTTCCGCAGGTAGAGGCCCTTGATGAGGTCGGCGCACAGCCGCTCCCATGCCACCGACTTCGCGGCGAGCGCCGTCAGCTTCGACCACGGCAGGAACACCACGCGCGAGGGCGACTCCGCGCGAACGAACACCCGGCACGGGCGCGCCTGCAGCACGTCTGACAACGAGCCGTAGGCATCACCCCGCGACGCGAAGCCGCGCGTGTGCTCACTGCCATCGGGCTGCAGGTAGTACTCGCGCACCACGCCTTCGACGACGAGCCCCGAGTCGTTCGCGTCGTCTCCTTCACAGAGCAGGAACTCGTGCCTGTCGACGTCTGCCGCTTCGACCACGCCCAGGTCGCGCACCTCGACACCGCGCGACCGGAGCTGCTCTTCGAGGAAGGTGACCTCGTCGGACCGAAGACGACGTCGCTTCACGGACTGATGGTGGTGCCCGACGCCGCGCCTTCGTGAATCGGCACGGTGCGCTGGCCGATGACGGTGCCATTGCGCGTCGCCGTGACGCTGACGCTCGTGCCGTAGAGGTTGAAGATGACGGCCTGCCCTTCGCCCGTCGTCGCGCTGAACATGTTCGACGGGAGCCCGCTCGCGCCGACGTAGCGAATGACGCCCGCATCGTTGGTCGAGATCTCAACGCCCTCGACCGGGTTGCCCGCGCAGTCTTCGACCGAGAGCGCGAGCGCCGCGCCACCGTCGCTGAGCTGCACGTTCGCGAAGAGCGCGGCGAGCGTCTGCGTCGAGACGTCGAAGAGCACCAGCTCGAGGTTCCCGCGGTCGTATCGCCACGGCAGGTCAGGCACGGCGTACGCAGGCGCAAAGCCGGCGTCGACGTCGAGTGACGTGGCGCGCACTTCGCCGTCGACGGGGAAACACCCGGCGTCGAAAGTGAGGCGGTAGCTGCCCGCATCTCCGGCCGAGGTGGTCGACGCGAGCACCCGCCCCTCGAGCGTGAGCAGCTCGACGAGCACGCCCGACAGCGGGGTGGACGTCAGGCCCGCGCGCGTCGTCACGCCCGTCAACACCAGCTCGGCCTGCCCGCCACCGGGGCGCGCCACGCCGCGGCAGGAGAAGTCGTAGCCGCCATCCCACCCCGCGTCGGCCGCGCCCGCGTCGAGCCGGTCGGGCAGACACAGCGGCGGAGGCCCCGCGTCGAAGCCTGCGTCAGTCGGCAGCATCGAGCCTGCATCGACGGACTCCATCTTTCCGCAGGCGGCGAGGGCGAGGAGGCTGATCAGTGCGAGGCGCATGAATGATTTCTCCCTCTCAGTGGCGAGAGGGCGGGGAGGGGAAGGAGGCTGATCAGTTCGCCAGCAAGATGCCGCGCGACTGCAGGTCGGCCTTCACGGCGGCTTCGGCGGTGAACCAGTCCTGCGACGGTGAACCGCCGCGGAACTGGCGGCGCTGCGCGAGGCGATACGCGGTGCGACGGACCATCAACTCAAAGTCGGCGCGGCCAATGCGACGCGCGGGCTCACTCGCGGTGGCGGTCTCGCTCATCGCGCCGCTGCTCAGTACGGGCTGGAGCGAGCTGGGAGTCGTCGCCATGGCGTTCATGTCGTTGCTCACCGACTTCGTCTTCATGGCGACGTTCGTGTCCTCGCTCACCAACTTCATCGCGCCGTTGGTGACGGGCGTCGTCTTCATGGCGCCGTTCACGTCGTTGCTCACCGACTTCATCGCGCCGCTGGTGACGGGCGTCGTCTTCATGGCGCCGTTCGTATCGTTGCTCACCGACTTCATCGCGCCGCTGGCGACGGGCGTCGTCTTCGTGGCGCCGTTCATGTCGTTGCTCACCGACTTCATCGCGCCGTTGGCGACGAGCGTCTTCGTGGCGCCGTTCATGTCGGTGTTCGCCGACTTCAGCGCGCCGTTCGCGACGGGCGTCGTCTTCATCTCGCCGCTCATCCCGGTCTTCATCGTCTCCGCGACCGGTGCGGGCGCGTCGAACACCGGCGCGGGCATGGGCGCCGACGGGGTCGGCTTCACCATCTGCACGCGCTCGCGCTTCACGGCGCGCTTCGCCCCCGAGGTCACCTTCGTGGAAGTCGCAACGGCCTTCTTCGCCTTCGAGCCGGTCTTCGAATTCTTCGTCGTCATGCGTTCCCCCGAGTGTGGAGCCCTGAACTGGGCGCAGCGCCCTCTACCTCACGCACCCCTCGCAAGTGAACCCCGGTGCTCGGGAATCTGTGACACGGTCGCTCGATGGCGCTCCCGCGGCGAATCGCTGTCCTGGTGCTGTTGGTGCTGACGACCGTCCTCGGCGGCTCCTGCTTCGCGGGCATGGTGCAGATGCCCGGCACCTCGTGGTCGGGCGCCCTCGGCACGCCCAGGCCCGAGCTGACGCAAGCGTTGCGCGACGACGTGACGCACCTCGCGGGCACCATCGGAGAACGAAACCTCGATCGCGAGCCAGGTCATCTCGAGCAGGCTGGGGTGTGGCTCGAGCAACGCCTGACGGCCCTCGGGTACGACGTGAAGAAGGAGCCCTTCACCGTCGGCGAGCGCACCGTCGTGAACCTCATCGTGGAGCAAACCGGCACGAGCGCGCCGAAGGAACTGGTGGTGGTGGGTGCGCACTACGACTCCGCGCCGGGCACTCCGGGGGCCGACGACAACGCGTCAGGGGTCGCTGTGGCTCTGGCGCTCGCCGCCCACGTGAAGACGCGTTCTCCCGCGCGCACCGTTCGCTTCGTCTTCTTCACCAACGAAGAGCCGCCATGGTTCGAGACGGTGAGCATGGGCAGCGAGGTGCACGCGAAGGCGACGCGCGCGCGCAACGACGACGTGAAGGTGATGCTGTCGCTCGAGACGCTCGGCTTGTTCACCGACGAGGCGAACTCGCAGCACTACCCCTGGCCGTTTTCGCTCGCGTACCCGTCGACGGGGAACTTCGTGGCCTTCGTCGCCGACACCGACTCGCGCGAGCTGGTGCGCGAGAGCGTGAAGGTCTTTCGCGAGGTGGCGCGCGTGCCGAGCGAAGGGGCGAGCGTTCCCTCGTTCATCGAGGGCGTCGACTGGTCTGACCATGGCCCGTTCTGGAGACAGAACTACCGCGCGTTCATGGTCACCGACACCGCACCCTTCCGCAATCCGCACTACCACCAGCGCAGCGACACGCCCGACCGGCTCGACTACGCGCGGCTCGCGCTGGTGACCGAAGGGCTCTTCGCAGTCGTCGAGCATCTGTCGCGACCGGGAGGGTACGCTCCTCGTCCATGACGCCTGAGACGAAGACCGCTGCGATCGAGGCCCTGCGCTTCGAGGTGCTGTCCCTCGAGCCCGCGAAGGAGACCGCGTATTGGAAGTTGATGGACCTCTTCGATCAAGGCGACTCCGAGCTGTCACACGCGCTCGAGGAAGAGCTGAAGCGCCTCGCGAAGGCGAAGGAGATTCGCTTCAAGAAGAGCAAAGACGGCGCCGAGGCCATCGTCGTGCGGCTCGCGGTGAAGAAGGCGAAGAAGAAGCCGACGAAGGCGCCCGCGAAGCCGAAGAAGAAGAGCGTGAAGAAGAAGAAGAAGTGATCACTGCGGGGCGCGGCCGCGCACGAGGCGCTCGAGCACGCCCGGAGCGAAGCGTTTCAAGGTGAGCGCGAGCCGGTCTTTGCCCCAGCGACCGACGTAGGCCTCGGACTTCCGGGCAGCGACCGCGGCGACGATCTGCTCCGCCGCGACTTCCGGAGGCACCCCGTTGGCGATGTCCTGGCCGGTCTGGTTGGTCGGTGCTCCGTCTCCGGTGAGCGCGTTCTTCGAGACGTTGGTCGAGACGAAGCCGGGGCAGATGAGGGTCACGTCGAGCCCGTCGTCGGCGACCTCGGCGCGCAGACAATCGAAGTAGCCGTGCAGCGCGTGCTTGCTCGCCGCGTAGGCGGAGCGGAACGGGGTGCCGAGTTTGCCCATCACGCTGCTCACCGCGACGAAGTGGCCTCGCTTCGCCGCGAGCATCGGAGGCAGGCACGCCTTCGTGAGCGCGATGGTGCCGAAGTAGTTCACCTCCATGATGCGGCGCTGCACGTCCATGCTCGTGTCCTTCACGAGGGCGCGCATCGAGATGCCGCCGTTGTGAACGACGACGTCGATGCGGCCGAAGCGCTCGAGCACCTGTGCCACGTCGTTCTCGAAGGTCGAGCCCGAGCCGAGGTCGAGCGGGTGAATGAGCACGTCCTTTGTCGCGCAGGCGCTGGCGACGCGTTCGAGTTCGTCACGCCGGCGGGCCGAGAGCACCAGCTTCGCGCCTGACTTGGCGAACGCGATGGCGAGCGCTTCTCCGATGCCTGAGGACGCCCCGGTGATCCACACGACCTGATTCATGAACATGGCGCCACCGTCGCACGAGGTTGGGCGCGGCACGAGCGTTCGACAGGCATCCCGACTGATTGGTTTTGTGCGAGCGCTGGCGAACTGCCTCGAGGACGGCACTCGTCGCAGTTCATGTTTGCAGAAGTCGACTCATGCGAGCCCCTCGCCCCGAGGCGACTCGTCTCTGCACGGCAATTGCCTCACACCGGGTGACGGAATTCGACCGCGGAGGGGGGGCGACTCCGCGACGACTGACGTCGAAGACTACGAGTCGGTACTCTTCGACGTCAGGCCTCTCGAAGTGGGCCGGGTCCCCTCGGCTTCTCCGCATCTCGGAGCACCTTCGCCCCGCTCAACGTCAGGCCTGCAGGCGATTCACCGGTCGTTTGGGTCGCTGGAGCGACCACTTCGACCCGACGCTGCCTGGGCGTCGTTTCTCAGTTGCGTCAACTCGCCCGAAGCCGAGGGGCACGTCGCGCTTCGGCTGCGAGGTGCGCCAGTGCCAAACCTGCCCCCCCTCAAGGCAGCAGCGTCAGTTGCTGGGCGCGACCCGCCGGCGGAGCCATCTCCTCGCCCTCACCCGGAGGCAACGCGTTGATGCGCGCCGCCGCCGCCGTCCCCGACAAGAACGCCGCCTCGACCTCACCACCGCGATGCGCGGGCCCGGGGTTCGTCCACGCGCCACATACCGCAAGCCGCAGCTCTTCATTCCACACGTGCGTGGCCCCCAGCGGCACCAGCGTCGACGCGTACCGCCGCAACATCGCGCGCGCGAACGCCGGCTCCATTGGCTTCACGCCCGTCGTCGCGAAGAACGCTTCGAGCAACATCGGCAGCGCCTGATCAGCGCTGGCCTCGGCGTGCTTCTGGCTCCACTCCGCGCTCGCGTGCAGCACGAACGTCTCGCCCGGCACCTGCGGCCGTTCGGGCTTGCTCGAGTTCTTCCCCAGCCACTCGAGTGGCCCCACGTGGCTGTACGCGCCGTCGAACGCCACGCCCGACCCCTGCGAGAAATGCAACAGCACCGTCCACGCGGGCGCCATCTTCACCTCGCGCAGCCGCGAGCCGAGCTCGAACGACGTCGGGTCAACCAGCTCTGCCGCGACCGGCGCCGGCGTCGCCACCACCACCGCGTCGAATTCGCCGAGCGCGTGACCGCGTGCGTCCATCAACCGCCACCGCGAGCCATCGCGCGTCAGCCCGCGCACCTCGGTGTGAAACCGCACGTCGAGCTCGTGCCCCATGCGCTTCAACACCGCGTCCATGCCGGGCACGCCCACCAGCCGCACCAGCTCGTTCGCGTGCTCGCGCTCCGGCTCGCCTTCGATGGTCGCATTCCACCGGCCGAGCACGCGTTCCTGCCACCATGCGCGCGCCCACCGTGCGAAGCGCTCGTCCTTCACGGTGAAGAACGGCACGCCGAGGTCGAAGCGCCACGCCTCGTGCGCCACCGTCGCCAGCCGCCCGCCAGGCCCTTCGCTCGCCTCGAACACGCGCACCACGTGCCCCATGTCGACCAGCGCGCGGGCGGCCGCGAGCCCCGACACGCCACCCCCGATGACCGCGACCGTGAGCGGGCTGCCCCGCGCCGGGCGGTGCACGCGGCGCTCGTACTCGCTCACGTTGAACCGCTTTGCCTGCTCTGCCGTGGAACGACCGCGCACCTTGCCGAAGATGGGCTGCTCGGGCTCGAAGGGCCGGTCGAGCGCCCCCAGACACCAGAGGATGCCGCCGTACGAAGCCGGGTCTCTCCCATCGAGCGCGAAGCGGTGGTTCAGGTCGATGAGGGTGCTGAGCGCTTCTTGCGCCGTGCGCGTCCACTTCAGCAGCGCCTTGCCCCACGTCATGCGCACGTTGTTGTGCAGCTCTCCGTGCGTGAGCAGTTGCCGCTGCGCCGCGTCCCACACCAGGTCGCCGGTCTGCGCGCGCGCCAGCTGTTCCCACGAGGGCAACCACTGCCGCCCGTCGCGCTCGTGCGCCTTCAACGTGTCGCGCGCCCACTGCGGCAACACCTCGACCGTCTCGTGCTTCGGGTGGTGCAGGCAGAAGTTCCACGCCAGCTCGCGCCACACCAACAGCTCGTCGAGGAACTTCTCAGCGCCCTTGCTGCCGTGCTGGGTCGCCTCGCGCGCGAGCAGGAAGGGCGAGATGTGCCCGAAGTGCAGCGCCGCGCTCATGCGGCTCGTGCCTTCCTTGAGCGGGTCGTTTCGGCCGAACTCGTAGTGCACCAGCTTCGTGTCGTGGAAGGCGCGCCAGCGGGCGAGGGCGGCGACGGTGCCTCCGGGGCTGTGGTGCACGGGCGCCACGCCGTGGTCGATGTCGCACGAGGCTACCAGCTCGGGAATCGACGCGCGCTGCAGGTCGAGCGGCTCGAAGGGCAACGAAGGCAGCCACGCACCCTTCGGCGGCGCGACCCCGGGCCAGGGCTGCGCGTTGCGCTCGTTCCACGTGAGGCGGCGCGCTTCGCGAAAGGTGAAGGCGCGCTCGAAGGTTTCGCTCGTCCACACCGGGGCGATGCACGACGCGTCGACGCGCCACAGCGGGGCGAGCGCGCCGACCTCCGCGTCCCACCGCAGGAGCGGCTGCACGGGCATGAAGTCGGTCACCACCAGCGCAGCGTTGGCGATGAGCTCTTTCAGCACCGGCTTCGGTTCGCGCTCGAGGTGAAATGCGTAGCCCACGCCCCGCTCGGCACAGGCCCGCTGCACGTCGCGCGCGCCCTCGAGGAGGAAGGTGTGCAGCCGGTCGCTCGCGTAGCGGTAGCGCTGCGACACCGAGTGGTAGACGAAGACGGGCTTCTTGAGCGCCTTCGCTGCGAGCAGCGCCACGTCGAGCGCGGGGTTCTCGTCGGCGCGCGCGGCGATGCGCATCCAATACACGACGAAGGCGCCTTCCCTCGGGGGCGGCGCGCCCGGCTCGATTCGTTCCTGCAGGTGCGGGGGGAGCATCGCGCGTCGGGTCACTGTAACCAGCCGTTCGCCGTTAGGCTGCGGCGCGACGATGTTCCTCCTCACGCCTGCCCGCCTGCGCGCGCTCACCTGGCTGGGCGCCTTCGTGACGCTCACGTTGATGACCGAGGGCACCTGCACCTGGGCGCAATGGAGCAACGCCGACTCGGTGCCGCAGCTGTCCGACGCGCGCGCGTGTGAGCTGGCCCGGCTCGCGGCGCTGACGGCCCAGCAGGGCGACTGCACCCTCGTCGAGCGCACCCCCGAAGCGCTGCACCTTCAGGTGCACCTGGGAGAGCGCGAGCCCGTCGAGGTGTGTTTTCTGAAAGCCGGGCGCTGGTTCACCGTCGACCAGGGAGCCCGCATCGAATGCCCGAGCTCTCCACCGCACCCCCTGGAGCGCATCGGCTCGTGGTCACAGGAGTTTCGGCTCGAGCAGCGGTGGCAGGAGAGCGTGAGCGGCCAGCGCCAGGGTCGAGAGCGCACCCGCTTCAGAGAGCGCCTCACCGCGCTGGTTCACCAGCAGCAGTCGCTCGAGCCGTTCGGCTGCCCCGGCGACCTCCCTGTCGGCGACATCGCCTCGCTCGACGCGGCGCTGGTGGTGGGTGGAGAGGCCTGGCACTTCGTGAGCGACGACGAGCTCGAAGGCATGCTCGGCAGCGGGCCGCGGCGGTCGGCCCCGGCCGGTCGCCCTCCGGCGCTCATCGCGTTGGTGGAGCTGAACGACCGACGGTTGCCCGTGCAGCAGAACCCGGGGTGGGCGCGCGGTGCCCTCGTGCTCGTCGACTGGCAGGACGACAAGGTGCTCTGCAAAGGCGAGGTGTCCATCACGCAGCCCGAGAACGCCTTCCGCGACCTGAGCCGCCCCGACATGTTGATGCCTGACTTCAAGGACCGGGTGACGACGGGGCTGGGCCATCAGCTGGCGATTCTCAGCGGTGGTGCCCTCACGCTGCGGCCGACCTGGTAGCCGCCACGGCTTCGACGAACTGGTGCCACGCGCGGGCCTGCCCTTCGTCCATCGCCCAGGCGCGCAGCTCGGCGAGACCGTCGTCGCAGGCGCTGACGCGCGCGTGAAAGTGGGCCTCACCGGCGCGCACCTTGACCACCATGCCGGGCCGCAGCCGGGCGCGCACCACCAGCCGCTCGTCGCTCGCGGCCTGAAGGTCGGCTTCCACCACCAGGCCTTCGAAGGTGAGCGCCACCTGCGGCTGCACGTCGAGCGCGTCGGGCAGCTGCACTTCGTAGTCGATGACGTCGGCGTGCTCTTCGGCGACCGGCTCGCGGAAGGCGTCGAGCATCGGGGGAATGCGTGGCAGAAGCGCGGCGAGTTCCTCGCACTGGGCGGTCGAGAGCTGCGCGATGACCCCCAGCCGGCTCGCGGCCAACATCGGCTCGCCTTCCATCAACTGCACCACCGCGTCGGCCACGCGCAGCACCTCGAGCATGGGGCTCGCGTGCGCCTCGTCGTGGTGCGCGGTGATGGCCTGCGCGATGGGGGCGGGCAGTTGCCAGCGTTGGCTGAGCAGGGCGCCCAGCTCGACGTGGTGGGTCTCCACTGCCGCCCACCACCCGTCTTCACTGCGCGTGTCGGATTCCGGGTGCTCGGTGAGGAGCTGTTCCAGCACGCCGATGACGGGCACCCGGCCGATGTCGTGCAACAGCCCTGCGACGAACGCTTCCTCGGCTTTGGCCTCGAACATCGGCGCGAGGAACGAAGCGACGTGCGCGCTGGAAAAGCTCTCACGCCACGCACGCCGGCGCAGCGCCACCAGCGGGCCTGTGTGGAGCGTCTGCCCGTGCAGTTCCCGCGCGACGCTCACCTCGCGCAGCGTCTTGCGGCCGAGCACCAGCAGGGCCTGCTCGAGCGAGACGACCTCGGCGCCGCGCCGGTAGTGCGCCGAGTTGGCCAGGCGCAGCACGATGGCGGTGAGCGCCTGGTCTTTCTGCAGCGTCGCGATGAGGGCAGACGACGGCGTGCTCTCGTCGGACAGCAGCTGCATCATGCGCAGCGCCACCACGGGCGACGGCGGCACCTGAATGGTGCCCTTCTTCACGCGAGCGGCGAGGGCGGCGTCGAGATCCATAGATTCCCGGGAAGGCTCTCGGCACGCCGGGTGAAACGCTTCAGTCGCGCTTCGGCCCACTGCAGAGGGTGGTCGTTGTCGGGAGAGAGGTCGCCCTCGACCCACCGGTCAGCGGCGAGCGGTCATCCATTCCCACGCTGCATTCAGTGACTTCGCCTCGAAGTGCGCCTGCACGGTGCGGCTGCGGAGGCCGCGGTCGAGCCAGATGGTCTGCATGCCTGCGTTGAGCCCGCCCTGAATGTCGCGTTCGGGGTTGTCGCCGACCATCACGCAGTCCTTCACGTCGACGCCGAGCTGGCCCGCGATGAAGTCGAACACGCCGCGCTCGGGCTTGCCGATGCCGACCTCGCCCGAGACCGCGACCGCGTCGAACCAGTGCAGCAACCCGCTGCCGTTCAACTTCTGGCGCTGCAGCCCCGACACGCCGTTGGTCACGATGCCCAGCTTCGTCACCGGTCGCAGCCGCGCGAGCACGGCGTTGGTGTCGACGTAGAGGGGGAACTGCGCGCGCAGGTGAATGAAGCGCCTGGCCATCGCCGCGCCGTCACCGGTCTCGCCGCACGTCTTCAACGCGCGCGCCCACGCCTCGGGGCGCAGCTTCGCCGTCTCGCGCTCGAGCGTCACTTCTTCGGCGATGCGCGCGTCGTAGGTCGCCCACAGCCCCTCGAACGCGCTGTGCCCGATGCGCTGTGCATACGCGGCGGCGGCGGCAGGCAGCTGCGCCCACATGCCCTTCGTCTCGAGCAGCGCGGCCTGGGCGAGCGTCTGCGCGCGCTCTTCGTCGCGCGTCACCTCGAGCGCGGTGGTGATGAAGGCTTCGCGGGTGGCGGGCTCGTCGGCGATGAGTGTGTCGTCGAGGTCGAACAAAACGGCGGCGAACATGGCGCCGCACTTTGTGTAGCGTCGAGCACCATGTCCATCGTGATTCCGAAGAACGAGCTCAACGAATTCTCGCTGCCTCGGGTGTGCGTGGCGACCGGTCAGCCGGGCCCGGTCACGTTCCAGAAGGTGCAGTTCCAGTTCATCCCGAAGTGGATTGCCATCTTCGCCATCGCGCCTGTGCTGTACCTCATCTTCTTCATGCTGCTGCGCAAGACGGCCAACGGCACCTTGCCCTTCAGCGAGCAGGGCTGGGACGCGGTGAAGTCTGCGCGGCGCAACGTGTTGTTCTCGGTCATCGGGATGCTGGGCGGCATGGTCCTGGGCGGCCTGCTGGTCAACGTGTCGCGCGACCTGGGCCCGCTGGTGATGCTGGTCGCCGTCTTCGGTGGCCTCATCGCCATCGTCGTCACGTCGCTCAAGATTCGAAAGGTGTACCCGTTCGCCACGGTCATCGATGACAACGCCGTCACGCTGACGCTGCCCTCGCCGGAGGCCGAGCGCCTCTTCACGCAGCACCTCTCGGCCGGGGGTCGCAAGGCGTGACCATCGCCGCACCGGTGTCGGGAGAGTGTGGAGCGCACCCCGGCGTCGCCGCCTCGTGGGCGTGTCAGCGCTGTGGAACGTTCGTGTGCACGGGGTGTGAGCGCCGCACGCGGCCAGAAGCGCCGCCGCTGTGCCCGAAGTGCTGGGACCTCCGCACGCAGTCGGTGCAGACGCAGGCCACGCAGGAGTCCCGCAAGCTCCAGATTGGCGGGCTGGTGCTCGGGTGCCTCTCGTTTCTGCACCCGCTCATCATGGTCGGCAGTTTGATTCTCAACATTCGTGAGCTGCGCCGCGGTGGCACCAGCGGCGGCTCGCAGTGGATGAACGTCGTCGGGCTCGGGCTGACCGGCGTCGGCATGCTGGTATGGGTGGTCGGCATCGCCTTGCTCCTCTCCCGCTGATTCTTCCCGCTCCCTGCAAGGCGGGGAGCGGAGTCAACGGTTCCCGATGCGGTCGACCACCGTCAGTGCTTGAGCACCTGGTGGCCCGTCGCGCCTTCCATGCCGTGCGTCAGCAGGAAGGAGAAGAGCGGGTAGTTCTCGCCCTTGGTGCCGCCGATGAGCTCGAAGTTCCACGCCTGGCTGCCGGGTTGCTCGAGGTCGGGCGAAGCCTGCACGAAGAGAATCTCGCCGCGCTCGATGATGACCTCACCGACGAGGCCCTTGCCGAGAATGGCCTGCACCACCGCGCGGTCTTCTTCGTCGAAGAAGTCCCAGTGCAGCAGCTCGTTGTCCATCAGCACCACGTCGGCCGACCCCACGCGCAGCACGCAGTTTCGGTGTTCCTGGAGCCACCGCCAGAAGGCGTCGAAGGTAAGGGGCGCGGGGGTCGTGCTGGTCGACATGGCCCGGCTCCATAGCACCAGCCACGCCGGTTGATGCCCGCGCGTGACGGCTGGGAGCTAACCTCGCACGCGATGCTGCTCATGAGCCTCGTGGTGTCCGTGGTGGTGGCGTCCCCTCAAGCCGACGACGCGCCCACCTCGGCCACGCTGGCGCCGGCCCGGGTGTCTGCGCCCGCCGACGCGGTGAACTTCGACGAGCTGCCCGAGCCCCCGAAGTCAGACGCGCTCATCGGCGACGAGAAGCGGGTGCAGCGCTTCCTCGGCGCGCTCGCGGGAGGGATGGTGGGTTTCGGCGCCATGGTGGCCTTCCTGCCCCTCGCGGAGGGCGACCTCCGGTTTTCCGGGTGCATCGGGTGTGTCAGCGCGGGGCAGGTGGTGCTCGGCGCTGCCGCCCCCCTCGTCGGGGTGCTCGGCGCCTGGCTCGGCTCGTTCTTGATGGGCGGTCAGGCGGGCCCGCTCACCGGCTTCGCGGCGTTGGTGCCTGCGCTCCTCATCGGCGTCGCGTTCGCGGCCATCGCCAACACGATGGACCTGCGCACCGGTGTGCAGCACGTGCCGCTGCTCGTCGCTGCAGGGGCGTTCCTCGCGGGCGGCTCGGCCCTCGCGCTCGACCTGCGAGAGCAACAGCTCAGCCGCCTGGGGCGCGCGCATTCGTGGGGCGGGGCGACTGCGGGGCGCGCCGCGGTGACTTCTCTGACCAGCGCGCTCACCGCCACGGTGGCAGGGCTTCTCTCGGTGTTGCTGGGCGCGCTCAACCCCATCGCCGGCGTCATCGGAGGGCTGGTGCAGGGCGTCGGCGTCGCGGCGGCGACGTGGGGCGTGCACCAGGCCATGGGCGGACGCGGCTCGTTCGTCTCGGCCCTGTCTGCGCTCGGGGCGGGCGGCGCGCTCACCTTCGCGGCGGTGGGCTTGTTCGCGGCCGCGCAGGGCTCTGGCTTCAACGCCGTCCGCTCGACGGGCGCCGGCATTCTCGCCGTCGAGCTCGGC
Organism: Archangium sp.; assembly: GCA_044371205.1. Lineage (GTDB taxonomy): Bacteria > Myxococcota > Myxococcia > Myxococcales > Myxococcaceae > Archangium_A. Next base: position 67,165 of record JBILUC010000030.1, read on the forward strand.
ATCATCTCGGCCTTGTTCCTGCCCACGCTGGCGCTCGAGTGGTCGCACACCGACGCCGTCGCCGCGAAGCTGCCGCAGTTCTCGTTCGGCGCTGCGCCCACGTCGCAGGGGGCGATGGTGTCTGCGGGCGTTCGGTTCTGATTCGAGGCTGATCTCGATGTCGCGCTTTGCCTCGGTCGACCTGGGCCTATTTGCAGGGTGAAGGCCGGGTGCTATGGCCGCACCCTTCACCCGTGGTCGCAAGGGGATTGCGGCCGCACAGCCCGGTACAGACATGACGAACAACTTGAAGAGCCGAGGAATCATCCTCGTGGCGGCCCTCGCCCTGACGGCGTGCCCCAGCGGAAAGAAGTGCGCGACGAACGCCGATTGCCTCGTGGGTCAGGTCTGCAGCCCCATGTCGGGCACGTGCATGACTGGCACTGGTGGTGGCATCGGCGGCGGGCTGGGCGGCGGGCTGGGCGGCGGCGCGGGTGGTGGCACCGGTGGTGGCACGACGGGCGGCGGCACCACGGGTGGTGGCACCACGGGTGGCGGTACCACCGGCGGCGGCGGTGGCTTCAACGCCGACGGCGGCATGGTCCCCGGTGGCGAGACGTGCGCGATGGCTCAGGTCATCACGCCCGGGACGTACCAGGTCAACACCACGGGCAAGATGCTCGACCTCGACATCCCCTGCCAGGGCGGCTCGCCCGGCGCGGACGTGGTCTTCCAGATTTCGGTTCCCGCCGGTCAGCGGCTGACGGCGGTCTCGACGCCCGGGCAGGTCAACGGCGTGCAGTACGACACCGGGTTGTTCCTCATCGCGGCCCCGGCGGCCAACTGCAGCTCGGCCCCAGATGGTGGCGACGTGGAATGCCTCTCCTCGTCCGACAACGCGTTCGATGAAACGGCGGCCGAGACGGGGAGCTACTTCAACGCGACCTCGGCGCCGGTCGACGTCTTCATCGTCGTCGACTCGTATTACGACATGGATCAGGCCGGCTCCGACGGCGGCATCGGCATTCTCTCGTCGGGCCCCACCGAGCTCTCGGTCACCCTCACCACGCCTCCGGCCGACGACAGCTGCACGGGCCCGCTCGCGCTGAACCCCGGTACTCCGCTCACGGGTCAGACCCTCGCGGGCTACGGCGATGACTACAACTTCGACAATGTGGGCACGAACTGCACCTTCGCCAGCTCGGCCGACCGCGTCTACGTGGTCAACGTGCCGGCCGGTCAGCAGCTCACCCTCGTGGCGGCGCCTGAGAACAACGCCACCCTCGACCTCGCGCTGAACCTGGTCGACGGTGCCGGTGCCTGTGGCGACGTGTGCGTGGCCGACGCCGACGCGCTCGGCAGCACCGCGGGCAACAACACCGAGCGGCTGCTCTACACGAACCGCTCGTCGGTGGCGCAGAGCCTCCTGCTCATCGTCGACTCGTTCAACACCAACCCCGGCACCTTCTCGTTGACCGCGAGCCTCACCACGCCTCCGGCCGACGACGTGTGCAGCGGGGCGACCGCGCTCACGGCCGGCACGCCGCTCACCAACCAGACCACGACGGGCTACGAGAACGACTACGGCACGGGCACCGGCTGCCCGACCTCGGGCTACGTCGGGGGCGACCGCGCCTTCTCGGCCACCGTGCCTGCGGGTCAGCGTGCGACGGTCACCGTCACCCCGCGGGCTGGCGTTGACGGCGGTGTCGGCTTCTCGCCCAGCGTCGCGCTGGTGCCTGGCCCTGCCACGCAGTGCGAGCTGATGCCGCGCGTGTGCGCTTCGTCGGCCAACTCCGGTACGACGCCTCGCGAAGCGACGTACACCAACCGCACCGGCGCCGCGGTGACGCTCTTCGCCATCGTCGATTCGTCGTCTGCCACCGGCGGTGCGTTCGACATCGGCTATGCGCTGTCGGCGCCTCCGGCCGATGACGTGTGCGGTGGCGCGACGGCGCTCACGTCTGGCACGCCGCTCACCAACCAGACCACGGCTGGCTATGAGAACGACTACGGCATGGGCATGGGCTGCCCGACGTCCGGCTACCTCGGCGGCGACCGCGCCTACTCGGCCTCGGTGCCCAACGGCCAGCGTGCGCTCGTCACCGTCACGCCGCGCCCGGGTCCAGATGGTGGCGTCAGCTTCTCCCCGAGCGTTGCCATCGTGCAGGGTGCTGCGTCTCAGTGCGACGTGATGCCCCGCGTCTGCACCGCTTCGCAGAACGCCGGCACGACGGCGCGCACCGTCTCGTACTTCAACACCACCGGGAGCGCGGCGCCCTTCTTCGCCATCGTCGACTCGTCGGCGGTCGCGGGCGGCCCCTTCGACATCAGCTTCACCGCGGCGGCGCCTGTGGCAGACGACGTCTGCACCACGGCGACCACCACCATCACCGCCGCCGGTGCTCGCACCGACAACCTGACGGGCTTCGTGCAGGACTACCGCACCGGCACCAACTGCACCGGCACCGGCTCGGGCCCTGACCGCATCTACCGGGTCACCGTGCCCGCGAACCAGAAGTACACCGCCACCGTCGCGCCCACCGTCACGACGGACGGTGGCATGGACACGGTCATTGGCATCGTGAAGGGCCCGTCGATGGTGTGCGAGTCGGCGCACGAGTGCTTCGGCAACGCCGATCAGACGTTCCGTGGCCAACCCGAGACCGCCGCGTACACCAACTTCAGCGCCTCGCCGGTCGACGTCTTCCTGCGGGTCGGTGACTGGGAAGCCAACAGCGCGTCGCGCGACTTCACCCTGACCAGCACCTTCGCCGCGCCGACGGCGGGCGAGGCGTGCGTGAACGCGCAGACCGTGACGGCGGGCGTCTATGCCGCGCAGACCACGGTCGGTGCCTCGGGCGACGTCACGTTTGCGCCGATGGCGATGGGCTGCCTGAACGCGTCGGCGCTGCCTGACAAGGTCTACGCCATCTCGGTACCGGCGGGTCAGACGCTGACCGCGACCGTGACGCCTGGCGTGACGGGCGACGCGGCGCTGAACCTCATCAACGGCTCGTCGTGCACGGGCGTGACGATGTGCGCCGATTCGTCGAACGGCGGCTTCGAGGGCGAAGACGAGGTCGTGACGTTCACCAACTCCGGCGCTTCGGCGCAGACGGTGTTCCTGCAGGTGGTGGTGCTGCCGACGGGCACCTTCAGCTTGAACGTTCAGCTGCAGTAGCCCCCACAGTCCGACGTCGTTGACGCAGGCCGGTGGGGCATTCCCCGCCGGCCTGTCGTCTTTTCTGCACCTCTTCGAAGATGAAGAAACCGTGAAGCGTGCAGAGGCCCGTCGCGGGAAAGTGACGACGTGCTCAGCCTCCTCCCGCGCGTTGGCTTCGTGCTCCTGTTGCTCGCGCTCGTCGCCTTCGAGGCGCTCTTCGTGGGCGAGCTGCGCGACGGGCGCGCAGCCCTCGAGACTGAGCGCAGGCTGCGCAGCGAGCGCGCGACGGAGGCGTTGAAGGGCGAATTCGTGGCCGCCTTCGACGTGGCGGAGGCGCGCATCGAGGCGCTCGAGACCCTGCCGCAGCTCGAAGACGACGGGCTCTACTGGGTGCAGGGCGGGCTGCAGCGGGCGCCGCGGGTCGCGGGTCTGGCGACTTCGACGGTGAGCCCCGAGGCCCTCGACGCGTGGCTCGACGGGGCGCTCGATGCCGGTGTGCCGGGGCCGCGTCCTTCCACCGCCATGGGCCGGCTCCTGCTCGCCTGGCCGCGCCTCGAGCGCACGCGCGCGGCCACGTGGTGCGTGAAGCTGCAGCGCCTCGAGCCGCAGAACTCCGAGCTCAAGGAAGCCTGTCGCCGGGGCCTCGAGGGCACGGTGCTCTCACTCGACGCAGGCGCCGAGCTCTCGCTCGAGTCTGCGGCCGACGGCGGCGCCTGGCTGATCGCGCGAGAAGAGTCTGAAGTCCACGGCGCGCGCATCGAGCCGGCGCCCGTGATGGACCGCGTGAAGAGCCAGCTGCGCCGCCACGGCACGCTGGAAGGTGACGACGACGTGCGGTGGGTGTCGGTGCGGCCGCTCCCGGTGCTGGAGCTGAACAGCCCACGGCTGGCGAACGCCGAGCGCGCGTTGGTGCGTGCCTTCACGTGGAAGAGCGCGCTCCTCGCGTTGACGGCGGTGCTGGGCTTGTCGGTGGTGCTCATCGCGCGGCTCGCGGAGCGCCGCGAGCAGGCCACGCTCGCGCTGCAGAAGGACTTCATCTCGACCGTCAGCCACGAGCTGCGCACGCCGCTCGCTGCGATTCGGGTGATGGCTGAGACGCTCGAGCGCAAGCTGGGCAACGACGGGGCGGGGAAGGACTACCCGCGAAGGCTCGTCTCGGCGACCGACGGCCTCACCTTTCTCATCGACAACATCCTCTCGTTCAACCGCATCGAGGCGGGGCGCCTCACGCCGCGGCCCGAGCTGGTGTCGCTCTCGACGCTCGAGCCGTTGCTGCAAGAAGACGCGAAGCTCGCGCTCGAGCGGCCGGTGCAGGTGACGTGTGAAGGGCTTGCCGCGCTGCCCCCGGTGCACGTCGACCCGGCTTTGTTCCGCATCGTGGTGCTCAACCTGCTGCGCAACGCGTGGAAGCACGGCGTCGCGACGCCCACCTTTCAGGTCTCAGGGCGCGTCGAGGGCGACGAGGTGGTGCTCGCGTTCGCAGACAACGGTGCGGGCATTCCCCCCGAGGCGCACGAGGCGGTGTTCGAGGCCTTCCACCGGCTCGAGTCATCGAAGGGCACGCGCGGCGCGGGGCTGGGCCTGGCGCTGGCGCGGCGCATCGCCCGCCTGCATCAGGGTGACGTGCGCATCGCGCGCAGCAGCGGCGAGGGCACGACCTTCGAGGTGCGGCTGCCGCGCGGTCGCACCTGACGGCGGGTGGCTCAGAGCGTGAGGCCGATGCCCACCACGGGCCCGTTCACCGCGGGGCTGGAGGTGAACAAGGTGCCGATGGTGCCCGACTGGGTGGCGTCGATGATTTGCAGCCGCCACCCGATGTGCGCCTCGAGGACGCCCCAGTTCACGACGAAGGCCGCGCGCGCCTCGAGCTGACGGAAGGGGAAGAGCGTGGCCAGCACCGCGCCGTCGACGCCGACGCGGCCCCACATCGAGCGGAGGTTGGTGCCGATGACCGGGCCGGTGCCGACGATGCCGTCGCGCGCCATCACGTCGACGCCGAGCAGCGCGCGCCAGGTGATTTGGTCGGTCGAGAAGAACGAGAAGCCCGCCATCGCGTTGAACTGGTGCACCTGAATGCCGGTGCTCACGGACCAGAAGTTCGAGTACCCGAGCAGAAAGCCGAGCCGGGTGATGTCGAACTCCACGCGGGCGCTGCCGACCAGACCGGGGGAGGCCTCCGTCACCCCGAGCGAACCCGAAGCGAGCGCCAGGAAGTGCTTGCTGCGCGTGGACGACATGAAGCCCTCTCCCTGCTGCTGAGTCTGCGGTGGGCGGCGCTGCGTGCGCTGAGGCTGCTGCTGGTTCGGGTTGTACGGTGGCTGCTGGTTCGGGTCGTACGGCTGCTGGTAGTGCGGCTGCTGCTGATTCGGGTCGTACGGCTGCTGGTACTGCGGCTGTTGTTGGTTCGGGTACGGCTGTTGGTACTGCGGCTGTTGTTGGTTCGGGTACGGCTGCTGGTACTGCGGCTGTTGTTGGTTCGGGTACGGCTGCTGGTACTGCGGCTGTTGTTGGTTCGGGTCGTACGGCTGCTGGTTCTGCGGCTGCGGCTGGCCCGGGTACGGCTGTTGCTGACCAGGCTGCGGCGCCGGCTGCACGTCTTCATCAGCGCTCACCATCGGCGGCAGCGAGAGGTCTTCCGATTGCGCGAGCGCAACGCCAGAAGCGAGCGACAGCGAAAGGACCAGGCACCGGGAAGGCATGGCCTGCAGACGAAACCGGGGGCGATTCATTCAACACGACAGCCTACCCGCTCACCGCCCGAGGATTCGCGCGAACCAGCCTTTTGCCTGTTCAGGCACCCGCAGCACGACCTCGTTGCTCTCGAGCCGCCCCACGAAGGCGCGTGGATCAGCCTGACTCTGGGTGAAGCCGTGCGTCGGTGGCGCCTCGTACACCAGCGACACGCGGTACTCCCCGGCGGCGAGCGCCTCGTACGACCAGCCGATGTCTTCGGTGTGCCCCGCAGGCTGCGTGCACGCCAGCGGCTCTTCGCGCTCGTGCGAGGCGCCGGGCTCGAGCACCGTCCAGTCTTCCGCAGCGCCACAGGGCAGCACGGGTCCCGGGCCCGGCTTCACGAGATGACCGTTCACGTCACGCACGACGAGGCGGCGGTTCCACCAGAAGGTGAGCGCGACGGGCTCAGCGCCTGCGTTGTGAAAGGTGGAGCGCAGGCGCTCGCCATCGAGCTGCAGCGAGAGCGAGAGGCTCACACCCGCATCGGCATGACGACGGCGGTGTACGACTTGTCACCGGGCCCGTGCAGCACGCCGGGGCTGTGCTCGTCACCCAGCTCGAGCGTCACCTCATCGGTCTCGAGCGCCTGCAGCACGTCGAGGATGTAGCGGGCGTTGAAGCCGATGGTGAGCGACGGACCGCGGTAGGCAACCTCGAGGTCGTCTTTCGCTTCACCGAGCTCGGGGTTGTTGGCGGTGATGCGCAGCAGGTTCTCGCTCAGCGAGAGCTTCACCGCGCTCGACTTGTCGGCCGAGAGCAACGAGATGCGCTTGAGCGCGTCGTAGAACTGCCCGCGCTTCACCATCACCTGCTTCTCGCCCTCGCGCGGAATGACGCGCTGGTATTCGGGGAACTGGCCGTCGATGAGCCGCATCACCATCGACAGGCCCGGCTTCTTGAACACCGCGGAGTTCTCGGCGAACCCCAGCTGGCATTCCGCCTCGGGCGCCTCGTCGAGCAGGCGCTTCAACTCGAACAGGCCCTTGCGGGGAATGATGACGCCGCTCTTCAACTTGAAGTCGCCCGAGAGGTCGCGCTCGACCAGCGCCAGGCGGTGGCCGTCGGTGGCGACCATGCGCACCTTGCCGCCTTCGCGCGGCTCGAAGAAGACGCCGTTCAAGATGTAGCGCGTCTCGTCGTTGCTGATGGCGTACGAACTCTTCTTGATCATCTCGAGCAGCGTCGTGCCCGTGAGCTTCACCGCGTGGCCCGATTCTTCCTTCGGGAGCTTGGGGAACTCTTCGGGCGCCATGCCGACGATTTTGTAGTGCGCGGCGCCGCTCGTGATTTCGGCGTAGTTGTTGGGCAGCTTCTTGAGGGTCAGGTGCGCGTCGGGAATCAGGCTGACGATGTCGAAGAGCGTCTTCGCCGAGACCGTCACCGCGCCGGGCTTGCTCACCTCGGCCTGGTGCTCGCTGACGATGCCGATGTCGAGGTCGAAGGCCGTCACCGTGACGCCCGACTTGGCCGCCGTGATGAGCACGTTCGACAGAATGGGCATGGTCGCCTTGCGCTCAACGATGCCCTGCGCACGGTGAAGCGCCTTCTTCAGCTCGTCGGCCGCGATCCGGAATTCCATAAGGCCCGCGGGTGTAGCCCGCTCGGTGCCCTCGGGCAACGCTCGCGAATGATCAGCTCACCCGCCGAACAGGCGCCGCAAGAAGCTGCTGCTGCTCGACGCCGTGCCCCACACCCACGTCCACCTGGGGAAGCGAAACGCGAGGTCGACCGCCACCGCGTCGGTCGCCGTGATGGCCGCGGTGGTGATGCGCTTCAAACCCGGCGGGGCGTAGCGCGGCAGCACTTCCAGCCAGCACTTCGCGTGGGCCAGCGGGCCGGCGAGGTGCAGCTCGTTCAAGAAGCGGAAGCTCGGGTGCTGCAGAAAGGCCGTCAGCTCCACCACGCGCGCTTCGCCCTCGGCGACCTCCTCGGGTCCGGGCTGCACCGTCATCGTGCGCACGTAGCCGTGCTTCCACCCCAGCTCGAGCTTCTCGCCGGCGAGCGAGGGCAGCACCGTGGCCTTCGCACCCTCGTCGCCCCCCATCACCAGCGCGCGCGGCGAGTGAAGGCGCGCGAGCGCGGCGCGCAGCTCGGCCCAGTGCGGGCTGTCGTCGGGCGCGTTGAGCAGCTTCGTTTCCCATTCCGAAGACAGGTGCTCGAAGCGCGGCTCGAGCGTCGGCACCGACAGCACGACGCGAGAGGGCGATCGCTGCGGAGGCGCACCCGGTGCGAAGGGGGCCAACGCCTCGGCGAAGGCGGCGGCGGAAGGGAAGCGCTGCGCCGCGTTGGGCGAGAGCGCGCGCTTGAGCACCGGCTCGAGTCCCTTGAGCGGCTCGGGCAACGAGAGCGCGAACTTGTTCTGCAGGATGAGAGGGCGGAGCGCCTCGCGGCGCTGCTTCTCGGTGCTGCCCTCGGCCGGTGCGCCCCACGGAGAGCGCCCGGTCAGCATCAGCGTCGCCAGCCACGCGAGCGCGAAGACGTTGCCGCGCGCCGTCTCGGGCTGGCCAAGCAACTCCTCGGGCGTCCACATCCACGTCGCGGCGGTGGAGAGGATGCCCGCGTCGGGCTCGGGGTCGAGCGTCGCGAGGTGAAAGCGCAGGCGCCCGTTCTCGTCACGGCCGAGGCTCGAGGCGCGAATCGAGAGGTGCGGCGAGGTGAAGTGCGCGGCGAGCACGCTCTCGGCTTCGGCGACCGCGAGCGCGAGGCCCCGCGTGGCGTTGATGGCCAACTGCAGGTCGGTGAAGGGGTAGGTGCCGTCGGTGCGGCGCCCCGGTGACTCGATGACCGCCCAGGGAGAGCCTCCGTCTTCACCGGCGTCGATGACCGTCGGCCACGCGGGGGAAGTGAGGCGCGAGGCGAGCCACCAGCGGCGGCGCAGGCGCTCGACGTGCGCCGGCTTGAGGTCGACCACCGGGCGCTCGACCCAGAAGTCGCCCACCGCCATCGTCTGCACAGGTTTGACCTGCGCTACCTCGACGAAGGAGCCGTGCGTCCACCGAAGCGAGGACACCTGCCACTTCGCGGCAAAGGGGATGGCCATGGGCTGTCAGGGTTTTATCCCGAGTGAACGGGCGCCCAAGAAAGTGGTGGCTGATCAGCCCTCTGCGTCACGCGCTTTCGCGGCCAGCGCATCGACGGCCTCGTTCCATTTCTGCCCCGCATGGCCCCGCACCCACATCGCCGTGGCGCGGCTCGCGACGAACGCAGCGCGCACCCGCTCACACAACGCGCGGTACTGCGGCGGCTTCGGGAGGAAGGTGCCCTTCGCGACGTCGAGCGCGATGGTCGAGTCGCTGCACAGCACCAGCGCGTACGTCTCGTGCCAGCCGTGCGCCAGCGCGGCCTCGAGGGCTGACAGCACCGCGGTGAGCTCCATGACCAGGCTCGAGGTCTTCGCCAGGCGACCTGAGCCGTGCGCCACCACCACGTCGTCTTCGACGGCGAGCCACGCCCAGCCGCCGGGCTTGCCGGTGCGCTCGGCCCCCGCACCATCGCAGTGGAGGTGGAGCGCGACTGTCGGGCGGCTCACGGCGCAGTGACGGTGAACGGGCCTCCACGGCCTTCCCACGTGACCTGCGCACCGTCGCGCTTCACGTGCGGCCGCGCCGAGGTGTCGTTCAGCGCGAGCGAGAGGGCGAAGGTGAGCAGGTCCGACGTGGCGTCGCGCGAGGCGAGCGCTTCGGTCACCTCGGCGCTGGCCGCGAACCCCGCGTCCCACGAGCGCCAGGCGAGCACCGACGAGAGCGTCACCGGTGGCGTTGCAAACTGTTCCTGCGCGCGGCGGGCGCGCTCGAACGAGGTGACCTGCTCGGCGGTGGCGACCCGGGTGGGAATCGCGGCCCACTGCGTGGAGACCACGGTGCGGGTCGCGGGCACGGCCTTCGCCAGCGTCGCCAGACACACCGGCACGAGGCGCGCGACCAGCGGTACGGCGAGCGCGTTGCCCTCGACGCCGAGGTGGGTGAGGTCGGCGCCCAGCGCCAACGTCTGCGAGCATTTCTCGAGCGCAGGCTCGACGTCACCGCGGCCGGTCAGCAGGCGCAGCTCGACCGCCGCGTGCAGGCCGAGCGACTCGATGGCCGGTCGCAGCTGCAACCGCCGCGCGTCGCTCGCGCCGCCCCAGATGAAGAGGTCGGAGTTGGCGACCAGCGCCGCCGAGTTGCCGCAGTCGCGCAGGCCGTTCATCCACGAGGTGAGGGTGCCGAGCTGTTCCTGCAGGGCGTCGGGCAGCGGCTGCGCGCCGGTGAGGAAGGGGGTGAGCTCGGCCTCTTTCGCGGGGGAGAAGACGCCGAAGTCACGCGGGCTCACCTTCAACATCGCGTCGAGGCAACGCCAGCCGTTGTCGTGCAGCGCACTGCGCAGCGGCGGCGAGCGGGTGACGGGCGTGGTCTGCTGGGCGCTGAGCCGGGCGCGGTGCTCGGTGTCGAGGCGCTGGGCGGTGGCGCGGAAGGCGGCGAAGACACCTGCCGCTCCGAGGGCCAGCACGAGGAGAACGAGAGCGACGCGCTTCATGCCGCCTCTCTAGCACCTCGCCGCGCTGCGCAGTTTGGGTGCAGTGTTTCGCGAGGAGGTCCACAATGCGCCGGTGTTCGCCGTAGTCCTCACCGGCATCCTGGGCGGGTTGATGGCGCTCGAGCGCCGCGCCTTTCTTCAGGCGATGGTCTCTCGCCCGCTGGTGGCGTCGACGGTGACGGGCCTTTTGGTCGACGACGTGATGTCGGGGCTGATGGTGGGGCTGGTGTTCGAGCTGGTGCACCTCGGCGGTGCGTCGCTCGGCGGCGCGCACCCCGACCACGACACGTTACCGGCGGTGGCGGGCGCGGCGATGGCGGCAGGCATGGGCGTCGCCTCGGGCCACAACTCGACGCCGGCGATGTGGGCGGTCTCGATTCTGCTCTGTGCGCCGTTCGGCCGCGCAGGGCTGTGGCTCGAGAACCGGCTCGATGCGCGCGCGCGCAAGTACTACGGGCGCGCGCTGAGCGCGGCTGAGACGGGCGACCTGCGCCAGGCGGCGCGGCAGAACCTGCGCGCGATGTGGCCGCAGTTCGTCTTCTACGGGCTCATCTGCGGGGCGGCAGCGTTCTTCGGGCCATGGCTGGTGCGGCTCGAGTCGGCCGTGCCCGGGCCAGTGTTGCGCGGGCTGGCGTGGTCGTACCCGGCGATGGGTGTGGCCGCTGCGGCCGCCGCGTTTCGGGGCAGCCACGCGTCGCAGCGCCGACGCCTCGGGCTCGCAGTGGCCGCCGTGGGGGTCGCCGTCTTCTTCGCGCTCGGGAGGCACCCGTGAGCGCGACTCTTCATCTCCCTCTCCCTGCGCGAGCGGGGAGAGGGGCAGGGGTGAGGGGCCCGAGTGTGCTCACACGCCCCTCACCCGGCGCTGCGCGCCACCCTCTCCCCGCTCCGCAAGGAGAGGGGCCATGATCACGCTCCCTCGCGCGGTGCTGTGGCGTGTCGCGCTGCGCAGCCTCTTCATTCAAGCCGGCTTCAGCCCCGAGGCGATGCAGTCGCTGGGGCTGCTCTACGCGCTGGAGCCCGCGTGGCCGCACCTCTACCCTGACCCCGCGCAGCGTCAGGAGGCGGTCAAGCGCCACCTCACGCCCTTCAACACGCACCCCTACGCGGCGGCGGCGCTGGTGGGCGGCATCCTCTTTCACGAGCAGCGCATCGCGCGCGGTGAAGAGACCGCCGCCGACGTGCTGCGCTTCAAGAAGACGTTGATGGGCCCGCTGGCCGCGCTCGGGGACGGCTTCTATTGGCTGAGCCTGCGCCCTGCGACGGCCGCGCTCTCTGCGGCGCTCGCGCCCTTCATCGGGCCGTGGGCGGCGGTGCTCTTTCTCGTCACCTACAACGTGGTGCACCTCGTGACGCGCGGCTGGCTCTTCGTCACCGGCTTTCAGAGCGGGGAGGGCGTGGTGGCCAGGCTGGTCGCGCTGAGGGTGCCGACGTGGAGCAACCGCCTGCGCACGGTGACGGCCATCTCGGCGGTCATCGCGGGGCTCACCTTCGCGTGGGCGCTCGGGGCGCTCGGTGGCACGGCCTGGTTGGGGCTCGCCGCGCTCGGGCTGGGAGGCGTCAGCGCAGCGGCGCTGGAGCGGGGCCTGCCCCCGTTGGTGGTGCTGTACCTCGCTGCGCTGGTGGCGGCGGCGGCTGGAGTGTTGTGGTGATCAGGTGATCAACACCGCGTGGTAGACAGCGTGGTCTTTCGAGGCAGAGAGGAACAACGTGGACAAAGTCGAAGCGGAGTTCACCATCATCAACGCGCTGGGGCTGCACGCGCGCGCCGCAGCGCAGTTGGTGAAGGTGGCCAACCGCTACCCGTGCGAGGTCGAGCTCGAGTGCGAGGGCCAGGCCGTGAACGGCAAGTCCATCATGGGGGTGCTGATGCTCGCTGCCGCGCAGGGCATGAAGGTGCAGCTGCGCTGCACGGGCGACGGTTCGAAGGCCTGCTTCGACGAGATCGCGGCGCTCATCAACAACAAGTTCGGTGAACCGAAGTAAGCCGAACGCGTGAGCGATTCTTCCGAGCCGCTGTACTTCGACCACAACGCGACGACGCCGCTGCTGCCCGAAGTGGTCGACGCGATGCTGCCGTACCTCACCACCCACTTTGGCAACCCGTCGTCGGCGCACCTCTATGGGCGTCGCGCGAAGCAGGCGGTCGAAGCCGCGCGCGCGCAGGTGGCCTCGCTCGTCGGCGCGCACGCGCACGATGTGGTCTTCACGTCCGGCGGCACCGAGGCCACGGCGTTGGCGCTCAAGGGCACGCTGCGACCGGGCACGCGCGAGCGGCTCGTCACCACCACCGTCGAGCACCCGGCGACGGCGCGCATCGTCGACGCGCTGTCCCAGTCACACGAGGTGGTGCGCCTCGGAGTCGATGCGAACGGCCTGCTGCGGGTCGGCGAGCTCGACGGTGCGCTCGAGCGGGCGCGCTGGCTCTCGGTGATTCACGCGCACAACGAGACGGGCGTGTTGCAGCCGCTCCCGGTGCTCGCGCAGAAGACCCATGCCCACGGAGCGCTGTTGCACGCAGACGCCTCGCAATCGGCCGGCAAGGTCGAACTCTCGCTCGAGCGTGACGGCGTCGACCTGCTGACGCTCGCCGCGCACAAGCTCTACGGCCCCAAGGGGGTCGGTGCGCTGGTGCGTCGCGCGGGCGTGGAGTTGCACGCGCAACAACTCGGCGCGGGCCACGAGCGCGGGCTGCGGGCGGGCACCGAGAACGTCGCGTCCATCGTCGGCTTTGGCGCGGCGTGCGTGGCGGCGAAGCGTGACCTCACGGAGTTGTCGGCGCGGCTGCTGGTGCTGCGCGAGCGTCTCGAGGCCGGTCTGCGGGCGCAGATTCCTGGGCTCGTCATCGCCGGCGAGCGCGCTCCCCGACTGCCGAACACCACGTACGCGGTGTTCCCGAAGGTGACGGGTAACGCGTTGCTGGCGCGAACGACGCTGCTCGCCGCGTCGACGGGCTCGGCCTGTCACGATGGACACGATGAAGCGCCGCAGGTGTTGCGCGAGATGGGCTTCGCTGCCGAGGTCGCGGTCGGCGCCGTGCGACTCACCCTCGGCCGACACACGACGGCGGGGCAGATTGACGAGGCCATCGCTGCGCTGAAGGCCGCGTGGGGCTCCCTGCGTCGTGCTGACTGAACCGGAGCTGAGGTGGTCGCCATTTCTCTCAACGCGCATCGAGCCAGGCGAAGAATCCCGGCTGGAGCGGCTCCAAAAAGCGGGAGATGGAGTGGCCCACTGCCCACTGCTGGTAGGCAACCCGAATGTGTGTGGGTGGCTTCTCGGGAAGTCCAGCCATGACGAGCGAGCGAGATTCGTCCTCAAGTTCGCTCGGAGCGGGTTGGTACCCGTTCTCCACTGGCTGGCCGACTTTGAAGCCGTACCCGCCGTCGCCTCGCCCGAGGTCCACGAACGGGCCCACCGGCATCAGTTCCAGGTCTTGTCCGTCGAATGACACGGTCACAATGGCCCAGGGCGCGGCGATATAGGTTCCGAAGGCACTCTTGTACCCTTGCGCGTAGGCATACCTCAGCAGCGAGGTGCCCCTGGTCGCGGGCCACCGCGTTGGGAACAGCGGGCTCAGTACGGGTCGCCAGTCCGGTGCCCCCGTGGCCTCTGCGGGCGCGATCTTCGAAAAGAGACCGTCGTAGGCCTCTTGAAAGGCTTCTTCAGCTTCCGTCAGCTCGTCTGCCGGCGAGACCATCCTCTCGACAGTACTCGACCGGCGCAATTCGCGGCCCAGGGAGGGACGCGCGATCCGGTTGGTTGATGACTGGCGCGGTCGTCGAGCGAGTCCGAGCATGAAGCCTGCGGTCGCCTTCGGCTCTGTGGCTTGAAAGGGCTCCGGCCGACCTGCGTTTCGTGCTGAGTCGTGCGGCGTGTGGGTGTCCCTCGACACGGAGCGCGCAGAGAGCCTCGCCGGCACGCACGGCACGCCGCTCTACGTGTTCGACCGCGCGATTCTGTCCGCGCGCCTCGAGGTGCTGCGCGCTGCGCTCGGCGCGAAGGTGCTCTACGCGGTGAAGGCGAACCCGCACCCGGAGGTGCTCTCCGCGCTCGCAGGTCAGGTCGACGGGTTCGACCTCGCGAGTGAGGGTGAGCTCGAGGCCGTGTTGCGGACTCCACGCGCGCCCGGCTGCACGCTGAGTGTTGCCGGGCCGGCGAAGACCGAGACGCTCCTCGCGCGGGCGGTCGAGCACGACGCCGTCATCAACCTCGAGTCATTCCGCGAGCTCGAGGTGGTCTGCCGTGAAGCGCGCCGGCTCGGCCGCCCCGCGCGTGCGCGGCTGCGCATCAACTCGGCGACCGCGTTTCGCGCGTACCGGCTGCAGATGACCGGTGGCCCGAGCCCCTTCGGCTTCGACGAAGAGACGCTCGATGAGGTGCTGCCGCGGGTCGCCACCGCCGCGCGCGCGAAGGAGCTCGAACTCGAGGGCGTGCACCTGCACCCCGGTTCGCAGGGCACGAGTGCGGGTGGCTTTCTCGCCGTGCTCTCGACGGGCTTTGCGTTGCTCGAGCGCGTGCGCAAGGAACTCGGCGTCGAGGCGCCGAGTCTCAATCTGGGCGGCGGCTTCGGTGTCATCGCGCCCGGTGACGAGCTCGACGTGATGGCGCTCAAGGAGCGTGTCGCTGATCAACTCGCGCGCTTCATTCGCGCCGCCGGTCCCGTGTCGTTGTGGGTCGAACCCGGCCGTTGGCTCGCGGGCCCTGCAGGGCTCTACGTGACGCGCGTGGTGAGCGAGAAACGCTCGCGCGGGGTGCACTTCACGGTGCTCGACGGCGGCGTGCACCAGCACTTCGCGCACGCGTCGTTGCTGCTCCCGCCGAGGGCCGCGCGCGCGCCGGTGCTGAACCTCTCGCGCCCTGAGGCGCCGCAGGTGACGCGCACCCTCGTCGGTGCGTTGTGCACGCCGCTCGACACCTTCGGCGAGGTGACCCTCCCCGAGCCCTGCGTGGGAGACCTGCTCGCCTTCCAGGGGGCGGGGGCGTACGGCCTGACCTTCAGCCCGTTCGCGTTCTTGAGTCACCGGCCGCCGCTCGAAGTCTTTCTGTGAGCGGTGTTCGTCGCGAGTTCTTCACGCGTTTGACTTCGCGGGCGCGTCGCGCGAGTGACGTGCCTCGCGCATGACCCGCACGCTCCCTGTCCTCGCCCTTTGCATCTCGCTGCTCGCGTTGGCGTTGGGCGTCGCGTCGCTCGAGAAGGCGCCGCCTCCTCCACCTCAGGTCGTCGAGGTCCCGAGGGCGCAGCCCAGCGACGAGGTGCTCGAGCTGCGCAAGCGCGTCGAGTTGCTCGAAGACGAGTCCCGCTCCTTGTGGGACCGGCTGGTGGTGCTCGAGCGCCGCGCCGCGCAGGGCGCAGCGACCGACGGCGGGGTCGACCCATCGTTGTTCGCCGAAGTGAACCGGCTGCGCGACGAACTGCGCCAGCTCGCCGCCACCCAGCCGCTCAGTGGTGATGCCGGTCGCGCTGCGCTGGTCGACGTGGTGCGTGAAATCAACGCGCAGCAGGCCCGCGAGCGAATCATCGACCGCATGGAGCGCATGCAGACCCGCACCGCCGATTTCGCGCAGCGCTGGCGCTCGTTCGCCGGGCAAGTGCGGCTGTCGCCGACGCAGGAGAAGACGCTGCAAGACCGCCTCGCGCTCGAGGAGCAGACGCAGAAGACCGTGTTCGAACGCACCGACGGCACTCCGACGCTTGAGGCCTTTCGCGCGCTCAACGTGCAGCGCCGCGAGACCGACCGCCTGATGCGCAGCCAGCTCGACGACGCGCAGTACGAGCAGTACGTGAGCGTACGACGCGAAGAACGCGGCGAGCGCGGCCCCCGTCGCGAAGGGCCCTGAGACAACCCGGGCGCCGGTTCTCGCGACGCAGTGTTCATCTCATTCACCGACGAAGGTCGGGCGAATGGCCCCTCTCTGAGGGCGTCGAAACTGACCCACTGCCAATGCACGTCGCGGCCGGCATGATCCACGGGTGGGGCTGACCGCGCGGCTCGAGCGAATGCTGAGGTTGCCTCCGGTCGAGCGGTCGGGGGAGTGGGTCCTGGCCGTTACCGGGTGGTTGGGGCTGAGCCTGTCGGGGATCGGGGCGGTGCTCGCGGCCGTGTCGGGGCTCTCCGTGCTCGCCGCGCTCAACGTGGTGAACGTGGTAGCGGCGAGCGTCGTGCTGCGCGGGCTCCAGCGGCGCCCGCAGCCCATGGCTCGCTTGTTCCTGTGGACCTTCCTCGTGACGCTGTCGTTGGGCGCGCTGGCGACCACGCCCTGCGACGTCACGATGGTGGGGTACCTCTTTCTCCTGCCGCTGGTCGCGTCGGCCATCCTCGACGAGCGCGAGACGCTGGCGTGGTTCCGTCGCGCCCTCGCAGTGGGCATCGCGGTGTTGATTGCCGGCCACTTCGGCCTTGTGGTCGATCAGGTCGACCCGTTTCCGCTCGTCAACCAGGTGTTCAACTTCACCTCGACGCTGGTCTCCGCGTTGTCGCTGTTGAGCGCGCTGGCGCGCCAACGAGACCGGTCGCTCTCGCACCTTCGCGAGGCCGAGCGCGCCAAGAGCGCCTTCTTCGCCAACATCGGCCATGAGCTCCGCACCCCGATGAACGGCGTGCTGGGCATGACCGACGCGCTGCTGATGCGCGAGCTGGGGCCCGGCGAGCGGGAGATGGCGCAGACCATTCGCACCAGCGGCACGGTGATGCTGTCATTGCTCGACGACCTGCTCGACCTCTCAAAGCTCGAGGCCCGGCGCCTGGTGTTGCACGAGGGGCCGCACTCGCTCAGCGCGCTCACCGATGAGCTGCGCACCCTGTGGGCGCCGCTGGCCAGCCGCAAGCAGCTCGACTTCGCCGTGACGCTTGGGCCTGAGCTGCCCGCGACGGTTTGCCTCGATGGGCTGCGGTTGCGTCAGGTGCTGGGAAATTTGATCAACAACGCCATCAAGTTCACCCAGCACGGCGCGGTACGCGTCGAGGTGCAGCGTCGCGGCGAGCAGCTGTGCTGCGTGGTCCACGACAGCGGCATTGGCATCTCACCCGAGCACCAGCTGCGGCTCTTCCAGCGCTTCGCTCAGGCCGACGACGCACACGCCCGTCGGTTCCAGGGCACGGGCCTGGGCCTGGCGCTCTCGCGTGAGCTGGCCACCCACATGGGCGGCACGCTGACGGTCGAGTCGAAATCGGGCGAGGGCAGCCAATTCACCTGCCTGCTGCCGCTGGTCGAGGCCAGAGAGCCCCAGCCTGCGCCTGCCCCGGTGCGTGCGCTCCCCTCGGGGGTGAGGGTGCTGGTGGTCGACGACAATGCCATCAACCGCCTCGTCGCGCAGCGCCTGCTCGATCACACCGGCTGCGTGGTCGAAGCGGCGGTCGATGGGAGGGCGGCGCTGGAGACGCTCGGCCGCCACGACTTCGACGTGGTGCTGATGGACGTGCACATGCCCGAGCTCGATGGGCTGGAGGTGACGCGCCGCATTCGCGTCAGCAACTCGAGCCTGCGCATCATCGGCATGTCGGCCTCTGCCGAGAGCGAAGACATCAAGCGCTGCCACGACGCGGGGATGGACGACTTCCTCGCCAAGCCAATCAGCCGCGAGCGGTTGTTGGAGACGCTCGTTCGTCACCTGCCGGCGTGACTGGCGAGGCACGGCCCAGCGGCACCGGCGCCTTCTTCGCGGAGCCCGCTGCCCGGGCTGGGCAGTCCCACCGCGCTGTCGGTATAGGCATCGCATGAACGTCTCACTCTCGGGCCGAACGGCCCTCATCACGGGCGGCACGAAGGGCCTCGGGCTCGCGAGCGCGAAGCGTTTCGTCGAGGCCGGCGCGAAGGTGGTCATCGCCGGGCGCGGGCAGGACGCGCTCGACGCTGCGGTGCGCTCATTCCCCTCCGGACAGGTGCACGGGGTGCGCGCCGACGTATCGGTGGCGGCCGACGTGACGCGGCTGTTCGGCGAGGCGGTGCGTGTGTTTGGTCAGGTCGACATCGTGATGAACAACGCGGGCGTTGCGCGGGCGGTGCCGTTCGAGCAGCTCACCGACGAGCTGCTGCAGGCCGACCTCGAGCAGAAGCTGTTCGCGGCGGTGCGGCTGATTCGGCTCGCGTGGCCGAAGATGAAGGAGCGCCGTTGGGGGCGCATCATCAACGTGCTCAACATCGGCTCGAAGGCGCCGCAGGCCGCGACGAGCCCGAGTGTGCTGTCGCGCGCGGCGGGGCTGGCGTTGACGAAGTCGCTGTCGCACGAGTTCGGGCCGCACAACGTGCTGGTGAATGCGCTGTGCGTGGGGTTCATCGAGGCGGATCAACACGTGCAGGCTGCGGCGCAGCAGGGCGTCGCGTGGGCCGACTACGCCGCGAAGCGCGCGAAGGAGATTCCGCTCGGGCGCATCGGGCTCGCGGAAGAGTTCGCGAACGTCGCGTGCTTCCTCGCCTCAGATGCGGCGTCGTACGTGACGGGCACGGCCATCAACGTCGACGGAGGTCGTTCACCAGCCGTGTGACCTGGGCCTTGAAGGTGGTGGTGGGCTCGGTGTCCGGTCGTTGCGCTCATCGCCGGCGTGCTCCTCACCTCGTGTGCCGCGTCAACCTGCGCTCGGGCAGACGGACACCGATGGTCAGACCCTCGTCGCGACAGGTGAGGTGATTCCGCTCTCGGGCACCGAGCTCGCGTCGCGCCTCTCGTTCGGCCTGTGGGCATTGAAAAAGCCTCGTACTCAGAGGTGACAACTGGGCTGTTTGTCACCTCCGAGTACACGCTTTTTCAAAGGCGCCCGCCCCGCGCCTGGCCGGGAGTGTTTCCCCCGCGCGTGCTTGAAAGTCTCGTCACGAGGTCGAGGGGGCACCTGCGGCTCTCGACGGGCGCAGGCTGATCAGCACCAGCACCTCCCCTTCCGGCGCAGCTGCGAAATCGTGCGGCGGCCCCAACAGGCGGACGGAAACCGTGGCTCATCAGTCAGTGACGTGAACGTCCTTGCCTCGCGGTGAGGGGCACGTCGGCGTCGAGCACTGCCGCGATCCACCCGTCACTCGCTCTTCAATGCCGTCCGTCAGACCAGCGAGCCGGTGACGACGCCCCGCATCAACGACGCGTCGCCAAAGTCATCGGTCAGCGAGCCGTCGCTCTTGCGAATGCCCATCGCGTTGATGAGCGTGTTGAGCACCTGGTTCACCGGCTTCTTCTGGTGGTCGATGACCTGCCCCGTGCGCAGCGTGCCGCCCGCCCCGCCCGCGATGATCCACGGCGTGTTCGACGCATCATGCGGAGGTCCATCGCCAAGGTCGTTCGTCCACACCGCGGCCGCGTCGTCGAGCAGCGTGCCGCCATACGGAGATGGATAACTCTCGAGCCGGTCGAGCAGGTGCTTGAACAGCGTGAGGTGCATGCGGTCGATGCTGGCGTGCAGCTCCACCGCGTCGGGAATGGGGTTGCCATCGGCGCCGTCGGCGTAGATGCGATGGCTGATCCAATGGAAGCTGGGGAGCTTCGTGCCGTTGATGGTGTACTGGGTGCCGTCGTTGCCCGGGCCGACCTGCAGCGTCGCCACGTGGTTGAGCCGGCAGTTGAACGCCCAGGCCGCCAGGTCCATGAACGCGCGGGTGACCTCGGGCCGCACGTCGTTCGCTTCGGGCGAGGTGAGCGCCTGAATGCCCGGCAGCTGCGCGCTGGGCAGCTCGCAGGTCATCGAGAGCTCCATGTCGCGCACGGCGTCGAGGTGCTGCGTGAGGCGCTGCTTGTCTTTTGCGGACAGCTGCTGCAGCGACGTCAGCTCGCGCAGCTCGGAGCGCACCAGGTCGTTCACGCTCTTGCGGCGGTTGGCGACCAGCTGCTGCACCTCGGGCGGCGCGCTCGTGAGCCCTGTGAGCCGCATGTACACGGCCAGCGGTGAGCGGTCGGCGGCGGCGCGTTGCTGCGGGGCGCTCCACGAGAGACCATTGCTGATGTACGTGTTCGTCGGGCCCGCCATGAACGTGAGCGGCGCGCGGCCGGCACCGTTGAGCGCGTCACTCAACATCCAGTCGACCGAGCGACCGAGCGCGAGCGGCGAGTTGCTGGTGCCACCGGTGTGGTTCTGCGCGGTGAGCACCTGCGGCAGCGCCTCGGCGTGGCCACACGAGTTGCGCGCGAAGGGCAGCCGCACCTTCTTCACCATGAGCAGCCGCGGCGCGTAGTCACCGAGGATGCTCGTCGCGCGGTCGGCGTTGGTGGTCTTCAGGTCGTTGATGGTCAACGCACCGGGCGTGCGGGGCCAGAAGCGCTCGCCGACCTCGCTGCCTTCCTGCACGATGCCGTTGCCGGCCTTCACCACCATCAAGAAGCGGTGGCGCATCGACTGCGCGAAGGCAGCCTTCGGCATCAGCGACTCGAAGAGCGGCAGCGCGAGCGTCACGCCTCCGAGGCCCTTCAGAAAACGACGACGGCTCCAGTCACTCATCGGGTCACCTCGGCCGGGCGCGTCTTGAACGATTCGCTCTCGACGAGCAGCCGCAGCATCGTGGTCACCGGCAGGCTCTGCGCGTGCGAGGCCTTGCCGATGCGGTTGATCATCGCCTGGTCTTCGGTGCTCAGCCCGCGACCGTGGAGAAACTGCACCCACTTCTGTGTGTAGCAGCGGTGCGCCATCGGTTCCCCGGCCATCGCGGCGCCGAGCTCGACCGCGCCGTCGAAGCTGCGCGGGGTGGTGAAGTCGAAGACGTAGGTGTCGCGCGCGTCGACCTGCAGCCCGTTGTCGGTGTCACGCCAGCGGCCGAGCGCGTCGTAGTGCTCGTACGCGAAGCCGATGGGGTTGATGAACGTGCTGTGGCAGCCCGCGCCGCACGTGCCGGTGCCGGTGAACTCGGTGATGCGCGTGCGCAACGTCTTGGGCACCGACGGGTCGGGGCGCGGCAACGGCGGCACCCCGTTCGGAGGCGCGGGCAGCGGCGCGCACAGCATGCGGTGATTGACGAACACGCCGCGGTGAATCGGGTCGCTCTCGGTCGAAGTGGCGAGCGACGCGAGGAAGCCAATCTGCGTGAAGAGGCCGGCGCGGCGGCCATCGGAGAGCTGCACCTTGTCGAAGTTCGCCCCGAAGGTGCCGCTCAGCCCGTACACGCGCGCGAGGTTCTGGTCGACGTACGTGGAAGGCGTGGTGAAGAGCGCGCCGAGGCCGCCCTGCTGCGTAAAGAGCACGTCGTCGAGGAAGCGCACCTGTTCCTGCTTCATCGACTCGCGCAGCGCGACCGTGAACTCCGGGAACAGGTTGGTCGAGCGCGTGATGTCGGCGAACTTCGACTGCTGCAGCAGCTGCGCGTGGAAGGCCTGCGTCGCCTGGCGCGCGCGCGAGTCGAGCAGCATGCGGTTGACCTGCGCGGTGTAGCCGTCGATGGTGAGGAGGCTGCCGTCGGCCGCCGCGGTGAGCAGCGCTTCGTCAGGCGTCGACTGCCACAACCCGAACGACAGCCGCGCCGCGAGCTCGCCGCCCGAGAGCGGAATCACCTCGCCCGTGGCGACCGTCGACAGCTCGAGGCGGTAGAGGAAGTGCGGCGACTGGAAGAGCGCTTCGAGCACGAGGCGCGCACCGGCCAGCCGCGGCGCGAGCGTGGGGTAATACGTGAGGCCTTCGCCGAAGAGGGTGAGCTGCGCGTCGAGCTCCGCCGTCGTGAGGTCGCGGCGGTAGATGCGGCGACCGAGTGCGGCGATGAGGGCGCGGTCGTCGGTGGGCAGCGTGCCGCCAGCGACGGTGGTGAGCGTGGGCAGGTCGAGCGTGGCGCGGCGTGCGAGGTCTTCGGCCGCGGTCTGGTAGTCGGTCCACTGCGTGCTGGTGACGTTGAGGTCGCCGCCGTTGTTGTCGAAGGTGCTCGAGGTGTTGTCGGCCGTGAAGTTGGCGGTGACGCCGAGGGTCTGCGCGGCGCCCAGCAGGTCGCGCACGGCGTTCTCGTACTCGACGTGGGAGAGGCGCGGCGCGCGCGAAGAAGGCGCCGGCAATTCGCGAGGCGCGTCTTCGGGCAGGTTCGGGTCGACTGGACGCTCAACTCGCGGACCAAGCAGCGAGCCTTCACAACCGATGAGGGTGAGCGCCAGGCCGCCCAACACGTGGAGGCGTGACATGGCAGCGAATTCAATTCCCCTCACTGAAGAAAGAAAAGCGTTCCGGGTAACACGGTGCACACATCGCCGTTCACTTCAGGAGACCTCATGTCTTTTCGAAACGTCGTCCCATCTGCCCTGATTCTCGTGCTTTCCGCCTGTCCCCTGCGCGCCAGCGAGCCCGCAGGTTCCACTGCTCCTGGATCCGTGCCGAGCAACCTGGTGTTGCGCAGCTACGAAGTGCCCAACAACGGCGGCCAGCGCATGCGCGGCGTGCTGCGGGAGTTGCTGTACTTCGGGTCCGACGGGAAGGACTCGAACAAGTACGTCGGCCGCGTCGATGTAGGCCCTGATGGGCGGCTGCTGGTGCTTGCGCCCGAGAGCGTACACGAGGGGGTGAAGGCGTTGATCAGCTCGGTCACCACCAACCCGGTGAAGGAGCCCGGCACGGTGCGCCTCGACTACTGGGTGGTGAGCGGCACGCCGGGGAAGAGCGACGCGAGCGCCGCGGGCCTGAGTGAAATCGCGCCGGCGCTGGCCGAGGTCGAGAAGAATGACGGCGCGATGACCTTTGCGCTGGTCGAGAAGCTCACCGTCAGCTCGCTGAGCAACGAGCGCGGGAGCATGGACGGGCGCGACACGCGCGTGAAGCAGTTCACCAACGTCTCAGACGCTGACGTCACGGCCGACATCGACCTCGAGCGCTTCGGGCAGCGCATGCAGACGCGCGTGCGCTTGAAGCCAGGCGTGCTCGCGGTGCTGGCCTCGGCGGGCATGACCGCGAAGGACCAGGCCGACACCAACCGCACCGTGTACTTCCTCGTTCGGGCCACGGCTGATGGCTCCGGGCGATGAGGGCACGCGCCTCGGTCGCCTCGAATTCGAAGCGCTCTACCAGC
>JBILUC010000128.1:0-8052 GCA_044371205.1 Archangium sp.
GCTTGGTCGAGGCGTCGGCGTCTCGTCATCGCGCGAGACGGCTGGCGGTGCTGCACGGCTTCTCACTGCACGCAGACACCGCGGTGCACGGCAATGACAGACAAGGGCTCGAGCGGCTGTGTCGGTATGGCGCCCGCGGGCCCGTAGCGGAGTGCCGACTGAGGCGCCTTGACGACGGCCTCTACGAGTATTCACCAAAGAAGGGCGCTGCCTTCACGGTGACGGCCGCAGCGCTGGTGCGTCGCCTCGTGGCGCTCCTTCCTCCGGCGAGGCGTCACCTCACCTCGTTCCACGGCGCGTACGCGCCCAACGCCCACCTGCGCGCCGGCCTCCTCGGGCCGAGATTTGTAGCTCGACAGCCCCATCGCCCGCAGCGTCGCGCCCGGGTAGACCTCGATGGCCTCCCCGTTCCCGCGCCCGCCGGGGAAGGGCAGCACGCGGTACTTGTGCGACTCCCACAGCTTCGAGAGCAGCACGTTCCCGAGCAGCGTCATCTGGAACGTGGCCTGGAACTGGTCCTTGAGCGGCGGCTGGCCACCCGCGGCCACGTCCGTCGCGCGCTTCGTCCAGAGGCGTGCGCGCTCTGCTCGGCTGCGCCACGCGCCGAAGGGGCTGAAGTCGAGCGGGTCTGCGAGGGAGAGCCGTTGGGCGACCCACCAGTTGAAGGTGCGCCAGCCGCTGAAGGCTCCCTTCGTGTAGCCCACGTCGGCGGCGAATCTGGGTTCCCGCAGCAGCGCGTGGGGCACGCAGAAGGGGAAGTCGAAGCCGACGACGCGCGCGGGCCGGGCGAGCAGCTCGTCGAGAAGCTCCTTCGTGCTCCAGCCCGGCGGCTCATTCGCGAGGAGCCGCGCGTTCATCCCCGTCATATCGATGCGGTACCTGCGCCAGTCCGTCGCATGCGCGGCGATGGCGATGGTCTTCTTCCTCTGGTCGCGCGCCCGTTGCGGCGCGCCGAAGTCGACGCCGACAATCGGAGGAGTCACGCGACGTCGCGTCCTGGCACCGAGTAGGTCGCCATCTTGCGCGCGCCGTTCTTCACGATGGTCCGCTCGCGCACCATCTTCTGTAGCCGCCGCTGCACCGTGCGCATCGGCGGCACGTCGATGCCCAGCGCCGCGACGATGGCCGTGCTGCCGGCGGTGCCCAGGCGCTGGACGACGTCGAACATCCTCGCCTCGAGCTCGTCGGGTGGCGCCACCACCTGCCAGGGCAAGTACGCCGCGTTGTCAGTGATGCGTCCAAGTTGCTCGACGCGCTCCCGCAGCACGAGGGCCAGGGCCGACACGAACTTCTCGAACATCGTCGTGAAGTCCCCGGTGGAGTCCATGGCCTGCCCGTCGAAGGCACTGCCCAGCAGCGCATCTCCTGAAGGCATGCGACGAGTTCCTCTCTCAACGAAGACCGACTCTCGATGCGACCGCGAGTGCACAGTATGTCAGACGCGCGGCGCGTCCGAAACGACGGGGGGGTGGTCCTGATCGAGGCCAGACCCGACAGGTGTTGGGCTGAGGCGACAGTTCAGCTCGATGTCGGTCGTGGTCTCCGAGCAGCGCGCGAAGGCACATCGATTGCTTGGCGGTCACGCGGAGACTTCATTCGAACGCGGCGTCGACGAGCTCGAGCCCACGGTCGATGATCGCGAACCCTTCCTTGAGTTGCGCCTCCGCCTCGCCGCCGAGTTCGAGCGCGCCGCGGTGAGAACGTTGACCTGCCGCGCACCCTTCATGGACACTCCCCTCGCATGAACCCCCGACGCCTCCTGCTCTCCGCCGTGCTCGCCCTCGTGGGCTGCGGCTCGCTGCTCGACGGCTCGAAGCAGAACAACTGGTACTATCAGGGCACCAGGTACGCCGACGAGGCCGCCGCCCGCGCCGAGTGCAGCGGCGGGCAGACCTTCGTCCCGCCGCAGTGACGCGCCCCGCCCGTTGAAGCCACCGCCCCTCCCAGCCATCTCTCCATGCGCGCCTCCTCCCTCTGGCTCGTCCTTCCCCTCCTCGCCGCCTGCCCGAAGCCGGGCGAGCCCATCGACCCGGCCACAGCCACGGCCCGTGACCTCGAGGGCTGGTGGCTCGTCCGGAGCGATGCGGGCCCCCAGTACACGGTGCTCGGCCTGCTCCCAGAGGCCGAGGCGCGGCGCCAGCTCCCGGTGGCGGAGAACGGCATCGTCATCCCGGCCTCGAAGGGCGTCTCCACCTCGTACGAGGCCGCCACCTGGGGCGCGGTGATTTTCACCAACTACGTCGCCACCTGGGGCGTCTCCGGCGGGAAGTTGGTGGAGGACGTGCTCGCCGATCGCGACGGGCCGCTGCAGGCCACCTGGTCCACGCCCATCCGGGCCCTCACGCCGCGCCGATCGCTCACGCTCGACTCGTCGCGCGACGTGACCGGGCAGCGGACCTGGACCTGGTACGACCGCTGCCCGGTCTTCGAGGAGACGGGGTGGCACGCATACCCCGTGGCCTTCCCCGACTGCGCCCCCTCCATCAGCCAGGGCAACAGTCTCGCCTTCGACGCGGAGGGCAACGTGCACGCCACCGTGGGCGCCGCCCCGACGGCAGGGTGCGTGAAGGCCAGCTACGCCTACGTCACGAAGGGCTGTGAGCCGCGCCGCTACAACGTCCCCAACTTCAGCCAGAGCGCCATCGACGTGCGCGACGGGGTGGTGCGCCTCGCGCTGGTGCTGGCGAACGCCCAGCTGCTCCTGCTCGAGGGGCCGGTGGGGGCCCTCACCTTCAAGCAGACGCTCATAGACAACGGCCCGGTGACGGCCCACGGGCTGCGCTTCCTCACCGGGGCCGAGCGGCCGACGCTGCTCATGGCGGCGAACCAGGTGAGCGGGCCGCCGGAGGTGACCAGCTACACCCTCGAGGGCAGCGCCTGGAGCAAGCGCACCGGCGCGCAGGTGCCCTTCCCCTTCGACGCCACCGTCGCGCCCAACGGCGACGTCGTCTTCGCGCGCGACTTCGCGCTGCACCGCGTGCGGCCCGACGGCACCGCCGTGGGCGCGCCCATCCCCCTGTCCCGACAGCGGCCAGTGCAGGGGCCGCCCACCGTCACCGCCGACGGGCGCGTGCAGCTCATTCTCCAGGGGCGTGACCTGGGCGACGGCCCGGGGGGCGTGGGCGGGCGGGTCATCGGCGTCGAGCTCCTCTTCGCCGAGTGGGACGGGCAGCGCTGGCGCGAGGTCTCGCTCGGCCTCGGGTACCAGGGCCTCCTCGTCACCGCGCCCAACGGGCCCACCCGCATCGTCGCCTCGCTCGAGAAGGCCGCGAGCGCGACCTGGGCGCTGTACGAGCTCGACGGGGGCGCCATCGTCTCCTCCGAGCGCCTCGGGCTGAACGCGCCCTTCGCCGTGGGCTCGACGCCGGACTACCGCTCGACGCCCCAGGCGGTGGTCGACGCGGAGGGGGCCATCGCCTTCTCGCCCACCGGGACGAGCCTCGCCTACCGCGCGGCGGGCGGGCCCCCAGAGCGCAAGCCCGCGAGCGTGACGGTCTCCATCCGGGGCACGGGCGCGGCGAGGGTGGTGTCGGACGACGGGCGCGTCGATTGCCGCGACGAGTGCGTCGTCACCGGGGGTACGGGGGAGCGCCTCATCGTGAGGGGCCTCGCGGAGACGGGCAGCGCCATCCGCATGCCCTGCCGCGAGTCGAGCCTCTTCGGCCAGGACCGCTGCTACCTCGACCTGATGGGGACCGGCGGCAGCTTCCTCGTCGACAAGATTCAAACGCCGTTCGAGCGCACCCTCGCGGTGGGCAACCCCGGCGGCACGGCGAGCACCTCCCGAGCCTCGGCGCGCGGAGCGCGGGTGCTGCTCCAGGCGGACTTCTACCAGCCCGTCGTGAAGTTCGTCGTCGGGCCCACTGAGC
Organism: Archangium sp.; assembly: GCA_044371205.1. Taxonomy (GTDB): domain Bacteria; phylum Myxococcota; class Myxococcia; order Myxococcales; family Myxococcaceae; genus Archangium_A. The sequence continues at coordinate 3,870 of JBILUC010000128.1, forward strand.
TGGCCCTCACCGCCCCCACCCAGCGCGCCCTCGTCGGCTTCGATCGCGCCACCGGAGCGGGTTGGATGACGCCGCTGCCGGAGAGCACCCTCGCGCTCCAGGCCCTGCCCGAGGGCGGCGGTTGGGTGGTGCTCGCCGTCTTCAACGCGGTCGAGCTCGGAGGCCGCCAACTGGGCGCGGCCAACACCCGGCAGGTGCTGCGCGTGCGGGTCGACGCGGAGGGGAAGGTCACCGACTCGGCGCTGCTGGCAGAGGGGAGCACCCTCAACGCGTTCGCCGCCGCCGTGGGCCCCGACGGGAGCGCGGTCGTCGCCTACCGCACCGCCAGCGCCCCGGAGGCGCAGTTCGCGCGGCTCGACGCGGCGGGCGCCGCCTCGCAGGGGAGCCTCGGCGTCGCCGCGTCACCGCTGCTGGCCTGGGTCGACGGCGAGCGCGCGCTCGTCTCGCTCGGCAGCGCCCTCGTCTCGCTCCAGGGCGCGACCGTGGCCGGCAGCCGCACCTTCTCCGCCACCACGACGGTGAACGCGGCGGCGCTCCAGGGCGGGCGCGCGGTGGTGGCCCTCACGCTGGGCGCCGACGCGGACTTCGGCGGGGGCTCGCGCCCGTCGGGCGGCTACCTCGCGCAGTACGACGCCGCCCTCGCGCTCAACGCCCAGGCCGCGCTCTCCGCCGCGCCCGTCGCGGTGACGGCCTTCGCTGACAAGGCGGTCGCCATGCTGTCGAACGTGGGCACCGGCGGCACCTGGTCGGCGCGCTACGACCTCGCACTCACCCAGGTCGGGGCGCTCGAGGACCTGGGGCTGCGCAACGTGCGCGTCATCTCCAGTGGACAGGACGAGGACAGCCTGGTGCTCCTCGGGCTGCAGACCGGCGCCGCCTCGCTCGACGGCTATCGCGTCACCAACGAGCCGCCGCGCACCTGGCTCATCGAGGTGCGCCGATGAGCCGCGCCGCCCTGCTGTGCAGCCTGCTTCTCCTCGCGGCCTGCCCGCCCTCCTCCGGCGGACCCGCCGACGGCGGCGCCACGCTCGTGAAGACCGTCGACGTCGGCGGCCTCGTCCTCTTCGTGAAGGGCGCACCCCAGCTGCGGACGCAGTTCGGCTTCGGGCTGCTCTCGCCCCGCACCGGCAAGGTGACCCCCGTGCTGCGCGAGCTCATCGCCGACGGCGCGCGGGTGATGGCGGCGGGCTCGCCCGACGGGCGGACGCTCGCCTGGCTCGACGGCGGAGGGCTGCTCCACGTGGCGACGCTGGGGCTCGACGCCGAGGGGGTGCCCACGGTCACAGAGCTGCGCACGCTCCCCTTCCGGGGCAGCAGGTTCATCGCCTTCGCCAACTCGGGCGACCGGGTCTACTCCGACGAGGCCTTCGCCGACCCCGGGCCGGACGGCGGCCTCGCCCCCTGCGCGCCAGGCCGGAGCGGCCCCGCCGTCGCCCCTGACGGCCGCACCTGGTTGAGCGACTGCGGCAGCGTCGGCACCCTCTTCGACGACCTGTCGCCCGTGCTGGTGACGCCGTCTTTGTCCTCGCTGCTCAGCCTCTCCGCCGACGGGCAGTGGGGGCTCAACGGGGACGCGATCCACCTCCCCGGGCGCACGGTGCCCAAGAGGCTCAACGAGCCCTCGCCGGTAGCGAGCCCGCAGGGGGCTGCCTCGCCCGACGGCCTCGTCACCCCGGAGCGCGGCAGCCTCCTGAGCGGCATCTTCGGCAAGTACGTGCTGTTCGACCCAGAGAAGTCTGTCTCCGTCGTGCTGGAGCGATACATCGTCCCCACCCTCACGCCGCGCGCGGACCCGCTGGCGCTCTTCGAGGGTCGCGGGGCCGAGACCGCGCCCCCGGGGGCCGTCCTCTCCCTCGAGGGACTGCCGGCCGCCGAGGGGCTCGGGTGGTCGAGCCTTGGCCCGCTGCCTGACGGCAGCGCGGACGTGTGGTGGTTCAACGGCTGGGACATCGCCTACCGGCCCGCCGGTGGGCCCTACCAGGTGCCGAAGTGGGCTGGTCTCCAGGTGATCAGCCGCGCAGATGGACGCCTCACCAACGCCTTCGACTTCACCCCCACCTCCTCGTGCCGGGGCTTCACGGGTCCGCGAGACTTCGTCTATGGCGCGCCGCCCCAGGGCCCCGTGATGCTGGGTCAGGACACCTGGGCCTGCCACGGCGGTGGGTGGGTGGGCATGGTGAAGGGCGCGCCGGTGCAGTGGGGCGGGGCTGGACCCGTCCTGACGACCGACGGCCGGGCGGCGGTCGGTGGCAACACCGAGCGCGTCGGCGACGACACGGCCCTGTGCTTCACGCTCTTCACCGGCGGTGGCGCCAGGTGCATCGAGCTGCCCGAGCTGGCCCAGGCGTGGCCGGCGATGGCGGTCGGGCACGCGGTGGCGCCTGCGGGCGGGGAGCAGGCGAGCGTGGCCTGGGTCTCACACCAGGGCGCCTGGCCGGGGCAGGAGGTGCGCGTCTTCGGCAACCGCTTCGGCACCTCCGGCACGCTGCGCGTGGGCGAGGTGACCGTGCCGCCCGCGAACATCACCTCGTGGACGGACGGGGAGCTCCGCTTCACCCTCCCCGACACCGCCCCGGCCATCGGCCGGGTGCGGGTCGACGCCGGGAAGGGCAGCGACGAGGGCGCCCGCGGCTTCTCCGTGTGGCGGACCGTGCGCTGGAGCGGCGGCCCGCTGGCCGCCGTACCGGCCGACGCCCGCATGGACCTCTTCCAGGGGCTCTCCCCGCTGGTCGGCGTCGAGCCCGGGCGCACGCGCGCCTTCGTCATCGCAGACCACCAGCAGGCCTCGCTCTCGCTGGCGAGGCAGCTCGGAGGCACGCACCTCATCGACCCCAGCGGCCAGTGCCGACCCGGCGACGTGCTGTGGATCTCCGAGGGCAACTACGCGACCAACCGCCCCGTGCGCTGCGTGGGGAAGCTCGACGTCACCCGGCCCTGGACGGTGGTGCCCTTCGGCGAGCAGTGGACCGGGGCCAGGCAGGCGCCGCGACCCTTCCAGTTCTACGGCTACCTCATCACCACGGCGAACACCGGCGCGGCGCCCTTCAACGACAAGCCCTCGTGGCTCGAGCTCGTGCACACCACGGACGAGGTCGTCTCACGCGAGCCCATCGCCCGGTACAACAACGAGGAGCACGCGGGCACGCCGCAGACAGGCTCGCTCATCACCCGCGCCGACAACTCGGTGCTGCGCGTGGGGCACCGGCTCGCGCCGAAGACGATGGTGCGCACGGAGGCCCTCGACTGGGTGGGCTCGCAGTGGCAGCTGCGCAACGGCCCCGCCGTCAACGTGGGCCTGGTCGCGCAGGCGGTGGCCGAGCTCGGGGGCAAGACGGTGGTGGCGGGGTACGACGACGGCGACAACCTCCGCGGCGCCCTGCGCGTCTCGACCGACGGCGTCACCTTCCCCGCGCGCATCGTGGGCGCCGCGTCGACGGCGGGCTCCTTCGCCCCCATCTACGCGCTCCCCGGCGGGCGGCGCGCGGGCTTCGTGGGCGTCGCGTGGAACGGCCAGGTCGGCGTGAAGAGCCTCTACACCCTGAGCACCTCCCTCACGCTGGTGGAGGACGCGCTGCCCGCGCCCCCGGGCACCGCCGCGGTCAAGCGCGACGACCTCGACTTCGGCGTCGTCGGCACGGCCCTCTTCGCGTGGAACCGCCCTGCGGGCACGCTGCACCTGCTCGACACGAACGACGCCTCCCCGCTGTGGGCGCCGGTGGAGTTCGGCGGGAGGAAGGTGACGGCCTTCATGGTGGACACGCTGCGCGGGCGGGTGCTGGTGGCGGCGCAGGACACGCTGTGGCGCTCGGCGGCGGGGGCGCTCACGTTCGAGCCCTGGCCTTCGCCGATGCAGCTGCCGGTGGACCTGGGCCCGATGACCTTCACTTCCTTCGCGCTCGACAGGGACGGCTACGCGCACGTCGGCGTGCAGGAGTGGGGGACTGACGCCACGGTGACGCCGCCGGTGCGCGGAAGCCTGGTCGGCCGCCCCGTGCAATAGCGCCCCTCGGGGACTCGATGCACCGCGAAGGGGCTCAGTCCGCCTCAGCGCGTCCTGCAGACTGCGCCGAGTCGCGAGTGGTGGCGTTCAGCTGCAAGGGGCGAGGCTGGTGTCCGTCGTGCACGACGCGCCGGGCGCTGGAGACGGGAATTCACCTGGAGACGGTGCTGCCCCGCGTCGCGC
>JBILUC010000129.1:0-8034 GCA_044371205.1 Archangium sp.
GATGAACTGGATGGAGGCTCGCGCCCCGTCGACCAGGTCCACCGAGGCGGGCACCTCGAGCGTCGTGCGGTGTTTGCCGGCGTGGAGCTTCACCACATGAGACGTGCCGCGCGTCTCGACCGCGTCGATGACCCAGTCCTGCCAGCGACCGGGCCCGTCGAAGTTCATCGCCGACTTGTCGTTGAACGACTCCAGCGCACCGTTGAGCTGCTGCAGCACCGCGCTCGACGCCTTGCTCGTCTTCGGCGCCGTCTTCTTCCGCGTCGTCGGCTTCTTCTTTCGCGTCGTCGTCGTCTTCTTTTTCGCCATATCGGCGTTTTACCGCCAGTCACTGCCGATGCGCGCCGTTGAGCCGCCGTTCGTCCGGCCCGCGCGTTGCGCAGCCAATGTCACAAGCCGATGGCCGCGTGTTTCCTTTCACCTGACGGCAGGCCCTCGGGTTTTGCGTTCGTGTCGAGATAGTTTGTCCTCGGGCCGGCGATTGAGTGTTCTCCCCGCATGCGCGCCTTGTTCCTCGTGTTGACGGTGGTGGTGTTGGTGGGGTGTCCCCAGGTCCCCACTGACTCCTGCGGGCCTTCCACCTGCTCCGGCTGCTGTGACAGCGAGGGCACCTGCCAGACCGGCACTTCCAAAGAGGCGTGTGGCAGCGGAGGCCTCGTCTGCAGCCAGTGCTTCGGCAACTCGACCTGCGGGTTCGGCATCTGCGGCGGCACGGGGGCGGGCGGCGGCAGCACGACGGGCGGCGGCAGCGCGACGGGCGGCGGCAGCGCGACGGGCGGCGGCAGCGCGACGGGCGGCGGCAGCACCACGGGCGGCGGCAGCACGACGGGCGGCGGGAGCGCAACGGGCGGCGGGAGCGCAGGCGACCTCTGCGCCGGCACGCTCGTCGATTGTTCGGGCAACTGCCGGGACCTCCTGGCCGACCTCGAGAACTGCGGCGTTTGCGGACGGGTGTGCGGTCAGGGCCAGGTGTGCAACCGCGGCACCTGCGCGGTGCTCCCCACCGACTGCACGACGCTGACGCAGGGCTGTGGCGCGGGGTACTTCTGCGAGCCCATCTCCCGCTCGTGCCAGCTCGGGTGCCGTCTCTCGGTCGACTGCCCCTCGGGTGCGACCTGCTCGGCCGGAGCCTGTGTCTGCCCTCAGGGCCAGCACGCATGCGGGCAGGCCTGTGTGCCCAGTGACGTGGCCAGCTCGTGCGGCGCCCGCTGTGAGGCCTGCGCCACGCCTGCCAATTCGAGCGCGACGTGCACCGCCGCGGCGTGCGGCTTCTCGTGTTCCTCCGGCTTCACGACGAGCGGTGGCGCGTGCGTCGACGTCGACGAGTGCGCCACCGGCAACGGCGGCTGCAGCGCCAACGCGACGTGCACCAACACGCCCGGCAGCCGCACCTGCGCGTGCCGCTCGGGTTTCATGGGTGACGGCGTCACCTGTCAGGACGTCGATGAGTGCACCACCAACAACGGCGGGTGCGACGCCAACGCGCGGTGCTCCAACACGCCCGGCAGCCGCACGTGTGCATGCAACACCGGCTACGCGGGCACCGGGCTCGCGTGCTCTGACGTGAACGAGTGCCTCACCGGCAACGGTGGCTGCAGCAGCAACGCGACCTGCACCAACACGCCGGGGAGCCGCACCTGCGCCTGCAACGCGGGCTTCACAGGCAATGGCGTCACGTGCACTCCGACGGCCACCGGCGGCGGTGGTGGAGCGACGGGTGGCGGCGGTGGCACGACGGGTGGTGGCGGTGGCACGACGGGCGGTGGACCTCCGACGGGAGGCGGCGGAGGGACGACTGCGACGACCATCGATGGTGTGCGGGCGGCCATCGCGCTCGGCACGACTTCTTTCAGTCTGTCGGTGAGCAACGTCGTGGTGACGGCCTTCAAGCCTGCCGTGTCCGCGGCGAGCACCGACGCCCCCGGCTTCTTCGTGCAGAGCACGCAGACGAGCCCGGGGCTCTTCATCCAGGTCGACCCGAACACCATCCCCAACCTCGCGGTGGGTGACCTCATCGACTTCACGGCGCTGTCGGGTGGCAAGCCGAGCTCGCTCTCGGTCGTGTACACCATCAGCAACGTCACGCGTCGCACCCCGCCCACCGACTTGCTGCCCGGGCTCACCGCGAACGCGAGCGGCGTCAACTTCACCGTCGCCGCCAACGTGGACGCGTGGGAGAGCCGCCTCGCCCAGCTGCGGGCCACGCTCTCGTCTGACGTCAGCTCGGCGGGTGCCGGCTACAGCGGCGCGCTGCTCACCACCGCCGGCACCTCGTCGGGGTTCACCTTGCGGTTGCGAATGCCCACCACGGCGATGAGCGCGCTCAACCTGAGCTCGGGCTGCGTGGTCGACCTGCCGCGCGTGCCGTTCTGGCGGTTCGGCAGCACCGGCCAGCCCTCGGCCTTCACGGCCTCTCAGGTGCAAGTGGTCTCGTGCCCCGGCCCGTCCGTCGTCACCGCGGGCACGCCCTCGTTGAACTCGGTGCTCGTCGCGTTCGACAAAGAGCTCACGAGCGCGACGGTGAGCCCGGCGGCCTTCCTGGTGCTGTCGTCAGGCGGCAACGCGGTCACCGTGAGCAGCGCGAGCCTCGCGTCGCCGCGCATCGTGTTGTTGGGCACCTCGAGCATGAGCGCCGGCATCAGCCACACCGTCACCGTCGCCAACACCGTGACCAGCCTTCGCGGAGACCCGATGACCACTCAGAACGGCACGGTCTTCACCCCCGCCGCCGCCAACACCTGCACGGCCCCGCAGGTGGTCATCAGCCAGGTCTACGTGCACGGCGGCACGACCTGGTCGCAAGACTTCGTCGAGCTTCACAACCGCGGCAGCGGCGCCATCGCGTTGGGTGACTGGTCGGTGCAGTACCAGTCCGGGGGCGGCTCCTCGTGGACGGTGGGCACGCTGCCGTCGGTCGTGCTGCAGGGCGGCGCGCACTTCCTCGTCGCGATGGGCTCGATCGGCACGACGGGTTCGCTGCTCTCGGCCGACTTCACGGTCCCCAACATCACGCTCTCGTCAGCGAGTGGAAAAGTGGCGCTGGTCAACAGCTCGACCGCTCTGTCCAGTGGTTGCCCCGGGAACTGGGTCGACCTCGTGGCGTACGGCACGACGACCACCACGTGCAACGAGCTGAGCAACGCGCCCGGCACGACGGCGGGTTCTGCTCTGCAACGCGGGGGCTCGGGGTGCAGCGACACCAACAACAACGGCACGGACTTCACGGTGACGACCCCCAACCCGCGCAACACCTCGACGTCGCCGTTGGCCTGCAGCTGCCCGTGAGCCTGTTGGCGCAGCTGCTGACCAATCATCTCTTCAACATCGAGGGTCGCAGAGCTCGGCTGACTGCGAGACGTCACTTCTGGACGACGACCACCGGCACGAAGGAGGTCAGCGAGCAAACGACCTCCTGCACCTCGTTCTCGCCGTAGCCCATCTCGGCCATCACGGCCTTGACGTCACCGCCGGCGGCGAGGAAGTCACCGTTGGTGATCTTGAAGTCCTTGTGTACGGCCGCCATGTCGCGGCCCTTGTACTCGGCCTTGCCGCCCGTGCCAGCCACGAGGAAGTCGGTGACGTTCTTCACGAAGGCGTCTTTCTTCACCTTCCCGAAGAAGTGGCCGATCTTCGCGTTCTTGCTGTGCGCCGCGAGGAGCTTCTCGGCCAGCGTCTGAATCTTCGGCTCCTTGCCGAGGCGCTCGAAGAGGGACTTCTCGGTTTGCCGCTTCTGGATGACGGACGCGTTGTCGGCGCACATCTTCTGCAGGCCCGCGACCTGCTCAGCGTCGGTGGGCGCCGGCACGGGTGCGGCGACGGGGGTCTTGGCTTCCTTCGCGGCGGGTCCGGCGATCGCCGCGAGGCTCGAGAGGACGATGACTGCGGTGGAGAGGAACTTCTGCTTGGTGACGGCGTGCATGTGGGCTCCGGGGTTTGAGACGACGCGATTCGTAGCGAGCACGCTCAGAGCGAAGTAGTATTTTATTTGTACCAACCTCGAGGCGAACCGATGAGCGATGCAGGCATCTACAGTCAATTTTGTCCCGTCGCGCGCGCCGCGGAGATCGTCGCCAGCCGATGGACGCCGCTGGTGTTGCGCGAGCTGCTCGCCGGCAGCACGCGCTTCTCGGAGCTGCGCAAGGGCCTCGCGCGCATGTCGCCTTCGCTGCTCGTCCAACGCCTGCGTGAGCTGGAAGAGGCCGGCATCATCCGCAAGGAGAAGCAGGAAGGGGTGCGCAGCGCGAGCTACGTCGTGACCGAGATCGGCCGCGAGCTGACGCCTTTCGTGATGGCCCTGGGCACGTGGGGCCAGCGCTACGTCATTCACGAGCTGGCCGAGCACGAGCTCGACCCCGGCCTGCTGATGTGGGACGTGAGGCGGCGCCTCGACCTCACGGCCTTTCCGGCGCGGGGGCGTTTCCTGGCGGAGTTCACCATCCGCGACGCGCCGACGACTCGGCGCACCTGGTGGATCCTCGTCGAGGAGCGCAGCGCCGAGTTGTGCACCCGGCACCCCGGGTACGACGTAGACCTCAGCGTCCAGGCCGACCTGCGCACCATGGTCGACGTGTGGCGCGGCTATCTGCCCGTCGGCACCGCGACGAGCCTCGAGGTGATGAAGCTCGAGGGCGAAGCGAAGCATGCACGCAGCTTCGCCAGGTGGTTCCTCCTCAGCCCGTTCGCGCCCTTCACCCCCGTCACCAAGGTGCGTCCCGCAGCGGAAAGAGAGGCGCGCCTTCGCAAGCCCACCCGTTCGAAGGCCTGAGGCAGTCAGCGCGCGGTCACGATGACCTTGCCCCACGCCTCGCGACTGCGGAGCGACTCGAGCGCGTCGAGCAGGTGCGCGAAGCCAAACTGCTTCTCGAACACCACGGGCTTCACCTTGCCCCCGGTGAAGAGCCGCACCAGCTCGCGGTGCGCGTCGTCGACCTTCTGCGGCGCGAACATCTTGTACGCGCCCCACTGAATCCCCACCACCGACGCTGTTTTGAGCAGCAACCGATTCACCGACACCGTGGGAATCGTGCCCGACGCGAACCCCACCACCAGCAGCCGCCCCTCGAACGCGAGCACCTTCGTCGACTTGTCGAACACCTCGCCGCCGATGGGGTCGTAGATGACGTTCGCGCCTTCCCCGCCAGTGAGCTCCTTCACCCGCGCCACGAAGTCTTCCGTGCGGGTGTCGATGGTCTCATCGGCCCCACACCGCTTCGCCACCGCGCACTTCGCTGCGCCGCCCGCCGTCGCGATGACGCGCGCCCCGAGCGCCTTCCCAAGCTGCACCGCCGCCGTACCCACGCCACCCGCCGCGCCGTGCACGAGCAACGTCTCGCCCGCCTTCAACGCCGCGCGGTGCACGAGCGCGAAGTACGACGTCTGGTACGTGACGTGAAACGCAGCGACCTCGGCGTCGCTCATCGTGTCGGGCACGTCCATCATCAACGCGTCGGGCACCACGAAGGCCTCGGAGAAGCTGCCGTAGAGCTGACTCACCAGCACGCGCTGGCCCACCTGAAAGCGACTCCCCGGCCCCGTGGCCTCGACGACGCCGACCGCTTCCATGCCCGGGCTCGCGGGCAGCTCGGGCTTCAACTGGTACTTCCCCTCGACGAGCAACAGGTCTGGGAAGTTGAGCGCCAGCGCGCGCGTGCGCACGAGGCACTCCTGCGCGGTGGGGGCGGGCGTCGGCACCTCGCGCAGCTTCAAGACGTCACGAAAGGGGCCGAAGGCATCGAACTGCCAGGCGCGGTGGGTCGACATGAGGAACTCCGAGTCAGGGGGAAGTGCCGGCATCGACGGCGGGGCTCGCGCGTTTGCGACAGAGCTCGCGCACGGGAGGCGGAATCGTCTCGAGCGCCTTCGCGGCCTCACACGCCGCGTCGTCGCGCCACACCGTCACCGCGTCGGTGTCGACGGGGTCGACCCACGTGAGCTCGTCGCCCAACCAGAAGAGCGCCTCGGTCCACGGGTCGGCGTCGACGTTGCTCTGGTACGACTCGAGGCGCGCGCCGGGCTTCTCGAGCTTCTCCTGCCAGCGCGTGAAGAACTCCCCCGCGCGGAAGGTGTGCACCATCAGCAGGCCGCGGTCTCCACTGCCAACCTTCGTGAGCCACACCCTCGGGGCGAGCCGTGCCTCGACGGTGTGTGAGTCACCGCCCCCGAGGCGACCCACGCTCAACGCGCCGTGCTCGAGCACCATCGCCCAGCCGGCGTTCTGAGCTCCATCGGGGCACCACAGGCTGTCGCCGTCGATGGGCGTGCAGCCGAGCGTGCGGGTGGTGGGGCACACCTTCGGTGGCGCTTCGTCTGCCAGCGTCTCCTCGTGCGCGACCCACTCGTTTTCCCAGAACGCCAGCGTCGGGCCAAGCTCATCGAGCTCGCCCCTCTTCACCGCCGCGACGAAGCGCCTCTCGAGCGCCTCTCCGCCCGCAGCCGACTGCGCCAGGTCGAGCGCATCAGCGAGCACCTTCGGCAGGTCTTTCACCTTCGCCTTCTGCTCGGCGAGGAGGGCCGGGTTGCCCTTCCACAGCGCGACCGTCGAGGCCTGCTGCAGGTGGAGCGCCGAGTTCGCGCGGGCGATGCGGTTGTTCTCGAGGTTGAGGGACACCCTGAGGTCGTTCACGCGCTCCGACAGAGACGTCAGGCGAACCCCCAGCGCCACTTCATCTCGCGCCAGCGCCGCCCGCTCTGCTTCGAGGGCCGGCAGGTCGCGCTCGCAGCCTGCGAGCACCAGCACCGCCGCGAACGCGAGGGCCCTCACGGGGCACCTCCGTCCAGCACGACGCCGGCATCGGGCCCGGGTGGGGGCAGGTGCGCGCACCCTTCCGAGAGGGCCTGATGCGTGCCCGCCAGGTCGCACACCTGCCGTGGCGTGAGCACCTGCCAGCCCCGCGTGCCCTTCTTCGACAGCCGCGCCCCCTCGACGCTGTTCGCCTGCACCGCCGCGCCGAACCACAGCTCGTCGTCGCCCTCGAGGGGCTGCTTGAAGAGCTGCTTCACCGCGAGCAGCGTCTCGAGCGGCTCGACGTCGTCTTTCGCCGAGGGGTCGGGCGCGCCCAGCGCTTCGAGCGCGTCGCTGAAGCCGAGCACCAGCACCCCGTTCACCGGCGGGTCTTCCGTGTCGGCGGACTTCACCGTCACGTCGAAGGCGAACACCGCCGGCAGCCGCTCGGCGCGCAACGTGAGCGAGAGCTGCGCTGGGGAAGGTGGTGCCTCGTCGGTCTGGCCGTCGGTGCCCACGTCGCACTTCGCGAGGCACTGCTGGTACGACAACTCCTGCCGCGCTTCTTCGGCTTCGGCCTCTGCCCGCACCGCAGCGAGCTGGGCGGCCCGCAGCTCGGCTGGCTCGTCGTCGTGGTCGAACTCATCGGAGGCGTCGCCGTAGACCGGCGCCTCGCTGTCGCAGCCCGTCAAGAGCCGACCGTGGCCCTCATCGCAGCGCCGCGTGCACTCTGCGCGGGCGTTGGCCTCGCCACACACCCGCAGCTCTTCGGCGTTCGGAGGACGGTAGATCTCGAGCGACGGCGCAGGCCAGTCGGCCACCGAGAGGCGGCTCTGGTGCTCGAGCGCGAGGCGCAGCACCTGGGCCTCGAACTGGGCCGCGCCGGTGGGCCATGGAATGTCTGAGGAAGACCAGGTGCCCTTCGACAGACAGACCGCGGTGGTGCGCGCGCCCGCAACGGTGACGACGTGGGTGCAGGTGAAGTCGAGCTCGGCAATCGTGCGCTCGTCGACGCCCGCGCACTCGTCGGGCAACTCTGGCGCCTGGCACTCGGGGCCCGGCTCGTCAGAGGGCGGGTCTGGCTGCGCGTCGACGCAGGGCAACTGGCGCTGCACGATGCTCGCCGCGAGCGCGCCCAGCTCCGGGCTCTTCGTGCGCAGCGCCTCTTCGAGCAGCACCGCGTCGGTGAGAGGGCGGCCCGCGAGCACCTCACCCGCGCCCACCAGCCGCAGCCGCGCGAGCTCGCTCTCATCGGCCTGCTTCGAGAGTGTCTGACGTTGCACCTCGAGCGTGCGCGCCTCGTCGAGCAGCGC
>JBILUC010000130.1:0-8013 GCA_044371205.1 Archangium sp.
TTGCTCGGGCGTCCTCAGGCTCAACATCGACTGCTGCGTCTTCTTGGGGCCGCGCACGCGCGAGACCTGATCACGCTTCACGCCGCCTCGTCGAACGCTAAGAGCCGATTTTTCAACGCCCTGTTAGCTTTGGGTGACGCGATCGGGTTCTGGCGATGAGCCGCATCATGGTGACGAATGGTCAAGACTCCCAAGTGGTTGTCGTTGTTGAACCTTGGGGCCGAACTGTGGCGTTGCCTCCCGGGCACAGTTGCGTCCTCGAGGCCGTGAATCCTCAAGAAGGATTCTTTTGGAGTGTTGTCAGCGGGCCTGAACGCTTCGTCTCTGCCTTTGCAGAAGGAGGCTGCGCAGAGGTAGCAATCACCGTCGACGGCGGAACTCGCTGACAGCCCTCAGCTGTTCGCAACACCCTGAACTGACGCTGGATTTTGGCTGCTACAGGGCTGTTTCCGTCGTGGTTTGCGCCGCCGTTTTGGGCTACTCCCAGCCCCCGAAATGTCCGACGAAATCAAGGATCCGCCGCCGCCTCCCGCACCGCCTCCTGCGCAGCCGCCGAGCAACATCGGCGCGCTCGATCAGGTGTCCATCGAAGACGAAATCCGCGTCAGCTACCTCGCGTATTCGATGAGCGTCATCGTCGGTCGCGCGCTGCCCGACGTGCGCGACGGCTTGAAGCCGGTGCACCGCCGCGTGCTCTACGCGATGCAGGATCTCTCGAACACGTACAGCCGCCCGTACAAGAAGTCGGCGCGCATCGTGGGCGACGTCATCGGTAAGTACCACCCGCACGGCGACCAGTCGGTCTACGACGCGCTCGTTCGCATGGCGCAGCCGTGGTCGATGCGCAGCCCGCTCATCGACGGCCAGGGCAACTTCGGCTCGCTCGACGGCGATTCACCCGCCGCCATGCGGTACACCGAAATTCGCATGGAGCGGCTCACCGACGAGCTCCTGCAAGACCTCGACAAAGACACCGTCGACTTCCGCCCCAACTACGACAACTCGCTCAAAGAGCCTGAGGTCCTCCCGGCGCGCTTCCCGAACCTGCTCGTCAACGGCAGCGACGGCATCGCGGTCGGCATGGCCACCAAGATTCCCCCGCACAACCTCGGGGAAGTCATCGACGCCACGATGCACCTCGTCGATCACCCGAAGGCCACCATTCCCGAGCTGATGAAGTTCGTGCAGGGCCCCGACTTCCCCACCGGCGGCATCATCGCGGGCCGGGAAGGCATTCAGCGCGCGTACCTCACCGGTCGCGGCTCCATCACCGTGCGCGCCCGCGTCGAGGTCGAGACCGACAAGAAGTCGGGCCGCGAGTCGTTGATCATCACCGAGATCCCCTTCCAGCTTCGCAAGGAAGACCTCGTGAAGAAGATCGCCGACCTCGTGAAGGAAAAGCGGGTCGAGGGCATCGCCAACATCGAAGACCACTCCGCTGGCGTGCCGCGCGATTCGACCCAATCCACGCGCATCGTCATCGAGCTCAAGCGCGACGCCATCGTCGACATCGTCAAGAACAACCTCTTCCAGAACAGCCCGCTCCAGCAGAGCTACGGCATCGTGATGCTGGCGATCGATCAGGGCCAGCCGCGCACGCTCACCCTCAAAGAGGTCATCGAGAAGTTCATTCTGCACCGCCGTGAAGTGGTCAAACGCCGCAGCCAGTTCGAGCTGAAGAAGGCGAAAGACCGCATGCACATCGTCGAGGGTCTCCTCGTCGCGACCAGCGGGAAGGACTTCCTCGACCACATCATCGCCACCATCCGCGCGTCGAAAGATCCCGACGAAGCCAAGTGGGCGCTGATGAACATCGTCTCGCCTGCGCTGTACGAGGCGCCCTCGTTCAAGAACCTGCCGAAGGTCGACCTCACCCGCGCCAAGACCGCGATGGATGCGCTCGCCGCCCGCGCGAAGGCCGAAGAACCCGCGTACCAGGGCATCAGCCGCCAGTACGACCCGGGCTTCAGCGAAGAACAGGCGAAGAGCATTCTCGAGATGCGCCTGCAGCGCCTGACCGGGCTGCAGCAGGAAGAGCTCTTCAAGGAACTGCTCGAGCTCGCCCGCGAGATCGCCAAGCTCGAAGACATTCTCGGCAACGAGAGCTCGTTGCTCCGCGTGATCAAGACCGAGCTCAAAGACGTGCGCGATCGCTTCGCGAACGAGCGCCGCACCGAGATTACGGGCGAGCTGGGTGAGATCAGCAGTGAAGACCTCATCGCCGACGAAGACATGGTCGTGACGCTGAGCCACGCCGGCTACGTGAAGCGCACCCCGGTGAGCGAGTACCGCGCCCAGCGTCGTGGCGGCCGCGGCAAGACCGGCGCGACCACGAAGGAAGAAGATTTCGTCACCGACTTCTTCGTCGCCAGCACCCACGCGTACCTGATGCCCATCACCACGCGCGGCCAATTGTACTGGCTCAAGGTGCACGAGATTCCGCAGGGCACGCGCACCGGCAAGGGCAAGCCCATCGTCAACCTCGTGCAGTTTCAGGAAGGCGAGAAGCTCGCGCAGGTGCTCGTCACCCGCGAGTTCGAAGAGAACAAGTTCGTGCTCTTCGTCACCCGCGCCGGCGTCGTGAAGCGCACCGACCTCACCGCGTTCAGCAACGTGCGCAACACCGGCTTGCGCGCGCTCGGCATCGACGACGGTGACGCGCTGGTGGCGGTGAAGATCACCGACGGCACGAAGGACGTGCTGATCAGCACCTCGCAGGGCATGTCGATTCGCTTCAACGAGACCGAGGTGCGCTCGATGGGCCGCGCCGCGTTCGGCGTGAAGGGCATCACCCTCGAGGCCGGCGACGAGGTCGTCAGCGCCGAGGTCGTCGAGAAGGGCACCATGCTGCTCACCGTCACCGAGAACGGCTTCGGCAAGCGCACCGTCGAAGACGAGTACCGGGTGCAGGGCCGCGGCGGCAAGGGCATCATCGACATCAAGACCACCGAGCGGAACGGGCGCGTCGTCGGAGCGGTGCAGGTGAAGGAAGACGACGAGGTCATGCTCGTCACCTCGGCCGGCGTGCTCATTCGCATGGGCGTGAAGGAAATCTCGGTCATCGGTCGCAACACCCAGGGCGTGCGACTCATCACCCTCGACGACGAGAAGGACAAGGTGACCGGCATCTCGCACGTCCCGAAGGACGAGACGCCCGAGGGCGAGGGTGGCGCCGAGCCGGAAGGTGGCGAGACGCCCCCGGCCGCCGAAGCCGCCCCTTCGGAGCCGACCCCGGAGTGACGTCGCCCTTCGCTCGTGGGGCCCGTGGTGAGGGGGCCCCGTGTCGACCAACCGCGACGTCACCAGCAGTGAGCGCCAGCAGACCGACGAGAGCCTCCGGCTCGAGCGCGAGCAGGCTGACCTCGCGCTGAACACCAGCCTCGAGGCGCTCGACGAGGTGGCCGATGCGGACCCTCGGCCGCAGGCGCGTCGAGGGATGATGTCGGCGAGGGTCTCTGCGGCGGGCCTCACCCGCTGGTCGCGAAAGCTGCTCCGACTGCGCGCACCTTCTTTTTCCGCAGGGCGCGCATCGGCACCGCCACCCTGTACCGAAAGCTCAAGGCGTACGGGTTGGTGACCCCGCGCGCGCCCGCGCGACCGCAAGAGCGGCTTTCCTTCGCCGGGTGAGCTCGCTGCAGGCGTCTCGTTCCCCAGCCCGCGGTTGAACGGCGCCCCAGCCAGCCCGGCGTTACGCTCCGACGCGTGGACCTGCCGTTGCTTCGCCTGCTCACCTCGTTGCCGAGAACGGTTCCGCCGAGTGACGAGCAGGTGATGGCGCTGCAGGTGCTGTCCGATGCGTGGATTGATGGCGACCGACGGCTCGGACTGCTGCTCGCCGAACGGCTGCAGTGCGAGGTCACCGAGTCGCGCGCGTTGGCGCTCGAGCTCGACCCCGGCCTCGCCACCTGCGACGTGCGCGTGCTCGCGCTGCGCGCGCCGGAGGTGAAGGCCCTCGTTGAGCGCATGGCGCGCGAGGAAGACCTGCAGGGCTCGGTGCGGGTGCTGAGCTGGCTGCTCTCTGCCGAAGACGGCGAGCCGCTCCACCACCTCGTCGCCACGTACCTGGGCTCGCTGTTGCGCTCGGTGGAGACGGGCGAGACGCGCGTCACGCCGCTCGATACCTCGCGTTTTCGCCTCTCGAACGGGTGGGAGCTCGACGTCTTCGTTCGCCAGCACGAGTTCGGCCGCGTCGACGCGATGAGCTCGCCCGAGGGCTTCGAGGTGCTGCTCATCGACTACGCGCACGGCCCGCTCTCGCTGGTGCGCGACTACCAGCCGCCTCCGGCCATCGCGCGCGACGTGTACGCGATGGGCCTTCAGGCGCGCCGTCGTCGAATGGCATGACGCCTGCGAGGGCCTCTCGGACGCGCACGACTTCGACGACCCGGCGACGTGTTCGCGCTGGGCATCGTGCTCTTCGAGCTCGTCGCCGGTCGCAAGCCGTTCGACACCTCGAACGAGGCGCGTGCGCGCCATCATGTACGTGCCGATGGCCCCCGCGGCGCAGTTCCGCCCCGACGTTCCCGACGAGCTGCAGCGCATTCTCGACAAGGCGTTGGCGAAGTCGCGCGACGAGCGCTCCCCCGGCTGTCGCGCGCTGCAGACCGACCTCGAGCGCTTCATTCACAACTCCGGCAACCCGGTGGCGCAGCACCAGCTTGCGCAGCTGTCTTCCGTCATTCCTTCGAAGAGTGACGCGTCAGCGCAGGTAGCCCTTCTCGGTGAGCAGGGTGCGCAGCGCGACCAGAATCGCGGTCGTCTTCTTCTGGTTCACCACGGCCGCTTCGAGGCGCTTGAGCTCCTCGGGCGTGAAGCCGTCGGTCTTCATCGGCGCGTCCTCATCGAGGAACTCGTCGAGCATGGTGTTCGCCGACGGGGGCTTGTTCAGCCACGAGCGGGGCGGCGGCTCGGCCTCGCCCGGCTTCGGTGGCGCGCGCTCGTCGAGCTCGAAGACCTGACCCTTGGTGGCCTCGATGTGCGCGTCCCGCGCGCGGTTGTCGACCTTGCGCGTCGCGGACACCACCTGACCTCGGTAGTGCTTCGCGATGGCTGCCTTGATCTCCGTCTCGGGCGAGATGACCACCTGCACGCGCGCGCTCACGCGGGACGCGATGAGGTCGACGGTGTCGAGCTCGGTCGGGTCGCTCATCGCGATGGTGGCGGTGCGGTCTTTCAAGCTGACCGGGAAGATGCCGTGCTCGTCGCAGAAGGCGGCATCGAGCTTGGCGAGCAGGGCGCGGTCTTTCTGAATCATGCCGAGGTGCAAGATGGGCAGTTTCAGCGCGGCGGCCAGCGCGTTGACCACCGTCTCGTCGTCGGCGAACCCCATTTCGACCAACACACCGCTGAGGCGGCCACCCCATTGCTCCATGCGGCCCATCGCCGCGCGCATTTGAAACTCGTCGACCACCTTCGCCTTGAGGAAGAGGTCTCTCAACTTCGCGACATTGGAACGAAGCGCCATGGAAGACCTGAAGATTACCCCCGCCCCGGCGCAAAGCCCTCTTCCTGTCGCCGAATGCTGCGTTGCGTACCGCGACGGCCTCGTCGGAGGTCCTTCAGCTGCGGGCGTGCTCGAGCGCTTGTTCCCAACGACCGGTGGCGCGGAGGATGAGCTCGAGCAGCTCGCGCGCCGCGCCGTGCCCGCCGTTGCGGCTCGAGACGAAGTGCACCGCGCCCTTCACCTCGGGCACCGCGTCGGCCGGGCACGCCGAGAGCCCGGCGCGGTTCAACGCCGGCAGGTCGTTCACGTCATCGCCCATGTACGCGAGCTCGTTCGTCAGAAGACCCAGCTCAGCGGCGAGCTCTTCGAACGCAGGCCCCTTTTCCCGGCGGCCTTGAAACACCTTCGCCAGCTTGAGCTCGTTGGCGCGCACTTCGACGATGGGTGAGTTTCGCGCGGTGAGAATCGCGACCGGCAGGCTCGTCAACCGCGCGAGCACCATCGCGTGGCCGTCTTTCACGTCGAAGCGCTTCAGGGCTTCGCCCGTGGGGCCGTACCAGAGGCCCCCGTCGGTGAGCACGCCGTCGACGTCGAACACCACCGCCTTGATGGTCGCGGCACGGTCTGACGGCGTCACGGCTGGTGACCGAGCGCGCGGCGAATGGCGAGCACGTCTTTGAGCGTCTGCTCGAACAGCTCGAAGGTGAGCGAGCACGGCCCGTCGCACAGCGCCTTGTCGGGGTCTTCGTGCACCTCGGTGAACATCGCGTCGATGCCGGCGGCCGCCGCGCTGCGGGCGAGCAGGCCGACGAACTTGCGCTCACCGGCCGTCTCTCCATCACCCGCCGAGGGCAGCTGCACCGAGTGCGTGGCGTCGAAGCACGTCACGAGGCCCGCCTCGCGCATCTGGGCGAAGCCGCGCATGTCGACCACGAGGTTGTTGTAGCCGAACGTCGCTCCGCGCTCGGTGACGAGCACGTTGGGGTTGCCGCTGTCGAAGGCCTTCTTCGCCTGGTGCGCGATGTCTTTGGGGGCGATGAACTGGCCCTTCTTCAGGTTGACCCCGCGGCCCGTCTTCGCGACCGCCGCGATGAGGTCGGTCTGCCGCGAGAGAAACGCAGGCACCTGGATGATGTCGGCCACCTCGGCGGTAGGGCCGACCTGCGAGAGGTCGTGCACGTCGGTGAGAACCGCGACGCCCACCTCTTCTTTCACGCGCTTCAGCACGCGCAGCCCTTCGACCATGCCGGGCCCGCGGTACGACTTGATGCTGGTGCGGTTGGCTTTGTCGAAGCTGCACTTGAACGCGAAGGGCACACCGAACTTCGCGGTGAGGTCCTTCAGGCGGCGCGCGTGGCGCAGGGCGAACTCTTCGCCCTCGATGACGTCGGGGCCGGCGATGACGAAGAGCGGGAGACCCGGGCCGACTCTGGTGCCCGCGAGCGTGATGGAAGCAGTGACCATGGCGTCAGGCCATAGCGCGTCCCCCCCGGCCTCGCACCCGGACTTACGGCGTGCAGGCCGTGGTGTAGCCGATGGTCACGCTCTGGCCCGGCGCGGGGATGCTCTGCGCTTCGAACACCACCGCGTTGCGGGTCGCGTCGTAGGACCAATTTCGCGAGGTGCCGAGCGCTGGAATGGTGACGCCCGCAATCTGCACCAGCAGGCTCGAAGCGCTCGCCGTCGCGGGGCGCGAGGTGAGGAACCACGTCGCGCGCGCGCCGAACACGGCCTGGCCGACGCGCTGCGCCTCGGGCCTCCACACGCCGGCGTCGAGCAGCGCGCAGATGTCGGCGCGCACGCCGCCGGTGCGCGCCACCATCTGGGAGATGCGCTGGTCGGCGCCGGCGTTGGTGTCGTCGTACACGCAGTTGCCGGGCGCCATGGCGAGCGCGGGGCTGATGGCGCTCCACCCCAGGCGGTTGCGGTTGCGCCAGCCGCGCACGGCCATCAGCGACTCGAAGTAGGAATCGACGGAGTCGGCCGACTGCTCCGCAGCGTCAGTGAGCACGAGGTAGCTCAAGTTCGAGTCGGTGCGCAGGAAGCCGGTGTTGACGCCCGTGGTGATGAGCGGCGCCTGCACCGAGGCGACCGAGGGCGCGAACATGGTCTCGGTGCCCGAGCCGTTGGTGCCGACGCGCACGCGTTGATCGAACAGCGGCAACAGGTTCGGCGTGGTCGAGCGCAGGACGTACGGAGCGCCACCGTCGGAGATGAACGCGCCGCGCGGGCCGGTCGAGCCGTTGCAGCCCAGGCCGGGGATGCACAAGCCCCCGTCCGGAGAGAAGTCAGTGGTGGTGACGCCGACGTTGAAGTCGACGTTCGCGCTGATGGGGTACGCGAAGAGCGAGGGTGCGTTCGAGCCGAGCGCGATTTGTTTGTCGGACATCGAGCACGAGTCGTCGATGACGAACACCGCGTCGGTCTTGAGGGGAATGTTGAAGACGTCGAGCTGCTGACCGGTGGTGTTGCCCGTGCCGGTGATGAGCGTCTGGTACGTGGCGGAGGCCGCACCCTGCTGCGCGCCGACCACGAGCACAGTGCTCGCGGGGCCGGTCTGCGTCGCGGCG
>JBILUC010000131.1:0-7993 GCA_044371205.1 Archangium sp.
CAGCACGACGGGCTGTTCCAGCCGCTCCAGCGCAGCACGGAGGGCGCTCAGTTGTTCGCCCCCCCGCTCGCCCCACGAGACGTGCGTCGAGACGAACGTCACCCCACCGGTGCGTACCGCGAGAAACCCCTTCCCCGCATCGTTCGCCGCCGTGCTCGCCTGCACCACCTGCGCACCCGCTGGCGCGACCACCACGAGGTGCTCCGTGCTGTCGCGCACCGAGCTTGAGCCCTGCTTCGGCCGCGGCACGCGCGGGGAGACATGGTTCAGCACGGCCCGGTCCGGCAGCGCGAGCCGGAGCGCGCTCAGCACGTCCCCGCTCACCTCCTGCAGCAAACCCACCGAGCCCCTCGACCTCGAGCAACGAGCGCACCCGCGCCACCACCTCGCGCACGCGCCGCGCCTCGTCGGCCAACTGCACCACCGCTTCCTCGCCGTGCCCTTCCCCATGCACGCGGTGCAGCACGTTCCACGTGAAGACCTTCACTCACCCTTCCTCGAGGTGACGGTGCACCACCTTCGCCATCCACGCGCGCCGCACGTTGTTCAACGGGCGGCGGCCGAGTTGATCAGCCGCGACGGCGGCGCGCCGCGAGCAGCAGGCCCATGCCGAGGGCAGCCAGAGAGAGGTCCACGCCCGTCGAGCAGCCCGACGCCCCCGAATCAGGCGACGCGTTCAGCTTGAGGCTCGACGTCGAGTCGCGGTTCGCCGGGTACGCGCGGTCGGCGAACACCAGCTTCGCCTGCAGCTGCAGCTCGAACTCCCCGTCGACGTCGGCGGTGAAGCTCGGCACGCTGCCGTCGGGGTACGCGTATTCCCAGTGGCGCGACAGGGTGACCACGCCCTCGGGGTTGATGACCGCTGCCTTGCTGCCGTCGGGGCGCTGCTTCACCGTCCACACGTATTCGATGGCCGCGCCGTTGCGGTTCGCGAACAGCGGCAGGCGGAACTTCTCACCCGCCTTGAGCATCACCAGCCCGCCGCCGTGCACGCGGAACGGCCCGTTCGGGTCGAGGCAGTCGCCCTTGTTGTTCGGGTCGATGACCACGCAGTACTTCGCGTCGCAGAGGTCTCCCAGCGCGTCACCGTCGTCGTCGAGTTGCGCGCGGTTGCTCACCAGCGAGCAGTTGTCGGCAGTGTTCAACACGCCGTCGTTGTCCTGGTCGAGGTCGCAGACGTCGCCCATGCCGTCGAGGTCGCTGTCGAGCTGGGTGGCGTTCACCGCGCCGACGCAGTTGTCGAACGCGTCGCTCACGTTGTCGGCGTCGACGTCGGCGTTGCAGCGAGGGTCGTTCAACTGCACGTTGCCGGGGTTGCTCAGGAGCGGGCACACGTCGACCACGTCAGCGAGGCCGTCGTCGTCGTCGTCGGGGTCGCACACGTTGCCGAGCGCATCGGTGTCGGCGTTGCCCTGGTCGCGGTTGGGAATGTTCGCGCAGTTGTCGACCGGGTTCGCAAAGCCGTCTCCGTCGAGGTCGGCGTCGCAGTTGTCGCCGCTGCCGTCGCCGTCGGTGTCGAGCTGCGTGAAGTTCGACGCACCTGCGCAGTTGTCACACGCGCTGCCGACGCCATCGCCGTCTCCGTCGAGCTGGTCGCGGTTGCTCGAGAACGGGCAGTTGTCGATGTCGTCGCTCTTACCGTCGCCATCGGCGTCGTCGGTGTACGACAGCGTCTTGCCGTCGTCGGTGTACGAGACCCACACCGAGCAGCCACACCCGCAGCCACACCCACAGCCGCCGCCGCCTTCTTCCTTCGGCGCGCCGCAGTCGCTGCCGAGGCATTCCGGGTTGACGCCGTTTCCGAGCTGCGCGAACGCAGGCAATGCAGTGAGGGTGAGCAGGGCAACGAGGGTGAGCGGTCGAGTCATCGGGCGTCTCCTGGTGGAGCCAGTCCTGTGAATCGACGCGGCGTTGGTGGTTCAAACGCCGTGACTTCAGCCGGTTGCCCTACACAAACAGCTCCACGAAGGGTGGGCGCTCAGCGGACGGCGAGGGCAAGGGCGGCGCGCATCGAGGCCAGCGCGCGTTGCCCATCGAGCAGCGCGTCGACTTCACGCAGCCGCGCCTCGACCGTCGTCTGCTCGCGCAGGTTGACGAACAACAACGAGCCATCGCCCAACTCGAAGCGCTTGCGCTCGCCGCGCTCGAGCTGCAGCGAGACCTCGACCTCCTGCCGCGCGAGGGTGACGCGCTCGAGGGCCGCTTTGAGCGCCGACTGCCCATCACGCACCTCGACGCTCACCCGGTCTCTGGCGAGGCGCAGCTGGGTGTCGATTTTCGACAGCGCCGCGCGGCTGGCCTGAATGCGCCCCACCGGCGCCCGGAAGAGCAACGGCACCTCGAGCACGGCGTTGATTTCGAGCTCGGTGCCCTGCGTGGGCGTGTACGACTCGGCCGAGCGCGTGCCGAGGTCTCCGCTGACCGCGATGCCGACGTCGAGCGACGGGAGCAGCTGGTTCTGCTGGAAGCGCAGCTCCACCTCTGCGGCGCGCTTCTGGTCCAGCAGCCGGGCCACGTCGGGGCGCCGCGCCAGCGCCGCGTCGAGGTCGACGTCGGGTGTCAACAACGAGTCGGGCAGCCGCGGCAGCTCGTCGTCGATGGGCATGCGGGGGTTGCCCTCGCCGTCGCGCAAGAAGAGCGAGAGCTCGAGCGCGGCCTGCTCGACGCCACGCTGCGCCTGCACCAGCAACGCCTCGCGCTGCACCAGCGCCCGCTTGTTGTCCTGCCGGTCGAACTCGGCGACGTCACCCACGCCCGCCCGGGTCGCCAGCTGCGCGTCACGCTCGCGCGCGATGTCGAAGAGCGCCCGGGCGACGGCCCGACGCGTGCCCGCAGCCACCCATTCCCAGTAGCGGTTGGTGGCCAGGCGCACCAGCTCGAGCTCCTGCTGCTGGCGCGAGAGCCCCGCGATGGATTGCGCCAGCACCGCGCGCGCCTCGGTGGCGCGGCGACGGTCGATGGGCCCGTTGCGAATCAGCGGCACCACCGCGCCCGCACGGAGCTCGCCGAGAGACCACGTCTCACGCTCGCCGTAGTACGACTGAATCTTGCCCGAGCCAAAGCGGTAGCCGCCGAAGAAGCTGGTGCCCCACAGCGGCGTGGGCGCCTCGATGATGGTGTCGACGCGCGTCTGCGGGTACGAGCCGATGGGCACGTTCCACGCGCGGGTGCGCCACTGCGGGTCGAACGCACCGGCCGCGGCGAGGCGGTCTCCGTCGGCGGCCTCGACGTCGGCCCGCGCGGCGAGCAGCACAGGGTACGTCTCGAGCGTCGAGTCGATGACCACGTCGAGCGAGAGGAGCGCGGTGCTGGAGCGAACCGCCGCGTCGCCCGGCGGCAGCTCGCGCACCGGCCGCGGGGCGTCGGCCTGAATCAGCGGGCGGTCGGTAGACGCGCCCCCATCGTCCCCGCCGAGGCCGGCGAGCAGCAGCGACCACACGAGCGCGTTCACTTCTTGTCGCCCTTCTCGACCTTCGGGCCCCCTTGCGGCTTCACCGTCGGCGGGAAGCCATTGAAGCGCCGCCACAGCTCGTAACCGAGCTTCACCGAATCGAGCAGCACCCAGCCATTCACCCGCACGCCCTGCCGCAGGTACAGCCCGGTGGGCCACGGCTCGTTCGTGTCGGGCCGCACGAGGATGCGGAAGCGCCCGGAGCCATCGTCGGTGGAATCGATGAGCGCCACGTGCCCGCCGAAGGTGCCCACCGCGACCGACGGCCACCCGGTGAACTGCACCGCCGGCCACCCTTCGAACTGCAACCGCACCGGCCGCCCGTCGGACAAGAGGGGCATGTCGTTGCCCGCAATCCACAACTCCACCGCCCGGTCTTCGGTGTCGGGCACGATGACCAGCAGCCCGTCGCCGGCCTTCACGAAGGCGTTGCCCTGGCCCGAGAGCAGCCGCAGCACGGTGCCCTCCATCGGGGCGGTCACTTCCATCGTGCTCTGGCGCGCGAGGCGCACCTCGAGGCGGGCCAGCTCGGCGGCGGCGCTGGCCTCTTCGGCGAGGGCGCCTGCCTCGGCGGCGCGGGCGTCGTCGATGGCCGCGGTGAGGTCGTGCTCGACGCGCGCGCGGTCGGAGCCGAGCGCCAGCTCTTCACCTTCGGCGGCGAGCAGCGTCGCCAGCGCGCGCTCGACCTCGGTCGAGGTGCGCACCAGCTCGAGCTGCGCGAGCTCGACGTTGCGCTGGCTGGTGAGGCCCTGCTCGAAGAGCTGCTTCTGCCGCTCGATGTTCAGCTTCGCGGTCTCCATCGCAGCGCGCGTGGCGTCGACGGTCTGCTTCGCGGCGCGGCTGCGTTCCTTCGACATCGCCACGCGCGACTCGGCGGCGCGAATGCCTGCGGTGCGCGAGGAATCGAGGGCCTTCTGGCGCGACTGAATCGAGGTGCCGCGCGCGACGGCGGCGTCTTTGCGCGCGATGAGGGCTACGCGCTCCTCGGTGAGGCGCTTGATGATGTCGGGGTCGTTGTCGGTCAGCTCGAGCAGCTGGTCGCCCTTCTTCACCCGCGAGCCTTCGCGCACGTACCAGCGCGTGACGCGGCCCTCGATGGGGGCGTCGACTTCCTGCTGGCGCTCGACGGGCGCGAAGGCCACCACGCGGCCGGTGCCGTCGATGCTCTGCTGCCAGGGCACGAAGGCGAGGGAGAGCAGCGTCGCCGTGCCGAGCCCGCCCAGCAGACGGGCGAGCACGCGGGCGGCGCGCGGGGTACGCACCAGGAGCGCGGCGGCGCGCTGGCCACTCGAGACGAGCGCGGAGGACGTGGGCGTGCTGCTCATGAGCGCACCTGAGCGGGAGACGGGAGACGGGGCGGAAGCGGGAGACCGGACGTGCACATCAGGCGCCCTTCTCGTCTTCCGCCGAAGCCGGGGCGTCGAGGGTGATGAGGCGCCCGCACGCCTTCGCCATGGGCGACTGCGGGTCCTGCACGAGGGCAATCAACGTCCACGGCGGGTTGTCTCGACAGAGGGTCGCCAGCACCGTGGCCCGCACCCTGGGCGAGAACCCGTCGAGCGACGCGTCGATGATGAGCAGCCGCGGGGAGAGGGCAATGGCGCGGGCGAGCATCAGCCGCAACACCTGGCTCGAGTCGAGCGGCCGCCCCTCGGCGTCGAGCCGGGTGTCGAGGCCCTGAGGCAACGCCCGCACTTCCTCGAGCAGGTCGACGCGCTGCAGCGCCACGCGCACCTCGGCGGCGGTCAACCGGTCTCGCCCGACCAGCACGTTCTCGAGCAGGGTGCCCGAGAAGAGCCCCGTGGGGCGCACCACCATCACCTGCTCGTGCAGCTCCGAGTTGCGCGCGCGAGCGGTCTCGACGCCGTTGAGCGACACGTGCCCGGTCGATGGAGCCCGCACGCCCGACAGCACCTCGGCCAGCGCACACCCCGGCGGCGCGACGAGCGCCACGCGCTGGTTCGCCTTGACCTCGAACGACAGCGTGCGCCCCTCGTGAGTGAGGCCGCTCACCTCGACGTGGAGCGCGCCTTGCCCGGGAATCGGCTCCGAGGCGGCTGCGTCTTCCACCGGCAGGTCGAGCACGTGGCCAATCTTGTCCAGCGCGGCGAACAGGTCGTACGCGCTGCTGATCAACTTCCCCATCTTCGCCACCGAGCCGGTGACGGCCCCGACGATGATTTCCGCGGCCACCAACTGCCCGAGGGTCAGCTCGCGCTGCAGCACCAGCCAGCCTCCGAGGCCCAGCAGCGCGGCGCTGGCCAGCACCTGCAGCCCGAAGGTGCCGATGGTCTGGCCAAAGATCACCTGAAAGTTCGCGGCCCGGGCGGTGAGGTAGCGGCGCGTCAACGCATCGGCGCGGTCAAGCGCGAGCGCGGCGCCGCTGGTGCTGCGAAACGTTCCACCCATGCGCGCGAGCTGTTGCAGCCATTCGGCCACCTCGTACTTGGCGTAGCTCTCGTTGATGCTGGTGCTCATCCCGCGGTTGACGGGGGCGAACACCACCAGCGCCACCAGCGCGATGAGCACGATGTCGAAGGCCAGCAGGAAGGGGTGGTAGAAGCCGAGCACCAGCAGGCCGATGGCGATTTGCAGCACCGTCGAGATGCCGTCGGTCAGCAGCACGGTGCCCGACTTCTGCACCGTCATCACGTCGAAGAACTTGTTCGCCACCTCGGGGCCGTAGCCTTCGGCTTCCAGCTTCACGCGCGGCAGCCGCCACGCGAGGTCGAGCGCGGTTCGGGCGAAGACGCGCTGCTCCACCGATTCCACCACGCGGGTCTGCAGCGCCTTGAGGCCGGCCTGAAACGCGAGCGCCGCGAGCAGCAGCAGCGAGAGCACCACGATGGGCTGCAAGACCGTGCCGAAGGCCACCGAGCCGACGAGCGACTGCACCGCGATGGGGGTGGCGAGCGTGAAGAGCCCCACCGCCGCGGCGTAGATGACGATGATCCACAGGTCATCGCGCTCGAGGCTCATCAACGCCCTGAGCCGCTGCAACGGAGAGAGATGCTCACCGTCGTGGTGAGCCGCGCTGAGTTCCTCGAGGGGGGCCGCGGGCGCAGCCGTCAGCCACGTCCCGCCCACCGTCGACACCAGCTCGCGCGCCTGCTCGACCGACACCCAGTCCGGGGCGACGTTGGGGCGCTTCACTTCGATCTTCCCGGCGCGACGCGAGGCCAGCGCCACCCCCCCGCCCGCCAGCGTCACCAGGGGAAGCGCGACCGTCCCCATCGAGCCGACCACGTCAGACGCTTCGGCCAGCACGAGGCGCATGGCACGCAGCACCTGACCCAGCGCCGCGACCGCTTCCACCCCATCAAGCCGCGTGCGCCCCTCGAGCGCCGCCCGGACCGAGCGACGCACCTCCACCGGGTCCACCCGGGTGATGACCTCGCCCGCAATCACTTCAGTCGCCCAGACCAGAAGGGTCTGAAGCTGCTCCGCGCTCTGGTCAGGGCTCGTTTCGTTCATAGCCGTGGGTAAATATGCCCCAATGTAGTGGCCACGGCGATTTTCGGCACCGTTTTTTGCACAAAAACCGAACTGTCTGGTCTTTGAGGGTGCGGTGGCGACGACCTGTCGGAAACGGGCCGAGACGGTAGCCCAGTCGTGGCCGACGCGGGAGCAGATCAACTCATCGAAGGCGCGGTCTTCTCCCCCAGGAATCAGCAGGCGACCGCACCCGGGTCACGCACCCTCGAGCATCAAGCTGCGGCGAAGGTGCTGCAGCCAGAAGAGCTCGCGGGTGTCCCACACGGGCGAACCGTCGACTGCAGCCACGGCTTCCGCCCACTGCACGATGCGCCGGCGCGTCTCATCGCCGCGCGTACCCTGCGAGAGCGTGCGCAACGCCACCAGCGCCTGCTCGCGCTGTGCAGGCGTGAGCCGCTTCCGCGTGAGCACCTCGAGCCGGCTCAGCGCGCGGCGCAGGTCGAACAGACGCGCGCCCACCTGCTGGTTCAACGACTCCACGAGCGCCTCGCAATACGCCTCGAGAATCGCCAGCTCATTGGCCTGAATTTCGCCGTCGGCCCAGGCCATCTCCACGGCCGGGATGAGCTCTGCCAGGTAAATCTCAGGCCCGCGGAAGCCGAGGGCCATCAACTGCTCCAGCGCTGCTTTTCGCTGCGGGTTCATGGCCAACGCGTAGTTTTGCCCCAATTGTCGTGCATCTCGAACTTTGGGAGGTATTCTTTCGTATGGACCGAAATGCAGAGTGGCTCAACCTGCATCACCTGCAGTGCTTCTGGTTGGTGGCGCGGAAGGGGGGGCTGGCAGCGGCGGGTGAAGCGCTGCACGTGACGCCTTCGACGGTGTGGGCACAGCTCAAGGCCGTCGAGGAACGGCTCGGGGTTCGCCTGCTCGAGAAGCGCGGGCGGCGGCTGGCGTTGACCGAGCAGGGGGAGCGGGTGGCGCGCGTGGCCGACGAGCTGTTCGCGCTGGGGCAGGAAGTGCTGGCCGTGGTGCGCGGCGAAGAGACGCAGAAGACGGCGGCGCGCATCGGGGTGGTGACGTCGGTGCCGCGCTTCGTGTCGAGCC
>JBILUC010000031.1:0-88720 GCA_044371205.1 Archangium sp.
AGGCCGCTCATCGCACCCACCCCGAGCGCTTCGTGCTCGGCACGCCAACTCCGCCAGCCCTGCCGACGGCCGCGTGGATCAACAAGCCCAAGTCGGGCAACGGGAGCGTGCTCTCTCAAGCCTAAATCAAGAATCGATCAGCAACAGACAGGTGAGGGATTGGCTATCGTGTACACCAATCGTCCCATGAGCACTGGTGTCGAGCTCGCGATCGAAAAGGGCAGGGAGGATGACAGCGAAGTCGAATTCCACTTCTGCGTTCTCGAAAGGGCGCGGTGTCTTCACGTCGAGCTGTCTCGGTCGACCAGCGCACGCCGGGCGATCGATCGCACACCCACCGCAATGCAGAACAAGCCGACGATGACGCCGAACAACGCGTTCACCCGCGGAGGCTGTCGCCCCTGCTCGAGCACCACCGCGTCTTCGGTCGTAATCGCGCTCAGCGCCGTACGCGCCGCGAGGCTCTTCACCGGCTCGACGTACCCCGTCAGCGTCTCGGGTGAGAGCAGCGCCTCGAACTCCACGCGGTGCTCCTTCAAGTACGTCTCGAGCTGATCCGGCGGCGTCGCCTCGATGCCATCGACGAGCTTGAGCAGCGCGACATCACTCGTCGCCAACACCGCGCGCGGCGGCTCTTCGGTCTCCCGCACCCCGATGGGGATGAAGAGCTCGAGGTACTTTTCCCCCGACACGCCGCCGTCGCGCAGCGAGAGCCAGCCCTTCCACTTGCGAGACGCCGCCGCCGACAGGTCGAGCTTGCAGCCGGTGAGCTTCACCCACCGCGCGCCAGAAGGATCGGCGAGCCACGACTCGCACGTGCGCTGCTCCGGAACGATGCGCGCCGCCTCACGCAGGTCGGCCACGCTCACGAAGAGCACGAACACGCCGAAGCCCAGCAACAGGATCAACCCCGTCGCCGCGCCCCACCCGTCTTCCGCACCGAGCCATCGCTTCAGCATGCGCGTCATGTCTCCAACGGCCACGACACCCGCAGCATCGTGCGCGCGGGGCACTGAGGGAACGTCACCGTCACCACGTCACCCACGTGCTCGAACCGCCACGGCCGCTCTTTGCCCGTCGTCAGGTTGGTGACGCTCGCGAACGGCTTCGTGGTCACCGGCCCGAGGTGCACTTCCAATCGCGCGAGCGCAGCGCGGCTGCGGTTGAGCAGCTCGACGCTCGCAAACGCGCGCCCGTCGGAATCGCGCACCGTGCGATACGCGCCTCCTTCGACGCGGAAGCGGGTCCTGCCGTCGCGCGGCACTTTGATCTTCGCCGGACACTTCGCGTCGCGCCGCGCCACGCCGCCCATCACCGCGTCGCGCAACATCGCTCCCTCGGGGTCCGTCACCACTTCCCAATATTCCTCGAGCACCGCGTGGTCGGTGGACTCGAGCGTGCGCTCAGTGGTCACGTCGAGCCGCCCCAGCTGCGCGCTGCACGGAGTGAGCACCACCTTCGACGCGTTGAGCTTCAGCACCGGTGAGAACGGGCGAGGCGGCAGCGTGTCGGCGAGCACCCACCGCGTGCCCTCGCGCCGCGCGCGCACCAGCCTGCGTGGCGTGCTGCGACGCGCCGGGCTCCACGGGCTCCAGGCCTGACTGGTGACGTGCACTTCGTTTGCGTCGAGCTCGAGGAAGTTCACCGAGGGCCACAGCCTGGGCGCCTCTTCGTAGTCACCTTCAATCCATTCCTGCGGCAACCCGCATGAGCCCGCGCTGCTGATCAACAGATCCGCGTCGCTGTCGATGCCCTTGAGCAGCCGCGCCGTCGCGTAGTGCTTGTGGCCGTGCAGCACGAACACCGCACGCCCGAGCGTCTGCAGCGTGCTCAACGCCGAGCCGGCACCGAGCGCGGTCATGGTCAGCTCTTCGCGATCTCCGTTGCTGATCAGCCACGGCAACACCTGCCGCACGAGGAACTTCTGCCAGGGCGGTCTCCCCGCGGTGCTGATGGCCGACGTGTCCGTCACCGGAGTGGGGATGAGGTGGTGGTGCAACAGGAACAACACCGGCCGCGTCGCGTCGCCGTTCATCAGCTCGCTGCCGACTTGAATCAGATCTTCCTGGCGAATCACGCCGCCCGCCGACGCGACGCCGTTGGGCAGCCACGTCGAGTCGTACGCGACCACGTCGAAGGGGAAGTCGGGCAGCCGCACGTGCTGCGCGAGGAAAGGCGTGTGCCCGCCCATCACCTGCACGTCGGGGCGTGCCGCGAACGCGCGGCGCAGCTCGTCGAAGAGCACTTCGCTGTACGGGCGAAAGACGCCCTCGCTGCGACGGTCGTGGTTGCCGGGGAGAATGACGGTGGGCTTCGGGCCGCCGAGCTTCGCCTCGAGGCCCGCGTGCAGCCGGAGGAAGCCCTCGATGAGCCCGGGGCGCACTTCGTTGGTGTCGAAGACGTCGCCGGTGAAGAGCAGCACGTCGATGTCGCGGCCGCTGAAGGTCTCGATGAGCCCCTCGAGCAGCTTCGACTGCGTCTCGGGGTCGGCGCCGTAGTGAAGATCAGACAGATGCGCGAGGCGTCGCATGAACGCGCGGACTCTACTCGCTCTCGTGAAGTGCCTCTCCCTCTCCTTGCGAAGCGGGGAGAGGGTGGCGCGCAGCGCCGGGTGAGGGGCGCAGCGCTCGAGAAAAGCCCCTCACCCCGGCCTTCTCCCCGCTCTCGCAGGGAGAGGGAGGGCTCAGCGCATCACCTCGACGTCATACGTGCGCGTCACCGCACCGCTGATCAACACCGACCCACCAGGGAAGTTGAGCGCCGTTTCCCCTTGCATGCGCGCGACAGGGTTGGGGCCCGAGCGGTCGACACACCCGCGCTGCGTGGGCGACGTGCAGTCACCAAGCGCGCTGCCCCCTTCGGAGAACGCGCTCGAGTCCCCCGCCGTCACCACGTACCGCGTGCCATCGCGCTCGGTGAAGTCACTCGACCCGCCCGGCACCACGAACAGCGCGCGCTGGTTCTTCACGTCCTCGAGGTCGACCACGCCAGGCGCCGCCGGCATCAACGTCTGCACCGTCGCAGGCAGCCGCGGAATGCACGCGCCCTTGCGCACGAACAACGGCAGCTCACCCACCGGCGCGTTGACGCTCACGTCCGTCGGCCCACTCACCTCGAGCGCGCCATCCCACGAGCGCCACTGCCCTGCCGGCACGTACACCGTGCGGCTCGTGGCGCCTTCTTCGATGACCGGCGCCACCAGCAGCGCACCACCGAGGAGATACTCGTCGCTCGCCGTCCACGCGCGGTCGTCACCCGGCGAAGCGAACGCCAGCGAGCGCACGATGGGCAGCCCGCTCACTTCGGCCTCCGCGGAGTGCGCATCGAAGTACGGGAAGAGCTGAATGTGGAACGTCGCCCACCGCTTGTAGTGCGCGAGCGTCTCGGCGTCGGAATCGAACCGCCAGTTCCTCCGCGCGTCGATGCCGTGGTGCGTGCGCATCACCGGAGTGAGCGCGCCGAGTGACGTCCACCTGAAGAAGAGCTCCTTGGTCGAGGTGGGGTTGGTCGCCGACTGGTAGCCCGCGATGTCGTGCGCATACGTGCTCACGCCCGCGAGCCCGAGGTTGATGCCCATGGGAATCACCGTCGGCAGGCCGTCGTCTTTCTGGAAGCTGGTGCGCTGGTCACCGGCCCACACCACCGGCGTGATGGGGTTGCTCCCAAGCCACCCCGCGCGGGAGAAGAAGAGCCGCTGCACACCGTCACTCGCGCGCTCGGCGAGCACCTCGAGGTTGAGCTGCGCCCACTCGCGCGCGTAGCGGTTGTGCGCCTGGAGCGGGTCTTCGCCACTGAACAACACTGCGTCGTGCGGGAGCCACTCGCCGTAATCCGCCATCCACCCCGTGAAGCCGATGTCGAGCGCATCGCGCAGGTAGCCCTTCACCCACTCGCGCGTCTCCGGGCGAGAGAGGTCGGCCATGCCCGTCGGCTTGAACGTGACGCCGCTGTAGAGGTACTCGCCCCCATCGGGGCTCCCCACCAGGTGCTTGCCAGCGCGCGCCTCGGCGATGATCCGCGTGTCGTCGACGAGGAAGGTGTTGAAGTACGCCTGCCACGAGAAGCCGGCGTCGGTGAGCTCTGCGGCCAACTGCTCCGGCTGCGGGTAGAGCGTGCGGTCGGTGTCCCATTCCTCAGTGAGGCGGTAGCCCGTCGGCTCATCGGTCGCGCCGCGAAAGTCCTCGGTCCACAGCGCGGAGGACGGAATCGAATTGTCGCGCAGCACGCTCGCCACGCGACGCACCTCGGCCGGGCCATAGATGGCGTCGTTCCACGGCGCGAACGCCATCGGGGGAGGACGCATCGGTCGCCCCAACACCCCCGCCGTCGCGCGGCTGAGCGCAGTCGCGGGCGCTCCCTCGTAGAGGAAGAGCGTGAACTTGTTGCTCCACACCTCGATGCGGAAGACGTCTTCGGCCTTGCTGCACACCTCGAAGACGGTGCGCGCGTCGCTGCCCACCACGCCCTGGTAGCCGCGGTTCGACATCCACGTCGGCAGCCCCCAGCTCGACGCGTGCCGCGTGCCGACCAGGAACCAGAGGTCGGGGGACTCGTCGTTCTCCATCTGCTTGCCGATGCCCGGCTCGCTCGTCCACACCGCAATGGTGTGGCCGCGGTGGTCGACCGCATCGGCCTGCGCCCCGAAGCCGAGGAAGCGATCCGCCGCGTCGCACTTGAACGACAACGAGATGCGATTCGTGGCCGGGTCGCTCGCTGTGTACGTGAGCGCGAGCTCGCCGCCGCCCGTCGAAACCGCCGCCAGCGAGAGCACCGGGCTGCCGCTGGCGTTGCTCCACGCGCCGGTCGCCTGGTCGGCCTTCACCTCGTTCCACTGAAACGCGGCGCCTTCGTTCCACTCGGGCCGGTTGTCGGTGATGCGCCAGCTGCCGTACTGCATCTCGTACCGCGCACGCCCGACCCGCGTGGCGACCGGAGCCGTGCCTGCGCTCTCGAGAAACGTCTTGTCCTTCGTCTTGATGGTGAACGAGCTCTTCGTCGCGAGCAGCGTCACGCCCCCAAGCGACGGCGGCGGTTGTTCACAGCCGAGCAGCAACGAGACGACGGACACCACCAGCAGCAATCGAAGAGGGCGCACGGCCGCTCGGAGTAGCATAAGCGTCTCCCGGCGTGGACCGTGTCTCTCGAATCGAACGCTGAAATCGCCCTCCCCGCGCATGGGCGTTCACGTTCGCGGGGAGGGCGACCTTCAGTGCGGAAGTGTCGGCGTCAACCGCTCGAACGACTCCCGAACGTGCAGCTTGCCGTCCATCGGAAGTACGTCGAGGTGCAGGTTGAATGAGCCATCTTTGTTCTGCTCGGCCCAGCCTGCGCGCACCCAGATGCTGCCGTTGCGCCCGGGCCGAATCGAGAAGACCGCCAACACCTTCCCTGGTTCGAACATGGGACTCCTTTCTGTCGCGAGTCAGTCGCGGCGAGGCGTCACACAGCGAAAGGTGTGCCACGCGCCTACCCCTGCGGGGGTGAAGTCCCACGAGAACTGGGGTTTCCGATCCCCTCGCGGGCAGGCGTCAGCTAGGGTCACGAACCCGGTTGACCTCAACCGAAGCGGCTCGTAGTTCCCGTGTTCGCTTCGCCCCCTTTCGAGGATTCCCATGCAGATGCCATCGATTGCCCGTTCCGTCGTCGCGTGCGCCGCCCTCGCCCTGGCGCTGGCGGGTTGTCGCACCATCGAGCCGGCACCGCCGCCCGATGCGCCCCGCATCGAGAGCTTCACCGTCAGCACCTCACGCATCGCGCCTGGCGAGTCGGTGACGTTGAGCTTTACGACGGTCAAGACCACCAAGGTCGAGGTGCTCGACGACGCCGGCAACGAAGTGCAGCTGGGCGGCACCATCGAAGCCGGCACCGCCACCGTGGCCCCGACCCGCACCACGTTCTACGTCTTGCGCGCGACGGGCGTCGGGGGCCGCGACACCGCCTTCGTGCAGATCGCCGTCAATGAGGCCCTGCGCGATGTCTTCCTCATCCCCGTGCCCGCCAGCATCCGCGCCGGCGAGCAGGCCCAGTTGTTGTGGGGTGCCGCAGGCGCCACGAGCGTCACGCTCACCGGCAGCGGCGCCCCCATGACGCTCCAGGGCACCACTGGCGCCGTCACCGTGACGCCCGAAGTGTCGCAGCGCTACACCCTCACCGCGACCGGCGCCGCCGGTACCCCGCCCCTCACCGCGCTCGCCGACGTGCGCGTTCAGCCGGTGCTCGCCTCAGCAGCGCTCGACACGCCCGACGGCGTCGGCCCGATGAAGACCCTCACCCTCTCGTGGCGCACGCTGGGCGCCGATCGCGTCATCGTCAGCGAGCAGACCTTCGGGCGCCTCACCACCATCACCGAGCCCTCCAGCGTCGCGATGGGCACCTTTGACTATGTGCTGCCCGAGAAGCTGCCCAGCGGCATCGACGTGACCGACGGCCTCCCGCTGCGCTTCTCGGTCGTCGCGGCTGCCGGCACCGACTTCACGCCCGCACGCGTCCTCGAGACCTCCGTCGGCGTCGCGCCCGTCATCGAGGTGTTCAACGCGCCGACCGCCGGCACCACGGGCAGCTCGTTCACGCTCAACTGGCGCACCATCAACGCCACCGCGGTCGAGGTGCGCGTCGGCTCGTTGCCCATCTGGGCCTCGCTGCCCGGAGACGTCACCCGCGCCACCCGCGGCCAGGTCTCCCTGCCAACCCCTGCCGCGCAGACCGAGTACACCTTCGTGGCGCTCAACGACCGCGCGAACGAGTCGCGCACCTTCACCGTGCGGCCCGTGGCGCCCCCCACCATCACCACCTTCACCCTGAGCCCCACGGTCAACACGCTGGGGCAGGCCGCCAACGCCGCGTGGTCGACCGCCAACGCCACCTCCGTGCAGCTCGTGCTCGACAACGGCGCGGCGCTGGCGACCGTCACCATCCCCTCGCAGGTCGCGACCGGCAGCCTCGGTCTTCAGCTGGCGAGCTCCCAACAGGTGACGCTGGTGGCGCGCAACGCCGCGGGTGACTCCGCGTCGCTGACGAGGGTCTTCACCTTCGCCGGCCCCGTCACGGTCACGCCCAGCCCTGTGCTGCGCGGCACCCCCGTGACGCTCAGCTGGGTGCTCGCCCCCGCGGGCGTGTTCGAGGTGGTGGGCCTCCCGACGCCGGCGCAGACCCCCATCGCCGCCTCGGTCGCGTTCGTCGACCTCTCGACCCGCGCCACCGCCGCCGAGGTGCTGATGCAAGACCCGCAGGACGGGCTCGAGCCGCTGCGCCTCCCGACGGACTTTCAGTTTCCCCTGTTGGGCACCGTCCGCAAGGACCTCTGGGTCTCGGTCAACGGCTTCATCGCCTTCTCGGCGGCCGGCGCTCCGTCGCTCAACGTCGACCTCACCGGTTCCTCCACCGCCCCCACCCTGCTCGCCCCCTTCTGGGACGACCTGACGCTGGGCACCAACTCGAAGATTCTCGTCGACACCATCACCGCCGCCAGCGGCGAGCGCATCGTCGTCGTGCAGTGGCACCGCCTCAACATCGCCGGTGACGGCAACTCGGAGCTCACCTTCCAGGCGCACCTCTACGCCACCGGCCAGGTGGGCTTCATCTACAAGACCGTCAACGGCATGGTGAACAGCGCCACCATCGGCGTGCGCGACGCCGAGCGCCAGGTGGTGCAGCAATACGCCTTCAACAGCATGATGACGGTGCCAAGCGCCGACCTCGAGCTCAACTACTTCTCGGGTGGTGGCGGCGACGGCTCGGTGGTGCTCGCCTCGGCCGTGCCGGGCCGGCTCACCTTCTTCGGCCGCACGCCCACCGGCCTCGTGGCGGCCAGCGCCGACGTTCGCGCGTTTGGTCCGGGCGATGTGGTGGTGACCGAAGCCATGCCGCGTCCCGAAGCGTCGGTGATGGGCACCGGCCAGTGGCTCGAGCTGCGCAACGCGCTCCCCAGCACCACCGACTTCGGTGGGCTGCGCCTGCGCTCGTCGACCAGCACCCCCGATGGGGGCTTCGTCATCCCCGACGGCACCCTCGTCGATGCAGGCGCCTTCCTTGTGTTGGGCCAGAGCGTCGACGGTCAGCTCAACGGAGGCGCCCCGGTGGCCATCGAATACGCCGACGTGCCGCTGGCCGTGCCCGGCTTCGCCCGCGTCGAGGTGCAGAGCCAGCTCGCTGACGCAGGCCTCACCCTCAACACGCTCGCCAGCCTCGCGTGGGATGCCGGCACCGCGCCCGTCGCCCGCTCGGTCGCGCCCATCAGCGACCTGCTGGTGGCGTCGGGCTCGACCTTCGCCTGCCCACGCACGGCCACCTTCGGCAGCGCCGGTGCCTTCGGTACGCCCGGCGTGGCCAACGAGCCTTGCGCGCCCTACGCCATCAGCTCGATTCCGGGGAACTTCGTGCCCGCACCTGCCGGCAGCGAGCTGACCCTCACCGGCACCGGCGACGAGGGCTATGGCAACCTGACCCTGCCGGTTCCTTTCCCCTACTTCGCGACGCCCACCACTTCCCTCGGCGTCTCGACCAACGGCTTCATCAACCTCGGCGCCGCCGCCCTCACGGCGGCCACCTTCGGCAACCCCACCGTGCCCTCGACCACGGCGCCCAATGGCACCGTCGCCCCGTTCTGGGACGACCTCGATCGCGGCCCGGGCAAGAACGCCCTGTGGCGCGCGACCGACCGCACCATCATCAGCTGGGAAGCCGTTCACTTCTTCGGTCAGACGCCGGCGACCTCGGTCTTGAACTTCCAGGTGCACCTCGTCGACACCGGGGTCATCGAGTTCCACTACGGCGACATGAGCACCACCTCGACGACCTCGAGCGTCATCGCACGCCACGCAGGCGGTGAAGCCACCACGTGGCTCGAGCGCCAGGACGGCAACATCGCCGTCGTCAGGTCGGTCAACCAACCCACCGTTCTCCCCCGTTCTGGCGTGCGCTTCACGCCGATTCCCTGAACTCGAGCGCTCCCATGACGACCTCCACTTCGACCCGCCTCTCGTTGCTGCTCGCCACGGCGATGCTCGCCGCGTGCCCCAAAGTGCCCGACCCCGACCCGCTCGTGCCCGCCCCGCGCGTGCTGTCGTTCACCACGTCATCCGTCCAGGTCTCGCGCGGTGACCGCGTCACGTTGACGTGGGCGACCGAGAACGCCGAGAGCATCAAGCTCGAAGACGTGAGGTTCGGCGCCATCGCCGGCGTGGGCGCGACCGACACCTCGGGCAGCGTCGAGACCGCCATCAACGACGACACGCTCTTCGTGCTCACCGCGCGCAACGCACGCGGGGTGTCAGACACCGCCGTGGTGGTGGTGCGGGTGAGCCTCGATTCGGGCGAGCTGCTCTTCACCGTGCTCCCCGACCTGGTGCAGCCCGGCCAGAGCGCCACGCTCGCGTGGTCGGCCCCCGGCGCTTCGAGCGTCAGCATCACCTCGACGCCCGGTGGCGTGGTCGACCTGGGCGGCCAGCTCGCTTCTGGCGCGGTGGTGGTGAACCCCGTCGTGAACACGACGTACACGCTGACGGCCAACGGGCGCACCGCTACCGCTGAGGTGCGCGTGTCCCCTGCGCTGCTGTCGTTCACCGCGTCTCCGCTGTCGGCCGACGCCGGTGCCACCGTCACCCTGTCGTGGCAGACCGCGAACGCGACCCGGGTGCAGCTGCTGGCGCCCGGCCGCGCCCCTCTGCTCGACGAGACCGACCCGGCGCGCGTCGCGTCGGGCACCTTCGACGACACGCTCCCCGCGCAGGTCGACCCGGGCCAGCTCTTCCCCTACGAGCTGCTGGTCACCGGCCCCGGCACCCAGCTCAAGGACTCGCTGGTGGTGACGCTCAACGGCAACCCTTCCATCACCTCGTTCACCGCACCCGCACTGGTTCGTGACCCGGCGTTGCCGCTCGCCGATGGGGGCGTCAGCACGGCCACCATTCGCCTCGCGTGGACCACCCGCGACGTGAGCTCCGTCACGCTGAGCGCCGACGGCAACGACTTCTTCCTCGCGCCTGTCACCGCCATCGCGACCGGCACGCTCGACCTGCCCGCCCCCACGAGCGACACCACCTACGTGCTCACCGCCCGCGGCGTGCGCGGGGGTGCGGTGTCTCGCTCGGTGACCGTCGACGTGGTGGGCCTGCCGACCATCGCGCTGACGGCCAGCCCCACTTCGACCGAGCCGACCAACCCCGTCACCTTGAGCTGGGCCGGCACCAACGTGCGCACGGTGCGCATCAGCCACCCCGTCGATGGCACCGTCTTCACCGAGCCGGCCGCGAGCGACACGGGCTCCACCTCGAGCTCGACGGCCACCTCGGCGACCTACACGGTGCGCGCCGGGAACGGCGTCGGTGACTTCGCCACCGCGACCGCCGACGTCGTCGTCACCAACCCCCTCACACTCACCCTCTTTGACGGAGGCGTGCTGCGCCGGGGTCAGAACGTCTCGGTCTCGTGGACGGCGCCGATCCCCAACACCCCCATGGTGGGCCTGCCGCACACCAGCGTCGACCCCCGCCCGCTGGCCTTCGACGACATCTCAGGCACCGGCACGCGCCTCATCATCGACGCCACCACCAGGTTCGTGGGCAACATCACCACCAGCTTCCGCACCACGCTCTTCGGGCGCCCGGTGGGTGACACCATCTCGGTGTCGGAGTTCGGCTACCTCGTCTTTGGAGA
Source organism: Archangium sp. (assembly GCA_044371205.1). GTDB lineage: Bacteria > Myxococcota > Myxococcia > Myxococcales > Myxococcaceae > Archangium_A. The sequence continues at coordinate 10,654 of JBILUC010000031.1, forward strand.
GCTCAACGGCAACACCGACAGCGAAGCAGCGCTGCCCAACGCCGTCATCGAGCCGCTCGCCGTCTCCGCGTACTGGGACGACCTCACCTTCAACAACGCCTTCTGGCAGGTGAAGACGGTGGGCGGCGTGCAGTGGCTCATCGTTCAGTGGGAAAACTCGACCGCTTCGTTCCAGACGCGCATCTCGGCGCTTGGGCAGATCGACTTCGACTACCGCCGCATGCCGACCTCCGTGCCCGGCATCGTGGGCGTGACGGGCGTACGGCCCGACCAGTTCGTCGCCGCCGCGGCGCTGCCTGACGCGGGCCTCACCTTCTTCGGCCCCCGCCAGAGCCCCGTCAGCGTGCCGGCGCTGGTCGAAGGTCGCGTGTCTGGTGCGCTGGCGCTCGATGGTGGCCAGGTTCTGCGCCTGAGCACGACCCTCGACACCGTCGTGCACCCGCAGCAACTGCGCATCTCCGAAGTGATGGCGCGCTCGGCCGTGGGCCCGCAGGGCAACTGGGTCGAGGTCGCCAACTCGCTCGACCGGCCGCTCGACCTCACGGGGTGGACGCTCGGGCTCGCCGATGGTGGCTCGCTCCCCCTCACCGGCAGCGTGCCCGCGCGCGGTGTGCTCGTGCTGGGCGCCACCACCGACGGCCCCGCGAGCGATGATGCGGGCATCACCGTGGCGGTGCCGGGCTTCGACCTGGGCGGCGTCAGCAGCCTCACCTTCGGGCGCGCGGGCGTTCAGACGCAGGTGCCGCTCGCCTCAGACGCAGGGGTGTCGGTGACGCGCGAATCTGGCGTCATTCGGCTCTCGACCGGCGCCGTCGCGCCCGTGACCTGCAGCGTGAGCACGACGTACGGCAGCGCCAGCCCCTTGCAGCTCGGCACGCCGGGCCGCGAGCCGGGGTGCGGCTTCCCCTATTCCGTCGCCCCCACGACGCCGGGCTTCTTCGACATCAGCGGCACGGGCCAGGCGCTCACCATCACCAACTTCAACAGCACCATCGTGCCGGTCAGCCTCGCCGCGGCGCCCGTGCCCGTCTTTGGCGCGTCCCGGCTCTCGATGCAGGTCAGCACCAACGGCTTCGTCACGTTCGACAGCGCGGCGGCCTCGGCGACCAACGTCATCGCGAGCTCGACGCCTTCGACCACCGACAGCAACCTCGTGGCGGCCATCTTCGGTGACGACCTCGACGACCAGACGAACCTCATCACCCCCGCCGGCATCTTCGTGGAACGGGTGGCGCAGGGGGTCGACCCGTTCGCTGCCGCCCCGCACTGGATCGTGCAGTGGAGCCACTTCTCGCACGTCGGCCTCGACGATGACCTGAACTTCCAGATCAAACTCTTCGACGACGGCGCCATCGAGTACCACTTCGGGAAGATGCTCAGCAGCTCGTTCATCGCGTACGGCTCGGGCTCGAGCACGGTGACCTGGCTCGAGAACGAGACGGGTACGCAGGCGCTCACCATCAACGCCCTCAGCAGCAACAACCCCGGCCTCTCACCCCAGTCGGCCTTCCGCTTCAGCCCCCGGTGATTCCCATGCGCACTTCCTCTTCGACGTTCGAGTCATTCGGCCTGCGCGCCCTCCTCGCCACCCTCGCGCTCACCTCGGGCTGCCGCATCGAGAAGCCCGCCACGGTGGTGCCCAAATCGCCCACCATCACGTCCTTCACCGCGTCGGCGCGCGACGTCAGCAAGGGCGGCCAGGTCACCCTGTCGTGGGTGGTCACCGACGCCACGCGCGTCGAGGTGCGTGAGAACTCGGGAGGCCTGCTGCCGGTGGCAGAAGACGCGCTCGAGGGCAGCGTCACCGCCACCGTCGACCGCGACTCGCTCTTCGTGCTGGTGGCGCGCGGGCCCGGCGGGTCCGACGCGCGCGCGCTCGCAGTGCAGGTCGAAGAGGGCAGCTCCTCGGTGTCGTTCCAGGCCATTCCCCCCAGCATCCCCGGCGGGCAGGACAGCACCCTCACCTGGAGCGCCCCGCGCGCCGAGGTGGTGACGCTGGCCGCAGGCACCACCGCCATCGACATCGGAGGCCAGCTCGCCTCAGGCGTGGTGGTGGTCAAGCCGTCGTTCGACACCACCTACACCCTCACCGTCGATGGGCGGACCTCCGAGGTGACGGTTGATGTGCAGCCCTCGGTGTTGTCGTTCGAGGCCACTCCTCCTTCCGTGCTGGCCGGCCAGAGCATCACCCTGGGGTGGACGGCGGCCGGGGCCGACCGCGTGGTGGTGTCGCGCGCAGGCGTCACCCTGGCGACCATCACCGACGCCGCCCAGATTCTCTCGGGCAGCTTCACCGAGACCGCGCCGGCGCTCTCGCCAGGCTCGTTCCTCCGCTACACGGTGACGGCCTTCGAGGGCACCGTGTCCTTCGCGCGCACGCTCGACGTCTTCGTCGGCTCGGCGCTCGAGATTCGCCGCTTCGACGTGCCCGCAGTGGCAGCGGCCGGGGCCTCGTTCTCGGTGCGTTGGGAAACGGTGGGCGCCGACGCCATCGAGCTTCGAGTCGATGGCGCGCTCATTCACCGCAGCGCGCCGGCACAGGCGGCGGTGGGCCAATTCGCCTTCACCGCGCCCACGCGCGACTTCGAGATTGAGCTCCGCGCCACCGACCGCCGCAACGGCGTGGTGCGCCGCGTGACGCAGGTCGACACGGTGGGTGTGCCCACCGCCGTCACCCTCACCGCGACCCCCACCTCCGTCACGGGTGGCGATGAGGTGACCCTCACGTGGAACTGCCCTGAGGCGCGGGCGATTCGCATCGTCGATTCCGACGGGCTGGGCGTGTTCTCGACCTCGGGTGTGGCCGCGTCGAACGGCAGCCTGTCGGTCAGGCCCTCGAGCACCACCACCTACACCGCGACCGCCGACAACCAGCTGGGCAGCGCCCCGGTGACGGCCTCGGTCACGGTGACGGTCACCGCAGGCCAGCCCGTTCGCCTCGTGCAGAGCCCGGTGACGGCGCTCGCAGGTCAGGCGGTGCGTATTGAGTCAGCCCCCGCAGGCGTCATCACCGGCCTCTCGCACAGCCAGGTGCTCACGGGCACGCAGGCCGACTTCATCGACATCTCCGGTACCGGCACCCGCGTGCTCGAGTCGGGTGGCAACGTGGTGTCGGTGACGTTGCCCTTCTCGACGCTCCTGTGGGGCGCCGTGCAGAGCGGGCCACTCACCATCTCGCGCGCCGGGTGGATGGCGTGGGGTGGCCCGCTGGTGGTCAATAACTTCGAAGTGGCCCTGCCCTCGACGTCGACGAGCGCCGCGCCGTCGATCATCGCCCCCTACTGGGACGACCTCACCCTCACTGCCAACTCCGCAGTGTTCGTGCAGGTCGTCGGCAACGCGCCCGAACAGCAGCTCATCGTGCAGTGGAACCGCATGCAGTGCGGCAGCACCACCAACACCGAGGCCACGTTCCAGGCGCGGGTTCAGCAGTCGGGTCGCGTGTCGTTCCACTACCGCACGATGACGCTCAACTCGTTCCCGTCGTTCACCATCGGCACGCAGAACGCAGCCCGCAATCAGGCGGTGCGCGTGACGACCACGCCGCTGACCAACACCGCGCTCTACTTCTTCAGCCCGGTGACGTCTGCCGACGTGCGCGTCGCGAAGGGCATGGTGCTCGGCGCCTTCGTGGCGATTGGCAACACCAACACCCGCGTGCAACTGCCAGTCAACGTGGTGACGCCGCAGGTCGACGTCGGCTTCTCGGAGTTCATGTTCCGACCCGCCGCGGCCGTCAGCGCGGGCCAGTACCTCGAGCTGTTCAACTCCACTTCAGCACCTCTCGACCTCACGGGCTGGTTCATCAACAACCCCGCCAACGGCTCCTCGTTCTCGTTCCCCGACGGGTACCTCCTGCCGCCCAACGTCTTCACGGTGGTGGGCCAGACGCTCGCGGCCGAGAACAACGACGACGCCGGGGTCAACGTGGCCTGGGGCACGCTGTTCTTCGAGCCCGACGCAGGCCAGCTCGCCTTCGGTACGGCCGACGCGTCGATCGGCTTCACCTACACGGGCGGCGCCGATGGTGGCCGCGGGGCGTCGGTCGAGCTCGAGCCTGGCAGCTTCATGACGACGACCGGCCTGGGTTCCATCAGCTGCCTCGCCACGCGCCCCTTCGGCGCCCAGGTGCCGCCGCAGCTGGGCACCCCGGGCATCGCGCCGACCTGCTTCCCGTACCGGGCGACCGTGATTCCCGCGAAGTTCGTCGACATCAGCGACGCCGGCACTCCGCTGTTGAACAGCACCACCTCCATCGACGGGCGAACGGTGCCCATCGTGCTCGCCAGCGACGCGGGCGTCGACCCGGCGCCGTTCGGCTTCGGTGTGCGCCAGCCCGTGGTGTCGATGAGCATCGACGGGTGGATGGTGTGGGGCTCGACCACCTCGACCAACTTCAGCAACGAATCGACCACCATCGGGAGCGGCCAGCCGACGGGAGCGCTCGCCATCTTCTGGGACGACCTCGAGTTCGCACCCAACCCGATGCGGCCGCCTGAGCTGTACTGGAAGCGCTTCGCTGCCAACGAAGACCCGCAGACCCCCGAGCAACACTGGGTCTTCACCTGGCACCGAATCAGCCACTACTACGGCAGCGGCAAAGGGGCCGACGACCTCAGCTTCCAGGTGAAGCTCTTTGAGAACGGCGTCATCGAGTACCACTACGGCGCGATGGTCTCGGGCACGACCGACAACTTCGGCACTGGCTCGAGCGCGACGGTGTGGCTCGAGAACCTGCCTGGCACCGTGGCGCTGGTGCGGTCCATCAACCAGCCGGTGGTGCAACCCAACACCGCCGTGCGCTTCACCCCCATTCCGTGAGGCGCACCCCCATGACCTTCACGACCTTCTCCGAGGCCTCTGTGACTTCTTCTCTTCGACGTCTTCTCGTGGTCGCAGCCATGGTGGGGGCCGGCGCGGCAACCGCGCAGCCAGCCAACGACGAGTGCGCCAACGCGCAGCTCGTTCCCGCCGCGGGGCCCTTTCCCTACCTGACGACCACCGTCAGCCTGGCGAACACCGCGCCTGACTCCGACGCGCCGTTCTCGTGCCAGCCGGACAACAACTCCTCGGTCTGGTACGTGTTCACGCCCAGCGTCAGCGCGACCTACAACTTCAACACCTGCCTCGCGCCCGGCAACACGCTCTCTGACACGGTCATCGCGGTGTACACCGACTCGTGCGGCAGTCCGCTCCAGGCGGCGTGCGATGACGACGCGTGCGACCCCGGCCTCAAGTCCTCGGTCACCCTGGCCCTGACGGCGGGCACGACGTACTTCATTCAGGTCGCCAAGTACGGGGACCTGACCAGCTTCGGCACCCCGCCTTCCGCGACCGACACCATGCAGGTCGAGGTGCAGCAGTTCCTCGCCCCGGTGGCCCCCTCCAACGACAGCTGCTCGGGCACGGTGCCCGACCTCGTGCTCAATGCACCGCAGCAGGTCAGCCTCAACGGCGCTGCGTCGAACGATTCGCAGATCGGCGGCGGGGCGGCGTGCTTCCTCGGCACCGGCCACAGCACGTCGACGACGAACAACGCCGGGCTGGGGCCCGACGCGGTGTTCCGCTTCGTTCCGCCGAGCTCGGGCACCTACAGCCTGCGCGCCACCCCGTCGGGCACGGCGGCCGACTCGGTCATCTACCTCACCGACAGCTGCGTGAGCCCGATGACGCCCCCGCAGATCAACTCGCCCCCTCAGTGCATTGCCGCCGCCAACCGCGTGTCGAGCAGCGCCGTCTCGGCCGAGGAACTGGTCTGCATCCCCCTCACCGCGGCAGTGCCCGTCTACCTGTGGACGGACCTCACCGCCGACGCGGGCTTCACCAGCACCACCTACAGCGTCGAGGTCTCGCAGTGCTTCCCCGAGACCGAGCCCAACGACGCCCCCACCACGCCCAACGCGCTGTCCTGCCCGCTGACCGGGCGCATCAGCCCCTCGGGCGAAGCCGACTTCTTCTCGCTCGGCACCCCGACCCTGCCGGCGCGCGTCTTCGCGATGATTGACGGCAACGCTTCGGGCAGCAGCGGCTTCTCCACCACCGACTTCGACCTCCGCGTCACCTCCGCGACGTCGACGCTCGAGTACGACGACGAAGACCTCGAGAACCCGTTCGGCAGCCTTGCCCCCACCGTCACGGGCACGCCGCTGGGTGCGACCGACAACTTCTTGCGCGTCAGCCACTTCTCATCGTTCACCACCACTGAACCGTACCGGCTCTACGCAGTCGTGCAGACGGCCACCCCGGCGCCCGAGGTCGAGCCCAACGACACCACGCCCGCGGCCACCACCAGCCCGGGCAACTACTTCGCAGGCAGCGTGGCATCGACCACCGACGTCGACCTCTTCAGCTTCGAGGCCCGCGCGGGTGAACTGCTCTTCCTCTCGCTCGACAGCGCCCCCGCGCGCACGGCGGGCCCCACCGCCAACCTGAACCTTGCGCTGCTCGACTCGACCGGCGCGACGCTGCTCGCCACGGCCGACACCAACACCGTGGTTCAGGTCGACGCGGGTACCGGGCTGACGGCCATCATTCCCAATTCGCCTGGCGAGTCCCTCGTCTATCGAGCCCGCACCGCCGGCACGTACTTCGCGCGCGTCTCGCGCGTCGCCGCGACGGGCCAGAGCGACTACCTGCTGTCGGTGGCCTTCGATTGCCAGCCCAGCGTGGGCCCCCCGACCCTCACGGCCCTGACGCCGGCGACGGGCAGCTTCGTAGGCGGCACCCAGGTGACCCTCACCGGCACCAACTTCGCGCCAGGCGCCGTCGTCACCTTCGGAACCAGGCAGGCGCAGGTCGTCTCCAACAACGGCACCACGCTCGTCGTCAACACCCCCACCAGCCCCGCGGGCGTCGTCGATGTGCGGGTGCAGAACCCCGCCAACCAGGCCGCCACCCTGCCCTCGGCCTTCACCTTCTTCGAGCCCGTGGTCGCGCCCACCGTGACGTCGGTGACGCCCAACGGCGGCCCGACTGCGGGCGGCACCAACGTCGTCATTCTGGGTCAGGTCTTCAAGCCCAACGCGCAGGTCATCTTCACCGTCGGCGCCGTCGACGTGCCGGCCACCAACGTCGTGGTGCAGAACGCGGTGCAGCTCACGGCCACCGCGCCTGCGCACGCGGCCGGCCCCGCCACCGTTACGGTGCGCAACCCCGCCGACGCGCTGCAGGGCTCGCTGGTGGGCGGCTTCACGTTCTTCGCCCCGCCGACCCTGACGTCGGTGCTGCCAGCGACGGGCCTGACGACGGGCGGCACTCCCGTCACCCTCCAGGGAACGGGCTTCCGCGCGGGCATCACGGTGCTCTTCGGCACGACCGCGGCCACCAGCGTCACCGTGGTGAGCCCCACTGAGCTTTCCGTTGTGGCCCCCGTGGCGGCGACGCCGGGCGTCGTCTCGTTGACGGTGCGCAACACCGACAACCAGACCGCGACGCTGCCTGCCGCCTTCACGTACACCCTGCCGGCGCCGAGCATCGCCTCGGTGGTGCCCAACTCGGGCTTCACTTCCGGCGGCACCACCATCACCATCAACGGCGCCAACTTCTTCATCGGCGCCACCGTGTCGGTCGGCGGCGTCGCGGCGACCAACGTCGTTCGGGTCAGCGCGACGCGGCTGACGGCGAACACGCCTCCGGGTGCGGCGGGGGCGGCCAACGTGATGGTCACCAACACCGACACCCAGAGCGTGACGCTGACGGGTGGCTTCATGTACGTGGCGCCCCCGACGCTGAGCGCGATTTCACCCACCAACGGCCCGGTGCAGGGCGGCACGCGCATCACCCTCACGGGCACCAACCTGGTGCAGGGCGCGACCGTGACCATCGGCGGCGTGCCCGCCTTCGCGGTCAACGTCGTCAACAGCACTACGGCGACCGCGGTCACCAACAGCAACACTGCGGGCGTACGCGACGTGCGCCTCGTCAACCCCGACACGCAGGGGGTCACCCTCACGCAGGCGTACACGTTCGACCCTGCGCCTGAGCTGACCGCGGCTGCACCGCGCACGGGTACCACCGCTGGCGGCACCTCGGTGACCCTGACGGGCACGGGCTTCTTGCCCGGGTGCACGGTGCTCTTCGGTCAAGACGCGGCGACGCAGGTCACCATCAACTCGCCGACCGAGCTGACCGCGGTGTCACCCGCCCGGGCCGAGGGGGTGGTCACCCTCACCGCGCGGAACCCCGACGGGCAGTTCGCCGTGCTGCCGCGCGCGTTCCGTTTCGTGGCGCCCCCCACCCTCACCGCGCTGACCCCCACCTCGGGAGACATCGCCGGCGGCACGCTGGTGCGCCTCACGGGCACCAACTTCGCGCCTGGCGCCGCGGTCTCGTTCGGCGGGGTCCCCTCGACGGAGGTCACCTACGTCAGCGCGACCGAACTGACGGCGCTGGCCCCGCCGCGCCCGCGCGGAGCCGTCGACGTGGTGGTCGACAGCTCGGGCGCAGCGGTGACGTTGGCTGCAGCCTTCACCTACACGCGCGCGGCGCCGAGCCTCGTGCAGCTGGCGCCGACCAGCGGGGCCATCGAGGGCGGCACGACGCTGACCCTCACCGGCAGCGGCTTTGCTGACGGGGCGAGCATCATCATCGGTGGCAACGCGGCCACCAACGTGGTGGTGGTGTCACCGTTGCTCGCTCGCGCCACCGTGCCCGCTCACGCGCCCGGCGCGGTGGACGTGGTCTTCACCAACGACGACGGTCAGACCGCGACGCTCGTCGCCGGCTTCACCTTCGTGGCGCCGCCCGATGGCACGACGGGCACGCTGACCGACGGTGGCATCGGCTCCATCGGGACCGAGCCGGTGGGTGGTGGCGGCGGTGGCGGCCAGGGCGGCGTGAGCTGCGGCTGCACCAGCCTCGATGGCTCGATGGTCAGTCTGCTGGGCTTCGTGGTGGTGACGGTGCTCTCGCGCCGTCGTCGGCAGTAGCCAGACGCGCGCTGCGCGGTGAGGAACTCCCTCCTGCCTCCCCCTGCGAAGGTGGGGAGAGGCTGGGGCTGGGGTGAGGGGCCCGTGCTTCATCGCCTCGCCTCTTGCACCGCACTGTGAGCGCGGTGCACGTGAAGTCCGCGGCGCAGCTCGAAACAAGGCGGGCGAGGAGTCGCTGAAGATCCGCGCCGAGTGACCAGCACGCGCTCGCCGCGCCGAAGGCGAGCCTCTCTGGCCGAGACACCTGCGCTGCGCACAGGGGAGGGAGGGGTTCCCCGAGCAGCGCAGAAGACCAACACGCGCTCGCCGAGAAAGCCCGCTCTGGCAAAGACTGCGCTGCGAGGGAGAGCGGTTTCCCCGAGCAGCCAACACGCGCTCGCCGCGCTGAGAAGGCCGAGACACTGCGCTGCGCACAGGGGAGTGGTTCCCCCACGCAGCGCAGAAGACCAACATGCGCTCACCGCGCCGAGGGAGCCGCCCGCTGCAGAGTCGTTCTCTCGACGCGCCGACACGGAAGCGCCGCAGACCAACACTCGCGCCGCGACACGCGGGGGAGTTGTCCGGGCGCGGCGACACGGGAAGCCTCATCAGTCTCGCGCCGCTGGAGTCACCCGCTTCATTCACTCGAACGTGCGCATCCCCCTGGGTCCGCTGCGGCCGCTCTTCGGCGCACCCGAGTTGCACCACTGGCACCACCTCGAGACGACCCACACGCAGCACAACTTCGCCAACCTCGCCCCGTGGACCGACCTGCTCTTCGGCACGTACCACCGCCCGCCCGGCGACGAAGAGCAGTGGCCGCTGGGAAACCCGGGCGAGCCCGACAAGAGCTACCTCGAGCGCCTCGCCTCACCGTTTCGCCCTCAGCTGGGTCACGCTGAATTGGGCGACTCCGTCGAGCCCGCAGCCCGCTAGACTCGCGCGCGCGTGCAACTCGGTCGTTACACCGTGTTGGGTCGTCTCGCCGTCGGCGGCATGGCCGAGGTGCTGCTCGGCCGACTCGACGGCAGTTCCGGCTTCGAGCGACAGGTGGTCATCAAGCGCGTGCTGCCGCAGTACGCCAGCCAGACCGAGTTCATGAAGCTCTTCCAGCAGGAAGCGCGCTTCGCCTCGTTCTTGATTCACCCGCACATCGCCCAGGTCTTCGACTTCGGCGTCGACGCGACTGGCGCCGCGTATCTGGTGATGGAGTTCGTCGACGGCGCGAGCCTGAAGAAGCTGCTCAGCGTCTCGGCCTCGCAGCACGTGCGCCCCGACCCGCGCCTCATCTGCCGCGTGTTCGCGCAGGTGGCCGAAGCGCTCGGCGCGGTGCACGCCGCGGTCGACCCGCAGACGAAGCAGCCGCTCTCGCTGGTGCACCGCGACGTCTCGCCCGACAACGTGCTGCTCTCGCGGCAGGGCGCGGTGAAGCTCGCCGACTTCGGCATCGCGCGCGCCATGGTCGAGGTCAGCACCACGCGGCCTGACACCGTGCGCGGCAAGCTCCGCTACATGGCGCCCGAGCAGCTGCTGGGCCTCGAGCTGAGCAACGCCATCGACGTGTGGGCGCTGGGCGTCTCGCTCTACGAAGCGCTCACGCTGCGCCGACCCTTCCCCGAGGAGAATGAGGGCGCCACCACCTTCGGCATCGTGAACGTGAAGTTCCCGCCGCTCGACTCGCTGCGGCCCGAGCTGCCCCGCGAGCTGGTGGCGCTCGTGCACCGCTGCCTGCGCGCGGAGCCCACCGAGCGCTTCCCGAGCTGCCACGACCTCGCCCTCGAGCTGGAACGGCTCGCTTCCGGTGGCAGCAGCACCGTCACCACCGCCGTCATCGGCAACTGGGTCGACCGGCTCGCGCCCCCGGTGGAGGTCGAACGTCTTCGCGCGATCGCGGCGCCCGTTCCCACCGAAACACCCGCCCCGTCGCCGCCGAACCCCGGGCAAGAACACCTCGAGCTCATGGAGCTGGCCTCCGCGGCAACACCCGCCCCGCCAGGCCTGACGCTCCGCGAGGAGCCCATCGAACTGATGGAGCAGCCAGCGCCGCCCGACCCGGCGCCCCTGCAGCCCGATGAGCCAGCCGAACGCGAGACCAGCCGGTTCCCCCTCAAGTGGGTGCTGCTGGCGGTGGGGCTCGCCGTGCTGCTCGGCGCTGCGACGTTCGGTCGAAAGTGGCCGACGCCGAAGCCACCGGTCCGCCAGGTGCTCATCACCAGCTCACCCAACGGCGCGACGGTTCGCCACTCGGGTCGAACGCTGGGCACGACGCCGTGGGCCGGCGACCTGCCCGCCGACCTCGAGCTCGAACTGACCCTCGACGCGCCGGGGTACCAGACAAAGAAGCTGAGGCTCTCGCCGACCGACGTGCAGGCCAACGCGACGCTCCAGCGGCGATGAGCCTCAGCGCATCACGACCGCGAGGAAGCCGCTGAGCAGCCAGATCATGTGACTTCCTCTTCTGTGACGGGACCGGAACCGGGCCGCCACACCGCAATGCGAGGAAAGGCCGCGAACAACGAAATGTCGCGCGCCGTCTGCTACGTCACCCCACCATGCACGTTCGATTGACGAACCATGAACGCGAGTTATACAAACCTTCGACAACCGACGCCCCGTCGGCCGAGGGTCACCCCGTGACACACATGGCAGCCACACAGCACGACCAGCTGGGTCTCGCCCGCTTTCAACTCGAGCTCGAGCGCGTGTTGCGCCGCTGGCTCGAGTTGGAAGAAGAGTCGGGCATCGACCCCATGTGGTCGAGCGCTCGTGCGATGGTGTCGGAATACGCCCTGAGGCCTGCCAAGCGGGTTCGCCCGACGTTGCTCGCGGCCGGCTACGCGGTGGCGACGGGCCGGGTCGACACCGAGGGCATCGTCGACTTCGGCGTGGGGCTCGAGCTGTTGCACGCCTTCATGCTGGTGCACGACGACGTGGCTGATCGCGCCCTGACCCGCCGAGGGGGCCCTGCCCTGCACCTCGCGATGGGTGGCGATCGCGTCGGCGAATCGCTGGCCATCGTCTCGGGTGACCACCTCTACGCGCGCGCCATGGAGGCGATGCTGGCGTCGTCTTCCCCCTCCGCGCTGGCGGCGACCCGCTACATGCTCGAGGTCTGTCGCCACACGGCCGCCGGGCAGCACCTCGACCTCGTGCTCACCCACACCCCGTTGGCGAAGGTCTCGCTCGCACAGGCGGTGCGCGTGGCGCGACTCAAGACGGCCAAGTACGGCTTCGTGGCCCCGCTGGTGTGTGGCGCGATGCTGGGCGGCGCCGACGCCTCGGTCATCCGCTCGCTCGAGCGCATCGGCCGCAGCACCGGCCTCGCGTACCAGCTGCGCGACGACGTGCTCGGCCTGTTCGGCGACATTCACCTCGCGGGCAAAGACGGCGGCGGCGACTACCTCGAGGGCAAGCGCACCTTCCCCGTGCTCGCGGCGTGGACGCGGGCGAACCCCGAAGGGCGCTCGCGGCTCGAGCACCTGTGGTCGGCGCCGCACCCCGGCTCGCTCGACGACGCGCGCGCCGAGGTCATCAAGTGGGGCGGGCTCGAGGCCACGCAGCGCGTGGTGCGCAACGCGACGGCGCAGGCGCGCACGCGCTTGAAGGCGCTGCCCGAAACGCCGGCCACTCCGCTGCTCGACGGGCTGCTCGCGTCGATGGTCGCGAGGGTCTCGTGACGAAGCGAGCGCTGGTCATCGGTGCCGGTGTCGGCGGGCTCACCGCGGCGATGAAGCTGCGCCATGCGGGGCTGACGGTCGACCTCTATGAAAAGCAGGCGGGGCCCGGAGGCCGCTGCGGCCGCGTCGAGTTCGACGGCTTTCGCTTCGACCTGGGGCCCACGATTCTGCTGATGCCCTTCGTGCTCGAGCAGACCTTCGCGTCGGTGGGCAAAAAGCTCAGCGAGTACCTCCCGATGACCCGGTGCGACCCGCACTACCGGGTGCACTACCGCGACCGCTCGCGCTTCACGCTCTTCACCGAGCCCACGAAGATGGCCAGCGAGCTCGAGGCCATCGAGCCCGGCTCGAGCGGCCGCTACCGGGAGTTCCTCGCGGCGGGAAAGAAGCAGCACGACATCGCCTTCGAGCGCTTCGTCACGCGCCACTTTCAGGGGCTCTTCGACTTCGTCACGCCCTCGAACGTGCCGCAGATTCTCAAAATCGGCGCGCTGCAGAAGCTGTGGAACCACGTCTCGAACTACTTCACCGACGAGCGGCTCAAACAGGCGCTCAGCTTTCAGACGATGTACCTCGGCATCTCCCCGTGGGAAGCGCCGGCCGTCTTCTCGCTCTTGCCGTACACCGAGGCGACGCACGGCATCTGGTTCCCGAGGGGCGGCCTGTATGGCGTGCCGCTGGCGCTCGAGACGGTGTGTCGTGAGCTCGGCGTGGGGCTGCACTACCAGCGCGGTATCAAGCGCTTCCTCGTCGAGGGTGGCCGCACGGTGGGCGTCGAGCTCGAAGACGGCACCCTCGAGCGCGCCGACGTCGTGGTGTGCAACGCCGACTATGCGATGGCGGTCGAGCGGTTCCTCCCCTCAGAGCTGGCGCACAAGCGCACCGCGAGGCTCGAGAAGCGCAAGCACACCAGCTCGGGGCTGATGCTGTACCTCGGCGTGAAGGGCCAGGCCGAGGGGCTGCTCCACCACAACGTGTTCTTCGGGAGCGACTTCAAGGGCAGCTTCGAGGACATCTTCGAGAAGAAACGCGTGCCGGGCGACGTGAGCTTCTACGTGCACGCCCCGACCCGCACCGACCCCTCGTTCGCGCCGGCTGGGCACGACGCGCTGTACGTGCTGGTACCGGTGCCGCACCTGACCAGCGACGGCGCCGTCGACTGGAAGGTCGAAGGCCCGCGGGTGCGCGCGCAGGTGCTGGCTCGCCTCAAGGACGAGGGCTACGGCGACCTCGCCCCGCGCATCGTGGCTGAGAAGATGCTGACGCCCAATGACTGGCGCGACGAGCACTTCCTCGCCCACGGGTCGAACTTCGGGCTCGCGCAGAACTTCTGGCAGATCGGCCCCTTCCGCCCGCGCGTGCGCGATGACGACCTCCCCGGCCTGTACTGGTGTGGCGCGTCGATTCAGCCGGGCACGGGTGTGCCGACGGTGATGTTGAGCGCCGGTTTCGCGGTCGACGCCGTGCTCGCCGAACTGGGAATGGAGCGGAAGGCCGCGTGAGCATCGATGCCGCCACGCTCGAGCAGGGCTACGCGTCGGCGCGCGAGGTGACCCGCCACCACGCGAAGAGCTTCTATTTCAGCTCGGCGGTGTTGTTCGGGGTGCGGCGGCGCGGGGCGTTCGCGCTCTACGCGTTCTGCCGCCGGCTGGACGACCTCATCGACGAAGCCGGCGCCGACCTCAGCGCCGCGAGCCTCCCTGCGAAGCAGGGCGAGGGGAAGCGGGAGTTGCTCGCGCAGGCGCGGGCCATGGTGCACGCCCTGTTCGATCGCGGCGAGGTGCACCCCATCGCGCCGTGGCCCGCGGCCGAGCTCCACGCGCTGCTCGACACCACGCGGCGCTTCCGCATCCCCATCACCCCGTTCCTCGACCTCATCGACGGCATGGAAATGGACCTCGAGAAGTCCCGCTACGCCTCGTGGACCGAGCTCGACCTCTACTGCCACCGCGTCGCCGGCGTCGTCGGCCTGATGATGGCCCCGCTGCTGGGCACCACCGACCCGCAGGCGTTGCGCCACGCTGACGATTTGGGCAAGGCGATGCAGCTGACCAACATCCTGCGCGACGTGAAGGAAGACCTGGCGCGCGGCCGTGTGTATCTCCCGCAAGACGAGCTCGCCGCTGCCGGAGTGACGGAAGCGCAGCTCGCAGCCGGCAAGGTCACCCCGCAACTCGAGACGTTCATTCGCCAGCAGATTTCCCGCGCCCGCTCGTTGTACGCGTCTGCCGCGCTGGGCGTGCCCTGGCTCACCGGCTTCGGCAGCCAGCGCGTGGTGCGCCTGATGGGCAGCATCTACGGCGGCATCCTCGACGTCATCGAAGCGCGACAGCTCGACGTGTTCACCGCGCGGGCGTCGACCTCGAAGTGGAACAAACTGTGGAGGCTGGTGAAGGTGATGTTCACGCCGAATCCACCCAGCAGGCCCCTCAGCCCGGCCCTCCCCGCGCTGGGGCAGCGAGAGGGAGAGAAGGCGCAATGAAGACTGCAGCCGTCATCGGAGGTGGCTTCGGCGGCCTCGTCGCCGCGGCCGAGCTCGCGCAGGCCGGCCTCAAGGTCACGCTCTTCGAGCGCTCGTCGACCCTGGGTGGCAAGGCGCAGGTCGTCAGCGGCCACGGCGTGACGCTCGACACCGGGCCCACGCTGCTCACCATGCCCGACACCGTGCGAGGCGTGTTCTCGCGCATCGGGGCCACCGACCTGCTGCCCCGCTTTCACCGCCTCTCGCTGCAAGCCCGCTACACGTGGTCGCGGGGCGGGAGCCCGACGTTCGACTGCCATGAAGACCTCGAGAAGACGGTCGCCTCGGCAGCGCAGTTCGGCCCCACCGAGGGCGAGGGCATGCGTCGCTTCTACGAAGACGCCGCGCGCACCTTCCGCGCCGCCGGCGAGCCCTACCTCGAGGCGCCCTTCGAGGGCATGCCCGAGTTCATCGGCCGCGTGATGAAGCGCGGTGGCGCCAAAGCGATGTACGACGGCGTGCAGCTCGCCACGCTCGACTCGCTCGCCACGCGGCACTTCCGCTCGCGGCAGCTGCAGCAGTTCGTCAACCGCTTCGCCACCTACGCCGGCGCCTCGCCCTATGAAGCGAGCGCCGCCTTCGCCCTCATTCCCCACCTCGAGCGCGCGCAGGGCGTGCATCACGTCGAGGGCGGCATGGGCGCGCTGGTGCGCTCGCTGGGCAAGGCGCTCGAGCGCGTGGGGGTCACCCTCGCCTTCGGTCAGCCCGCCCACTGGCAAGCGCGCAAGTCAGAGCTGCTGGCCGGGCCGCAGGGCGGTCAGCGGGCCTTCGACACCGTCGTCGTCAACGCCGACCCCTTTCAGAACGAGCCCCTCGGCACGCGGCCGCTCGCGCTCAGCGGGTACGTCGCGCTGCTCGAGGTCAACCGCCGCCTCGACCTCGCGCACCACCACGTCGTCTTCGGTGGCGACTACGTGAAGGAGTTCGGCGAGCTCTTCTCGGGCAAGGTGCCCAGCGAGCCGACGCTGTACTTCTGTCACCCCAACGCGACCGACCCGACGATGGCGCCCGGCAACAAGAGCGGCGTCTTCGCGATGGTGAATGCGCCCGCCCTGCGCACCGACGCCGACGGCGCGCGCTGGCCCGAGCACGCCGAGCGGCTGCGCAACGCCTGCATCGACGCGCTCATCGCCACCTGCCCCGGCCTCGGCCGCAACGACGTCACGCTGCTGGCAGAGCGCACGCCCGTCGACCTCGCGCAGCGCGGCGCTCCCGGCGGGTCCATCTACGGCTTCCTGCCGCACGGCAAGTTTGGCCCCTTTCAGCGCCCGAAGATTCGCAGCGCCACACCGGGCGTCTTCTTCAGCGGTGGCAGCACGCACCCGGGTGGCGGTGTGCCGCTGTGCATGCTCTCGGGCCACTTCGCTGCCGAGCTCGCGCTGCGTCACCTGGGGGCCCGCGTATGAGTCCGCTTGAAGTGCCTACCGCGCCGGGCAGCTACCGGTGGTACTACGTCGACGTCAGCAACGACGAGTGGTCGGCCGTCTTCATCTTCATGGTCGGCTCGCTCTTCTCGCGCCGCTACGTGAAGAACCACGGCCGGGGTGTCGCGCCCACCGCCCACGCCGCGGTCAACTTCGCGCTCTACCGCCGCGGCCGGGGCGTGATCTGGGTGTTGAGTGAGTACGACTCCGCGCACCTCAACGAGGCAGGCACCACGCTCGACATCGGGGCCAGCCGCTTCGCACGCGCCACTGACGGCACGGTGAGCATCTCGGTCGTCGACCGCACCCCCTGGTGGCGGCGAGGGGTCGAGGCCGAGCTGACGTTGACCCCCGAGACCCCCGAGTGCGCGCCGGTCACGCTCGTCGACGGCCTCTCGCACCAGTGGTTCCCCTTCGCCATCCGCGCGAAGGGCCACCTGCGGGTCCCCAGCCACGGCGTCGACTTCACGGGGCGCGCGTACCACGACGGCAATGCGGGGCAGCGCGTGCTGGGCACCGACCTCCCCGGCTGGAGCTGGATTCGCACCCACCGCCCCGCGAGCTCGGAGGTCATCTACCAGCCTGACGACGCCCCGACGTGGCAGGTGCTGGCGAGCGCCACCGACGTGCAGGTCAAGCGGGAAGCACGGCCCCGTCACCCCACGCGCAAGACCAACTGGGGCCTCACCGTGCCCAGGAAGCTCGGCGTTGACGCGCCGGTGCGCATGCTCGAGTCGTCACCCTTCTACGCCCGCATGGAAGCCACCGCGGGCGACGTGCACACGCTGGGCGAAGCCGGCGACTTCGCGCGCTTTCGGTCACCACTCGTGGGTTGGCTGGCGGACCTCCGCACGCGTGTTTTTCCCTCGAAACCGGCCCGGGGACTTCCATGAGCAACGACACCGCATCGCCACCGCTCGGGGGCTCGAGCTCGAGCTCCACCGAGCCCACGTACCGCATCAACATCGCCGCCGAGATGTCGGGGGTGAGCGAGAACCTGATTCGTGCCTGGGAGCGCCGCTACGGCGTGCCCCGACCCCGCCGCACGCCCTCGGGCTACCGCGCGTATGCGCGCACCGACATCGAGATTCTCAAGCGCCTCAAGCAGCTCACGCAGCAGGGCGTGTCCATCGCCGAGGCGGTGCTGCTGGTGCCCTCGCTGATGGAAGAAGTGAAGGCGCTGCTCGCTCGTGAAGAGGTGACGCTGCCGCGCATGGGGCGCGCGTTCGAGCCCTGGCGTGACGAGGTGGTGCTCGCGGCGCAGCGCTTCGACCAGGCGACCATCGACAGCCTGATGGACGAAGCGCTGAAGAGCCGTTCCCCGATGGCCGTGTTCGACGAGCTCTTCGGCCCGTTGCTGCGCGACGTCGGCGACCGCTGGCACGCTGGCACGATGGCCATCGGCGAGGAGCACCTCATCACCAACTCGGTGCGCCAGCGCGTGTTTCAGCTGCTGCAGAGCGCGCCCAAGCGCGCGCGCCGGCACGTGGTGTGCGCGTGCCTGCCCAATGAAGAGCACGAGCTGGGGCTGCTCGGCGCGGCGCTGCGCTTCCGTCACGAAGGGTGGAAGGTGACGTACCTCGGCGCGCGCACGCCCCTCGAGCAGCTTGCCCGGGTCACGCTCGCGCTCAAGCCCGACCTCGTCGCGGTCTCGGCCGTGCGAGACGGGCGTGACCTGAAGACGCTCAAGAAGTCGTTGCCGCCCGACACGCGCATCGTGGTCGGCGGCGCGGCTGCACGCGGGAAGGCCTTCGTGGGCATCACGCTCATCGAGGGTGCAGACGACTGGCAGAAACTACTCGAGGAGTTCCCATGAACGCGCTCATCGTCGGTGCTGGCCCCGGGGGCCTCGCAACAGCCATCAATCTCGCCGGTCTGGGCGTGAAGGTCAGCGTCATCGAGAAGGAACCGGTTCCCGGCGGGCGCATGCGCGGCATGTCGTTCGATGGCTACGACGTCGACACCGGCCCCACCATCATGCAGCTGCCCGAGGTCATCGAGGCCATCGTGGCGCGCTCGGGCAAGCGGTTGTCCGACTACGTGACGCTCAAGCGGCTCGACCCGAACACCCGCATCCACTTCTGGGATGGCTCGGTGCTCGACACCTCGAGCGACGTGGGGCGCATGCACGCCTCGCTGGCGAAGTTGAACCCGAAGCACCCCGCGGCCTTCGACCGCTGGCTCGCCGAGGCGAACGAAAAGTACGGCGTCGCGTACGAGAAGTTCATCGCCACCCACGCCGACTCGTTGGCCTACTTCGCGCCGTGGCGGCTGATCGACACGCTCAAGTTCAAGCCGTGGCAGACGCTCTACAAGCACCTCGACTCGTACTTCCACGACGACCGCGTCACCTACGCGCTGAGCTACCCCTCGAAGTACCTCGGGCTCCACCCGACGACGTGCTCGAGCGTGTTCAGCGTCATCCCCTACATCGAGATGCAGTTTGGCGTGTGGCACGTCATGGGCGGCTTCCGCTCGCTGAGCCGCGGGCTGCAGAAGTGCGCCGAAGACCTGGGCGCCACCTTCCGCTTCAACGCGCCGGTGGCCGAGGTGCTGGCCGACAGCACGAAGGTGACCGGGGTGCGGCTGGCGTCGGGTGAAACGCTCACCGCCGACCTGGTCATCATCAACGCCGACCTGCCGTACGCGGCGACGAAGCTCATCCGCCCCGAGTTGCGCGAGGGCACGCGCTTGTCTGACGACGCGCTCGAGAAGGCGCGGTACTCGTGCAGCACCTTCATGATGTATCTGGGGCTCGACCGCCGTTACGACGAGCTGCCGCACCACCTCATCTCGCTCTCGAACGCAGCGCGGAAGACCGACAAGGCGTCACTCGAAGACCTCCACCTCGACCTCGACGACCCGCCCTTCTACGTCTGCAACCCCACGCCCACCGACCGTGCCGGCGCACCCGACGGGCACTCCACGCTCTACGTGCTGGTGCCCACGCCCAACACGTCGCACCATTCCGACTGGGAAGGCGCGAAGCGGGAACTGGAAGCGCGCATCCCCACGTGGCTCGAGAAGCTGGGCTTCAAGGACGTGAAGAAGCACATTCGCAGCACCCGCACCATCAGCGCGCAGGGCTGGCGTGACGACTTCAATGTCTTCCGCGGCGCGGTGTTCAACCTCTCGCACAACTGGACGCAGCTGGGCCCCCTTCGCCCCAAGGTGAAGTCGCCGCACCTCGAGAACCTGTACTGGGTCGGCGGGGGCACGCACCCCGGCAGTGGCCTGCTCACCATCATGGAGAGCGCGAACATCGCCGGTGACTACGTGGCGAAGCTGATGGGCCTGCCGAGCCTCCCGCAGTGGCCCTATGTGCCGCCCGTCACTGCGCCGCGAGGGCTGCTGGAAACGAGCGCCGCGTGACGGAGAGCCGCCAGATCATCCTCGTGGGGGCGGGCCTGTCGAACGGCCTGCTCGCCGACCGGCTGCTGGCGCTCAAGCCCGACCTCGACCTGCTCGTGCTCGAGGGGGGCGACGCGCCCGGCGGCAACCACACCTGGTGCTTTCACGACAGCGACGTCGAGCCGACCGCGATGGCGTGGCTCGCGCCGTACGTGTCGGCGCGGTGGCAACAGCACGACGTGGCCTTCCCCTCGTTCGCGCGCACGTTGCCCGGCACCTACAACGCGATTCGCTCGGACGACTTCGCGAAGCGCGTGAGCGAGCGGCTCGGCAGCCGCCTGAAGGTGCGCACCCGCGTGAAGTCGGTGAAGGCAAACTCGGTGGTGCTCGAGGACGGCACCGAGCTGCAGGCCCGCGCGGTCATCGACGGCCGCGGAGGCATGGGTGACGAGCTGGGCTGCGGGTACCAGAAGTTCGTCGGGCAGGAACTGCGCCTCACCGCCCCGCACGGCCTCGCGCGCCCGATGCTGATGGACGCCTCGGTGCCCCAGCTCGACGGCTTCCGCTTCGTCTACGTGCTCCCCTGGGACGAGCGCACCGTGCTGGTCGAAGACACGCGCTACAGCGACACGCCCGACATCGACGCGCCGGCCTTCCGTGAAGACATTGCCCGCTACGTGCAGGCGCGCGGTTGGCGGGTCGAGAGCGTGGTGCGCGAAGAGCTCGCGGCCCTGCCCATTCCCCTCCGTGGTGAACGGCCGGTGCACCGCCGCCCCGTCATCGGGGTACAGGGGGGCTTCTTTCACGCCACCACGGGCTACTCGGTGCCCTTTGCGGTCGAGCTCGCCGAGCTGCTGGCGCGCCTCCCGTCGCTCGACGCGGCGGTCCTCACCCGGGTGCTCGATGAGCACGCGCGCGACCACTGGCAGGCGATGGGCTTCTTCCGCGTGCTCAACCGCATGCTCTTTCGCGGCGCTGAACCGACGGGCCGGGTGACGGTGTTCGAGTCGTTCTACCGACATTCCCCCGAGCTCATCGCACGCTTCTACGCGGGGCGGCTCACGTGGGGAGACAAGCTCAGGGCGCTGCAGCGCGGCGCACCGACTGTTCCCGCAGGTCGTGCGATGCGGGCCGCACTGTTTGGCTGACATGAACAATCGCGTTCGGGTGCTCACCCCCGCCCCGCTCAACGGTCGGGGCGCATACGTGTTGTATTGGATGACGAGCTTTCGCCGCACGGGCTCGAACTTCGCGCTCGACCGCGCGCTCGAGCACGCCACGACGCTCGGCAAACCCCTGCTCGTCTTCGAGCCCCTGCGCGTCGGCTACCCGTTCGCGAGTGAGCGGCTGCACGCCTTCGTGCTGCAGGGCATGGCCGAGAACGAGCGCGCGTTCTCGACCTCACCCGTGCACTACTTCCCCTTCGTCGAGACGAAGCCCGGTGAGGGCAAGGGCCTGCTCGAGGCGCTCGCGGCGCAGGCGTGCGTGGTGGTGGGTGACGACTGGCCCGCCTTCTTCGTGCCGAAGATGCAGCTCGCCGCCGCGAAGAGGCTCAGCGTGCGCTTCGAGGTGGTCGACTCGAACGGCCTCTACCCGATGCACGACACCACGCGCGTGTTCACCACCGCGCATTCGTTTCGGGTGCACCTGCAGAAGGAACTCAAGCCCCACCTCTCACAGGTCCCCGTCGACGCGCCGCTCGAGGGCCTGAAGCTGCCGCGGCTCGACGCCTTGCCGAAGAGCGTCACCTCGAAGTGGAAGCCCGCTGCGCTGCCGGTCACGGCCGAGTTCCTCGCGTCGCTGCCCATCGACCACTTGGTCAAGCCGGTCGCGCTCGAGGGCGGCCGCAGCATCGGGTTGCAGCGAGCCGAGCGCTTCTTCGCGCGCGCACTGGGCTCGTACGAGGAGGGCCGCAGCGAGCCCGAGGTCGACGGCACCAGCCGACTCTCGCCGTACCTGCACTTCGGCATGGTCTCGTCGCACGACCTGTTCCGCCGCGTGATGCCGAAGTCGTGGAGCGTCGAGAAGCTCGGCAAGTCCATCGGCGGCTCGAAGCAGGGCTGGTGGCAGGTGCCCGCGCCCGTCGAGGCCTTCCTCGATCAGATGGTCACGTGGCGCGAGCTCTCGTTCAACCTCTCGAGCCATCGGCCCGACGACTTCACGTCGCTCGACTCGCTGCCGAGCTGGGCGCTGCAGACGATGAAGCTGCACGAGAAGGACGCGCGCAGGCACCTCTACACGCTCGAGCAGTTCGAGCGCGGGCAGACGCACGACCCGCTGTGGAACGCGGCGATGGGGCAGCTGCGCACCGAAGGCTGGTTCCACAACAACGTGCGCATGCTGTGGGGGAAGAAGATCTACGAGTGGTCGAAGACCGGCGCCGACGCGTTGCGCACGATGGACTTCTTGATGAGCAAACACTCTCTCGACGGCCGCGACCCGATTTCGTGGAGCGGCGCGATGTGGGTGCTCGGCCGGTACGATCGCCCGTGGGGCCCGGAGCGGCCGGTGTTCGGCAAGCTCCGCTACATGACGTCAGACAACTTCGCGAAGAAGGTGAGCGTCAAGCAGTACATCGCAAAGTTTGCCCGCGGGGCGTGAGCGCGCACGCCGGCGGTCACGGCGCCCGGCCGCCCCAACGACGATGAAGGGGGTGCCGTCCGCTCACCGGGGAGAGGTCGGTGTCGAACTCGCCGTTGGGCCCGTTGGTCTGCCGGCATCAGGAGAACTCGGTGAGCCACAGCCGATCACGACCACAGCCACACTCAGCGCCACGATTCGCAGCATCGACACCGGTCTTCCTCTCGCAACTGGGAAGCGACCGGAGCGGCTCGCAACGCACCTCAACCTTCGGCGGTGGGGCCTCTTCGGGGTATGCGGTGTGTATGCCCGTGCGTGCGCTCGGTGTGAGATGACCCTCACATGCCCGTGAAGCTGCGAGAGGCGAGCGCCTCCATTTCCCTGCGTGACGACGGCACCCTCACCGTCGGCATCGTGGCCGATACGCACTCACTCCCGCACGCTGACGGCCTCGCCCACCTCGCGGCTCGAAAGCCCCACGTCATTCTCCACGGCGGCGACATCGGGGCCCTGTCCGTGCTCGACACACTGCGCGCCATCGCGCCCGTGCACGCGGTGCGCGGCAACATCGACTCGACGGGCCACGCCGAGTTGCCCGACGTGCTCACCCTCGAGCTCCGGCACGCAGGGCAGCGCGCGCTCACCGTGCTGCTCACCCACATCGCCGTCGCCGGGCCTCGCATTCGCGCCGACGCCGCCAAACGGGCCCGCGCCGCGAACGCAAAGCTCATCGTGTGTGGCCACTCGCACGTGCCCTTCATCACGCAGGAGAAAGGCCTCACGCTCTTCAACCCCGGCTCCATCGGGCCGCGCCGCTTTCGGCTCCCCATTCTCTTCGGGGTGATGGAGCTCGGCGCGAAGGGCGTCTCGCTCAAGCATGTCGACTGCGAGACGGGGCGCGACTGGAGACCGTGAGGCAGTCGCCCGGCCCCGCACCTGCTGTGCAACGCGCGACGGACATGTGCGAAGTGAGGCTGTCATCAGCCAGCAGGTGCCGCAGCGTCGCGACGACGCGGCTTAGTCCTGCCCGCGGAAACAGAGCCACCGGAGGAGCGGCTTTCAGCTGCGACTCACGAGCGCTCTCGCGGTACCGAGTCTTGCGTGCAGCAACGCCAAGAGGCGTTCCACGAAGCGTAGACAGGACCTCACGCTGAGCTTCGGGCCGACGCCCACCATGCTCGCCGGCGGTGAGTCGTGCAGCGCCCCGGCGGTGCTGACGCCCAACACCACCGTGGTCTCGAGTACGATGGGGCTCGCCGACAACCACGGCATCCCCAACCGGGCCGGCTGCGAGGACGTGTCGACTGGCAGCACCGCACCCGACGCCGTCTTCCAGACCACCATTCCCCCCAACTCGAAGATGACCATCACCACCCGGCAGACCTGGGACATGGTGCTCAACGTCGTCACCGGCCCCGCGACCAACTGCGGCATCGTCGGCAGCGACGGCGGGGTGTCGGGCGCGGCGTGCATCGGCCGCTCTGACCTCGGGGGAGGCGAGACGGTGACCGTGCCCAACCCATCGAACAGCCCGCTCACCATCTTGATCGTGGTCGATGGCTACAGCACGGGCATGGGCCCCTTCGAGCTCACCACCCAGGTCAGCGCGCTCACCGCGCCCGGCTACACGCGCACCACCACCGCGGGTGCGTGCGTCGACATGACGGCCGGCGTGGCGGTTGCGGGCCTCGACGGCGACGACGTCAGCTCGAGCCTCGCCGCGCTGCCCTTCCCCTTCACCCTCTTCGGCACGCCGGTGACGCACTTCTCGATGACGTCAAATGGCTTCGCCCAGCTGTGGCCGTCGATGACCGGCACCACCGCCACCAACGCCATCTCGAGCCCGATTCCCGACACGCGCACGCCGAACAACTTCATCGCGCCGTTCTGGGACGACCTGGTGCCCGTCACCGGCACCAGCACCGCGAAGACGCTGGTGTCAGGCACGATGCCCAACCGCCGCTTCACCCTGGAGTGGGGCAACTCGACCCTCTATGTGCCCACCGGCGGCCGCCTCGAGCGGCTCTCGTTCCAGGCCCAGTTGGTCGAGACCAGCAACGTCATCGAGTTTCACTACTGCACGTTGGCGGTCAACGGTGGTGACGCGCTGCGCACGGCCGGCAACAACGCCACCATCGGCCTCGAGAACGCCGCTGGCACCGTTGGCTTCCAGCAGTCGTACGCGGGCGCCAACTCCGCGACGACGGCCACGGCGTTCCGCTTCACGCCGTAAACCGGACGCGATGCAGAACGGGAGAGACGTCTCTCCCGTTCTCGGGGCGCGAGGCCTCACATGTGCGCCATGGTGGTTGTTTCTCCCTCACGCTCTGCGCTATTGGCCGTGGTCCACGTCGTACCGCTTTCAGGGGTTGTCCTTCCGTGTGGTTACCGCTTCTCACCGCGCTGGTGCTGGCCGCTCCGATGCCGGGCGAGGCCGAGACTGCGCGCTTCAAGGCCGCTTTCGAGCGTGGCGAGGCCCACTTTCAGTCGGGTGACTTCGGCGCGGCCATCGCCAGCTTCAAGGAAGCCGACCGCATGCGCGTGACGCCCGAGGTGGCGTACGACCTGGCCAAGTGCTTCGAGAAGCTCGGCGACGAGCCGTACACCATCTTCTATTACCGCCTCTACATTCGCCGTGCACCGAGCGCCCCCGACACCCTCGAGGTCGCTGAGAAGGTGGGCACCGTGATCGCGCGCCTCGAGAGTGAAGGTCAGGGCTTTCTGGAGTTCGACGCCCCGCGCGCCATCAGCGTGACCATCAACGGCCAGCGCTACCCGGAACCGCCCGTCGCGCTCTTTCTGCCCCCGGGCGACTACGAGGTGAAGGCCGACTTTCCCTCGGGCACGAAGACCATGAGCGTGCAGCTGCGCACCGGCAAGACCACGAGCGTGAGCTTCGAGCCGCTGACGCCGCCCATGGTGCCGCTGGAAGACGCGCTCACCGAAGACATGGTCGCCAAAGGGCTCGACAAGGCCAATGGCGAGGGCCCGAGCAGGCTGCGCATCGCCAGCTACACGGTGTTCGGCGTGGGCGTCGCGGCGCTCATCGCTGCCGTCGCGCTGGGCGCCGCGTCGTCGGCCGACGCCGGCGCCGCGATGGACAAGCGACTCCCGGTCGGTCAAGCGCAGGGGCTCGCCGACTCGGCCAACGGCAAGGCCATCGGGGCGAATCTTCTCTACGGGGTAGGTGGGGCGGCAGTTGCCAGCGGTGCTCTGATGTTCGTGTTCTCGATGCCGGAGCCGGGCGTCAAACCAGCGCAGCCATCGAAGTGACGCTGGCTGGCTTCAGCAAGAGGTGTCTCTCATGAAGTCGCCACTCTTCCTCGTCTCGAGCCTCTCGCTCGTGGCCCTCACGGTGGGCTGCAACGCGTCGGTGAAGATCGACCCCGCGGGCTACCGCTGCGACATCGGCAACGTGTGCCCTGGCGGCTTCTCCTGCGTCGACGGCACCTGCCGGCGCGGCGGCCCCGTCGACACCTCGTGCGCCAACGTGGTCTGCAACGCGCCCCCCGCGAGCGACTGCTCGGGCACCTCGCTGCAGACGTACGTCGGCCGCTGCGTGGCGGGCCAGTGTACCTACGACGCGGTGGCGATGACCTGCGCCAGCACCTGCAGCAATGGTGCGTGCGTCGACGCGTGCGCGGGCGTCTCGTGCGTCACCCCGCCGGCCGCGGCGTGCGCTGACGGCACCACCCTGAGCACCTTCGCGCAGACCGGCACGTGCGCGAACGGCCAGTGCGCCTACTCGAAGACCGACACCGCCTGCCCCAACGGCTGCAACAACGGCCAGTGCTCGGGCGCCGACCTCTGCCGGTCGATGAACGTGATGTGCACCACGCCGCCGATGACCACCTGCGTGGGCAACACGCGCCGCACCTTCGCGATGACTGGCACCTGCGAGCCCGGCACCGGGGCCTGCGCCTACGCGCCCAGCGACATGGTGTGCCCCAATGGCTGTGCGCTCGGCCAGTGCGTGGCGCCTTCGCTCACCTTCGCGCAGGTGGGCCCGCGCATTCGCTTCCCCATCAACGCGCTCGACGTGGCGCCCAGCTCGTCGGGCAACTCCGCGCTCGCGGTCGGTGACAACGGCAAGCTCGCCCGGTGGGACGGCGCGTCGTGGACCGAGCTGATGAGCGGCACCACCAACGCGCTCAACTCGGTCGCCTTCGTCACCGGCACCATCGCCTACGTCGTCGGTGAGCGCACGACGGCGCTCACCGTGCGGCCGTCGAACAACACCATCACGGCGGTGAACCTCTCGGGGGGCGGCAACCTGAACCTCATCGGCGTCAGCGGCCGCAGCGAGTCGGAAGTGATGATCGCCAGCAGCACCGGCGAGTGGTGGCGCCAGCGCGGCGGGAACTGGGCCAACGGCTCGTTGCCCAACAGCTCGGGTACCCTCTCGATGGTCGCCGCGTACATGGACGAGTCGCAGCGTGAGCGCATCGTCGGCCGCTGTGGCTCGAGCCGCTGCACGGCCTACCGCAACGCCTCGGGTGGCACCCCGCTGTGGACGATTCAGACCCAGGGCGGCACCGCTGGCTTCTCGACGGTCGGCGGGGCCTTCGACATTCCCGCCACGAACACCGGCAGCATCGCCATGCTCGGCGCCGACCTGGACCTCATCACCCACGACACCACGCAGTTGCCCGGCAGCCCGTACGCGACGGTCAGCCTCACCTCGTCGCTGGGCGGGCGGTCGGTGGTGGGCATCACCGCGCAGGCCGTGCCCTTGTCGCGTGACGTGTACGTGCTCACCTCCTCGGTCGGCAGCGCCACGGGTCACCTGTACCGCCTCAGCCGCAACGGCAGCGTGTCGACCACCGACGCGCTCCAGACCTACTACGGCGAAGAGCACCTCTCGCCCAACGACGCCAACGGCGTGCTGGTGGCCGAAGTGCGCCGCACCTCGGGTGTCAACAACGTCTTCCGCCGCAGCGTCATCACCAACGAGGCCCTCGACGTCGGTGAAGACTTCGTGGGCGCCTCGGCCGACGCGCTGGGCAACCTCGTCTTCGTCAGCAAGTACGGCGACGTCGTCATTCGCCGCACCGGCAGCGCCACCTTCGAGTTCCGTCGGCCGCCCAACTACGACTGGGCCATCACCGGCGCCGACGCGCGCAACGGCACGGGCGTGCTCATCGTGGGTGAAGACGTCACCACCAACGAGGGCCTCATCACGCGTTTTGGCGCCACGGGCTTCACCGACCTCACCAACGCCGCCGGCGAGTCGTTCAACGCGGTCTGCCGCGTGAGCGACACCGAGGCCTGGGCCGTGGGCGACCGCGGGTCCATCTTCCGCATCAACGGCACCACCGCGACGAAGCAGACGTCGCCCACCACCAACGACCTCCTCGCCGTCGACTGCTCCGCCGGAGTCGCCGTGGCCTGCGGCAAGGGAGGCACCGTGCTGCGCTTCGCCAACAGCACGTGGTCTTCCATCGGCGCCGGGCTCGGCGCGACGGGCGAGGTGCGCACCTGCAAGCTCTCCGCGCAGGGCGGCCTCGCGGGCGGTGATGGCTTCTTCGCTTCCTTCCAGAACGGCACGTGGACACCGTTGGCCGGCCAGATGGGGCTGCGCTCGCTCGTCGTGCGCGGCCCGCTCGAGGTCTACGGCACCTTCGTGAGTGGCTCGACCACCACCGTTTCCCGCTTCGACGGCTCTGCCTGGGGCCCCAGTCTCCTCAGCGTGACAGGGGTGCTCGGGGGGGGTGTGCAAGTAGGCAGCAGGGTGGTATGGGGTGGGTCTCTGGGCGCCATCGTTGAGGGCCGCTGAGACACCGAAAGGTGATTCCTTTCGGTGGTTTACAAGGGGAGACCACCATGAAGGAGCTGGACCCGCGCATTCGAATTCGCGCGCCTCTGCGCTGTGACGGCATCGGTCGACTCGACTGCGCTGAAGATACGGTCTCCGGCGAGCGCCTTGCGGTGCGTTGGCTTCCCCTCGACGCGAATGGCGATGCGGCCGTGAAGGCCTGCGAGAAGCTGCCCACGCACCCCACGCTGCCGCGCATTCTGCAGACCGGCCAGGTCGGCACCTCGGCCTTCGTGGCCCTGGACTTCCCGAACGGTGAGCTGCTCTCGGCGATGGGCGAAGAGCGCCTCGAGAACGAGAAGCTCCTGCGCCTGGCGGCCCAGCTGTCCGACGCGCTGGCCACCGTGCATGCGCAGGGTGTGGTGCACGGCGAGATGAGCCGCGACTCGGTGCTGATGACGACCGACGGCCGCGCCTGGCTGTGGGACATGCCGTTGGTCATCGCGAACCGCTTGTCGGATCGCCGCGGTGAGAACCGCCTCATGCAGAACCTGGTGAAGACCGCGCCCTACCTGTCGCCCGAGCGCGCGCGCGGTGAAGGCGCCAGCCAGTCGGGTGACGTGTACGCGCTGGGCGCGATCCTCTGCATCGCCGGCGGCGCACCGCTTCCCGCGGCTCAGACCACGCTGAGCGTGGTGCACCTGGTCGGCGCCGGTGAGTGGGCGCCCCGCGTGCCCGCGTCGCTGCCCGAGCAGTGGCGCTCGATGTTGGAACGCATGGTGTCTGCTGACGCGGCGAAGCGCCCGTCGTCGGCCGAGGTCGCGCTCGAGTTCGCGCGCGTGCCCTCGCAGAACATGCTGCCCACCGTGCCTGAGCTGCCGGCCGTGCGGCTGCCGCCTGAGATTCTTCAGGCTGCCGAGGCGCTGATGAAGTCCCAGGTCGAGGCGTTGCGTGCGCCCACCCGCGAAGTCGCCGTGAACGTGCCGCCCGAGGCGACGCCCCCGGCCAGCGAGACTGCGGGTGAGACGAAGGTACCGGTCGACGCCGCGCTCGCACCGGTCGAGGCCGTTCAGGTGCCCACCGCGTTGCTCCCGTTGGCGAGCGACCCGATGCCCGAGCTGAACCTCGACGCTGCCCAGGAAGTCCAGCAGTACACCCTTGACGACCTGAGCGATGCCGCGCCGCACGACGTCGTGCGCATTCCCACGATGGAGCTGAAGGCCATCGAGCTCGAGTCGAAGCCCAACGTGCCCGTCGTGGCGCCTCCGGCGCAGCACGCATCGGTCGCGCTCACCGAGAACCTGTCGGTCAGCCGCGAGCTGCTGGCCGATGGTGCGGTGACGTTGTCGGAAGACGAGGTGCGCGCCATTCAGGCCGACTCGCGCAAGGTGTGGGTGCTGTTCGGCGCCGCCGCCGCGCTCGCACTCGTGACGGTGGTGGTGCTGCTCGCCACCTCGCCGAAGCCGGTGGTCGTACCCGCGCCCGTTGCGCAGCCCGTGGTCGTGCCGGCGCCCGTTGCGCAGCCCGTGGTCGCGAAGCCCGCACCGCTGCCCGTGGTGCCCTCGCTGGAAGAACTGGTGCCGCTGCCGAAGCTCGCCAGGCCTGTCGCCCCGAAGTTCGTTGCGCCGAAGACCGTGGAGCCCGTCGAGACCGCGTCGCCCGCACTCGTCGAGACGGCGAAGGACACGGACACGGCGGGCGACACGGACAAAGCCGTGAAACCTGCCGATGAGAAGCCTGCCGACTTCAGCTTCCTCGAGGCGGCTGAGGCCCCGCGCAGCGAGCTGAAGCGCCCGTCCAGCGAGCTCTGACGTCGCGGGCGTGCGAGCCCTCATCAACAGCCTGCTGGTGGCCGCTTCACTCGTCGCGCTCGCGCTCGGGTGGAAATTGCTGCGCCCCCAGCCGACAACACCGCCGCCCCCACCCCCACCCGTCGAGGCGCGCTGCGATGAGGTGCGCGGGCCGATTCCGGCGGTGCACCCCGAGCTGGCGGCCGCCACGCTCACCGTGGTCGACGGCGGCGTCGAGGTCACCGTCGACGGCCAGAAGCCCGGCCCACAGCTCATCGGGAGCCTCCACCTCATCGAGGCCGAAGGAGTGCGCGTGCAGGTGCGCGTCGAGCCGTTCGCTTCCGTCGTGCTCGACGTGCGCACCGTCGAAGGCGTCCCCACGGTGCTCGTCGTGGGCGCCACGTGCGCGACGTGTCCTCATTCCGACACCGAGCTCGACCTCACGCCTACGCGGGGCGCCATCGGCAGCCCGTTGAGTGTGGCCGGCGCCGTGGCGAAGGGAGACTGGGTGCTGGCGGTGCAGCAGCTGCGCGGGTTGCCCGACAGCGAGCTGAAGACCCCCACCCTCGCGCGACTGGTGGCCATCGTGCAGTGGCTCGCCGGGCACCCCAGCAGGTCGCGCGAGTGGCTGGCGTTGCTGCCGAAGCGAGACCCGCTCCAGGCGGTGTTGAAGCAGCGCGACGCCGACGAGCTCCGCGTCGCGCAGCGCCAGCTCGCCACGGCGTCTGCTCGGTGGAACGCGCTCACCGAGCGGTACCAGCGCCTCACCGACACCTTCGTGGGCGACGCACCTGCACTCACCACCGAGCTGACCGCTCGCTTCGATGGCTACTCCACGCGGGTGGTGCGGGGCGTGACCGCCCAGGACGGCGTCGCCACCGAGCTGGTGCTGCAGGAAGCGACCGACACGCTCGCGCTGGCGGCGACGAAGCTGCGCGCGATGAAGGCCGACTGTGAGTGGCAGCGCCGGGTGTGGAGCGCGCTGTGAGCGTCACCCTGGCGTGACGTAGGCCTGCGCTGCGTGCTGGGCGACAGCGGCGCGAGCTGCGTGGCCGACGTCGTCGAGATGACCCCGGTGGATCCCGGCGGCGTGATGGGCGGCGGAGAACCTGCTCCCGCAGACGCTTGCGCCGGTGAAGGGCGGCTGCTCGAGCGCACCCGGGCTGTTCAGCCTCGCGCTGACGATGCTCCTCTTCTTCCGTCGGCGCCGATGAGGGCCCACACGCCGCTGCAGCGGAGTCGTGTCGCTCGACGTTCGCTTCTGACGGGCGTGGGCAGGGCCTGAAGGGGCACTGAGGGCTGGGTGACGTACGCCACAGGTCGACCCCACCATGCCCCTCCAGCTTCGGGGAAGGTGGGCCAGGCCCGGTTCATTTTTCCGACCCCGTTGTCGTTGTAAATCGAAGAGTGTAATTTTAGACACTCTTCGAGTTGCAACGACAACTGACTCCGTCTCGCGAGTCGGGACCGTGCGCCCTCCTGGCTCGAGGTCGAGGGGCTCTGGCGCTGATGGGCACTGCGCAGATCCACGCCCCCGCCCACCTCAAGGCTGACTTTCAGGACGGGTCGCGTCGAGCGCGCGAAACCAGCGGCCGGCCCTCATGACGGCGCGCGCCATCGAGGAGCGTCCTGCGCACCCCGACGTGGTGCAGGTCTTCGACTCGGTGAAGCCGACGGCACCTGCTTCCTCGTCATGGAGTTCATCGACGGGGTCAACCTGCGCGTGCTCTTCCGCAAGGCGACCGAGAACAAGACGCCGCTTCTGAATGCGTCGACGCCTTCGGAACACAGGCGGGAGCGCGCTGGCTCGTTTGACCTCTCGCTCGCCCTGCCAGGAGCGCCTCGCCGCGTGCTGGCCGTTCGTCACCAGGAGGTCGGCCCCCTCGCGAATTCATGCGGTGCGCCCGGGATGCCCGTTTCATTTCCGCGCGGGAGTCAGCGCATAAGGCACGCGCACCGACACCTCTTCGTCGAGGGCCGAGAAGCGCACGTCGCGCATCGTGTCCACGACGCAGCGCGTAAAGGCGGGCCGCTCGAGATCGTCGCTCACGCGCACGTCACGCACCGTGTTCGGCGGCGCGAGGTCGAGCTCCACCACCACGGTGCCGGCGAGCTTCGGTGCCTGCTTGAGCTCGCGCTCGAAACACTCGCGCACCGCCGCACGCTTCGCCGCAGCAATGGCGCGGGCGATGGCCTCACCGTTCCCGTCGCGAGCGTCCTCGTCTTCCGCAGGTGGCGCGGGTGGAGGGCCCGCGAGGTCGACGGCCGGCACAACGGCTCGCTCTGGCGACCCGGCTGCCTCCCCAACACGCTCAGGCGAAGAGGGAGGCGCCGTCACGGCCACGTCGCTCGCTGCAGCAGGAGGCGGCACGGACTCGCTGCGTGCAGGGGCGATGACGTCGACGACCGGAGCTGCAGTCACGGCCTCGCTGCGTGCAGGCGCGATGTTCTCGACGGCTGGAGCTGCAGTCAGGCTGGCAGGCGTCGCACCGGCGCCAGGAAGTGCCACGGCCTCGCCGGGCGCGGTGACGTCGAGCGTCGATGGCCCTCGCGAAGGCGCAGCGCCCTTCTCGTCTCGAACCATCGGCTTGGTGCGCGGCGCGCCTCGCGAGCGCTTGTTCACGGCCAGCGGCGGCGCAGACGCGAGGTCGTCCTGCGTTGGAGTCATCGGAGAAGGAGCAGGGTCTGCAGCTGGGGTGGGCGACACGAGAAAACCAACGAGCGCGAGCACTGCCAACACCACGACGGTCACGGCCCCGCGACGACCTCGCTTCAGCCCCAGCGCGACGGCATCGAGCTCATCACCCATGACCTTCGTTCGTTGCCCGTCACCTCAAAAGCGATCACCGCCCGTGAACGGCCTCTTCACTGCGGCGCCAGCCAAAGCCGTCACACAGGTCGGTCTTGTCTTTCACCTCGGTTCGCCCGAGCGACATCGGCCCCGGCGTCGTCGCGTATGGCACTCCGCGCGGAGCCAGCGCCGACGGGTACTGCCGCACGAAGGCCTCGAGCACCCGCACCACCCCGGGCTCGTCATCGGGCCCGACGTCGATGATGGCGGAGTCGGCGCGCTCGAAGTCGTGCGGTGAGTTCGCCACGTAGAGCGAGAACCGGAGTGGATCGGCCCACTTGCTCGAGCACGCTTCCACCAGGTGGGGCGCCGCCTCGTACGTCACCGGTACGAACAGCTTCGCGTAGCCCTTGCTGCTCACCACACACCCACCCTGCCCTCCGTAGAGCGAGAAGCGGTGCGGGTGCAGGTTCTCTCTCGCGCGCGGGAGACGGAGCGCGACCACGTCGCCCCCCTTCGCGTCGTTGGGCACGTATTGATTCGGCTCGTCGACGAACAACGTCAGCTTCCCGTCGCTCAAGAACGCCCAGCCGTGCCCCGGCTTCACGAGGCGAAACGACCAGTCCCACCCGGTCGCGCCCTGCGTGCATGCCGTCAGATGCGCGACGAAGCCGGAATCACCCGACGCGCGCAGCAGCTCGGGCGCGTCACCCGGCCGCAGCGTGAAGCGGCGCGCATGGAACCAGCGCACCCGGGGGTCGTTCGAGGCCGCGCTCACTTCGCCACCTCGCCCCACAACACGTTGGGCCACTCGTTGGGTTTGCCGAGCATCTCGAGCGCGTGCTTCGCCACACCGACGGCCCGCGCGTCGAGGGTCTGCTCGTAGTGGGTGATGCCGTAGACCGAGATGAGCAGCGCCGTTCCAATCCACTGCACCACGCGCTCTTGAAACTGGGCGTCGGCCTTGAAGCCGGGCTCGCGCGCCTCGGCGTACGCCGCCAGCATGGCGTGCGCGAAGCCCTCGAGCGTCGGGCGCGCCAACACCTCACTTCGATGTTCGGGCGCGAGCCACCCGAGCACGTAGTCAGAGAGCAGGCTGCCCAGGTCGCGGGCGGGGTCGCCCCAGAACGAGAGCTCCCAGTCGAGGTACACGATGCTCGCCGCCGACTTCGGCGTGCGCGCGACGCGCAGCAGGTTCGCCTGTCGAAGGTCGCCGTGGAGCAGCGCGTTCTCAGACTCGCGCAGCTGCTGCGCCGAGAGCGCCTGAAGGCCGGCCATCGCCTGCCCATCGGCCTGCACCTGCGCGAAGAAGTCGATGCCGGCGGTCGAGAGCCGCGCGTAGAAGTCGGGGCGCATGCGCAAGAAACACTCGAGCAGGTCGGACTCGTCACGGAACGCGTCGGCCAGCGCGTAGTGGGAACGGCCTTCGCGGCTCATGCGGTGCAGAAACCCCAGCGCGTGACCCACCTGCGCGGCGAGCGGCCATGGGTACTCGCCCGAGCGGCGGTGAAAGTGGTGCAGCGTCTCGGTGTTGGGAATCCACTCGAGGCCGAGCAGCCCATGCGCCGGGTCGAACGCGAAGACCCTGGGGAGATGCAACGGGCTCTTCGGAGCGCGCGACAGCGGCTCGACGCGCTCGAGCACACTGCCCTCACGCAGCACCCCGACGTTGCCCGGGCCGTCGGCGATCTTCACCAGCACGCGCTTCTTGCCCGTCTTCGTCTTGCAGACGACGGTGCGGTTCTTCGACGGCGGCGGGTGGATGAGCGAAGGGTCACGCACCAACCCGAGAACGGCCAGCCGGGCGTCGAGCTCGGCTTCGGTGAGAGGTGCGCGCATCGAGAAGGCAGCGATGCTCGCCCCGGAACGCGGAGCGAGCAAACAGAATCAGAATGTCAGCGCCGGGCCGCCGTCGACAGCGCGCGGTGCACGGCCTCGAGCGCCTTGCGGGCCTCGAGCAGCTCGGCGCGTTCCTTCGTGAGCTCGGACACCTGCCGGGCCAGCGTGTCGCGCTCCCCCTTCAGCGCGTCGCTGGTGCGGCGCAGCGACATCATCGCTTCCTGCGCCTGCTCGAGCTCGCTCGCGAGGCGCTCTTCTTCGGCGAGCGAGTCCGAGATTTCCTGGTCCTTCTTCGCGACCAGGTCCTGGAGCTCGAGCTTCTCGCGCTCGCGCACCTCGAGCACCTGACGCGATTCCTGCAGCGCGAGGAGCGACTCGTTGCGCTCCCCTTCGAGCGCCTCGAGTTCCCGCTCCAGCTCGCTCAAGAGCGTGACGCGCCCTTCCATCTCGGTGGACAGGCGACGGGCCTCGTCCATGCGCATGCGCGCTTCTTCGGTGGCGCGCTCGGCCTGACGGCGCGCGGCTTCGAGGTCTTGCGCCAGGGCGAGGTTCATCGCGCGCGACTTCGCGAGCTCGGTCTGCAGCGCCGAGATGCGCTCGACCGCGAGCACGCCGGCTTCGGCGACGGTGTCGGGCAGGGGCTCGGGGCGCGGGTTCTCGCGCACGGCCTTGAGGCGCTCGCGCAGCTTCTCACGGCGCTCACCCGCATCGGCGTCAGGCGGCGGAGCGGTCTGCACCT
The DNA here is from genome assembly GCA_044371205.1 of Archangium sp. Taxonomy (GTDB): domain Bacteria; phylum Myxococcota; class Myxococcia; order Myxococcales; family Myxococcaceae; genus Archangium_A. The sequence goes on from JBILUC010000031.1 coordinate 46,027, forward strand.
CCGTCAGGTCGGGCAGCGGCTCTCCGCTCGCGCGCACCGCGCGGGCTGCGAAGTCTTGCTGTGCGGCGAGGTTCTGCGCGGCGAGGTGCAGGGCCGCTGCCTGGTCGGCCGCCAGCTGCTGCGCGGCGAGCTGGTGCGCGGCTGCCTGTTCAGCCGCGAACTTCTGGGCGGCGAAGTTCTGCGCGGCCAGGTGGTGAGCTGCTGCTTGATCTGCCGCGAGCTTCTGTGCCGCGAGCTGCTGCGCGACGGCCTGCTCGGCGGCGAGCTTCTGTACCGCGCGGTGCTGCGCGACGGCCTGTTCGGCGGCGAGCTGGTCTGCCGCGTACTTCTGGGCGGCGAGCTGCTGCGCAACGGCCTGCTCAGCCGCGAGCTTTTCGGCGGCGAGCTGCTGCGCCACTGCCTGCTCCGCTGCGAACTGTCTCTGCGCGGCGAGCTGCGCCACCGCCTGCTCCGCTACGAGCTGCTCGGCAGCGTGCTTCTGCACGGCGAGCTGCGCCACCGCCTGCTCCGCTGCGAACTGCTCGCCGGCGTGCTTCTGCACGGCGAGCTGCGCCACCGACTGCTCCGCTGCGAACTGCTCGCCGGCGAGCTTCTGCGCGGCGAGCTGCACCACGGCCTGTTCTGCAGCGAACTGCTCAGCTGCGTGCTTCCGGGCCACGGACTCATCAGCGGCGAGCTTCTCGGCAGCAAGCTTCTGCAGCGCGAGCTGCTGCGCCATGGCCTGATCAGCGGCGAGCTGTCGGGTTGAGACCTGCTGGGCGAGGGCCTGCTCGGCCGCGACCTTCTGGGCGGCCACCTGCTGCGCCGCCAGGTTCTGGGCTGCGAGCTGTTCTGCTGCCAGCTTCTGCAACGCCAGGGCCTGCGCGGCAGGTGCCCCGTCGGCGATGGCTTCCTGCAGCGCTTCGGCCGCCGAGCCACGCGACGCGCGGGCCTGCGCCTTCGCCTTCAACGCTGCGCCGAGCGAGTCAGACGCGTTCGTGGGCGTGAGGTGCGAAGGCTCGTGCATCACCTGCTTCGCGAGGGCCTCGACGGTCGCGACGGTGGCCGCATCGGCTGCGGGCGTCGCATCGCTCGTCGCGGTCATCATCGCTCCGAGGCGCAGGCGCGGCTTGGCACGGCTCACGTTGGCGTCGAATGCCTTCTTCATCGGTCAAACCCTCCGGGGTGGTGCAGCTTCAAAAAGAACGAAATGAAATCAGGCGCTCTTCGCCTGGACCTGCGCAGCCGCGCGCGCCGCGGTCGAGGCCTGCAGCCGCGCGAGCACGTCGTCGATGAGCTCCTGAACGTCGGCGGCGCCCTTGCTGTCGCGGTCGAAGCGGAAGATGGGCATGCCCTCGCTGGAGGCCTGCGCGAAGCGGGTGCACTGGCGAATCACCTTCGGCATCAGGAACTCGGGGTAGTGCTGCTTGAGCGCGTCGAGCGCTTCCTTCGCGAGCTTGAAGGTCGCGTTGAAGCTGTTGACCACGATGAAGACGTGGTCGAGCACGTGGCCCAGGTCTTCTTCGAGCGAGTTCACCGTCTCGAACAAGAGCTTGAGGCCGTGAAACGAGAGGAAGTCGGCGAGCACCGGCACGATGAGGTCTTCGGTCGCCATCAACGCGTTGAGGTTGAGCAGGCCAAACGAAGGCGGCGCGTCGAAGATGATGAAGTCGTAGTGGGCTTCGACTTCCTTGAGCGCGTTGCGCAGCTTGAACTCGCGCCCGGCCATCGGCATCAACGCGAGGTCGACCGTCGACATCGAGAGGTTGGAGGGGATGAAGTCGAGGTTGGGCAACGACGACTTCTGCACCACCTGCGAGATGGGAACCTTCTTCACCAGCACGTCGAGCAGCGTGCGCTCGAAGTCTTCACCTTCGAAGCCCAGACACTTGGTGGCGTGGCCCTGGCTGTCGAGGTCGACGAGCAACACCCCGTACCCGAGCTCGGCCAGGCGCCACGCGTAGCTCGTCGAGAGCGAGGTCTTGCCCGTGCCGCCCTTGAAGTTGAGAAAGAGCTGCTTGCGGGTGCCAAGCGCGGGCGGCTCGAGCTGCAGCTTGCCGCGCAGTTCCCACACGTCTTCAGGCGTGTACTCGTCTTTCTTGAGCGCCGCGCCGAGCGCCTTCGGCGTGATGCCAAGAATGTCGGACGCCTCTTTCATGCTGTAGCGAATGGGTTCCATGGTCGATCCTCTGGTCAGGCGACGAAGTATTTGTGGCCGCGGCGGACGATCTGCCCGGCGCTGAGAAGTTCACCGCAGGCGCGCATCGTCTCGTCGAGCGAGGCACCAATTCCCGACGACAGCTCGTGGAGCGGCCGCCCGCGAATCGCCGCGCGCAGCTCACGCAACACCGCCGAGGTGAGCTCGGCGCTCACGGGCGAGGGCAGCATCGGCTCGTCGACGACGGGCGCGACGGCGGGCGCATTCGTGGTCACCAGTTCCTGCACGCGGCTCACGGGAGTGGTGAGGCGCACCGGAGACTCGCGCACCGCGGGCGTCACGAAGGGAACACCGGCGTCACGCGGCACAGGAGCATCGGCGGCGGACTGATGCATCGCGTGCGAGCCGACCGCGACGAAGTCCTGCGTTGCGCGAGGCGCGAGGGCGCTGCCGACCACGTCCTGCATCGCGCGTGAAGCGTGGGCACCGGGGGCGGCACCGACTTGCGTCGCACGGGGAGCGCACGCACCGACGGCCACCACGCCCTGCATCGCTCGAGGAGTGTGCGCGACAGCCACCACTTCCTGCATCGCGGGCGGAGCGTTCACGCCGACGGCCACGTCGTGCATCGCGCGGGGAGCGTTCACGCCGACGGCCACCACTTCCCGGGTCGCGCGAGGAGCGTGTGCACCGACGGACGCGTTGTGCATCGCGCTCGGAACGGAGGCACCGACGACCACCGCTTCCTGCGTCGCGCGGGGAGCGTGCGCGCCGACGGCCGCGTCGTGCATCGAGCGCGGAGCGTACGCACCGACGGGGACGACCGCCTCGCTGCGCTGAGCGCGCGCCGACTCGGCAATCACCAGCTTCGCGGCGATCTGCGAGGACAACACGACCCGGCGAGGGGCAGACGCCACCCGCGCCGACACCGGCGCCGAGGGCACCGTCGCCAACTTGCGCACTTCTCGACGGCGATGCGCGTCTTCGAGGCCCACCAGCGACGTCACGTCCTGACCGAGCAACCGTGAGAGCGACTGGCTGGCCGCGCGACGCACGCGCAACTCAGGGTCGCGCATCGCGTCGAGCAACAACGGGCGCGCCACCTCAGCGTTCGACGCCCCCAGCACCAACGCCGCCAGCGCGCGCACGTCGGCGTCGACGTCACGAATCGCCTGCGAGCCCAGCTCGAGCGCCTCTTTTCCCGAGAGGCCGAGCGCGAGCAGCGACGCACGCCGACGCACCGCCTTGTCGGGGTCTTTCGTCGCGCCTGAGAGGTACGGCCCTGCGGCCGACGGGTCGAGCTTCAGGAGCGCCTTGAGCGCCGCGATGCGCACGTCGGGCGCCGTCGACGACAACAACGGCTGCACCACCGGCACCGCTTCGGCTTTCGACAACGACGCCAGCGCCGAGAGCAGCGCCACCTGCACCGGGGGCTCGCGTTCAGAGTGGAGCGCGGCCGCCAGCGCAGGAGCCGCCGCCGGGTGACGCAGCGCCTCGAGCCGCTCTGCCGCGCGCACGCGGGCCGAGGCATCAGGCGCCGAGAGCTCGCGCACCGAGAACCCGAACAACGTCTCTTCGCTGCGCCCGTGAAACTCGACGCCGCCGGTCAACGACGCGATGTCGTTCGCCGACACCGAGAGCCGCCCCTGCGACTTGAGCTCGTTCGCCACGCTGGTGACCGTCTCAGCGACCGTCGCCGCCGGAGCCCCCGCCACCACCGGAGTGCCATCGCGCTGCAGCAACACCTCGCTGCGGAGCTGCGCGATGAACTGCGCGAGGTCGAACCCTTCCATGCCCTGATCGACTCCGTGAATGCGCGAGGCCTCGAGCATCTTGCCCACCAGCTCGGCCCGCTCGCGACGAAGCGCGTCGACCACCCGCGCCATCTCTTCACGCTCGGAATGGGCGCGCGTCGCCCGCACTTCCATCTCGGCGACCCACCGCCGCAGCTCGATCTCCCGCTGGGCCGCGGCCGACAGGTCACGCTTCGCGCGCTCGAGCTCGTCGCGCGTGGTGGCCTCGTCGTTGGTCAACTGCGAGCTGCGCGCCTCGAAGTAGACGATCTTCTCCAACGCGCTCTTGAGCAGTGCTTCCGGGGTCTCGTCACTCAAGGCAGGTGGCCTCCGATGCGGGAAATCGGCCCGCGACCGCGATGACGCTACAGGCCTGTCGTCGCTTGTCTCTTTTTTGACTGCGGGCGGACCCTATGCTGGCTGTAGGACATTGTAAACCCACGGATCCACTGAGGTTTTCTGGTCATTCGAGGAATCGCCGCCAGGGCCGATTTACCGGCCTCAAATCGCATTTCGTGACCGCCATTTCGCCCAACGGCCCGCGACCCACATTGCAACTGAGAGTTGCAATGGCTACAACGGCCTCATGCCTGACGCTTCAAACCCCGTGCTGATCCTCGTGCAGAGCTTCTTCACCCAGGCCGTGGGCTACTTCACCGTGGTGGGGCTGCTGTTCCTGCTGGTGTGGAAGTGGGGCGGTGAGCGCTTTCGACGCGCGAAGATTCCTTCCCCCGCGAAGACCGACGCCGCGCAGGTGCGCCGCGAAATCGGGAACACCTTCGTCACCTTCGCCGTCGGCACCCTCAGCGTTGGCGCCTTGCTGGTGCTGAAGTCGGAGGGGCTCACGAAGCTCAGCGAGGCCAGCGTGCCCGCGTGGGAAACGCTGCTCTGGGTGGTCGGCTTCATCGCCTTCAACGATCTGTGGTTCTACTCGTGGCACCGGCTGCTCCACACCCCGTGGTTCTTCCGCCACGTGCACTCGGTGCACCACAAGAGCATCGACGTGAACCCCTTCACCTCGTACTCGTTCCATGCATTCGAGGGCTTCATCCTCGGGGCGTGGCTCATTCCCGCGGCGCTGGTGCTGCCCATTCCCATGAGCGCGCTGGGCGTGGTGCAGGTGGTGGGGCTCGCCAACAACGTGAACTCCCACCTGGGCCACGAGTTCCTCCCGCGCTGGGTGATGAAGGTGCCGCTGCTCAAGCTGATGAACACCTCGACCTTTCACAGCCTCCACCACACGCGCGTGCAGGGAAACTTCGGGCTCTTCTCGCGGGTGTGGGACCGGCTCTTCGGCACCGAGCTCACCGGCTACGAAGAGGCCTTCGTGACGCGCGGTGACGCAGCGCGCCCATCAGACGGCCAGTGACCTGCACGGTTCGGCTTGCGACACCAGGGGCCCGGTGGGAGACAGCAAGTCCATGGCCTCGAACCCGGCGCTCGTCGAACTCCCCCCGCACCTCCAGCGCTACGTGGTCGATCAAGACTACGCGTCGTACACGCCGCGCGATCAATCGGTGTGGCGCCACGTGATGAAGCGGCTCAAGGGCCACCTCGAGACGCGCGCGCACCCCACCTACCTGCGCGGCCTCGACGAGACGGGCATCGGCCTCGACGAGATTCCCCGCCTCGAGACGATGAACGAAAAGCTCGCGCGCATGGGCTGGAGCTGCGTCGGCGTGCGCGGCTTCATTCCCCCTTCGGTGTTCACCGAGATGCAGGCGCGCGGCATCCTCGCCATCGCCGCCGACATTCGCAGCCACAAGACCATCATGTACACGCCGGCGCCCGACATCATTCACGAGAGCGCCGGGCACGCGCCAATCCTCGTCGACGCTGCGTACGCGAACTACGTGAAGAGCGCCGGCGAGGTCGGCTTCAAGGCCATCGCGTCGGCCGAAGACCGCGCGCTGTTCGAAGGCATTCGCAACCTCTCGGTGGTGAAAGAAGACCCGCTCGCCACGCCTGACGACGTCGAGCACGCCCAGGCCCGCCTCGACGCCGCGGCGAAGTCGGTGCGCTACGTCAGCGAGTCGACCCGGGCTTCACGTTTGTATTGGTGGACGGCGGAGTACGGCCTCGTCGGTTCGCTCGAGCAGCCCAAGTTGTACGGAGCGGGCCTGCTGTCTTCCATCGGTGAGGCGCAGCACTGCCTCACGCCCGAGGTGCGCAAGGTGCCGCTGACGGCGGAGTGCGCCAACACCGCCTACGACATCACCCGCATGCAGCCGCAGCTCTTCGTGGCGCGCGACTTCAAGCACCTCAACGACGTGCTCGGCGACTTCAAGACCTCGCTCGCCTACATCCGCGGGGGTGACTACGGGCTCGACGAGGCGCTCCGCAGCCGCGCGGTGAACCACCTCGTGTTGCGCAAGCGCGGGGGCGACACCATCGAGCTGACCGGCGAGGTGCGCGAGATTCACCGCTCGGGCAAAGACACCGGCCCCGGCCTCACTGCATCGGTCATCGAGCTCGCCGGGCCGACGATGATTTCCTCCAACGGCGAGTGCACCGAGATCCCCAAGCGCATCGACGCGGTGGTGCTCATCGGCACCGAGCGGCTGCCCGAGCGCGGTCGCTTCTCGATTCGGCTCGCCTCAGGCGTCGAGGCCTCGGGTTACGTCATCGCCAACCACGAGGTCGTCGACTTCCGCGTGTGGCTGCACGGTCGCCCGGTCGCGGTCAGCACCTGGGCGTACGTCGCGGTCGCCGAGGCGATTCCCTCGGTCGCGGGCGGCCCGGCAGACCCCCAGCGGTGGGACGAGTACTTCGGCCCGCTCGACAGCTTCACCGCGGGCAACAGCGAGACCCTCGCCCGCCAGCGCAAGGCCGACGAGCTGCCCAGAGAAGTGGCGGCGCTCTATGCCGAGGTGCGCGCGATGCGCAGCGGCAGCACGCCCCGCGACGCGAAGCGGCTCACGAACATTCTCGACGAGAACAAGAAGCTCGGCGACGAGCTGCTGCTGCGCGAAGAGGTCGAAGAGCTGTTGAAGGTCAATTGAGCGCCATGACCCCGGCGTTCGAGCAGCGGCTGCGTGTGGTGTTCAACGTGCTCGAGCGGCACGTCGAGACGAAGTACGGCATCCCCATTCGCATTCGCGACGTGCCCAACCCGTTCACCGGCGACCTCGACGGCGCCGAGATTCACGTCGACTTCGCCGAAGACATCGAGAGCGCGCTGTTCATCATCGCGCACCTCTTCGGTCACACGGTGCAGTGGAACACCGACGAGGCCGCGCGCGAGATCGGGTACCAGCTCTACCCGAACCCTGGCGAAGAGATGATGCGCCGGCTGCACGACTACGAGCACGAGGCCTGCCGCTACTCGATGCAGCTCTTTCACGAAGCGGGCGTGAACGATCTCGACCAGTGGCTGTCGGACTATTCGGCCTGCGACTTTGCGTTCCTCGAGCACTTCTACCGCTCGGGTGAAAAGCCGCCCTTCAAGACGTTCTGGAAAGACGGCGCGACGCTGCTGCAGCCCAAGGCGATTCCCGCGTTTCACCCGACGAAGTGGGTCTCGCGCTGGGAAGGCATCGTGGTCTGACGACCGCCTTGCGCGCACGTTCGTGAACGCCGCGCACCTCTTGCAGGGCACGCAGCGCGAAACCAATGTGATTCCGCACATCGCCGCGCGGCACGGGTGATGCTCCTTCACGAAGTCGGGGGGCCGAAACACACGGCCCCCGAGATCGAATGAGGTCCTGAGGACCCATCGACTCCAGGTCGGAGGCTCGAGAGCCGACTTCAGGTCGCGCACCTGTCGCGTGACGTGGATCCGCTCTCCCGCCCTCCGACTCTGCATTGCGGGCTCGTGGCGCAGGCGGTAGACGCGCCGCGTGCTGCGCACCCTCCTCGCCTTCTCGCTGCTCGCGTCGACCGCCGGAGCAGCCCAGGCGTTCGACCTCGAGCGGCTCGCGCTCAACCCCGGCGCGCGGGAGACCTGGCTGGCTCAGACCGGTGACGCGCTCGAGGCGATGCACCTGCGCATCGCGTTGCTGGGCCACTACCAGCACCGCCCCCTCGTCTACCTCGTCGATGGGCAGGAAGCGGGAGCCTACGTCGCCAGCCGGTGGACGATGCACCTCGCGGCCACGTTCGGCATTCACGAGTACCTCGAGGCGTCACTGCAACTGCCCGTCGTCGTCAGCCAGAGCGGCGCGGCGCTCGAGGTGTATGGCTTGCCCGCGCTCCCGACCGCAGCACTCGGCGCGCCGTCGCTCGGCGTTCGCAGCGCCTTCCTTCGTCAGAGCAAAGGCCTGCCGCTCGACCTCGGCGTCTCGCTCACCTTGAACCTGCCTCTGGGCAGCGGCGCTGCGCTCACCCGCGACCCGGGCGTCGGCCTCGCCCTCGCGCCGCGGCTCGGTGCAGGGCGCGCCTTCGGCCCGGTGCGCATTGGCGCGGAAGTGGGCGCGTTGGTGCGCGGCTCGGCGTCGCTCAGCCCCCGGTCTGCACAGGTGAGCGACGAAATCGGCAGCCACTTCTCGAGCGCGCTCGCGGTGTCGACCCTCGGGCTGCCGGTGCACGCAGAGCTCACCGCGCGCATCACCGCGCCCTTCACCGCCTCACCGCTCTCGTTCGAGCTGCTCGGCGCGCTGCGCTACACGGCGCTGGAGCAGCTCGAGCTGTCGCTGCTCGGCGGGCCGGGCTTCGGCAAGGCCCCGGGCACGCCGGCGTTTCGCGTGTTGTTCGGCGTGGCGTGGACGCCGAACTTCTCGAAGAGCCCGTAGTCGAGGAGACGGTTGGCCGGGCAGCGGTCGCTGCGCACCGCGCGGCCCACGAGTGCGGGGTCGTCGATGCTCCACTCAGCGGGGAGCTCATCGGGTTGCCTCGAGAACCAGCGCCACGCGAGCCAACCCGCGGTGGCCACCAGCAGCACCACGAGGGCTGCCGCGACGCGCTTCATGCTTCGCGAATGACCGACACGAAGTCGCCTGGCTGCAGCTTCACCACGCGCGGCGCGCGGGGCCCCACGAGCACGAAGAGACAGAGGGCGTCACCATCTTCGACCGCGAAGCCACGAATCGGCTGCGGGGCGGTGGCGGGCTCGGCGTACAGCCAGATGTCGGGGAACAACCGCAGCGTGCGCGAGCCGTAGGTGCGCGACTGCACCCGCTGGCTCGCAATCATCGCGGCGCGCACGTCGTCGAAGCTCACCGCGCTGGGCCGGCTGCTCACTTCGGCGTGCTGGTACTTCGCCGAGAAGCCTTCCTGCACCACCGGCGGGCTCGGCGCCGCGGGTTGCGGCTCGTGTTCGCGGCGGAAGGTGTCGGCCGCGATGCGCTCGAGCTCGTCGGCGGTGAAGTTCGGGAAGACCGGCACGCCGTCGACCTCGACCGCGATCAACTCACTGCCGTGCAGACCCATGAGGCTCGGCTTGCCGTTGGGGTGCTGCACCACGTGCGCGTAGCCGCCGCGCTTCAACTCGACGACGCGCACCGGCTCGAGCGCCCTGCCCGCCGTGCGCCGCAGGAAGACGTCGTGCGACAGCATGCGAGACGCCGCGCGCTTCAGCAGCTCGAGCACCATGGGGCTGGCGTTGGCGAAGGCCGAGGTCTCGAAGGCCTCGCCCGGGTCCTTCTCGAAGGCCACGCGGTAGGCCTCACCGTTCTCGCCCACCATGTGCAGGCGCACGACGCTGGCGCTCTCGCGCTTGAAGAGCGCCTCGAAGCGACCCTTCTCGACCACGGCGCGCGCGGCGTCGGCGTCACCCGATGCGCCTGCGTAGCGGGAGAGCATGCGCCACAGCCCACCGCTGGCCTGTTCCTGCTTGATGAAGGCGTCCCACGCCGGCATCGACTCGGGCGTGAACTCACACGAGAACCCGGCGAGCCCATCGCTCGACCCCCGAATCGCGCTCGCCACGCCGTTCACGTCTTTGCCGTCGGGCAACGTCACCTGAAACCCGAAGCGGCTGCCCTCTTCGGGGAGCGGTGGACAGGGCGCGCTGAAGCCGGCGAGTGAGACGTCTTCGGTGGTCGTCTCGAGCTCACCCGCAGGCAACTGCAGCCGCAGCCGCAGGTTGATGGGGTAGCGCGCGTGTCGACGGCTTCCGAACATTCAGACCTTTTCGCAGGCCGCTGCGCAGCGGTTGCAGCTCTCCATGCACGCCTTGCACTCGGCGTGGTGGCCCGAGTGCTTCTTGCAGGCAGCTTCGCAGTCTCGGCACGCCTTTGCACACACTGCAGCGAGCGCCTTGAAGTGCTTCGAGTCGAGCACCGCCAGGTCCACCACGGCCTGACAGAGCGGCAACATCGCGCGCACGGTGCCGGCGCACTCGGCCATCATCTTGTCGCCCGTCGAGAGGTTTCGAATGCAGTGGTCGAGACACTCACGGCCCACGCGAAGACACTCGAGCGCCGCTTCGTAGACTTCCTTGTGCGCGGCGATGCCCGAGGGCGTGACGGCAACCTTCGCGTCTTTCGGCCCGTCGGCGAGGGCGGTGAACGAGAGCACGGCTCCAGCAGCGGCGACGGACGTCATGGCTTCACGGCGGTTCATGCGGGGTTCTCCTGAGGGTGAGCAGCGGGGCGGTTCTCGCACACCAGCGACGCTCAGCGGGAGTGCGCCTTGCCGGCGAGGCGCGACAACACCTGCTGAAACTCAGCCTGGCTCACGTTGCGCTCTTCGACGACGCGGCCGTAGAGCTCCATCGCCGACACGCTGCGCCCGTTTCGTTCGGCGGTGAGCTGCTGCAGCGTCACCAGCACCAGCCGCTCGAGGCGCGTCAGCCCGTCGCGAACGTCGGGCAGCTCAGTGGGCGTGCGCGTCGTGCGAGTGCGCTTCACGCAGCAGCTTCCGGTTGAGCCAGTGCGCGCCCATCATCACCGAGGCACCCATCAGGCTGAGCGCGGTCTCGAGCGCGAGGTTGTCGTCGAGGAACACGGCGGCGATCGAGAGCAACGACACGCCGAGCACCGCGAGCCCCACCACGCGTTTGCTGTGGTGGCACCGGTAGCCGGGGATGAAGGACCAGAAGGCCACCCCGATGACGAGCACCAGCAAGACGGGGTGCGCGCCGCCGAGGACCGAGGTCGCTGCAGGGGCGAGCGTCATCACCAATGGAGTCGTCACGCAGTGCACCGCACAGAGCGCAGACAACACCTGACCGAGCGTGTCGGGCGGGTCGACGTGCCGGGGGGAGTGCATGTGCTCCGACATCGAGAGCGACCGTTAACAAGGTCGGCCGCATTTTAGCAACCGTGTTGCAACAACGGGCTGATCAGCGCTTCTCGAAGAGCAGGTCGCGCTGCTGCACGAGGTCGACCTCACCCGCGAACTGCCCGAACGCCTCGTAGAGCTTCGTGGGCACACGGCTCTGGGTGAGGCGGAAGTCTTCTTCGACCACCAGCGTGCCGCCGGCCTGCAGTTCCTTGCGCACGTAGGTGCCCGAGGGGCCAGCGAGCTTCACCTCGGGGAGCGGGTCTTTCAGCGCCCAGCCCGCGGGCAACTTCAAGGTGGCCTTCGTGCTGCTCGCCTCGCTCGCCTCGATGAACAGCGGCGTCACGCGCTGCGGCAGGGCGAGGAAGCGGCGGCCCACCATCAGCGGGTAGGTCAACGACGACGCGATGAGCTTCGTGTCGCCGTCCTGGCGGGCGAAGCGGCGCGCGATGAATTCGTAGCGCACCACCACGGGCGCACCGACCTCGCGCTCCATCTTCACCTCGAGCTTCGAGAGGTCAGCGCCACCGAAGTACCGCGAGAGCGCCGACTGCAGCGCCTGGTCGCGTTGATCAGCCGACAGCGACTCGAGCGCCTCGGCGAGCTGCGCGGCCTCGCTGCCGGTGTACGTCTCCTGCCCCGTCCCCGTCAGCTCGCCCGCCTCGTTGAGCGTCAGCTCGAGGGTCACGCGCTTGGCGGGCTGGGCGCTGCGCGCAGGAGTGGTGGTCTTCTCGAGCGCGCGGCCCGGCTCGGGCAACACCCACGCCTCGAGACCACCGAGCGCGAACTCGGGCAGCTCCCCAAAGGGCGCGTACCGCACCAGCGGGTCGAGCCACACCGTCTCACCGCCCACGTTCACCCGCAGGCAGATGTACGGGAGCAGCCCCTCGTTGGGGAACACGTACGCCGCCGGGTCTGACGTGAAGGCGCGCACCGCCACGAGGCGGGCTTCGATGCCAAGCGCTTCGAGCGACGACTTCATCAACCAGATGCGGCTGCCCCGGTCCTGCGCGACCGACGACGCGGCGGAGACCCCGAGCCCGGCATCGCGCCCCGAGAGCTTCTGGTGCACGGCGGCGTACACGCGCTTCACCGCGTCGAGCCCATACGGCGCGCTCGAGCCCTTCACCGACTCGCGCGCGAACGCCTCGACTTCCCAGGTGATGGTGCCGCGGTCGAACGCGCTGTCGGCATACGCCTTCACCACGCCCTCGTTGCCGCGCTGCCCCGCGCCGACGGAGACGAAGGGCAGCCACTCGTTGGCCGATGGAGGCCCCAGCGGCTCGGGGATGTACGGCGGCACGCGGCGCTCTTCGTGCCGCAGCACCTCGTACTCGCCTTCGACCTGCGGTTTCGGCGCCTTCACGTTGTGCGCGTCGACCTCAAGGCCGCTGCCCTTCGGCGCGATGACCACGTAGCTCGAGCGCGCGTTCGGCTGCCGCGCGACCTGAAAGTAGAACGCCGACGCGGTGAAGCCCGGCATCGCGGGGCCGCGCGTGGGGTGCGCGAGCAGGTACTCGTACTCGACGAGGTCACCCACCTGCACGCCGGGCAGCGACATGTCTTCTTTGCCCTCGATGTTCTCCGGCTCGAGCGCGCGGCCATCGGGCTTCAAGGTGCGCAGCTTGAGCACCGTGGCGCCTGCGGGAATCTGCACCTCGGCCACTTCCTGCACGCCCTGCTGATCGAGCGCCTTCTGAATGATGTGTACCCGGTCGACCATCGTGCCGTCGGGGAAGGCCTGAATCGCGGCGGCGTCGAGCACGAAGGCGCTGGTCGCGTCTTCACTGCCCGGCGCGGCCTCGTACGACTTGAGCGCCTCTTCGGTGCTGATGGCCCACGCCTCGAGCAGCTCTTTGCCAGTCTTCTGCCGCTCCACCGCGCGCCGCAGCGGGAGGTCGGCCCCGTCGAGGGCCAGCGCCGCCTCACGCGCCTCGAGCGCACCCTTCACGTCGCCTGACACTTCGAGCACGTCACCCAGCGTCTTCGGGAGCTGCGGGTGGCGCGGCCACTGTGCGCGCAGCCGGGCGAGCAGGGTCTTCGCGTCGTCGAACCGCTTCTGCGCCACGTAGAGGCCGACGAGCGAGGTGGCGATGGGCACCTGGCCCTCGTCGCGCGCGAGCAGCGCTTCCCATTGCGCGACGGCGCCGTCGATGTCGCCGCGGCTGCGCAGGTGTTCGGCCGAGCGCGCGAGGAAGCCCTGACAGTGCCCCGTCTGGCCCAGCAGCACGTCGCTGTCTTTCACGGCATCGCGACGGCGCGCGAGATCGAATTGCAAGAGCAGGGCGTCACACGCACCGGGCATCGCCTGGTCGGCGGCCTGCGCCGTCAGCGCCGCCGCGGCGTCGAGGCCGAGCGCCATCTCGACGCGGGCGATGAGCTGCAGCACCGGTGCGCCGGGCTGGGGAGAGGCCGTCTTCGCCGCGCGCGCCTGCTCGAGCGCGTCGAGCTGCCGCCCATCGTCGAGCGCGAGCTGCGCGGTGGCCATGCGGGCGGCGACGAACTCCGGGTCTTTGAGGAGCGCCGCTTCGAGCTCCCGCGTCGCGCGACCACGCCCCACCCGCGTCGGCGTCGAGCGGTCGAGCAGCGCGACGTCGGCACGCAGCACGGCCACGGCCGGCCCCTTCACGCTCTCGGGCAGCCCGGCCACCATCGCGCGGGCACCATCGAGGTCGCGACCGAGCGCGTCGCGCGCCGCGATGAAGCGGGCCAGCGCATCGCCGCCTTCGTCTTCGAGCGCGAGCCGCACCGACTCGGCGGTGGCGAAGAGGTTCTCGCGGTCGTCATCGACCTTCACCCCGTCCCACCTCGGCGCGGGCCCGCTGGCTGCGGCGAAGGTCACCTTTGCCGGCGCGCCGTCGACCCGCTGCAGGGCAACGGTGAGCTGCCCCGACTGGCTCTCGCGCGTCATGCGCACCAGCAGCCGGTGGGTGCCCGCATCGAGCTTGACGAAGCCGGTGGTGAGCGTCGACGCGGGCCGACGCGAGGTGAGGCGCGAGAGCACGGCGGTGCCGTCGAGCAGCGCCACGTGGTCCATCGAGCTGACGGTGCGGAGCACGAAGTGGCCCTTCTCGGGCACCGTGACGTCGACCGCGTAGAGGTACACGTCACCGGGCGGAGGCTCCCCGCCGAGCGAGAGCTTGCCATCGGCGAACCGAATCGCGCGCGGGCTGAGCGGGCCGAAGGGCCCTGCCGGCAGCGAGGCCAGCGAGCCGTCTTTCTCGGGCGGGGTGGCTTCGCCGGTCGCCAGCACGTGCCACGGTGAAAACGGACCGACGAGCGTGCCGACAGTGGGCACGCCCATGTCGGCCATCACCTCGGCGTGGTGGGCGAGGTCGTTGAGGTCGAGGAACGTGGTGGCGAGCGCCGCACGAAGCAGATGCGCGGTGTCGGGCAGCTGCGCCCGCGCGAGGAGCTTCGGCACCCGCGCCCGCACCAGGTCCGACGTCGAGCGGCTCAGCGACGTGTGGTCGAGCACGAGGCGAGCGGCGATGGGCGCGAGTGGGTGCTCGGGCTGCCGCTCGATGAGGTCGAGCGCGGCGACCAACACCTTCTGCGGCAACACCTGCCGTTGCGCGAGCTGCACCTGACCGTACAGAGCGAGCGCCTCGCCCTGGTCTTTCGCGAGCGCGTCGTCGAAGAGCTGCTGCGCGCGCTTCGCGTCACCGTCCATCAACAGGGCGTGAAAGCCAGCGAGCGCGAGCACGTGAGCGCTGGCACCGGGGCCCACCTTCGCAGCGGCGTCTTCGAGCGTCTCCGTGGGCGGAGCGACGCGCTTCGGGCACGCGGTGAGGGCAAGAACGAGCGGCAGCGCGACGAGGCGAAGAGAGCGCATCAGGCGCGAAGTCATGCCACGACTCCCACCGCGCACGGAGAAAGAAGGCCCGCCCTCGCGGCCAGTCGAATAAAGGCGCAGCATGTCGCAGCCGTCACAGCCCGAAGGAAAAGACGGCCCGGTTCTGCCCGTCATCGCGCTCGTGGTCTCGGTCGTCGGCCTGTGTTTGCCGCCGCTGCTCCTCGTCTCGTTCGGCCTCGGCCTGTACGTCTTTCTGAAGGCCCGCCGCGACCCGGCGTGGGCTTCGAAGAAGAACCTCGGCCAGATGGCGATGGTGATCAGCGGCGTCGGGGTGCTGGTGATGGCGGGCGTGGTGGTGCCGAACGTCAAGAAGTTCAGGTTGCGGGCCCGGCAGATTGAATGTCGCGAGGTGCTGCTGCGCCTCGCCGACGCCGAGAAGAAGTTCTACGAGAAGAACAGCCGCTACACGACGAGCCTGCGCGAGCTCGACCCGCTGGCGACCCGCGGAAGACACCTCATCCGCCTCGCTGGCGAAGGCCCGTTGTGGGCGGAGGGCGCCCTCACCGACGCCTTCGTGGGCAGTGGCTTCGACACCGTCGAGTCGCCCATCGCACCCTCGGCGCAGGTCGACGCGGCGCTGCCGAAGCTCATCCTCAACGACGTGGGCATTCACGGGGTCTGCCCGGCCTGCACCATCACCCTGCTCTGCGCGAGCGAACTTGACGGCGACGCCACCGCCGACGTGTGGACGATTTCCACCATCGAGCGGCTCGGCACCAACGGCGCGAAGATTCCCGGCAACGTGCCGTGGTGCGAGGTCGACGACGTGATGCAGTGACGCGCGCGCGGGCTCAGGCGCGGTGGGCGCCGCCGAGGCCACGCTGCACCGCCGCCACCAGCCCCTCGAGCGAGAGGGGCTTGGCCAACACTTCACGCATGCCCGCGCGCTCGCAGGCCGCGAGGTCTTCAACGCTGATGGACGCGGTGACGGCGATGATCGGCACCTCACCTGGCCCCCCCGGGAGTTCCCGAATGCGCCGCGTGGTCTCGAACCCATCCATCTCCGGCATGTGGCAGTCCATCAGCACCGCGACGTAGCGACCGGTGCGCGCCGCGAGGACGGCCTCATGCCCGGTCGAGACGGTGTCGACCTCGAAGCCCGCCTTCTGCGCGAGCGCGCTGGCGACCTTCAGGTTGATGGGGTTGTCGTCGACCACGAGGAGGCGCTGGCCCGGTCCCGCTCGGTCACGGTGAGCCGCACCTCACCGCGCTCGGTGAACTTGACGGCGTTGCTGAGCAGGTTCGTGAGCACCTGGCGCATTCGCAGCGGGTCACCGCGACGCGCGCGCCCGAGGTCAGCCGGCACGTGGACCGAGAACGAGAGGTGCTTCTCGACGGCCAGCGGCTGAAAGAGCAGCTCGACGTCGGCCAGCAGCGTTCGCAGGTCGAAGTCGACCTGTTCGAGAGAGAACCGCTGCGCCTCGAGCTTGGTGAAGTCGAGCAGGTCGGTGAGCAACGAGATGAGCACCTGCCCACTGCGCTGAATCACCTCGAGCTGCGCGCGGGCGGGGGCGGCCGCTTCCTGCAACATCACCTCGGTCATGCCCAACACCCCATTCATCGGGGTGCGCAGCTCGTGGCTGATGTTGGCGAGGAAGAGGCTCTTGGCCCGGTTTGCAGCCTCGGCGCGCTCCAACGCCTCGCGGCGCACCTGGTGAAAGGTGCTCGAGAAGAGCGCCGCCATGAGCAGCGCGGAGGCGATGTTGAACACCTTGCTCAGCAGGGCATCGGGTCTGACACCGGCAGCGTGAAGCCGGCGTGCGCGAGCAGCAGGCTGGTCGTGGCCACGACGATGGTGAGCACCGTCCACCCCACCGCGGCGCGACGGCCGAACAGAAAGCCTGCCACCAGAGGAATGATGACCGAGAAGAAGAGGTTGGTCTCGTCGGCGGGCGTCTGGCCCAACATGCCCGGGCCGAAGAGCAGGAGCGCTGAGCATAGCGAGAGCTCGAACCACGGCGAGAGCTTCGCTGTACGGCGCAGGCCCCACAGCACGAGGGGGCCGGTCACCACCAGCCACCCGTTGAGCAGCGCCGCAACCCACAGGCCTGAGCTCGCAGACAACACCGTCCACGCGACGGCGAGCGGCCACGCGATGAGCCAGGCTTGCGTGCCGAAGCGAAAGCGCAGCCGCGTCTCGGCGTCCATCGTCTCGCTTCCTGCCGGCATCCACCGGTCCGGCAGTTGCTGAAGCCACGTACGCATTGCGGTGTTCCCTTCACCGGCCCCGCCTGCTGGAACACGGGTCGGCACGCACCCTGACACCCGAATGGCCACAGCTCAGGCGTACGTCATCACGAGGTGCATCCAGCACTCCTCGGAGGCCGGGTTCACGTACGCGTGCGGCACGTCGGCACCGAAGACGATGACGTCGCCTTCCGCCAGTTCATGTCGCCCGCCGTTCACTTCGAGCACCAGCTTGCCGCGGGTGATGACGAGGTTCTCCCGCGTGCCCGGCTGGTGCGCCTCGGCGTCTTCGCGCCCATGCCCCGCAAGCCACAGCTCGTAGAACTCGACCTTGTCGGAATCACCGAACGGGAACAGCGCGCGCGAGCTGAAGCGACCGTCGGCGCTCACCAACCGCTTCGCCGACGCCTTGCGCAGCACGCTGGTCGACGTGGTGCGGGGTGCCGCGAGCAGCGTCGCGAAGGGCACGTCGAAGGCGCGGGCGATGCGCCACACCACGCCTACGCTCGGGGTGTTGGTGCCGAGCTCAATTTGCCCGAGCAGGGTGCGAGAGAGACCCGTGAGGCGTGCGGCCTGGTCGAGGGAGATGCCCCGGCGCGTACGCAGCTCGCGCAGGTTGGTGCCGATGACCGCGTCGAGCTCAGGCATGAGCGCTTCGACAGCGCCAGGCGGAGCGTCAGCTGGAGCCGGGGGCGACGAAGGGCGCGGCGGAGGTGCCGGCACCTGCAGCGGCAGCCCCAGAGCGGCCCATGCCTCGGTGCCGCCGTCGAGGCTGAAGACCTGCGTGAAGCCCAGCTCTTCGGCGATGCGCGCGGCGCTCTGGCTGCGGCCGCCCTTCGCACAGACGAACAGCACGTTGTCGCGCGTGAGGTGCGTCTTCGGCTCGACGCGCAGGGTGTCGAGCGTCACGAGGCGCGCGCCAGGCAGGTGGCCCGTCGCCCACTCGTTGGGGTTGCGCACGTCGACGAGGTCGACCCCACCACTCGCGAGCAGCGCTTCGGCTTCTCGCACCGTGACGTGCTTCACCGACGGCCCTCCTGAATGCGCTTGAGCGCGGCGACCAGCGCGTCGACGTCTTCGCGCGTGTTGTACGGCGCCAGCGACGCGCGCACCGTGGCCTCGAGCCCGAACCGCCGCAGGATCGGCTGCGCGCAGTGGTGACCTGAGCGCACCGCGATGCCTTCACGGTCGAGCAGCGCGCCGACCTGCTCGGTCTTCTGCCCCTCGAGCGTGAACGACAGCACGCCGGCCTTCTCGGGCGCGGTGCCGTAGAGCGTGAGGCCGGGCACTTCACCCAGGCATTCGGTCGCGTACTCGAGCAGCTCGTGCTCGTACGCGGCGATGTTCTCGAGCCCCACGCGCATCACCCAGTCGAGCGCAGCGCCGAGGCCCACCGCGTCGGCGATGTTGCCGGTGCCCGCTTCGAAGCGCATCGGCGGCGGGTGGAACGTCGTCTTCTCGAAGGTGACGTCGGAGATCATGTTGCCGCCGCCCTGCCACGGCGGCATCGCCTCGAGCACTTCAGTCTTGCCGTAGACGACGCCGATGCCAGTGGGCGCGAAAACCTTGTGCCCGCTGAAGACGAAGAAGTCGGGGTCGAGCGACTGCAGGTCGACGCGCAGATGGCTGACCGACTGCGCGCCGTCGACGAGCACGCGTGCGCCGTGGCGGTGGGCGAGCTCGACCATCTGCTTCGCAGGGGTGATGGTGCCCAGCGCGTTCGACACCATGGTGAACGACACGAGGCGCGTGCGCGGGTTGAGCAGCTTCTCGTATTCCTCGAGGATGATCTGGCCGCGGTCGTCGACGGGCGCCACGCGCAGCTTCGCTCCCTTCTCGGCGACCAGCATCTGCCAGGGCACGATGTTGGCGTGGTGCTCGAGGTGGGTGACGACGATCTCGTCGCCTTCCTTGATGTTCCGACGGCCCCAGGCCTGCGCGACGAGGTTGATGCCCTCGGTGGCGCCGCGCACGAAGATGAGGTCCTTCGTCGAGGGGGCGTTCAAGAACTTCCGCACCGTCTCGCGTGCGCCCTCGTAGGCATCGGTGGCGCGGGCCGCGAGCGTGTGCGCCGCGCGGTGGATGTTCGAGTTCTCGCGCTCGTAGAACTTGCTCAACCGGTCGATGACCGCGCGCGGCTTCTGCGTGGTGGCCGCGTTGTCGAACCACACGAGCTGTCGACCGTTCACCTGCTGGTGGAGGATCGGGAACTCGCTCTTGATGGCGTACGGGTCGAATTGGCCGTGCGACGCGTGCGTGTAGCCGTGCCCGGTCGGGTCGAACTGCGGACTCCCTCTCCCTGCGTCAGCGGGGAGAGGGCCGGGGTGAGGGGCCGAGGCGGGCGCCTTCGTCGGCACGGTCGGCTCAGCGGTGTGCACCGGCGAGCTGAGTTCGACGAGCGGAATGCTGAAGGCCTCGCTCGGCAGCACCGAGTCGAACTGCGGCGCGCTCATGAAGGGGTTCGAGGCCTCGGTCGTCGACGGCACCATCGGGCTCGTCGAGGTCGGGTTCGGAATTCCCGTCGAGGTGGGGAGCGTCGAAGGCAGCGCGAGAGAGCCCGCCTGCACGGGGTTCTGCGGCACAGAAGCGTCACCCCTCTCGCCTGCGGGGGGAGAGGGAGAAAGAGGAGTCGGCTCGTTCGCCAACTTCTGAATCAGCACCGCCACCGACACCGGGTCGAACTCCGGCACGGTCGGCGCGCCCGGCACCCGAAGAATTGCGGTCGCGAGCCCGGGCGTGGGGCCGCCGGTGGGCACGCCCGTCGCGTGCGTGGGCGCAGGCGCATGCCCGACGGCAGGCCGCGCCTCGCCGGGCACCACCAACACGTTGACGTCAGACAAATCAGGCGTACTCATGGAAGTGGTCGATGGTCACGCCCTCGAGCACCCCGAGCGCGTCGTGCGTGAGCACCGCCACGGAGCAGTACAGCGACAAGAGGTACTGCGCCGCGCCCGCCTGGTTGATGCCCATCATGCGCACCGACAACGACGGGCTCACCTCGCCCGGCAACCCCGGCTGGAACAGGCCGATGACGCCGCGCTTCCGCTCACCGGTGCGCATCAGGAGGATGTCGCTCTTGTTGCCCTTGAGCGGAATCTTGTCGCAGGGCACCAGCGGCAGCCCGCGCCAGGTGATGAACGGCGAGCCGAACATCTGCACCGTCGGCGGGGGAACACCACGTCGCGTGCACTCGCGCCCGAACGCCGCCACCGTCTTCGGGTGGGCGAGGAAGAAGGTCGGTTCCTTCCACACCAGCGAAATGAGCTCGTCCATGTCGTCGGGCGTGGGCGGGCCCTTGCGCGGCTTGATGCGCATCTCGGGGTCGGCGTTGTGCAACAGGCCATAGGCGCGGTTGTTGAGCACCTCGTGTTCCTGCTTTTCCTTCAGCTTCTCGACCGTGAGCGAGAGCTGCTCTTTGACCTGATCCATCGGGCTGCGGAAGAGGTCGCTCACGCGCGTGTCGACCTCGATGGTGGTGGTCACCGAGGTGAGCACGTACTCGCGCGGCTGCAGGTCGTAGTCGCTGAACGCCGTGGGCAGCGCTTCGCCCGGCGCCGGGCTGCACTTCACCGCAAAGTCGTCTTCACGCGCCTGGTTCACGCGGTACACGCCGGCCTCGACCGGGGTCCACGGGATCATCTGCACCAGCCAGCGTGGTGTCGCGCCTCTCCACTGCGGCGGCGTCTTGGTCGTGTTTGCGAGCTGCCGGGCGGCCTTCTCGCCAATCGTCTTCGGTTGTTCAGCCACGTTCATTCCCCTCGGTAGAACTGCAACGGCAAAGTCGCGGCGACCGTACCGAAGCGAACCCCACTTGTCGCGTCACACCACGGCGCAGACGGCGCCGAACGGCTTGAGCAGCTCGCGGTACCACTCCGCCGCCTTCGCGGCGCGACCGGGCACGTCTTTCGTACCCCACACCACGACGAGCACCGAGGTCGTCTCGGGCGTGGTCTTGGTGCGCTGCGAGTCTTTCACCGCGTTCGCGCACGCGCCGTCGGCGTCAAACAGACACAGCAGCCCGGCGACGTCGATGGTCTGGCCGCCTTTGTTGAAGACGTACTCGGTGCCGGCGGGGGCGAGCTTGATGGTGAAGGGCGGCTTGGCGAGCGCGAGGTCGACCACGCTGATGGGCAGGCCGCTGTGCAGCGAGGCGACGTTGCAGGCGTCGACCACCACGTTGATGCTCGACAGCGCGTTCTCGGTGACGGCGCGAATCAGGTACTCGCTGGCGGGCTTGCCGCGGCCGGTGGGCTTGTAGCCACCGTGGCGCAACAGCTCTCGCACCGCACCGCGGATCTCGTCGCTCGAGGTGAAGAGGGCCTTCGCGTCGACCTCGAGCAGGTTCATCAACTCGTCTGAGCGGCCGAGCGCACTCATCGGCTGCGGGAAGGTGGCGGTGAAGCAGGCGGCGTCGAGCAGCGGGTGCGGTTCGAGGGTGACCATGCGGGCACGTCTAGCCGAGTCGGCACGAATTTCACTTCTCTGCCTCACCCAGACACGGCATCACCCGGCCATGTCGCTCGACGCCATCATCCTCGACCTGGGCAACGTGCTCGCCTTTCACGACAACACGAAGTTGTTCGCCGAGATGGCACGCGCGTTCGACACCACCCCCGAGGCGATGAAGGAAAGGCTCGATGCCGGCCTGTGGGACAAGGTGAACCGCGGCCAGCTGCCCGGTGACTCGCTGCGCGTCGAGCTGGTGCGACGGCTGGGCAAAGAGCTTTCGCCCGAGAAGTGGCTCGAGGTGTGGACCTGCCACTTCACCCTCAACGAGCCGATGATCGCCGTCGTCAACTTCCTCGTCGGGCGCGCGAAGCTGGTGCTGCTCTCGAACACCCACGACCAGCACGTGAGCTGGCTCAGGCCGAAGTTGCCGGTGCTCGAGCAGTTCGACGCGCTGGTGTTCTCGTGCGAGGTCGGCGCCATCAAGCCCGAGAAGGCCATCTACGAGAAGGCGCTCGCCGCCGCTGGCACCAGCCCGTGGAAGACGGTCTTCTTCGACGACCTGAAGGCCTACGCGACCGCCGCCACGCAGGTGGGCATGCACGGGCGGGTGTTCACCACCGTCGAGCAGTTCACCGATGACCTCGCGAAGCTCGGCTTCTCGTCGAGCTGAGACGCGCGCCTTGAAAATTCTGTGCATCACCCGGCGAGGGGTGTTTGGTTCGCCGCCGTCGTGATTTCACCGCTGGTCGAGGAGGGAACACCCATGAAGAAGAACCTGATCGCCATCATCGCCGTCTGCACGCTCGCCACAGCCGCGTTCGCCGATGAGACGCCGCCGCCGCCGCCGGATCAGCCGACCGAGTCGGGGGGCTCGGGTCTCCGCTCTCAGGGTGCGCTGTTCGACGCGAGCACCTACGACGCCCGGCCAATGCTGCTCTCGGCCCATGGGTACCTGCCGTACCACTCGTTCGGCATCGGCTACTTCCCCATCGGCGTCGGCGCGTCATTCTACATCCCCCTCGTGAAGAACGGCTTCATCTCGAGTCTCAACGATGAGTTCGGCATCGACTTCGGCCTCGACGCCATCGCCCGCATCGGCTCGGCGTACCCGTTCTCGCTCCACATCCCCGTGGGCGTTCAGTGGAAGTTCCACATCCTCCCCAACCTCGAGGCGTACGCGAAGCTCGGGATTCAGGTCGACCTCTGGTTCGGCTTCTTTGGCGGCTACCTCCCGCTGTGGCCGGTTGGCATGGTCGGCGCTCACTACTTCTTCTCGAAGGGCTTCGGGCTCAAGCTCGAGGCGGGCTCGACGGGCGTGCGCTTCGGTGTCGTCTTCGCGTTCTGAACTTGAGGAGGCAGCAATGAGCTCGCGCATCAGCACGCTCTGGGACTCGGTGGGCAACACGCCCCTGCTCCGCATCGGCTCGTTGAGCCGCCGCACTGGCAACGAGGTCCTCGGCAAGGCCGAGTTCATGAACCCCGGGGGCAGCATCAAAGACCGCGCGGCCAAGGGCATGATTCGCGCCGCCGAGGCCGCCGGGTTGCTGAAGCCCGGGGCCACCATCGTCGAGGGCACGGCGGGCAACACCGGCATCGGGCTCGCCCTGCTCGGCCGCGAGCGCGGGTACCGGGTGGTGGTCACCATGCCCGACAACCAGGCGCGCGAGAAATACGAGTTCCTCGAGGCGATGGGGGCCGAGGTGCACAAGGTGCCCGTGGTGCCCTTCGCGAACGAGGGCCACTTCTTCCACCAGGCGCGCAAGCTGTCTGAGGAACACGGCTGGTTCTGGGCGAACCAGTTCGAGAACACCGCCAATTCAGACATTCACGCCGAGACCACCGCCGAAGAGATCTGGGCGCAGTGCGAAGGCAAGCTCGACGTGCTGGTCGCCTCGTGCGGCACCGGCGGCACGCTGGGCGGCGTGTCGATGGCGCTCAAGCAGAAGAACCCGAAGCTCGAGGTCGTGCTCGTCGACCCGTTCGGCTCGGGGCTCTTCAGCTGGGTGCGTGACGGCAAGGTCGAAGGCAGTGGCAGCAGCATCACCGAGGGCATCGGCATCATGCGGCTGACGGCCAACTTCAAGCGGGCCGTCATCGACCGCGCGCTGCGGTTGAGCGACCAGGACATGATCGAGATGCTCTTCCACCTCAGCCGCGAAGATGCGCTCGTGGTGGGCACCTCGGCGGCCATCAACGTGCGCGCGGCCTACGAGGTCGCCAGAGAACGGCCGAACCAGAACCTGCGCATCGTCACCTTCTTGTGTGACCACGGCAGCCGGTACGCCTCGAAGATCTTCAACCCCGAGTTCCTGGCCAGCAAGTCGCTGACGGTGAAGCCGCTGCCCTGAGCGGCGGCGTTGCTCAAGTACAGTTGACTCAACTACGGTTGAGTCATGTCTCAGCCAGACTTCGTCGGGCGTGACGCCGAGCTCGCGGCGCTCGAGCGGCAGTACAAGCGGGCCGGCGGGGCGTTCGTGCCCGTCTATGGGCGCCGCCGCGTGGGCAAGACTGAGCTGCTGCTGCGCTTCTGCCGGGGCAAGCAGGCCGTGTACTTCGCCGCAACGCAGGCCACCGCCGCCCAGCAGCTGCGCTCGTTTCTGCGCACCGCGGCCACGGCGCTCAAGAAGCCGTTGCTGGCGGAGATCGCCCCGCGAGATTGGGAACACGCGCTCGAGGTGGTCGCCCACGAGGCCAACCCGGCGCGACGGTTGGTGCTGGTGCTCGACGAGTTCCAGTGGCTGTGCGCGGGGACACCCGAGCTGCCCTCGGTGCTGCAGAAGCTCTGGGACCACCAGTGGCAGCGCGATCGCGGCATCTTCCTCGTGCTCTGCGGCTCGTACCTCGGCTTCATGGAACGCGAGGTGCTTGGCCACAAATCACCGCTCTTCGGCCGACGCACCGGGCAGTTGCCGATGGGGCCGCTGAGCTACCTCGATGCGGGTGACTTCTTCCCCCGCTGGCCGGTCGAAGACCGGGCCCGGGCGTGGTTCATCTGCGGTGGGGTGCCGGCGTACCTGCGTGCGTTCTCGCCCGACAAGTCCATCGAGCAGAACGTCATCGACGCCTTCCTCGAGGTCGACGCCCCTCTGCAGCGCGAGGCCGAGTTCCTCCTGCGGGAAGAGCTGCGCGACGTGGCCTCGTACGCCACCCTCGTCGAGGCGATGGCCGCCGGTCACACCACCCCCACCGCCCTCTCGAAGTTCGCCGAGGTGCCAGTGCCGCGCGTCATGTACTTCCTCAAGACGCTGCTCGAGCTGGGTTACGTCGAGCGCAAGCTGCCGCTGGTGCCCGGTCGCGCGTCGCGCAAGTCCACCCGCTATGTGCTGGGGGACCCGCTGCTGCGCTTCTGGTTCCGCTTCGTGGCGCCCCACTTCAGCGCCATTCGCCAGGGCCCCGCTGACCAGGTCTTCTCGCGGCTGGTCGCGCCGGGGCTCGAGGCCTTCTTCGGCTCGCGCTTCGAGGCGTTGTGTCGTGAAGCGCTGCCGCGGGTCCTGCGGGCCGAGCGGGTCGGGGCCGACGTGACCGTCGGCGAGTTCTGGAACGCGCAGGCCCAGCTCGACGTGGTCGGTCTGCGGGGCGATCGCCGGCTCGAGCTCGGGGAATGCAAATGGGGCCAGCCCTCGTCGGTCGCCTCGACGGTGGCCGAGCTGATGCTCGCCTCTGCCACCTACCCCGACCAGACCCGCACCCGGCAGCTGAGGGTCTTCACCCGCAAGCCGGCGCGTGGCGCGCGACCGCCGCCGGGCCTCAAGCTGCATGACCTCGCCGAGCTGTACGCCCTTTCGAGATGACTCAACTGTACTTGAGTCAACTGCAATTGAGTCATCTGACGCGAACGGGCTGAGCCCTCGCCCCCCCTGTTTTCACGACCACTCCGCGTCCGGGCGCGTAAGGTCCGCGACCGATGAAACGCGCTCTCGAGTTGATCCGTCTGCGCCTTGGGCGCACCTGGCTCGTGATGTTGCTGCTCTCGGTCAACGCCACGCTCTTTGCAGCGCTGTGGTGGGAATACGACGTGCTCGAGATCTCCGACGACGAGCGCGGCGCGTACGACGACGGCCTCAAGGCCTTCACCCTGCCCAAGCGCGCCCTGCTGCAGTGGGTGCAAGACGAGTTTGGCCTCGGCAAGGTGGTGCGCTCGGAAGACGTGATCATCGTCGCCCTCGACGACCTCACGATGACCGAGGTCACCGAGAGCAACACGCTCAAGCAGCGCTATGGCGCCAACCTGCCCTTCGACCGCATCGTGTGGGCCGACCTCATTCAGTACCTCGAGGCGGCCGGCGCGCGCGCGGTGCTCTTCGACATGGTCTTCAACGAACCGTCGAGCAACGGCCTGGGCGACAAGGCGCTGGGCGACGCGATGGACGCGGTGAAGATCCCCGTGGTGATGGGGTTCAACACGTCGTTCACCGCTCCTGACCTGCCGAAGGTCGACACGCCCTCGCTCACGCGCCCCATCGGCCCGATGCCCACCTTCCAGAAGGAAGTGGGGCCCGACGAGTTCCCCGAAGACCCGACGCCCGAAGAGCTGGCCGAGATCAAGAAGAAGCTGGCCGCCGCTCGCCTCGAATGGGCAGCGAAGAGCTACACGGTGCCGGTGGTGATGAAGGGGCTCGAGGTGCCCACGTTTCCGACCGAGCCCGAGAAGGTCAACGGCCAGGCCACCGGCAAAGACCTCGCCCAGCGACCGATGGCCGCGGTGCCCCGCTTCCTCGAGAGCGTCGACGGCTTCGGCACGGTGAGCGGCGAAGAAGACGAAGACGGCAAGCTGCGCCGCACCGCCTTCGTCTATTCGGAGGGCCTCAACACCTACGCCACGCTGCCCGTGATGCTGATCGCGCAGCTCGAGAAGGCCGAGAAGGTCACGCTCGAGCCGGGGAAGATTTCCATCGGGTCGCGGACGGCGCGCATCAACAACGACGGCACCGCCGAGATCCACTACGGCGGCAAGCTCAGCGATCGCTTTCGCATGGTGAGCCTCTCGACGGTCGTTCGGCGCTACCTGAACTGCACCCATGAAGACGAGAGCAAACGGCCCGCCGACTGCGCGAAGGACCTGTCGAAGGACCCCGAAGGCGCATTCTTCAAGGGGAAGATCGTGCTGGTGGGCGGCATCGCGGTGGGCGTCGGTGACTCGAAGGCGACCCCGCTCGAGCAGGCCACGCCGGGGCTCGTGAAGCAGGCCGCCATCGTCGACAACCTGCTGCGCGACCAGTTCATCATCGCCGCGCCCTTCGTCGTCTCGCTGGCCTTCTCGTTCCTGGTCGCGCTCTTCTCGGTGATCCTGGTGCTGGTGGTGCGCAACACCTTCGTCGACATCGGCTGGCCCGTGTTGCTCTACGTCGGCTTCTTCGTCGTCACCGGCAGCTTCCTCGTCGCCACCCGCATTCACGTGCTCTCGGCGATGCCCGGGCTCGCCGGCACGGTGGCCTCGATTCTCGCCACCTCGTGGGAACGCCTCTTCGCCCGCAAAGAACGCGAGCGCATGAAGGAGCTCTTCCAGAACTACATGGAAGCCGACCTCGTCGAGCTGATGGTCGAGCAGAAGCAGCTGCCCAACCTGGAAGGCGAGAACCTGAACGTCACCGCGTTCTTCTCTGACATTCGCGGCTTCTCGACCTTCTCCGAGAAGCTGAAGACCGAGCCCAAGCGCCTGCTCAGCGTGATGAACCGCTACCTCTCGACGGTGACGCCGCAGATCACCGCGCAGGGCGCCTGCATCGACAAGTACATCGGCGACGCGGTGGTGGCGCTCTTCGGCGCGCCGGTGCGCTACGACGACCACCCGCTGCGCGCCTGCAAGGCCGCGCTCGACGTGCAGAAGGTCATCGCGAAGCTGCGCGAGACCTTCCGCGCCGAGGGCCTGCCCGACGTCTACACGCGCGTGGGCCTCAACACCGGCACGATGATGGTCGGCAACATCGGCTCTGAGCAGCTGCTCGACTACACCGCCATCGGCGACGAGATGAACCTTGCCGCGCGGCTCGAGGGCGCCAACAAGAACTACGGCACCCTCATCATGATGGGCTCGGGCACCTTCGCCGCCGTGCGCGGGCAGGTCGAGGCCCGCGAGCTCGATCTGGTGCGGGTGGCCGGCAAGACCAATTCCGAGCGCGTGTACGAGCTGATTGGAATGAAGGGCGAGATCAGCGCCGAGAAGCGAAAAGTGGTTGACCTCTATGGGCAGGCCTTGCTCGCTTACCGCGCCCGGCAGTTCACCGACGCGAAGGGCCTGGTGGGCGAAGCGCTGCGTACCGACCAGACAGACGGACCGAGTCGACGGCTGTTCGCGTTGTGTACGGAATACGAAGTTCACCCGCCGCCTGCCGACTGGGACGGGGTATCGACGCTGGAAAAATGAAGTTCACGAAGCACAAGGGAGGCACCATGAAGCGAGTGTTGGGAGTCATCGCGGCAACTGCGCTGTTGAGCGCGAGCGCTGCGTGGGCGGTCGCCAAGGGCGGCACGCTCTACATCAAGGCCAAAGACGTCAAGCTGCTCAAGGAGCCCAAGACGGGCGCCGCGACCGTCACCCCGAAGCCGCTCGACGTGGGCGCCGAGGTCAAGTGGCTGGGCCCGAGCGACAAAGACAAGACGTTCCACGAGGTCGAGGTGGGCGGCAAGAAGGGCTTCGTGCTCATGAGCAACCTCTCGCCGAGCAAGCCGGTCGCCGAGGTCGAATCGGGCGGCAAGTCGATGTCGGCGCAGGCGTTCGCCTCGTCAGGCGCGGCCACCAAGGGCCTCACCCCCGCGGGTGTGAAGTACGCGAAGGAATCGGGGCAGAGCGAGAGCGAAGCCGCCGCTGACGTCATCTACGTCGAAGAGCAGAACAAGGCGAAGGCGACGCCTGCCGCGGTCGCTGCCAAGGCGAAGGAACTGGGAGGTGCCAAGTGAAGGCTCGTCTGTTCATCCTGACTGCAGCACTCGCGCTCACCTCGCAGGGTTGTGCGCTGCTCAACGCCGCCACCAGTGGCCGCCTGCCGACCGCTGAAGAAGCGGCCGCGCTCAAGCGTGAGGCCGATCGCGTCGCAGCCCTGGGCGCCAAGGCGAAGGAGTACGCCGAGACGCTGTGCAACCCCATCCTCAAGGAAGACACCCCCTGGGAAGAAGAGCGCGCCGTGGGTGGTGTGGTCGCGGTCAGCAAGTACAAGGCCGGCAGGGCCTACCTCGACGGGCTGACCGAGAAAGACCCGGTCAAGCTTGCTGACGCGGTCACTGCGGGCAAACCCATCCTCCCTCCTGACAACGCGAAGAATGACATCACCGCGCAGGTCGCCATCATCGGGCGCAACCTGGCACGCCTCTCGGGTCGCCCCGACCTGCCGTGGACCTTCGGCGTCGTGACCAGCGACACGCCCAACGCACTCAGCGCGCCCGGCGGCTACGTGATGGTCACCACCGGTCTGCTTAAGAAGGTCACCAACGAGGCGCAATTGGCTGGCGTGTTGGCGCACGAGATCGCGCACGTCGTCTACAAGCACTCGCTCATCAAGTACCGCGACGGCAAGCACAAGCAGTGCATTGCAGCCAACTACGTCGCCAGCCTCGCCCAGAACGGAGTTCCCCCGAGCGAGCCGCAGAAGGACTTCATCAAGTTCGCCAAGAAGTTCGAAGGCAAGATGGATCTCGACAACTCCGAGGGCGGCTTCATCAAGTTCCTGATGGGCGTGGTGATCGAGCTTCTCCAGGGCAAGAACGATGCGCAGAGCGAGTTCGACTCCGACAAGATGGCCATCGAGCTGGTGGCGTTCGCGGGCTACGACGCCAGCGAGTACGAGGGTTTCCTCACCTCGTTGGGCAGCAGCGGCGGCTTCCTCTCGACCCACCCGTCGACCGAAGAGCGCGTCACCAAGCTCAAGGCGTACCGTGAAGGCGAGCTCGCCCCGTTCGCGACCGGCAAGGCGAAGGGCGACCTGAGCAAGCTGCTCGGGCCCGTCAGCGCGAAGTAAGGCGTCACTGGTTTCGGTTTTCGGGCGCGTGGGGACTTCTCCACGCGCCCGCTTCTTTTTCAAAGAGGTCTCCTGATGCGCAGCCTGTCTTTCGTTCTCGTGGTGGCCAGTGGGTGTGCCTCCCAGGTGTCCGGCGGCCGCATGCCCAGTGCAGCGGAAGCGCAAGCGGTCAAGCAAGAAGCCGACCGCATGGCCGACCTCGCCAAGCAGGGCCAGCTCGCTGCGCAGACCCGGTGCGCCAACCTCGCGACGCGCGCCGTTCCGCTCGAAGAAGAGACGAGGGTGGGGCGTGCGTGGGCTGCGAGGAACCAACGCAAGACGCCGCTGGTGCTCGAGCCACCGGAGCTGGTCTCGTGGGTCGCCGAGGTCGGGCAGGTGATCGCGCAGCGCTCGAGCCGGCCCCAGCTCAAGTGGACCTTCGGCGTCCTCGAGAGCGACCAACCCTTCGCTCGCGGTTACATGGGCGGGGTGGTGCTGGTCAGCACCGGGCTCCTCGCGAAGCTGCGC
Organism: Archangium sp.; assembly: GCA_044371205.1. GTDB lineage: Bacteria > Myxococcota > Myxococcia > Myxococcales > Myxococcaceae > Archangium_A. Next base: position 76,069 of record JBILUC010000031.1, read on the forward strand.
AACGAGGCGCAACTGGCGGGGGTGCTGGCGCACGAGGTGGCTCACGTCACCGCTCGTCACCCGCTCGAGCTGTACCAGCAACTGACCGTGAAGCAGTGCGAGGCGGCGACCCAGGTGGCGGTGATGGCCGCGTCGTTGCCCCCCTCAGACCCGCAGCAGGAATTGATCAAGTACGCGCGACGCTTCGAATCGATCGACCTCGCCCAGAACGACAACAGCTTCGAGCGCTCGATGTTCGAGACGATGCTCAACGTCGCCGAGAGCACGCCTCTTCCCCGCAACGTGGAGCAGGCCGTCGACGCCGAGGCGGCCCACCTCCTGGCTTTCACCGGCTACGACGCGCGCGAGTACGAGCAGTTCCTGATCGAGCTGGGCGACCAACCACGCCACCCACCCGCGGCCGAGCGTGCGACCGCCTTGAAGGCGCTGCGCGAGCGCGAGCTCAAGGACTTCAGCCACGCCACGTTCAAGCCCGACGTCACCGCGCGGGTGAAGGGGCTCCGCAAGTGAGCCTGCTGCACCTCGCGCTGCGCTCCGAGTGGGAAGCCGGGCAACGCGACGGGCGGTACACGCCGCGCCGCTTCGCCGCCGACGGCTTCGTGCACTGCTGCGGTGACCGCGCGACCGCAGAGGCCGTGGCGCGGGCGTACTTCAGCGCGCGCACCGAGCCCCTGCTGCTCATCCACCTCGACGAGGCGAAGCTCGACGTCGCAGTGAAGTGGGAAGCGCCCGCCCCGCCCGATGGCCAGGCGCATGCCCACCACGGGGGCGGCAAGCGCTTTCCCCACGTGTACGGCTCGATTCCCCTCGCCGCGGTGCTGCTGCTCGAGGAATGGCACGAGCCCGTTTGATCAGCTGATCACGAGGCCCGTCACACGGCTGCAACAGTTCCGAACACTTCTTCACACCACCAGCAGAAGAAGTTGCGCGATGGTTAGTGAGTCTTTACTAACCAACCGTCATGGCCCGGCCCCGACTCATCACCGACGAGCAAATCCTCGAAATGACGAGGACTTGTGTGCTCGAGAAGGGCGCGCAGGTCTCGCTCGACGTGGTCGCGGGTGAGCTGGGGGTGACCGGCCCCGCCCTGCTCAAGCGCTTCGGCAGCCGCCAGGAGCTCTGGTTGCGCGCCTTGAGGCCACCCGAGAACCCGGAGTTCATCGAGCACTTCCTCGCCGGCCCCGACGAGCGCCCCTTGAGCGTTCAACTCGAAGAGCGCTTCACCGAGATGTGGCACTTCTTCGAAGAGGTGGTGCCCTGCATCAGCGCGCTGCGCGAGAGCGGCATTCCGCACGACAAGCTCTTCGATGGCCGGTGGAAGAACCCGCTGCGCGCGTTGCAGGCCATCACCCGCTGGCTCGAGATGGCGCACGAGCAGGGCCTGGCCCACGTGCCGGCAGCCGCCAGCGTGGCGACCGCGATTCTCGGCGCGATTCAAACCCGCGCCTTCACCGGTCACATCGCCAAGGTGAAGTACTCGCCCCGCAGCACCACGGGCTACCTGCGCGACATCGTCGACCTCTTCTCCCGCGCTCTGGCGTTGGAAGGCCGTCCCGCTTCCCGAAAGTTGCGCGTCGTTCCGTCTGATTCTTGAGCCCCCGTAAGGAAATCCGTCCCATGCGTCTCGTCCTCGTTCCAGTCCTCGCCGTCATCGTTCTCGCCGGCTGCAAGAAGCCCGATGCCGCCCCCGAAGCGGGTGCGAAGAAGGCCGACCTGGTCGCGCTGCCCCCGGTGAAGGTCGAGACCGGCGACGTGCAGCACCAGAAGATGCCGAAGTACCTGACGCTCACCGGGTCCATCGCCGCCGATCGGCAGTCAGACATCGCGGCCAACGTCAGCGGGCGCGTCACCAACGTCTACGTCGAGCGCGGCATGCCGGTGAAGCTGGGCCAGGTCATCGCCGTCGTCGACTCGCGCGCCGCCGGGTTCCAGGCCGCCGCCGCCAACGCGCAGAGCCAGGCGGCACAGACGCAGGTGCAGCTCGCCAAGCAAGACTGCGATCGCGCCGACACGCTCTTCTCGCAGGGTGCCATCGCCAAGAGCGAGTTCGAGCGCCTCAAGACGCAGTGCACCGCGCAGCTCTACAACGCGAACGCCGCGCAGGCGAACGCCGACCTCGCGAACAAGGTGGCCGGCGACACCATCATTCGCGCGCCCTTCGACGGCATCGTCGGTGAGCGCTTCGTGAACGTCGGCGAGTACGTGCAGCCGCCCACTCGCGTGGCGAGCCTCTTCTCGGTCAACCCGGTGCGCGTGACGTTGAGCGTGCCCGAGCCGGCGGTGGCGCTGGTGAAAGAAGGGCAGGAACTCAACCTGTCGGTCAGCTCGTTCCCCAACCGGGAATTCGCCGCGGTGGTGCGCTTCATCTCGCCCACGCTGCGCACCAACACCCGCGACCTCATCGTCGAGGCCACCGCGAAGAATGAAGACCTCTCGCTGCGGCCGGGCATGTTCGCCACCGCGCGCCTGTCGGTCGGCGACGAAGACCAGCCCACCGTGCCGGTGAGCGCCATCAAGGCCGACGGCACCGTCAAGCGCATGTTCCTCGCGCGCAATGGTCAGGCCTTCGAGCTGGTGGTGCGCACCGGCGTCGAGAAAGAAGGCCGCGTGGCGGTGCTCGAGCCGCTCTCTGCCGGCGACAAGGTCATCCTTTCCCCCCCGCCGGGCCTGCAAGACGGCTCGTCGATTCAGTAACCGAACTTCAAAGGCGAACACCCCATGCAATGGCTCGCTGAGTTGTGTGTGAAGCGCCCCGTCTTCGCGACGGTGCTCTCCCTCGTCATCCTCGTCGTCGGCAGCGTCTTCTACACGCAGCTGGGCGTCGACCAGTTCCCCAAGATCGACTTCCCCGTGGTCGTCATCACCACCGTGCAGCCGGGCGCGAGCCCGGAAGACATGGAGCGCGAGATCTCCGACAAGATCGAAGGCGCGGTGAACACCATCAGCGGCATCGACGAGCTGCGCAGCACGTCGGCCGAGGGCATCAGCCAGGTGGTCATTCAGTTCATCCTCGAGAAGAACGTCGACGTCGCCTCGCAGGAAGTGCAGCAGAAGGTCAGCGCCGTGCTCGCCGAGCTGCCCCGCGGCATCGACCCGCCGGTGGTCGCGAAGATCGAGCCTGATGCGCAGCCGGTCATCTTCATCGCGCTGCGCGCCCCGGGAAGGACCGTGCGCGAGGTGACCGACATCGCCGATCGCGTGGTGCGCCGCCGCCTCGAGTCGGTCAACGGCGTCGGCAAGGCCAGCCTCATCGGCGGTCGCAAGCGTCAAATCGACGTGCAGGTCGACCCCGTGAAGTTGAAGGCGCTGGGGTTGTCGCCGCTCGAGGTCGCGGGCGCCATCAACGCCCAGAACATCACCCTCCCCGGTGGGCGCGTCGACACCAGCCGCGACTACTACACGGTGCGCATCAACGGCCGCGTCGAGTCGGTCGAAGACCTGCGCGCCATCGTGGTGCGCGACCAGACCGGCCGCTCGATTCGGCTCGACGAGATCTCCACCGTCAACGACGGCGTGCAGGACGCAGACTCGAGCGCGCTGTGGAACGGTGAGCGCACGGTGCTGCTGGCGCTGAGCAAGCAGTCGGGCACCAACACCGTAGCCGTGGTCGACGCCATCAAGTCGCGCATGGTCGACGTGCAGAAGGAACTGCCCGCCGGCTACACGCTCGAGGTACAGCGCGACGGCTCGGCCGTGGTGCGCACCGGCACCGAGGCGGTCACCGAGCACCTCATTCTCGGCGCCCTCTTCGCAGCCATCATCGTGCTGCTCTTCCTGGGCAACGTGCGGTCGACCATCATCGCGGCCCTCGCCATCCCCACGTCCATCATCGGCACCTTCGCGTTGATGAAGCTGCAGGGGTACACGCTCAACACCATCACGCTCCTCGCTCTTGCGCTGGCGGTCGGCATCGTCATCGACGACGCCATCGTGGTGCTCGAGAACATCTTCAAGTTCATCGAAGAGAAGGGCTACACGCCCGAGCGCGCGGCGATCGAAGGCACGAAGGAAATCGGCACCGCGGTGCTGGCGACGACACTGTCACTCATCGCGGTCTTTCTCCCCATCGCGTTCGTCTCGGGCATTCCCGGTCGGTTCCTCGGCAGCTTCGGCATCACGATGAGCTTTGCCATCGCGGTGTCGCTCTTCGTCAGCTTCACGCTCACCCCGTCACTCGCGGCGCGGTTCCTCAAACAGAAGGCGCCTGGCGACCACTCGAAGACCTTCCTCGAGCGCGTGGTCGAGGTCTTCTACCGACCCATCGAGCGCGCCTACGTCGGGCTGCTGGCCTTCCTCATGGACCGCCGGTGGATCGTGGTGCTCGCCTCGGTCGGCTCTCTGGTCGCCATGGTCCCCCTCGCCAAGGCAGCCAAGAAGGGCTTCCTGCCGCTCGACGACCGCGCCCAGTTCGAGGTGGTGGTGCGCCTGCCCGAGGGCCGCTCGGTGGCCGCCACCGAGCTCGTGGGTGAACGCGTGGCACGCATCATTCGCGAGATGCCCGAGGTGACGGCGACTCTGGTCACCATCGGCGACGACGCGGCGCGCACCCCGAACCAGGCACGCATCTTCGTCAAGCTGGTGCTGCCCGAAGCGCGCACCATCTCGCAGAACGACTTGAAGAACGTGGTGCGCGAAAAGATTCTGCCCACGCTCCCGCCCGAGCTGAAGGTCACCATCGCCGACGTGAACGAGTTCGGCGGTGGCCAGGCCACGGCGCGCGTGCAGTTCATCATGGCGGGCCCGGAGCTCCGCGTGTTGTCCGACGCGACGCCCCGCATTCTCGAGCGCATCAAGAAGGAAGTGCCCGGCGCGGTCGACGTCGACAGCACGCTGGTGCTCGGCAAGCCGGAGCTGGGCGTGTACGTCGACCGTCAGCGCGCAGCCGACCTCGGCGTGCAGATCATCGACGTGGCGCAGGCGCTCCAGTACCTGGTGGCCGGTCAGAAGGTGTCGACCTACGCGGAAGGCGGCGAGCAGTACGAGGTGCGCCTGCGCGCGACGCCGGAATACCGCTCGAGCGAAGACGCGCTGCGCCTCATCACCGTGCCCAGCCGCAAGCTCGGCCTGGTGACCCTGGCCGACGTGGTGCAGTTCAAGACGGGCACCAGCCCCTCGGCGATTCTGCGCTACCAGCGTGAGCGGCAGGTCACCTTCCTCGCCAACGCGGGTCCCGGTGCGTCTGAAGGCGCCCTCGGTGATTCCATCAAGGCCATTCTCGAAGAGGAGCTGCCGAAGCTGGGTAAGGGCTACGCCATCAAGCCGCAGGGCCAGACCAAGCTCATGAAGGAGACGGGCTTGAGCTTCATCTTCGGCCTGCTCGCGAGCTTCGTGTTCATGTACCTGATCCTCGCGGCACAGTTCGAGTCGTGGCTGCACCCGGTCACGATTCTCATCTCGCTGCCGCTGACGCTGCCGTACGCCATCGCCTCGGTCATCCTCTTCGACCAGGCGCTCGACCTGTACAGCTTCCTCGGCATCTTCGTGTTGTTCGGCGTCGTGAAGAAGAACGCGATTCTGCAGATCGACCACAGCAACGGCCTGCGCGAGCACCTGCACGCGCCGGTCGAGAAGGCGCTCGATCTCGCCGCGAGGGAAGACAGCGAGACCTCGATTCGCAACGTGCTTCACGAGCAGTTGGATCAGCTCGTGGGTCGCAACCGGCTCGACGCGTGGCTGGCGAAGGCGAACTTCTCGAACTTCGCCACGGTCGAGAAGGCGGTGCGCAAGGCGGCGCGGTTGACGGCGATTCTGCAGGCCAACAAAGACCGCCTGCGCCCGATTCTGATGACCACCTTCGCGTTCGTGGCCGGCATGATTCCGCTCGTCACCGCGCGGGGCATCGGCTCGGGCTTCAACCGCGCCACGGCCGGCGTGGTGGTCGGCGGTCAGTCGCTCTCGTTGCTCTTGACGCTGGTCGCCGTGCCGGTCGCGTACTCGTTCTTCGACGACCTCTCGATGTTCTTGAGCCGCCGCAAGTCGCGCGCGGTGAAGGAGTCCGACAAGCCTGAAGAGAGCGGCCCCACTGAAGACGCGCTCGCCACGGCGGGGGTCAGCAAGTGAAGCCGCTTCTCGCATCATGTGTCGCGCTGTTCGCCTTCACCACCTCGGCGCAGGGGCTCAACGACTTCCTGGCCGCAGCTGAGAAGGGCAACGTCGACCAGCACATCAGCGTCGAGCAGCGCAACCGCGCGGCGGCTGAGTACCGCCAGACGTGGACGGCGCTGTTCCCCAGCCTGTCGGCGTCTGCCTCGTGGACGCACAACCAGTACAACGCCGAGATCGTCACCAACCCGGTGACGATGCAGAAGCTGGTCATCGTTCCGTACGACCAGCTCGACGGCGTGCTGCGCTTCGATCTGCCCCTCATCAACCCTCAGTTGTGGATGCGCATCGGCGCGACGGGGGCCTCGGAAGAAGCGGCTGCGCTTCGCGAGCAGGTCGTGCGCGACGCGATTCGCAAGCAGATCATCGGCTCGTACTACGGCTACGCGGCGGCCCTCGAGGTGCGCACCTCGGCGAAGAAGTCGCTGGGCGTGGCCGAAGCACAGCTCAAGCTGACTGAGATTCGCAACGGCGCCGGCACCGCGACCGAGCTCGATCTCGCGCGTTCGAAGGCCGAAGTGGCGCGCAACCGTCAGACCATCGCCGACACCGAGTCGCTGGTGGCGACCACCCGCCGCGTGCTTCGCACTTTGAGCGGCCTCGAGCCGCCCGAGTCGGTGGCGCTGCCCGTTGACGACGTGACCCCGATGGACCCGCTCGAGCAGTACGAGGCGCGAATCGACGCGCTGCCCGCCCTCAAGGCGGCCGAGAAAGACCGCGAAGCTGCGGGCCGCATCTCGACGGCGGCGAAGCTGGCGCTCATCCCGACGGTCGGCGCGCAGTACACGCAGCGTTTCACCAACGCGACCGGCTTTCAGGGCCAGGCGGCGACGTTCAACACCGGCATCAACCTGTCCTGGCGGCTCGACGTGCCGACGGTGATGGGCATCCAGACTCAGGCGACGGGTGAGCAGCTCGCGGTGCTGGCGGGTGATCGCGCGAGGCTGCAGGCGCGTGACCAGGTGAACAGCGACTGGCAGCGACTCAAGGCGGCGCTGACGAAGATTGAAGCCGCGAAGGCGCAGGTCGAAGCGGCGAGCAAGGCTGCGCAGGTGGCCAAAGACCGGTACGCGGCGGGGGTCGCGACGCAGGTCGACGTCATTCAGGCCGAGCGCGACTTGTTCGGCGCTGAGGTGAGCCAGATTCAGGCGCGTACCGAGCTGGCCACCGCGCGGTTGTCGCTGAAGATCTCCGCGGCCATGCCGCTGGAGTGAGTTCCCGCCACACCGGCTCCCCGCTCGCTCAAGAAGAACCCGCCCGCCGCGCCCGAACGGCGAGGCAGCTGATGGACTCTCGACGCGCGATGAATCTCTTCACGCTCATCGCTCGACGAGGACCGTCGTCGGGCAGAGCTGAGCAAACCCGGCTTCGCCCGGGCGTCACGAACTCTTGAACGTGAGCCTGAACGAGAGCCCCTCTCACTCTCCCCTCCCCCGCTGGAGACACTCCCGCGAGCGTCCGAGTCGATCGCCAACAGGGCGGGTACCGCGCCAAGCTGTTCGGCATGCTCGAGTTTCACGACCTCCCCGCGCTGCACCGACACCTGACCCACGGCGCGCACCTGGCTGACGCCGTCGTCGTTGGCCTCGACCTCCGCGCCCCACCGCCCGCCCTCGCGACCACCGAGGTGCGCGACGCCGTCTTCCTCGGGTGCGAGCTGGCGGCCGACACCCTCGCGTCCCTCGTGGGCCGCGGCGCGCTCGTCTTCCCCCGGCTGGGCGGGCTCCCCTACGAAGCGTGGCGCACCGCGCTCTACACGCCGCTCGAGCTCTTCCGCGGCTTCGACGCCAAAGACCCCTGCACCTACTGCGCGACGCCCGACGCACGCATCTACGAGCACTTCAAGAAGACCGGCGGCGCGAGCGAGACCAGCCTGCTCGAGGCGTTCGCGCGGCGCCTGCACGACCACGGCATCACCGAGGCGCTCGAGGCCCTGCTCACAAAGCACCCGCGCGTGGTGGCCTTCATGGGCGGCCACGCCATGCACCGCGACGACCCCGCGTTCCTGCGCGTCGCGCGTATGGCGGCCCACCTCTCGCGGCAGGGCTTCCTCGTCGCGACCGGCGGCGGCCCCGGCGCGATGGAGGCAGCCAACCTCGGTGCCCGCTTCGGCCTCGTCGACGACGCGCGGCTCGTGGCGGCCATCGACTCGATGCAGAGCGCACCCGTGTACTCAGATCGCGACTGGCTCGCGGCCGCCTTCCGCGTGCGCGCCGAGCACGCCGACGTGTTCTCCGACGAACGCCTCACCACGCTGGGCGTGCCCACCTTCTTCTACGGGCACGAGCCGCCCAACGTCTTCGCCACGCACCACGCAAAGTACTTCGCCAACTGCACCCGCGAAGAAGGGCTCGTCAGCCTTGCCACCCACGGCATCGTGTTCGCCCCCGGCGCTGCCGGCACCGTGCAGGAGATTTTTCAGGACGCCTGCCAGAACCACTACGGCACGGTGCGCGGCGAAGTGGCGCCGATGGCGCTGCTCGACGTGAAGTTCTGGACCGAAGAGATGCCGGTGTGGCCCGTGCTGCAGGCCCTCGCCAGACGCGGCGCGTGGGGCGACCGCCTCCTGCTCAGCGACTCGCCTGACGACGTGGTGCGCTTTCTTCAGAGCGTCGGGCCGCGGCAACTGAACCGCGCGAGCTGGTCATTCTGCGGCGCGTTCTGCGCGAAGTAGGCGTCACTCCACGTACAGCGCGCTCGACATCACCCACGGCCGCTCGGCCCGCAACCACCCCGCCTTCGCGCCCGCCCACGGCCGCAGGTGGCGTGGCACGATGCGCACCTCGACCCGGTATGCGCCTGCTGACGGTGCCGCGAAGCGCAGCGTGCCTTCCGTCGCGCGGGCCACCTCGTCCCATCCGCCTTCCTTCGCTCGGAAGAGCACCGCGGTGAGGGTGGGCGCGTTGGAATCGCTTGGCACGCCCTTCACCTTCGGCACCACGACGTTCAACGTCACCGAGTTCGCGAGCCGCGCTGTCTCGCCGATTTCCTTCACGGCGCCGCTCGCCTCTTCTGCGTAGAAGTCGAAGCCCTCGGGGTACCCCATGAACTCGAAGACGCCGAAGTTGCGCCCACCGCGCAGCGCGGCCTTCAGCTCGGCGTCGTCCCACGTGCCGTCGCTCTTCGGCCTCACCAACAGGTGGTTCGAGAACGCCGACATCATGCGGCGGTAGCTGTCGATGCGCTCCCCGTCCTGCAGCTTCTGGGGGAAGCTGTTCTGGTGACAGTCGCTGCCCATGGTGGTGACTCGCTTGACGCCGCGCGAGAGCACCGTGCCCCAGGTGCTCAGGTACACCGCGTCATCGAGGTCGAACGCGGTGAGGAAGAGGTCGGGGTGCGGGAAGCCGTCGAGCAGCCCTTTGTCGACGTAGTTGAGCACCAGGTCGGCGGCGAGCCCGCCGTTCTTCAGCGCGTTGCGGTGCAGGTTGAACATCTCGAAGCCGTCGAGGTGCAGCGAGATGAGCTGGTCCACCGTCCACTCTTCGGTGTGCGCGACGAGGGTGACGCCGCCCGCCGCGCGGTAGGCGTCGAACTTCCCGTCATCGAGGGGGCGGTAGTCGCGCAGGCCCGCATCACCGATGTGGTGCTCGAGGCCGACGGGCATGCCGCCGGTCTCGGTGCCCGCCATCACCAGGGCGGTACCGCCGTTGGGGCACACGAGCCGGTTCGCCACGGGAGCGCCGTTGCGCGTGACGAGCGCGTCGCCCCTGCTCGCGTCGTAGAGCAGCACCTGCGGGAACTCGTTCGACGCGAAGCTGTCGCCGTGGTCGGTGAGGAAGAAGAAGTCGTCTCCCGTCGCGCACGCGCCGCGGCGAAAGTCTTCGAGGCAGGGCTGGTTGTAGACGCCGTTGGCGTCGTGCGGCGCGCCGTCACAGGCGTCGTGCGAGTAGATGCTGTGCACGTGCACGAGACCGCGCAGCTCGATCAGCCCGCGCGCGTTGGGCTTCTTCTCGAGCGCGAAGACGGTGCCGGGTGCCCACTGCAGCCCCGCATCGGGAAGCGGCATGGCGGGGGGCGGGCACGCGGAGAGCGTCAGGACGAGGAGCGGGAGTGCGCGTCGAAGCATGGGACCTCTCAAGCACACCTCACCCGTCTCCCCAACCCTGCGGGTGACGAGGGAGACCTGTACACTCTCGCGCGCTCATGAAGCGGCCCCGCATCACGCGTCGACAACTCATCGCGCTCGCCGTCGCCTATGGCGCCTTCCGCTTTGGTCACCTCCGCGCTGCGCGCTCGTCAGCGCCCAGCGGCCCCTTGTCCTCAGGCGCGAGAGAGCTCATCGCCCGCGCGTGGCAGGGGCTCGACCCGAAGCGCGTGCTCGACCAACACGTGCACGTCGTCGGCCTCGGCAGGGGCGGCACCGGCTGCGAAGTCGGGGAGCGCCTGCAGTCGCGCCTCAACCCCGTCGAGTACCTGAAGTTCAGCATCTACCTCGCCGCCTCGGGCGTGAATGATCTCGACCAGGCCGACCAGCAGTACGTCGAGCGCCTCACCACGTTGGTCAAGACCCAGTCGCCGCATGGCCGGCTCCTGCTCTTCGCGTTCGACCGCGCGCACGACGATTCGGGCACGCCGCTGAAAGACGCCTCGGAGTTCTACACGCCCAACGACTACGTGCTCTCGCTGGCGAAGCAGGCACCGGACCTCTTCGTCGCCTGCGGCTCGATTCACCCGTACCGCGCTGACGCCGTCGCTGAGCTCGAGCGCGTCGTCGCCGCGGGGGCGCACGCCATCAAGTGGTTGCCCAACGCGATGAACATCGACCCGTCGAGCGCGAAGTGCGACGCGTTCTACGACGCGCTGGTGCGGCTGCAAGTGCCCCTCATCACGCACGCAGGTGAAGAGAAGGCGGTTCACGCCGAAGAAGCCCAACGCCTCGGCAACCCGCTGCACCTGCGCCGCCCGCTCGAGCGCGGCGTGAAGGTGGTGGTCGCCCATTGCGCTTCGCTTGGTCAGAACCCTGACCTCGACGCCGGCGGCCCGGCGCCCTGGCTCGACAACTTCGACCTCTTCGTGCGCCTGATGAACGAAGAGAAGTGGAAGGGCCTGCTGTTCGGCGACGTCTCCGCGATGACCCAGGTCAACCGTGTTGGCCGCCCGCTGCAGCACCTGCTGGAGCACCCCGAGCTGCACTCGCGCCTCGTCAACGGCAGCGACTACCCGTTGCCTGCCATCAACGCGTTGATGCAGACCGGCGCCATCGTGAAGGCCGGCTTCCTCACCGAAGACGAGCGCACGCTGCTCAATGAAATCGACCAGCACGATCCGCTGCTCTTCGACTTCGTCACCAAGCGCACGCTGCACGTCGGCACGCGGCGGTTCGCCGATGGCGTCTTCATGGCCCGGCCCGAGCTGTTTCCCCGGCTCTAGCGGCCCGAAAAAGAACCGCCCCGCCACTCCAGAGGAGAGGCGGGGCGTTCTCATCCCCCTTGATGTCCGATCGCGGGGTTCAGCTCTTGCGGCGGCGGGCCAGCGCGAGGAGACCGAGGCCGAGGGCCGCGAGCGACGCATCCACCGGGAGAGCGCTGCAGCTCGCCGCGCCCTTGCCGTCAGGCGACGCGTTCAGCTTGAGGCTCGACGTCGCATCGCGGTTCTCCGGGTACGCGCGGTCGGCGAAGGCCAGCCTGGCCTGCAGCTGGATGTCGTACTCGCCGTCGACGTCAGCGGTGAACGTCGGGACGTTGCCGTCCGGGTACGCGTATTCCCAGTGACGCGACATCGTGACGACGCCTTCCGGGTTGACGACCGCCGACTTGCTGCCCGCCGGGCGCGCCTTCACCGTCCACACGTACTCGATGGCGGCGCCGTTGCGGTTCGCGAAGAGGGGCAGGCGGAACTTCTCACCAGCCTTGAGCATCAGAAGGCCACCGGCGTGCACGCGGAAGGGGCCGTTCGGGTCGAGGCAGTCACCCTTGTTGCTCGGGTCGACGACCACGCAGTACTTCGCGTCGCAGGCGTCACCGAGCGCGTCGCCGTCGTCGTCGAGCTGCGTGCGGTTGCGCACCAGGCTGCAGTTGTCGGCCGTGTTCAACACGCCGTCGTTGTCGATGTCGAAGTCGCAGACGTCGCCAAGGCCATCGAGGTCGGTGTCGAGCTGCGACGCGTTCACGTTGCTGAGGCAGTTGTCGAACGAGTCAGACACGTTGTCGCCGTCAGCGTCGGCGTTGCAGCGCGGGTCGTTCAGCTGCGCGTTGCCGGGGTTCGGCAGCACAGGGCAGGTGTCGAGGCTGTCGATGATGCCGTCGCCATCGTCGTCGGAGTTGCACACGTCACCCAGCGACTGCGCGAGGTTGGTGCGCTTCTGGTCGGCGTTGGGAATGTTCGCGCAGTTGTCGACCGGGTTTTCAAAGCCGTCGCCGTCGAGGTCGGCATCGCAGCCGTCGCCCTGGCCGTCACCGTCGGTGTCGAGCTGGGTGAAGTTCGAAGCCGCGGCGCAGTTGTCGCACGCGCTGCCCACGCCGTCGCCGTCGCCGTCGAGCTGGTCGCGGTTGCTCGCGAACGGGCAGTTGTCGATGTCGTCGCTCTTGCCGTCGCCGTCCGCGTCGTCGGT
>JBILUC010000132.1:0-7831 GCA_044371205.1 Archangium sp.
CGAGGTCGACGGGCCCATCGGCCCAGCGCGAGGCCGCAGCGTCGGCGGCCTGGGTCATCACCTGCGCGTAGCGGTCGAGGTTCGCCGGTTGAAAGAGCGGCGCCATCAGCCTGCGCTGTCGACGCCAGAGCTCACCCTCGCTCATGAAGAGCCCCTCGCCGCCGAGGTGCGTGAGCAACAGCCGCAGGCCCGGAGACTTGCGCGTGGCCTTGCCGTGCTCGACGAGCAGCTCGTACGCCGCCTGCGGGGAATTGAGCGCCAGGAAGCGTCGGCCGAGCAGCCGCAGCTGCGCCAGGGGCCCCACCTCGCGGGCTGCTTCGAAGAAGCGCAGGCGGTCGGTGCGCAGCGCGCGCAGGTGACCGAAGACGCGGTCGGCGCCGGGGACCTCAGGGAGCGTGTCGATGTTCACGGTCATCCTCTCTCACGGGCGCTCGACCAGTACCCGGTCTTGTCACACAGCTCGGTGCCGCCCACCGCGCACAGCTGGTGGAGGGGGCTGATCAACGCGGCTTTGGTGAAGACGAAGGGCACGAGCTCTTCGGCGCGGGCGGCGGCGTCCATTGCGGCCAGCTCCTGGGTGGCACCTCGGCCCCCGGCAGAGACCCGGCTCGGCATCCCCATCTCCGCGCGGCCTTCACAGAGCACCTCGCCCGACGGGAAGGCCAGCACGCGCGCGCCGTACGCGCCTTCGGCCCCCGAGAAGGTCCCGCCTGAGACCTCGGGCGCCGTCAGCGACTCGTAGCGGGCCGCAATGAGGTACGTGAGGTCGTTGAGCTCGGGGTTCCCCCGACGGGCCCTGTCGAGGTCAGAGGACCACACGGTCACGTCGAGGATGTCGGAGAGGCGCGGCAGCTCCGCGTCGGAGATTTCCTGCAGCGAGGCGTCGCTCACGTCGAAGCTCCACAGCGACTGCACGCCCACCACCGACTCGTCGACGCGGTCGTAGTCGTGTTGCAGGCGCGGCATCTTCGAGGGCGCGAGCTTCGCGACGTACGCTGCGATGCGGTGCGGCTTGCCCGGGCTGAGCTTGCCCTGACACGCCTCCTGCAGCGGCTTCATCTCGGGCGTGGGGAGCGGGGCGTGTTGCTCACCCAGCGCCTTCACCTTGCGGTGGAGCTCCCTCACCTTCGCCTCGGAGTGCTGGTGCATCAGCGCAAAGCTGGCCGCCCCCAGCGCGTAGAGCGCGACGACGCCGACGAAGAGCTTGAGCTTCATGGGCCCATGCTGGCCGCCGGGTGCAGCCAGCTCAACACCGGAATTCACGCGCAGCCTTCACAGCGTCGCCAGCACCACGCGCACCCGCCTCCAGTGGGCGTCGACGACGAGCGCGGTGCTGGCGGTTCCTTCGAGGGGCTGACGGGTCGTTCACGAGGACCGGGTCTGCTAGGTCACGCTCCGGTGAAGCGACGACTCCTGACAGCGGGGCTTGGACTTCTGCTCGGCGCAGGCTGTGGCTCGGCCACGCTGCCCGATGGCGGTCTCGAGCCGCTCGACGATGCGGGGCTCGAGCTCGACGCGAGCACGGCGTTCGACGCGGGAACCTCCGTGGACGCAGGCGCGCTCGACTCGGGCGTTCGCGATGCCGGTGTCTTCGACGCAGGCACCGTCGACGCGGGGATGTCGAGCGATGCTGGCGTCATCGATGCGGGCGTGAGCGGCAAGCTGGTGTACCCGACGACGCGGCTCCACTCGCCGGTGACGCGCGACGTGGTCGAGCACCTGCGCGCCATCGCGGCGCTGTCGAGCTCGCAGCAGAACAACGTGTTCTCGAAGATTGGCGACTCGAACACGGTGAACACGAACTACCTCTCGTGCTTCGGCGGCGCGAACGTCGACCTCGCGGGGCGCAGCGCGCTGCAGCCGGTCATCGACCACTTCAAGACCGGCATGGTGGGCACCGGCAGTCCCTTCGCGCGCACTTCCCTGTCCGCGACGGTCGGGTGGAGCGCGCAGGGTGCGCTGCAGGGCACGCCCTCGCCACTGCAGCAGGAAATCGACGCCGCGCGGCCGCGCTACGCGACGGTGATGTTCGGCACCAACGACGTGGGCTTCATGAACGTCGACCTCTACGGGCGCTCGTTGTTCACCATCGTCGACACGCTCTCGATGCAGGGCGTGGTGCCGGTGGTGAGCTCGGTGCCTCCGCGCGACGACAACGCGACGTCAGACCTGTGGGTCGGTCGGTACAACCTCGTGGCGCGCGCGGTGGCGCAGGCGCGCAAGGTGCCGTTCATCGACCTGAACCGCCAACTGCAGAGCGTGCCCACCCACGGGCTCGGCGGAGACGGCATTCACCTGAACGTCTACACGCCCGCTGGCAGCGCGCGCGGGTGCGTGATGACGGCGGCGGGCCTCGACTTCGGTCACAACGTGCGCAACCTCGCGACGCTCGAGGGGCTCGACCGGGCGTGGCGCGCGGTGGAAGACGGCACGGCGTTCGACACGACGGCGCCCCGGCGCAGCGGCAGCGGGAGGCCGGGAGAGGAAATCGTCATCTCGTCACTGCCCTTCGTCGATGACCGCGACACGCGCGTCGACGGCGTGGCGAACATCGACAGCTACCCGGGCTGCGGGAGCGCGGCGAACGAGAGCGGGCGTGAGGTGCTGTACCGACTCGAGCTGGCGCAGCCGACGAACGTGCGCGCGTTCGTGATTTCGCTCGGGACGGCTGACATCGACATTCACCTGCTCTCGGCTGCGGGGCCCGGCAGCGCGTGCGTGGTGCGCAACGACAAGGTCATCACCCGCCAGTTGAGCGCGGGCACGTACTGGCTCTCGCTCGACACGTATCAAGGCAGCGGCGGCCTGTTGCCCGGTGAGTACGTGCTGGTGGTGATGGCCGACTGACTCCGGTTCTCCCTCTCAGGGGCTCGTTGATGGCTCTCTCCACCCCGGCGCACAGGCGGCGGGCCGGGCTTCCCGCTGCGCAACAACCTGAGTGGAGTGACCGCAGCGACGGTGCAACTGCAAACCCGCGTTCGAGCTGGGTCACTAAGCTGGAGGGGCACGGTGGGGTCGGCCTGCGGCGTCCGTGACCCCGCCCTCAGTGCCCCTTCAGGCCCTGCCCACGCCCGTCAGAGGCGAACGTCGAGCGAGAAGACTCCGCCCTCGAGCGTCGGCATCACCGACACCTTCGGCGCATCGAGCACCAGACACAGAATCGCGCCCACGAGCCCGACCCCCGCGATGACGAAGCCGCCACCGTCAGCGAGTGGTTCACGGGAGCTTCACGCTCTTCGCGTCGACCTTGAGCACCAGCTCGATCAACTTCGCGGCGAGTTCCTGCGCCTGCTTCATCTGCGCGGCGTCACCCCGCTCTTTCGCCTCGGTGTAGATGGCCAGCGGCAAGCCCGTGAAGCCGATGAGCAGGTCGTAGAGCTGCTGCTTGTCTTTCGCCGACGCCTTCGCCATCTCAGGCGACGCATCGAGCGCGAGCGACATGGCCTGAAACAGCGCCTGGCTCGTCTCGTCGCTCGGCTCTTCGGAGCCCGTCGCCACCACGAGGTTGCTGATCAAGAAGAACGCCAGCGCACCCGCGACGTTGTTCTTCCACTTCTGCGTCTCGGGCTGCGCCTCGAACGCCTCCTTCGTCGCCGACGCGAGCATCGCCACCGCGTCGCGCTCTTCCTTCGTCGAACCAATCGCGTCGCCCAGCTGCTTCGCGACGGTCGACTTGCCGGGCTTGAACACGCCCACGTTCTTCGGCGCCGGCGGAGGCGCGGTGACCTGCAGGCCCTCGGGCGCGGTCGACTTCTTCCCACTCGCGGCCTCGCGCTCGGCCTTCTCGACGGCGGCGAGGCCCCACTTGTTGATCATCGCCTGACGCATGGTCAGGCGCTGAATCTGCATCTGCGTGGTGTTGTAGATGTTCTGCGTGGCCATCGCGACGCCGAACGAGCCGTACACGGTGCCGTAGCCGGTGTTCCACCCGCCGGCGTTCGAGTTCCACTGCTGAGCGAAGGCGGGGACGGCGAACAGCACCACGAATGCGCGGAGGAAGTTCATGAGCGTGCACTTATCAAACGAGCGCGGGGTTAGTCTGCGCATCAGGATGAGCACCTCCACCGTCACGGCACTCGAAGCGCACCTCCGAAAGAACCCCGACGACTGGTCGAGCTGGCTCGTCTTTGGCGACCACCTCACCGAGCAGGGCGATGTGCGCGGAGAGCTCATCCGCCTCGAGCACCAGCATGCGACGGCCCGGCTGAGCCCCGCCGACCGCGATGCGCTCGCGAAGACCATCCAGGCGCTCATCGCGCAGCACCAGTCGTCGTGGAAGCAGACCGTGCCCTCCGACGCCGCACCCGAAGGCGAAGCGCACGGGCCGCTGGTGCGACTCGATTGGCGGCATGGGTTCGTCGTGGGCCTCGAGCTGGGTTGGGTCGAGTACACCGGCGCGGCGCTCCAACAGTTTCTCTCCTCACCAGACGCCCGGCTGCTCAGCACGCTCGCGGTCACGCGCGTCGGCCTCGCCAACGAAGAGTACTTCGAAGACGAAGAAGACTTCGACGAAGAGACGGGCTTGCCGAAGAGCCGCGTCGACCCTGAGTCCATCGCCGGCGCGCTCGAGGGCGTGCTGTCGCAAGACCTGAGCCGCCTCGTCACGCTGAGCTTCGCGTACCTGGGCATGGGCGCTGCGGGCGCGAAGCGGTTGGCGAAGGCCACGGTGCCGCCGCAGCTCGAGCAGCTCGACCTCCGCTACAACTTCATTCAGGACGCGGGCCTCAAGGCGCTGTGCACCTCGAGCGTCTTCTCGAACCTGAGCGCGCTGCACCTGCAGGCGAACCGGCTGGGGCCCGCGGGCGTGAAGGCGCTCGCCGCGCTCGAGCTCCCCCGCCTCAAGGTGCTCGACCTGCGCCGCAACGAGCTCAAGAGCACCGGAGCGAAGACGCTCGCCGCGTCGCGGCTGCTCTCCGCGCTGACCCACCTCGGTCTGCAGCGCGACGACATCGGGAGGCTGGGCGTCAAGGCGCTCGCGCAGTCGACGCAGCTCCCGCCGCCGCTGCGCACGTTGTGGAAGGGCCTCTTCGCTTCGAAGCCCGCAACCCCCAGTGAGGATGAGTGACATGAAGACCCACGAGAGCCTGCGAGACCGCTTCTTCACGCTGGGACCGAAGAGCCCCGAAGCCGAGGCCTTCCGCGCCGAGGTGAACGCCGTCGACGACGCACCCGGTGCCCGCATCGACGGCCTGCGCGTGAGCCACTTTCCTTCGCGCTCGTTCAAAGCGGTGCGCTTCTTCGACGCCGAGCGGCTCGAGCCCACCGTGCGTGCGCACTTCGCGCGGCCCCTCACCCACCTGCCCCACCTCGCGGCGGGCTTCGTCGACCCTGCGGAGTTCTCCTTCCGCACCTTCGAGAACATCGTCTCGCTCGACGGCTTCTTCGACGGGCTGCCGCTCGACGAGGTGAAGCTCGAGCAGCGCACCCGCTTCGGTGACAAGCAGGTGTACGCGTTCGCGTTGAGCGCGGGCGAGCACGTCCGAAACCGCTTGCAGCAGCTCGACACGCTTGGCCTCTACGCGCCGCCGTTGAACGCGGGCTCCCGCGGTGGGCAGCGCTTCATCTTCCACAGCACGCAGCTCGCCGAGAGCCTGACCCGCGCGGTGAAAGACGGCCTCGGCAAGTCGCTGCTCGGCGGCTTCTCGCACGTGAACCCCGTGTTCCGGTGCAACCGCTTCGAGCCGGGTGACGAGAAGTTCCACCAGCACTTCGACACGCCGTACTTCGACGCGAGCCGCAAGCACGTGAGCCGGTACACGCTGCTCATCTACCTGAACAAAGGGGTCGGCTCGCCCGCGCTCGAGGTCGAGGGCGCCGAGGTGCTCACCCGCGTCGCGCCCTTCACCTGCGTGGTGCTCGACCAGCAGTACGCGCACGAGGGGCGGCCGTTCGACGACGGGCGCAAGGTGTTCCTGCGCACCGAGCTCATCTTCGAAGAGCCCGCGCTCACGCACGACCCGGCCATCGGCGAGGTCTTCGCGCGCGCGGTGTACCTCACCGGTGAGAGCGTCTTCGCGCCCGAGCTCGAGCGACACGCCGAGGCCGCCTACAACGTCGTCGCCGAGGCGCACTGGAGAGGCCTCTCGAAGACGCCTCCGCCCGCGCCGCTGGTGCACAAGCACTTCCGCGGGCTGCACTTCATCACCAACGGCTTCGACTTCTATTTCCCGAAGGCGCACGCGAGCGTGCAGGAAGCGTCGGCCCTCGCGCTCCTCGACTTCTTCAACGCCGAGGTCGACGGCGTCGCGTTTCGCAAGGCGTGCAAGAGCAGCCCGATGGAGGCCGGGGCCAACGCGGTCGAGGTGCTCGCGAAGTGCGCCGCGCCCGCAGAGCCGGTGGTGGGCGTGCTCGAGAAGTCGCTGCTGTTCCCGCCTGCGGAGGAATCGAACGGCGCGTGCTGCCCGTTCCACCGACAGGACTTCATCGCCTCACGGCACGACGAGATCATCGACCTCTACGCGAGCGCGCAGGCGTTCGTGCAGAAGCGGCTGATGCCCGCGCCCGTGTCGTTGATGGGTGACCAGGTGATGCTCGACCCCTCGCGGTTCGTCATCGACGGCGACAAGGTGCACGTGCTCTCGAAGAGCGCGCTCGCGCCGGTGAACTTCGCGGCGTGCTGGAACTTCGGGGGCTCGCCGCCGAACTACGTGCGCGTCGAGGCGACGGTCGAGGCGCTGCAGCCGCTGGTGCCACCGATTCTCTTCGGCAGCGAGGGCGACTGCTGGCACCTGCGCTTCGACTTCTTCCGCAACTCGTGGATGGTGAAGCTCGAGCGGCAGTCGTTGCCGATTCCAGTCATCGCCGACCTCGACCCGGCTGAGGCCGAAGAGGGCGACCCCGACGAGGGCGAGGACCTCTGGACGTCTCAGGCCCTCGACGAAGCCGACCCGCAGGCGAAGCTGCCGAAGGCGAGCGCGTGGTGGGGCAGCGACTCGCCGTTGTTGCGCGAGCTCAACTCGTACCGCGCGTTGAGAAAGGCGTAGCGGGCCTCACGCGAGACCCGGCATGGTGCGGCGATGCGCTTGCGAGGTCTCACGTGGTGTCTGGTGGTGCTGTCAGGCTGTGGCGAATTCCTCCTGCCTCCGTCGGGTGACGGAGGGGTCGGCACCTGCAATCAGACGAGCGGCAGCGTGGTTCGCGGCGGTCCCGACGGCGGTGCGAGCTTCGCGGCCACGCCGGGCCTCGACTTCCCTCGCGGCGGCACGCTCTGCCTCGACGTCGGCGAGCAGTACACGCTGCGCGTCGAGCCGTACTCCCTGACGGCGATGAACGTGAACGCGTCGGAGGGCAGCCCCTCGTTCACCGTGCTGCGCGGCGGAGCACCGCTGCACGCCGCCACGGGGCCCGTGGAGGGCTGGGCTTATGCCGGGAAAGACCCGCTCGACGTGGTGGTGCGCAACGCCTCGACGAGCCAGCGCCTGCTCGTCGACTACAGCTTCGCGCTTTCCGGAATGACGCAGAGCTTCGCGAGCCCGCGCCCGCTGGGGGACGGGGGGCTGGGCGAGCTGCTCGTCGAGCCGACGCCGTCGTTCGCGTCCGCGCCGCTGGTGCCCACTGGCACGTTTCCCCTCACGCTGAAGCTCAGCCTCGACCGCCCGCTCGGTGAGGTGTTGGTGAAGGGCTCGTGTGAGCCCACCGCCGCCGTCCCCGAGCACTTCGTCGCGGTCGAGCTCGACGCGGGCCTGCACAAGTTCACCGACCTGGGCCAGGTCGCGCGCGACTACCGCCTGCGCGCCGTCGGTGAAGACGGAGGCACCCTGGTGACGGGCATGGTCTCGCAGCTCGCGTCGCTCGATTTGAATCTCACGCGCGCGCAGCGGGTCGCGGTGTC
>JBILUC010000133.1:0-7829 GCA_044371205.1 Archangium sp.
AGAGGGGCTGCAGGTCGAGCTCGAGCTGCTCGCGGCTGACGTCCCACTTCGCGGCGGGACCGCGCAGCTCGAGGCCTGAGAAGCGCTCCAACGCCGCGCCGGTGGTGACGATCGTCTCGAACTCGATGTCGGTGAGCTCGTACTGCCGCGCCGAGAGGTCGACGTCTTCCTTGTCTTGAGACAACCCCGTGTTGCTGACGTAGGTGCACCGCTGTGACGAGGGCTCCAGCGTGAGCAGGCTGCCCGAGAGCGACCACGAGCCCTTCTCGACGCAGCTCGACCGCGACGTACCGCCGAACAACGTCACCGCGCTCGCCCACTGAAAGGTGAAGTCGCCTTCAGGTTCGAAGGTGAAGTCGTACAGCGTGCCGCTCGAGTTGGTCTGCACCCACGCCGTCGCCCCTGACCGCGCGACCACGGAATCGACGCTGCCTCCCGACTGGTAGAGCCACCGTCCCTCGAGCGCGCGCGTGACCGAGGTCCCACGCGAGACTTCACCCGCAGGCTTCCACGAGCGGCCCGTCGAAGGCACCGGAGCGAGGTCGGCCCCCGTCCCGCCGAACGCCAACATCACCCCTGCGCCGAACACCGTGAAGAGGCAGCACCCACCGACGCTCAGCCCTCCGATGACGAGCGCCCACATCAAGGGAGTCATCTTTCTCGGGGGCGGTGTCGACATGCGCGGCAGGGTACACTCCGGGCATGCGCTTCGTGCTGCTCTCGATTCTCGTGATGGCCACGTTCTCGGTCGCGCAGCAGCCCTCGCCGCAGTGCTCGACGAAGTGCAACACGCAGGCGTCGGACTGCATGAAGACGTGCGCGACGGCGACGAAGGAAATCCCCTCGAATCAGCGCGGCGGTGCGATGATCAAGTGCTTGAGGACCTGCGAAGACGCGAACAAGCAGTGCAAGTCGAGCTGCTGACCCGCGCCACCCTCAAGGCCGTTTGCTGCACGTCTGCCCGACACACGGCCCGAAGCCCTCGGCCACGCAGTCGAACAGCCGATCCGTCCCATCACGCCTTGGGCTTCATCGCCTTGGCGTCGAGCGCGTACTTCTTCACCAGGCGCTCGATGCTCTTGCGGTGCAGACCCGATTCTCGCGCGGCGCGGCTGATGTTGCCGTCGCAGCGCTTGAGCACCTGGCCGATGTATTCGCGCTCGAAGTTCTCGAGCAGCTGTTCCTTGGCGTCCTTGAACGAGAGGTGCTCGTTGAAGGGCAGCGGCTGTTCCTGATGCTGGCCCTGCACCCGCGCGGGCAGGTGCTGCAGGTCGATGATCTCGCCATCGCTGAACGTCAGCACATGGCTGATGACGTTCATCAGCTCGCGGATGTTGCCCGGCCACGTGTACTGCATGAGCACGCTCATCGCCTGCGCCGACACGTGCTTCTTGCCGTGGCGGGTGACGATCTCCGGGTCCGACAGCTCCTTCTTGATGATGTGCGGAATGTCTTCGCGCCGCTGCCGCAGCGGAGGCAGCTGGATGTTGATGACCGACAACCGGAAGTAGAGGTCCTCGCGGAACGCGCCGGTCTGAATCTCCTTCACCAGATCGCGGTTGGTCGCCGCGATGACGCGCACGTCGACTTCCTGCACCTCGTTGCCGCCGACGCGCCGCACCTCGCGGTTCTCGAGCACGCGCAACAGCTTGGGCTGCAGGTCGGTGCGCAGCTCACCGAGCTCGTCGAGGAAGATGGTGCCGCCGTTGGCGCGCTCGAAGGCGCCGGGGCGGGAGGCGATGGCGCCGGTGAAGGCGCCCTTCTCGTGGCCGAACAATTCACTCTCGATGAGGTTCGGCGGAATCGCGCCGCAGTCGAGCACCACCATCGGCCCGCGCTTGCGCCCCGAGAGCTCATGAACCGCGCGCGCGACGAGCTCTTTGCCGGTGCCGGTCTCGCCCTGAATGATGACCGACACGTCCATCGGGGCGATCTTCTTGATGAGCCCGAAGATCTGCCGCATCTTCACCGACTGCCCAATCATCCCGCACAGCTCGCCGTCGCGGTCGGGCTCGACGGTCACCTCTTCATCGATGGGCGCGAACGAGAGCGTGGTCTGCCCGGCGCGAATCTGGCTGCCCTGCGAGAGGTACGCGCGCTCGATGCGGCGCCCGTCGAGCCACGTGCCGTTGGTCGAGTTCAGGTCGATGACGAGGTAGCCGCGCTCGGTGTACTGAATCTCGAAGTGGTGGCGGCTCGCGGTGCGGTCTTCCTGCAGCACGAGGTCGTTGCTCGAGTGTGCGCCGACGCGGAGCCGTTCCTTGTCGCTCACCACGTCGGTCCCGGTGTCGGGGCCGCCGGTCACCGCGAGGCGGCACTTGCGCACCTTCAACGTGGTGCGGTTCTCGACGATGAGCGTGTGGGTGGTGGTGATGTGGCCTTCTTCGAACGGGTCGAGGTAGGCGGCGTCACCCGGGCTGGTGAGAATCTCGTCCTGCCCCGACGTCTTCGGCTGGGTCGACATTGCGCGCGAAGCTACCGGCCCGACGCCCTCATGGGAACGTGTCAGTACGCGCAGGGCGCACACCCGCCTACGCGCTGCGAAACTTTCGGGAGACAGTCAGCGCGCGCTCCAACCTGCCGCCACCACGGCGCATGTCAGAGTGATCGTCACGTGCCCTGACAAACCGGGAAAAGACCCGGAGCGTCGATGTCGCGAAGACCGTTGGTCACCTTCACTCGCCGTTCGCTCCCCACCGAGGAAACCCCATGAAGACGTCCGACGCCGCTGCCCAGGCCGCTGCCCGAGCCCGCGCTGAAGCCGCCCGCAAAGAAGCTGCACGCCGTGCCGCCGAAGCCGCCCGCAAGCAGGCCGCCGAAGCCGCCGCGAAGAAGGCCGCCGAGGCTGCGGCGAAGCAGGCCGCGCAGAAGAAGCTGCCGTCGCTGGCCGAGCAGAAGAAGTCGAACGCGGCGCTGTCGACCAAAGCCGGTGACCGCGCCACCGCGTCGGGCGTGCGCCAGGCCTTCGGCAAAGACGAAGTCTCGAAGGGCCTTGGTCGTGCGCTGCGTCAGCGCGCGGGCACGGCGCTCGGCTCTCCGACGTTTGGTCCCCCGGCGCCCTCTGCGCCGCCGATGCGCCCGCTCAACGTGCGCGACCTGCAGCGAGGCAACTTCGTCGGCTCGGCGGACGCCCTCGAGCGCCGCGCGGCGACGGGCGCGACGACGGCCTCCCCGACCTCTGCGACGGCCTCGACGGTGCCGCTCACCAACCCGCAGGAGACGCAGGCGAAGGCCGACGCCGCCGAGGTGAAGGCCGCGTACGTGGCGGAGCTGAAGGCGACCAACGGCAACGAGGCGTACGCCTCGCGCAAGGCCGCCGAGAAGATGAACGAGCTCATCGAGGAGCACCCCAACGACCCCGCGTACGCCAACGCGCTCGTTCGCAACTCGGCCGAGACCATCGAGAAGATCGCCACCACCGCGGGCAAGAACGCGAGCGGCGAGGCCTATTACAAAGACGGCGACGACGACGAGGCCATCAAGGACACGATGGGGCTCCTGAGCGACATCGCCGAGTCGGCGGGCACGCTCGGCACGTACCAAATCGCTGAAGCGCTCGCGCAGAAGCTGCCCGACCGCGACGAGCTCGAGGCAGTCGACGACGGCTTCTACCGCGCCATCGAGGACGGGCATTCCGACGCGCTGTTCGGCGCCGTGTACCAGCGCATGAAGGCCGCTGGAAAAGACGAGGGCGCCGAGGAGCTGATCAACAAGGACAGCGGCGGCTTCAGCCCGCTCGACGCGCTGGGTGACCTGGTCGGTACCGTGACCGACATCGCGGGCGACGCCATCGGCGTGGTCGGTGATGCGGGCAGCGCGGTGGTGGGCGCCATCGAAGACGGCCTGCACGTGGTGACCGACGTGGGCGAGTTCGTGGTCGACACCGCGAAGGGCACCGTCAACCTGGTGAAGAACATCGCCGACGCCACGCTCGACGAGGTGAAGGGCGCGGTGCAGTACGCCATCGAGCAGGGCCTCGAGCTCGCGGGTGACGTGCGCGACTTCCTGCGCGACAAGGCGCTCGACGTGGCCGGGCAGGCCGTGGGGCAGATCGACGACCTGGCAGAAGGCGAGAGCGTCGACCTGCACGCCGACGTCGACGTGTCGCTCGGGGTCTCGGTGGGCGTGAACGGCTCGGTGAGCGTGACGAAGACCGACGAGGGCTACGTGGTCGCCGGTGAAGTGGGCGCCGACATCGGGCTCGCGGGCGGCGGCGAGGGCGAGGTGGGCCTCCAGGGGCGCGTGGAGATGACCTACGCCACGGCCGAAGAGGCGAAGGCGGCGGCGCAGAAGCTGCTGCTCATGGGCGGGTCGGGCGTCAGCCCCGTGCTCACCCCGGTGCTCGCGCCGTCTCCTTCCGAGCTGCAGGACATGATGGAGCACGTGACGGCCATCGAGCTGAGCGGCACGGCGGCGGCGGAGATCAAGGGGCTCCCCGCCGACGACGGGCTCTCGGGCGAGGTCGGCTTCGAGACCACGTACCGGATGGAGTTCGAAGACGGGAAGCCGGTCGCGCTGGTGCGCAAGACGTCGCTCGACGCCGAGCTCGCGGCGAGCCTGCCGAAGGAGGTCACCGACGCGCTCAAGGCCTCGGGCCTCAACCTGAACGTGGGCGCGAAGTTCGAGGGCTCCATCGAGCTCGAGACGCGCATTCCGCTGTCGGGTGACCTCGGCGGGAAAGACCTGCTGGCGTTCATCGCCAGCCCGGCGACGGCCACGGTGGCGGGCGAGGCGGAGTCGAGCATCACCATCACGGGCTCGGTCGACGGCAGCGCCACGGGCGGCATCAGCGCGGGGCCGGTCGACATCGGCCGTACCACCACCACCGGCACCGAAATCTCGCTCACCATCGGAGACATCGACGCCGATGAGGTGACCAGCGTCTTCAAGAACCTGGTGAAGGGCGACTTCGGCAGCC
The DNA here is from genome assembly GCA_044371205.1 of Archangium sp. Lineage (GTDB taxonomy): Bacteria > Myxococcota > Myxococcia > Myxococcales > Myxococcaceae > Archangium_A. The sequence goes on from JBILUC010000133.1 coordinate 4,919, forward strand.
TGTTCAAGGGCGTGGACGTGACGGTCAAGGCGGGCTGGGAGAAGTGGAAGGAAGAGGAGTACGGCTTCGAGGCCGAGTTCACCGTCGCCGGTCAAGGCATCGAGGCCAGCGCGGGCCGCACGCGACACGACACGCTCGAAGAGAACTCGACGGAGATCACCATCGGCTGACTCTCCCTCTCCCTGCGCGAGCGGGGAGAGGGCCGGGGTGAGGGGCCTTTCCTCAGCGCCAGAAGCCCCTCACCCGCTTCGCAGGGCGAGGGATTTCAGGACAGGGGAGTCGCTGATCACCCTCGGCCGTTCGCGGTAGCCTGACGCCATGCGCTTTTCACGATCTGGCGCGGTGGCGCTGCTCATCGCCCAGGTGTCATTCGCTGCAGCTCCAACGAGTTCCGAGACCCCGTCGCTGGTGGTGCTGCAGCTGCAGGCAGGCGGGGTCGACGCCTCGGTGGCGACCTCGCTCACGGAGAACATCACCTCCGAGGTGGCGCAGCTCAAGCTCTTCAAGGTCATCTCCGCGACCGAGTTGCAGACGCTGCTGGGCCTCGAGCGGCAGAAGGCACTGCTGGGGTGCACCGAGGCGTCGACGAGCTGCATGAGCGAGCTGGCCGACGCGATGGGCGCGCGCTTCGTGGTGTCGGGCACGGTGACGCGGCTGGGTGAAGCGCTGCAGCTCAACCTGCAGGCGCTCGACACGCGGCGCTCGCAGGCGGTCGGCCGCAGCACGCGCATCGCGACCTCGCTCGAGGTGTTGCGCGCGCAGTTGCCGTTCGCGGTCGCCGAGGTGGTGGGCGCGCCCCCTCCGCAGCGGCCGTCGCGGGTGCCCGGCGTGCTGATGCTCGCGAGCGGCGGCGCGGGCGTGGTGGTCGGCGGCGTGCTGTGGCTGCAGAGCCTGACGCGCGAAGAGGTGGTGCTCAACGAGCTGAAGCTGGCGAACCAGCCCAACGTCACGTTGTCTCCGGCGAGCACGTACCGCGACGAGGTGCGCGCCATCAGCGAGCTGCGGGTGGCGGGCTCGGTCATCGCGGGCGTCGGCGCCGCGTTGGCCGTCGCAGGCTTCTTCGTCTTGCCCGGAGACAACGACGTGGTGCGGGTGTCGGTGGTGCCGACCGCGAACGGCGTGGGCTTCGCGGGGGTGTTCCCGTGAGGCGCGGGCTCGCGGTGGTGGCGCTGACGTGGGCGCTGGGCTGTTCCCGGGTCACGCTCGAGCCGGCCCGGTACGCGTGCACGGTGGGAGGCCCTGCAGACCAATGCCCCGGCGGGTGGCGGTGTCTGGTCGAAGAAGAGTTCTGCGCCGATCCGATGAAGGGGGGCGAGTGGAAGTGCCGCACCTCGGCCGACTGCACGGGCCAGTGGCACTGTGGGGTCGAAGGCGAGTGCTACGACCGCGCGACGAAGGAAGACATCGCCTGCCGCATCAACGGCCCGGAGGGTGACGACTGCGCCCCGGGGTGGACGTGCGGGCTCGACCTCCGCTGCCTCGACACGCGCGTCGCGAACAACAACCGCTGCAACACCGACGAGGACTGCTTCGGCGGGCAGCGGTGCTCGGCCACGCGCTGCATCGACGCGAGGGCCGACGGGCTGCGGCCCTCGACGCAGGGGCCCACGCTGATGCGGGGAGGCGCGCCTCTGCGCGGCGCCAACCCCATCGCGGTGGCCGACGTGCGCGAGCGTCGGCTGCTCTTCGGCTTCGTCTCGAATGAGCTCAGGTGGTTCGACATTCCAGCGACGTGGCGGGCACTCGACGGCGGGGTGCCGCTGCGCTCGATTCCGTGGCCGGGCCCGGTCCCGCGCGAGGTGCTCGTCACGGAAGGCAACCGGGGGCCCGCGCTGTTGATGCTCCCGGGAGATGGTGGGCTCGAGGTGTTCTCGGCGGAATTCGGCGCCCTCGAGCCGACGCCGACCGTGCCCTTCCCCATCTCGGCGATGCGGGCGAACGGCGTTCCTGACGCGCCGTTGACGTTGCTCGGCGATTCACAGTTCGCGTGGGGCAAGTGGAACGTGTTGACCGTCGAAGCCATCGACGCGGGGCGGCTGTTGGACGTCTCCATCAACCCGGAAGGGGTGTTGCTGACCACCACCACGGGGGTGTGGACCCGGCCTTATGAGAAACCTGATCGACCGCAACCCGCGTGGGTGCCGGCGTTTGGCAACCTCGAGCCGGGCGAGGTGCAGTTTGCGCAGGTGATGCGAGACGGGTCGAACGTCGTGTTGTTCGCCGTGACCACCGACGGGGGCACCACGTTGGTCAAGCAGTACACCGAGGCGACCCCGCCGCTGCCCGCGTACACCTTCTCGTTCGATGGCCGCGACTACACGGGGCCGGAAGCGCGCCCCCTCGAGGCGGCGGTGGCCAGGCCCCTGGCGCTCGTCGGCACACCCGCTTCGCTGGCCGTTGGCGGGCTGACCGCGGCGGGCACACCGGTCATCGCGTGGGCGACGGGCTCGGTCGCGTTCGAAGCGCTCAACGGCACCGAGCAGTCCAGGTTGGCGGCGCTCGATGAGCGCGGGCGGCTGTGGAGGGCCTCGCCGTGGCTGGTGGCGATGACCCCCGCCGGCCCGCCTTCGGTCGTGTTCGGCGATGCCTTCGTCACGCAGGAGCCCCCCGACAAGCGGCCGGAGGTCTTCGGACCAGCGGGCGACCTTGCCTGCTTCGCGCAGCGAGCGGCTTCGTGGTGCCAGGCGACGCCCTTCTTGCCCCGGCCCACGAGCGCGACGCGTGGCATCACCGGGTGGGTGGGAACCGCCGAGCCGCCCGTGATGAACGAGGTAACGACGTTTCCAGCGAGGGTTCGTGTCGACCTGGCGGGACCGCCGCTGGCGAAGCAGGTGCTCTCGAGCTCGATCGATCGCTACGTGTCAGCGGCGCGCGTGCGTGATGGAGGCACCCTCCTGGTGACGGGCGCCTT
>JBILUC010000134.1:0-7780 GCA_044371205.1 Archangium sp.
GTCACCTTGCCCTCGCGGGTGCTGCCGCCAGCCACCGCGCCGCCGCAGTTGTCGCTCTCGATGTGAAGCCCACCTCTCGCTTGATGCCGACCTCGTCGTCGCCCTACCGGTGTGCCCGCAGCACTCCTACGCCCACTCACCTCGGCAGAAACGGCCTCGCCGACCCTCGTGCTGCCGACTTCCGCAGCGCCCAATCGAGCCTCGGTCACCAGCTTCGGCTCTCGGTTTCCCGGTTTGTGTTTCTTCGAGAAGCTCGCGCCCAGCTGGGGCCCGGGTTTCTGCAACGAGTGCCTGCACTACGTGACGCCCGACACGGCGCACCTGGGAAAGATGTCGTTCGGCGTGATGTTCGTGGTCGCGTTTCTCGCGGTACTGTCGTTCTTCAGCTTCGTGGGGCTGCGTACCCAGCTCGCGCGCAGGCCGTTCGACCTCGGCGGCGCCATCTGGACGGGTTCCATCGGCGTGGGCCTCGCCCTCGTCGCGGTCTTCGTGCTCGCGCAGTACTGGCGCAAGCGCTGAAGTCCCGCGTGTGTCTGGCGCGGGTAGCGAGCGCACACGCGCGGCCCGTACACTGCGCGGTGCGTGTTCAAGTTCCTCAAGAAGCTGTTCGGCTCGAAGCTGACGCCGCCTCCTCCGGTCGCCCAGCAGTTCGTGCGAGCCGAGCTTGTGCGTGTTCCCGGGGTGCTGCCGCGCTCGCTGCAAGAGGTCTCTCTCTGGCACGGTCGACGCGGAACCCGCCTGCCTCCCGCGGCGGTCGTCTACCTCGGCACGCAGGTGTGCTCGTTGCTGAACCACGCCACGAAGCCGCTCACGGCGCTCAACCACCAGGACGTTCGCTTCACGCCCGAAGGCGCGGTCTTCATCGCCGCTGCACACCCCTTCGGGCGCGACCTCAACGATGGCGCATCACGCGGCTCGCACTGGCACATGAGCCCCGAGCAGATTCGGGGGTATCCGGTCGACGCGCGGAGTGATGTCTTCAACGTGGCCACGGTGCTCGCCGAGTTGTTGCGCGGCACGCGGCTCTTCGTCGGTGACTCCGATTTTCAGGTCCTCGAGCGCGTCTTTCACGCGCAGGTTCCGCCGCGGCCTGACTTCGTGGCGCCCGAGCTCGACGCGGTCTTGCTCCGCGCGCTGCGGGCCGACCCTGCGGCGCGCACGCAGAGCCTTTCCGAGCTGCGCACTGAGCTGCTGCCCTTTCTCGACGGGTTCGACGCCGACCGGTGGCTGGCCGTCCTGAGCGAGGTCCCGGGCGTCAGCCCGCCCTCGCTTCCCCCCACGCCCGTGCTGGTGGTGGGTGAAGACGCCACGTCGCGGCTCGTGTTCGCCGATGCCCTCGAAGAGAACGGTCGCCTCGAGGAGGCGAACTGGCTGCGCGTCGAGCTGCGTGTGCGTGGAGCAAAAGGTCTCGAGCTCGAGCAGACGCTCACCGCCCTGCGCGCGCTTTCAGAGCGAGTCGGCCCTGCGTTCATGGCCACCGTCTCTCGCGCAGCCGTCGAAGGGTGTCCCGTTCGGTTCGGCTTCAAGTGCCCCATGACCTGGGACGCGATGGCCCACACCGCGAAGGTCGACGTGCGCCATTGCACCGGCTGTCGCCAAGACGTGCAGTTCTGCACGACGCTGGAACAGGCCCAGGGCGTGGCGCGGCAGGGTGGGTGTGTGGCGCTCGCGCCGAGCGTGGTGCGCACCGAGAACGATCTCGACCCCACGCCTGCTCCGGGGACGTACGTCGGTCGGCTCGCGTGACGAACGAGCGCTCAACTCACATCGAGATGAGGTTCTTCGGCTGCATCGGCGGCGGAGGCGTCTCACCGAGCAGCTCACGCAGGTCGATCTCGATGGTGCGCGACAACGACGTGATGGGCACGTCGTTGGGGCCGCCCGAGAACGGGTTCTCGCTGGCCTCACCAATCTTGTCGATCATGTGGAAGATCCACGAGACGGTCGACGCCAGCGGAATGCACAGCCACGCGTAGCCACGGCCCATCTTCTCGAGCTCGGGCAGCAGCGCGAAGGGCAGCGACACCGAGAGCAGCCAGATGAAATACGTGTTCAGCGTCGAGAACTGGCGCGGGTAGGGGAAGTTCTTGATGCGCTCGGCGCGACCCTGCGCGTCGTAGAGGCCCGCGATGGTTCGCTGCAGCTCGATGAAGCGCAGGTCGGTGGTCTCGCCGCGCGCCGCGAGCTCAGAGAGCGCCCGCGACTGCGCCGCGAGCAGGTGCGTCGCGCGGTTCTTCGTCGCGAGCACCTTCTGCAGTTCGGCGTCGGTGATGAGCCCCTTCAGCTCGGCGGGCAGCTCGGTGCGCCATTCGGCGACGTCATACAAGCGCAGGTACTGCTCGGCGACTTTCGTCAGGCGAACCCGTTCCCAGTTGCGCGCTTCGCGCAGCCGGCAGAAACGGCCTCGCCGACCCTCGTGCTGCCGACTTCCGCAGCGCCCAATCGAGCCTCGGTCACCAGCTTCGGCTCTCGGTTTCCCGGTTTGTGTTTCTTTCTGTTCTTCCAAGCACGGCGCGCTGGTCGCGGCGCACGCCAAGCTGGAAGAGAAGCACGGCGCGGCAAACGAGAAGGCGATCGCCAAAGACCACGCGAAGATGGAGAAGGAAGACCAGGCGCTGTCCGCTGAGCACGAGCGGCTGCTCCTCGAGCACCAGAAGCTCGAGGGCGAGCACAAGAAGATGCTCGACGAGCACGCGAAGTAGCGCCCCTGGGTTAGCGCGCAGAGAGGTTCTCTGCCAGCGGCACACCTCACCGAGGTTCAGGCGCGCGGCCAACTCAGCGTCGGTTTCGCGGAGCTTCAACGCTGCGTTTGCCACCAATCCCTTGCGTTCCCGCTGCTGCAGTTTCTTCAGTTTCTACCGTGACCGCTGCGACTGCGAGAACGGCGCTACGGGCACGTCACCACGCCCGCGTCCGTGACGACACATCGCCCGTAGCAGGTCGTTGACACCGAGTAGGACCCCTGGACGACGAGGTCGCCACCCTGACAGCCGCAGCCGTAGACAGTGCTGCTGCTGGCCAACCGCCCATTGTTGGTGGAGTACAACCTGAGGGTCCCGAACGGGTCACGCAGACAGAACATCAGAGGCAGGGGGCAAGGCGCCTGCGCCGGCGCACACGATTGACCGCATTGCGTCGACGGCGAACTGCAGGTGGGCGTTCCCGAGGTACAGGAGCCGAAGGCCAACCCGCCATTGCAGCGACCGCAGTGTTGTGAGTCGGTCTGCGTATCGACGCATCGTCCGCCACACACCGTCGGCGCGCCGGGAGGGCAGGTGGGCACTCCGCCTTGGCAGCTGGCCCCCATCGGCACCGCGACGTTGCACGCCCCGCAGTGCGCCGGGTTCGTTCGGGTGTCCACGCAGGAGCCCCCGCACACCATCTGCCCGGCCGGGCATTCGACGCGACACGCGCCACTCACGCAGCGAGCCACACCTCCCGCCGCAGTGGGGCACTGCGAGCAGGTGGCGCCGCACTGGGTGACGCTGTTGTCGGCGACGCACGTACCACCGCATCGGTGGTACCCGGCCACGCAGGTGACGTACTCACAACGCCCCGACACGCAAGCCGCTGTGCCCAGCACGGTCGGGCACACAGCGCACGTCGTACCGCACGCCGCCGGCCCGGAGGCCACACACCTCCCGCCGCACGCGTGGAACCCCTCGGCGCAGCACGCAGGAGTCGTCGCCTCATTGACGCAGCGCTGGCCGCACGCGTGCTGTCCTGCGGAGCATTGGCAGCTCCCGCCCTGGCAGCTGCCACCCAGAGGGCACTCGGTGCCCAACCTGCAGCCGGGCAGACACTTCCGGGTGCCGGGATCGCAGGCGTAGCCGAGCGCACACCTGCCACTGCTCACACAGTCCGTGGGCAAGGCCTCGCAGCGCCCCAGGTTGCAGACTTCGCCCGAACCGCAGACGCGTTCACAGCGTCCACAGTTCACCGCGTCGCTCAGGGTGTCCGTGCATTCGCCATCGCAATCAATGAGCGTCCCCGCACATGCGCCCGGTGCCCCGCCGTCCGTGATGCCCGCATCGACCGCGGACTGACAGTCACCCAGCACACACGTCTGGCCAGCCACGCACACGTCGCACAAGCTGCCGCCAACGCCGCAGGCGGAGCGCTCTCCGCCCTGCACGCACTGCCCCGTCGCATCGCAGCACCCGAGGCAGTTGGAGGCGTCGCACAGTGGCGTTCCCGAGCACGCCGCGAGCAGCGCCGCCATGGTCAACCAGAGTGAGCTGATCCTCATGGTGGCTGAGTGGGGCGAAGGCGGCAGATTCTGAAGTCGGTCGGCGTTGGCTCCGCCTCCGAGCTTCGAGACTTCTCGTTCGTGGCGAACGATGAGGACTGGAGCTTCTCGGCTGATCCGCTCCGTCTGCCCGGAGAGGTAGTGGTCGAGCAGCAGATCGCCGACCACGTGCGCTCGGACCGCGGGGAACCGTTTGAGCAATGCGGAGGACACTTCGGGTCCGTTTCGCATCTCGGGGCTGCAACGACAAGAATGTGTGTTGGGCGTGGCAACGACGGATAGCTTCACCGTTTCGACCAGCGTGGTGAGCTCGGTGATGCACCCCCCGGCGCTTTTGAGACCTACCAGTCCACCTGCGCGGCCAGGCGAGCGACAGGTGGAAGGGGCGAAGGTGGGCTGCAGCACAATCTGGGCCTCGGCGGCGCGTGCGTGATGACGATGTACAAGCGCAACTGACGGCCGACCGGAACAGCAGGACCCGGCTTGCGAGCGGGGTCTCAAGCGTTCACAATCTGGCCGTGCTGACCGCCGAACAGATCGCTCCCAAGCGGGCCGTACCTATTCTGCGAACCACCTATCACCAGCTCGGCGAACTGGGCGTGTACGCGGGACGGCGGGAACGCCGCATGCGAACGCCATTCGCATGCTGAATCGGTCCTTCGTAACGCACACGGCCCCAGACATCGACGTCATGGTGCAGCTCCCCATCGCGGCTGCTGACGACTCCGAGCCAGAGCCTGATTTTGGGCTCTCTTGGACTTCGTGTGGGTGAAACAGGGCTCCGTGTAGTGGCCTGAAGGAGCGGAAAGAGGACGCGCACGGTCGATTCTCCGTAGGTTTCGAGTTGCGAGAAACGAGACCGAAGGAAGGACCGCCGTGCGCATCACGACCGTATTCCGACGCCTGCTCGGCGTCATCTCCACGAGCGTCGAAGACGTCGGGCTCAAGGGGGAAGAGTTGGTGCTGGACGTAAGCCCGAGGTGGCGCCGCCCCCGATGCCCCGAGTGCGGCGAGGTGGGCACCATCCACGAGACGAGAGAGCCGCGGTTCTGGCGCGACCTCGCGTTCGGGCAGACGGTGACGCTGCTGCGGTACGCCCCGAGGCGCGTGGCCTGCGAGGACTGCGGAGTGCACGTCGAGGCGGTGCCCTGGGCGGCGCCGAGGTCGCGCTTCACGAGACGCATGGAGGAGCTGGTGGCCTACCTCGCGCAGCAGATGAGCAAGACGGCGGTCTGCAAGCTGACGGGCATCGACTGGCGCACCGTCGGCACCGTCGTCGAGCGCATCATCGGTGAGAAGCTCGACCCGGCGCGGCTGGACGACCTGTCCGTCATCGGCGTCGACGAGCTCTCGTTCAGGCGGCACCACAACTACGTCACCGTCGTCGTCGACCACGTGCGCCAGCGCATTGTCTGGGTGGGTGAGGGCAAGTCGTCCGAGACGCTCGGGGAGTTCTTCAAGGCGCTCGGCCCCGAGCGCGCCAAGCTGCTCACGCACGTCACCATGGACCTGTCCGCGGCCTTCCGCTCGTCTGTCGCGAAGCACGCGCCCCAGGCCGAGCTCGTCTTCGACAGGTTCCACATTCAGCGCCTCGCCTCCGACGCCGTCGATGCAGTCCGCCGCAGCGAAGTGCGCGCAACCGAGTCGGCCGAGGACGCCAAGGCCCTGAAGGGCACGCGGTGGCCCTTGCTGAAGAGCCCGTGGAACCTCAAGGCCAGCGAGAGCGCGAAGCTCGCGGACCTGCAGCGCGCCAACCGGCGCATCTTCCGAGCCTACTTGCTCAAGGAGGGGCTCGCCGACGTCCTTCGCCGTCGCCAGCCAGGCGTCGCGGCCAGAGAGTTGACCCGCTGGTGCCACTGGGCGGCCCGGAGCAGACTCAAGCCCTTCGTGAAGCTCTCGCGCACCATCAAGCAGTTCTCGGCCGGCATCCTCGCGTACATCCGCACGGGGCTGAGCAACGGGCCGACCGAGGGCCTCAACAACAAGACTCGCCTCATCACCCGTCGCGCGTATGGCTTTCACTCAGCTCAAGCCCTCATCGCGATGATCTTCCTCTGCTGCGGCGGCATCACGCTCTCGCCTCCGCTCCCGTCACCCACAGGAAGTCCATGAGGTCCACCACTTCGGGGCGGGCCCCGATTTCGGTCTCACTGACATCTCGCCCACTTGCATCTCGCGTCGGCCGTCGGCCGGAGGTGACGTCGTCTATTCCTATACGTTGACTCAGCCTCAAGACGTCACCATCGTCACTCGTGGTAGTCGCGCCAAAAGTTTCTACGTGCGCCGATCCTGTGCGAGCACCCTTGAGGCCGATGAGGTCGCCTGTTCTGCGCCCAACACACTCGACGAGGCTCTCGTGCGGCCCCTCCGGAATCAGCAGCCGGGCACCTACTATTTGTGGGTTCACGGTCCGAATGCGGATGACCCGTTTGAGTTTGAGGTCCGGCTTTTCCCGCCGACCATTCCCCCTACAAACGATCAATGCCGTCTTGCTGAGCCGTTGTTCACGGATGGTGGCACGAGCGACGTACGCTTTGGGACGACTCGTGGCGCGACTCGGTCATTCGACGTCTCTACCTTCTCGGCACCGCTGGCAGCTGACGTTCTTTATTCATTTGAATTGAGTACGCAGAGCAGGTTCGAGGTTGAGGTGGACCCTGTTGCCTGGGACGGAGGTCTGCTCGTCCCGCTCGTTTTCGTCAGGAACGAAAGCGACTGCAACCCAGACGGCGGGCCGAACACGGACCCCAATGTCCTTGCACATGCCCCTGGACGCCGCGTGACAGAAGGCGCTCGGTTGGTTTCGTCGAGCCTCGACGCGGGGCGCTATCTGCTCGGTGTTCAAGGAGTACCGCTCTACGACCGGCTGTTGGGGCGGCACAACACGACCGGCCCATTCACCCTGAATGCTCGCATCTTGCCAGTCGCTGCGAGCCCACAGAACAATACATCGTGCACCGCATCGATTCCTCTGGGGGCGGACGGCGGGGCAGGGCTTCGTGGGATGACCAACCTCTCAGTCGACTCATTTGCTCACGTTTGTTCGACGGCCGTCGCCCCTGACGTCTTCTACACGTTCACGACACCTGCTTCGCCCGTCACAGATGCCGGCTTCACTGCTGTCGTGTGGGCGGTGAGCGAGAACCTCAATGAGTTGTCCCCGGTTGTGAGCGTGACCCAGTCGTGTGGTGTTGCGTCTTCAACTCTCGACTGCGGGCGAGGTGGTGGGACGGGATTCGCTACGATTGAAGGGTTGCAGCCCAATTCCACGCTGAGCATCGCCGTGAGCGGCACCCGAGCAGGCCAACAGGGGCCATTTTCCTGGACCTCATGGACTTCCTGTGGGTGACGGGAGCGGAGGCGAGAGCGTGATGCCGCCGCAGCAGAGGAAGATCATCGCGATGAGGGCTTGAGCTGAGTGAAAGCCATACGCACGACGAGTGATGAGGCGAGTCTTGTTGTTGAGGCCCTCGGTCGGCCCGTTGCTCAGCCCCGTACGGATGTACGCGAGGATGCCGGCCGAGAACTGCT
>JBILUC010000003.1:0-286731 GCA_044371205.1 Archangium sp.
GCGAAACGCTTCGACGTCGGTGATGGTGACCACGGTCCCGAAACGCGAGAGGTCGCCCAGCTTGTCGACTGGCCCGACGATCACGATCTGCAGCTGCTCGAGGCCGCGCGCCACGCGCACCAGCTCGACAGGCTCGACCTTCGCGACCTTTTCACGCCACGTCGCGAGGTAGTCGGGCGGGTAGTCGAAGAGATCGAACGTCGCGCGCTCGAAGGCGATCTTCGCCACTCCGTCGAAACGAAACGCGAAGGCGTTGGTCGCCATGTCCCGCGCGGTGCCGAGCTCCACCGGAGTGACGGGAGCGCCCTGCCCCACCTCGCCGAGGATGCGCAGCGCGACATCGAGGGCCTCGCCCACCTGCTCCGGTTTGGTGTCGAAGCCAGCGGTGAAGAGCCCGGTGGTCGGGCCGGGGCTCACCTGCGCGAAGGCGGAGTACGCGAGCCCACGCTCGTCGCGGATCTCCCGGTACAGGCGCCCCACGCCGAAGCTGCCCAGCGAGGTCGCGAGCAGCCGCAGCGGGTACTCATCGGCCGAGCGCCGCGAATAGCCCCACGCGCCCAGCCGCACCTTGGCCTGCGCGATCTTGCGCGGCACCACGATGATTCGGCGGCGAAGCGGCTCCGGGGCCGGCCACACCCGCTTCGGGGCACTGCCACCCTTCCACCCACCGAACGCCTTCTCGAGCAGGCCCAGCACCTGCGATCGTTCGAAGTCACCCGTCACGATGAGTCGAGTCGTCGCGCTGCCCCAGCTCGCCGCCCACGCCTTCTTCACGTCGGCGAGGTTGATCGCCTTGAGCGTCGCTTCGGTGGCCTCACGCCCGAGGAGCGACGTTGGGCCATAGACGGCCTTGCTCATCGCGCGCGCGGCGACGCCGTCAGGGCGATCTTCCCGGCGACGAATCGACTCGAGGCTCCGCGAGACGATCACCCCGAAACGCTGCTCGTCGAACTTGGGCCGCAAGAGCACGTCGGCAAACACGGGGATCACGTCGTTCAGATCGTCGCTGCGCGCCGAGAGCGACACCGACGCCGTCTCGTCTCCAGCGCCGGCCGACAGATCGATGGCCCTCGATTCGAGCCACTCATCGAGCGCCTCGGGACCGCGCGCGCCCGCCCCGCCCTCGCCCATGAGCGCGGTGGTGATCGAGGTGAGCCCCACCTTCTCGGGGGGATCGTCCACGTTTCCAATCGGCGCCAGCGCGCGCACCAGCACCAGCGGCATCGTGCGATCCGCCATCAGATACACCACGAGGCCGTTCTTGAGGGTCACGCGCTCGGGCTGCGGGAGCGAAAACTCGAGCGGCGCCTTGGGCGCCAGCGTCGTGGGGTCGACGTCGATCGAATCGGGCAGTTGGCGCGCAGACGTCGGGCGCGTCGGCGCGGCGATCAGCCCCGGCTCGCGCTTCGTCTCGACGCGGGTGGGCGTGCAGGCCAGCAGCACCATCGCAACGCTCGCCAGCCACTTCACGGCTTCACCTGGGTCACCACGATGGAGTTCGACTTCACGAAGGTGCGGCGCGCGACCTCGCGCACCTCGTCGGCCTGAATCGACTCGATCGTCTTCGGCAATTCGAGGGGGTAGCGCCAGTCGCCATACAGCGTCTGGGCCCGGCTCAGCGCGTTGGCGGCGCCCACGTTCGAGTCGAGCGCGCGAAAGAGATCGGTCGAGATGCGGCGGCGCACCTTCTCGAGTTCAGCAGGGGTGACGAGCTCGGTCGTGAGCCGGGTCAGCTCGTCCCAGATCGCCGCCTCGATGGTCTCGAGCGTCACGCCGGCCAGCGGCGTCACCGAGACGATCAGCAGGTTGTCGAGCCGCCCGCCCGGCCCCGTCCACACCCCGACGCCCTGGGCCAGCTTGTCCTTGAAGACGAGGCGCTGCTCGAGGCGTGAGGTGTTGCCGTCGCCGAGCACCGTCTTGATGACGTCGAACACTGCGTCTTCGCGCGAGGGCGGCGCCGGCTTGCGGAACGCCATGTACAGCCGCGGCGCGGCGTCGAAGGTGATCTGGCTGCGTCGCTGCGAGCGCGCGGGAGGTTCGCTGAAGATCGGGCCGTCGGGGCGAGGTCGGCTGGGCAACGCGCCGAAGGTCTTCTCGAGCAACGGCTGCAGCGCCTTGACGTCGACATCTCCGACGATGCACCCCACGGCGTTCGACGCGACGTAGTGCCGATCGAAGAAGGCGCGCGCTTCGGCGAGCGTCATCGCCTGCAGATCTCCGGCGTAGCCCACGGTCGGCCAGCGGTAGGGGCTGTTCACGAAGGCCACCTGCATCAGTTCCTCGTAGACGAGCCCGGCGGGGTTGGTCTCGATGCTGCGCAGCCGCTCTTCCTGCACCACCGAGCGCTCGGTGTAGAAGTCGCGCAGCACGGGCGCGGCGAACCGCTGCGCCTCCACGGTGAGCCACAGCTCGAGCCGGTTCTTCGGGAGCGACACGAAATACGAGGTGAGATCCTTGTCGGTGGTGGCGTTGAGCCCGACGCCCCCATTCACCTGGTACAGCCGCGCGAGCGCGTTCTCATCGAACAGCGCGCCGTGCTTCTTCTCGAGGGCGGCGCGCTCGATGGCGAGCCGCTTTGCCTCGGGGGTCTGCCCTTTGCCTTCGCGCTGCATTCTCGCCAGCGCGTCCCCCACCGCTTCCACCAGCGGCATGACTTCCTGCTCGGCCACCCAGTCCTTCGCGCCGAGTCGGGGCGTGCCCTTGAAGGCCATGTGCTCGAAGAGGTGCGCCAGCCCGGTGATGCCCGGCCGCTCATCTGCGCCGCCCACCCGAACGCGCACGTAGCCGGTGAAGACGGGGGCCTCGGGTCGTTGCAGCACCAACCACGTCATACCGTTGGCGAGCGTGATCTGGTGCACCTGCTCGACCAGGGGCGCCTCCGCGCGACTGAGCGACGCGAGACAGGTGAGGGTCACCGTGAGCCAGCGGATCATTTGCATGGCACCTCCACCACGACCAGTTGCTCGGAGTCGGGGATCTGCGCGCGCAGCGTGCCCGGCGGGGACTTCACGCGCTTCTTCGGCGGGCAGGTGAACTTGAGCACCAGCTCGCCCGGCTGCAACTGCAACACCTCATCGGGCGACACGGGCTTGCCGTCGAGCGAAAGCAACGTGCCCTTCACCGCACGAATCTGCACCCGTACGCCCTCGAACTTCGGCGTGGGGGTCGGCGTGGGCTGCGGCTGTTCGGGGTTCGTCACCGATGGCTTGCCCGAACCCGGAGGCTTCGGCTTCCCGGGCTCGCTCGCGGGCCAGAACACCGCGGCGAGGAACACCACGACCATCAGCACGGCCACCCCGATGATCGCGATCGCCACCTTCCGGGAGTTCGACTGCTGGGTGACCGAGAACTCGTGGGCTTGATCAACCGTCTCGATGTCGTCGTCGGGGTCACCCGGCTTCGGCGGCCGCCGATTCTGGGGGGGCGGTCGCGGCAACGGGCGAGTGGGCACGCGAGGCGGCGCGCGCGTCGACGGCACCGGCGAAGGCTCACTGGGCTCACTCGGCTGGCTGGGCTCGTCTTCGGTGGGACGGTCGACGAACACGCCCTGCGTCGCTTCGCCGGCGCTCACCACCGACACCGACGAGATCTCGGGGATGGAGTCGGAAGGTCGAAGCTCGGGCACAGGCGGTCCGGGGCGCGAGGGCCGCTTGACCGCGTCGATCTCCGGTACGGAGTCGGCCCCCATCAGTGTGGGCACCAGCGGCTTGAAGAGTTCCCCCACCTCGACGTCACGCGCCCCTGAGGTCGACACCGCGGTCGGGGCCACCTCGCCAGAGCCCAGGGCCCCCTCGCCCTCCCGGTCGATCTCGGCGGTCGCCACCAGGTCCCGCTTTGGCTTCGGGAGCTCCATCCCGGGCCCGAGAGGCACCGTCTGCTCCGATTCAGCCCAGGGGTTCGACAACGCGAGGGCACGCGGCCGTTCATTTCTCGTGGTGCCGGTGGGTACGGCCTCGATGCTCACCTCGCCCGTTTCGCGGCGACCTTCGGGAACGCGATCTTTCACCGCCTGCAGCGATGAGGCCGACAGCGGCGTGGTGCGCTCACCTTCGATGCCGTCGAAGGGGTTGTCGTGCGCAGTGCTGGTGTCGGTGCGGCTGAGGACACGTGGCGGCACGTTGGGCGACTGCGCGTTGGGGGGGATGAAGATCGAGGTGCGCTCGTTGTCGTCCCCAAAGAGCTTCGAGACGTACTTCGTCACGTCGGCCTGCGTGGTGGGGGCGTCGAGGCGAATGAAGTCTTCGAGGGCGAGGCGCACCTCTTCGGCGGTCTGGTACCGGCGCTCGCGATCCTTGGTGAGGCACTTCAAGATGATGCGCGACAGTTCGGACGGGAAGTTCTCACGCACCGACGACGGAGGGTCGGGGTCCTCCATGCGGATGGAGTAGATCACCGCCTCGGTCGACGTTCGGTAGAACGGGCTCGTGCCGGTGGTCAGCTCGTACATGAGCGTGCCCAGCGCGAAGAGGTCGGTGCGGTGATCGAGCGGCTCGGTCGTGAGCTGCTCAGGCGCGAGGTAGAGGAACTTGCCTTTGATCACGCCTGGTTTCGACCGATCCATCCACGCGGTGGCCTTGGCGATGCCGAAGTCGACCAGCTTCACCTCGCCCTTGAAGCTGAGCATCACGTTCTGCGGGCTGACGTCGCGGTGAATGATGCCCAGGACCTTGTTGTTCTGATCTTTCGCGCTGTGGGCGTGGAAGAGACCTTCGCAGAGCCGTGCCGCGATCCACGCGGCGACGCCGACGGGCACGAAGCCGCCCTTTTCCTGCTCGCGCTGGAGCACGCGGCGCAGGTCGATGCCGTCGACCCATTCCATCGCGATGAAGGTCGAGCCCTCGAGGTGCCCGAGCTCGTACAGCTCGACGATGCTCGGGTGGTGCACCGCGGCTGCGATGCGCGCCTCGTCGAGGAACATGCGCACGAACTCGGCCTCTTCCGCGAGGTACGGAAGAATTCGCTTCAGCACCACCATGCGATCGTCGCGCGTGTCCTTGGCGAGGAAGAGCTCCGCCATGCCTCCGACCGCGAGGCGCTTGAGCAGCAGGTACGCGCCGAAGGGAATCGCGCTCTGTGGGCCGGCAGTGGTGATGAGGGCTCCGGGGACTCAGTAAGAATAGAAGCCCTGGCCGGACTTCTTCCCGAGCTTACCCGCTCGGACCATCTTCTTGAGGAGTTGTGGCGGGCGAAACGTGGCGCTCCCCGTCTCGGCGTGGAGGTACTCGGCGATGGCCAGTCGCACGTCGAGGCCCACCAGATCGCCCAGCTTGAGCGGGCCCATCGGGTGGCCGTAGCCAAGCTCCATCGCGCGATCGATGTCTTCAGCCGACGCAACGCCCTCTTCGAGCATGCGGATCGCCTCGAGGCCCAGCGCGACGCCGAGCCGCGACGACGCGAAACCGGGCGAGTCTTTGACGACGATCAGCTCCTTCTTGATCGCCGCGCCGTACGCCTTCACGGCAGCGATCGTCTCGTCGTTGGTCTGGTACGCGCGCACCACCTCGAGCAGCTTCATGAGGTGCACGGGGTTGAAGAAGTGCAGCCCCACCACGCGCCCGGGGTTCGAGGCCGCGGCGGCGATCTCGGTCAGCGACAACGAGCTGGTGTTGGTGGCGAGGATGGCGTCGGGTGCACAGAGCTTCGAGAGCGTGCCGAAGAGCTGTTGCTTGAGCGCCATCTTCTCGGGGGCCGCTTCGATCACGAGCTGGCACCCGGCGAGCGACTCGAGACCCGCCACGCACCCGATGCGCGCCAACGTCGCGTCGCGATCGGCCCTGGTGACCTTGCCCTTCTCGACGCCCACGTCGAGGTTCTTCGTGAGCTTGGCGAGGCCTGCCTGTGCGGCGTCGAGGGAGACGTCTGACAGGAGCACCTGGTACCCGGCCTGTGCCGAGACCTGCGCGATGCCGTGCCCCATGGTGCCCGCGCCGATGATCCCGACGTGCGTGATGTTCATGCGGCGACGACTCAATCCCACATCCATGTGAGGGCAAAACGAATATGGTGCGCGCCCCATGAAGTTGGCTCTCGCTCTCGCGCTCGCGCTCGCTGCTGAAGACGGAGGCGAGGCCTCACCCGATGCTGGAGTCAGCACGAAGCCCGCGAGCCTCAGCCTGTTGCGCGAGGCGCGGGTCATGACGGCCGACGGCGCTCCGAACGCAATGCTGCTCACCGATGGCGTCGCGTCGATCGACGGAGACGTGTGGGACAACCCGCGCTCCGCCATTCTCGCGAAGAGCGGCGCCCTTCAGTGGGAGCTGGTGCAGATCTCGACGGTGCGCACGCTGCGCATTCAGGCCGACAACAACGATCGCTACATCGTGTCGGGCAGCCCCGATGGCGCGAACTGGTCGGTGTTGTGGATCGCGGAGCCCGTCGATCTCCCCGGCGTGCAGACGCGCACTTCCCCCGATCTGCGCCCCTCCACGGTGCGCTACCTGCGCCTCACGGCCGAGGGCGGCGACTCGATGTATTCCATCACCGAGCTCGAGGCGTACGAGAGCCGCGAGCTCCTGCAGCGTTCGCCGCTCGAGCGCGTGACGCCGCCGCCGCCGCCTCCTCCTCCGCCTCCTCCTCCGTTCGACACCGGCTTCGTGGTGGTCTTCGGGGTGGCGGGCCTTGGCGTGTATTACGTGAACTGGGTGCGTCGCATGCGCCGCTCCGCTGAGGCCAAAGGCCGCGCTGGAGCCGCCGACGAGCGATCGCCCCCCGCGAGCTGAAGTCGTCTACTTCTTTCGCTTCGCGAGGAACGCGGCCATGCGCTCGTTCTTCTCGGCCGAATCGAACAGCAACCCCTGACCGACCCATTCCAGCGGCGCCCCGTTCTGCCGCGCGTGGGCGTTCAATGAGACCTTCGCGACCTGCACCGCGAGGGGCGCATTGGCGGCGATCTGCCCGGCCAGCCGCATCGCTTCGGCGCGGGCGTCGGTCTCGACCACCGACTCGAAGAGCCCCCACTGCGCGGCTTCGCTGGCGTCGACGATGCGACCGGTGAAGATCAGCTCCTTCGCGCGGCCGAGGCCGACGAGCCGGGGCAGCCGCCAGGTGCCGCCCGCTGAGGGAAAGATGCCGAGCGTCACCTCGGGCATGCCGATCTTCGCCCCCCTCGACGCCACCCGCAGATCGCACGCCAGCGCGAGCTCGAGCCCACCGCCCAACGCGTAGCCGTCGATGGCCGCGATGGTGGGCCGGGGGAAGTCTTCGAGCTGCTGAAACATCTTCGCCGTCCACGAGAGGAAGGCCTGCACGTGGGTGCGCTCTTTGAGTTCAGCGATGTCGGCACCGGCCGCGAAGGCCTTGCCGCCCGCCCCGGCCACCACCACGGCGCGCACGTCGTCGCGCCCCGCCCAGACCTCGAGCTGTCGCGAGATGGTCTCGCTCACCTCGCGGTTGATCGCGTTGCGCACCTCGGGCCGGTTCAGCTCGAGCAGGGCGATTCCATAGGTGACGGTGGCGTTGATCATCGCAGGCTCCTCAAACGACGACGCGCGCCTCGAAGCCGAAGCGCGCGTCGCACAGTCAAACCAACCAGAGCTGATTACGGCTGCAGGTAGTCAGCGCAGTCGGTCGGGTACAGCACGTTGGTGTAGTTCGCGTCGGGCGTACCGGGCACGCTGCCGCGGTTGTTGAAGCAGTTGTTGAGGTCGGTGCCACCGTCGGCGCAGCTCGCGTGGGTGTACGTGTCCCACACGCCGATGATGCCGTTGGGGAAGGTGACCGTACCGCCGTCGCCGACGATGAAGCGCACGTCGCAGCGCGAGCGACCGCCGTCTTCCAGCGCCGCGTTGTCGAAGGTGCGGAAGTTGTTCACGAGCACGCCGTTCGACAGCTCGAAGCCGTAGTAGCGGGTGTCGTTGGCGCCGAGCGCCGACTGGCGGTGGAGCTGCTCGGGGTTGAGGAGGCCCATCGTGAGGGGACCCGCGATCTTGACGCGCGCGCCCGAGTAGGTGGGCTCGGCCTTGATCGCACCGTTCGCGCCGAAGGTGTTCGGCACGTCAACCGGGGGCAGCGGCGCCATGCTGCCCGTCTTGCGGATGTCGAACGGAATACACGGCGGCGTCGACGTCGGCGCGCACACGTAGCCCTGCGGCTTGCTGGGGATGTAGTCGAACTGCGACTTCACCATCACGCGGAAGCCAGCCGGATTCACGAAGCTTGACTCGAAGCCAATGACGCCGCCGACGTTCAAGATGTCGCCGACCTGGGGGAAGTACTCAATCTCGCCGTCGCAACGGAACTTCTCGACCCACACGCCCTGCTGGGGGCTGTTCGGGTCAGCGACCCAGAACGAGGCGTTGACGCCCTTGCCCTGACCACCATCGGTCTGAGTCAGGCCGCAGAAGGTGCTCGAGTTCGAGACGGCCGCGAACGAGATCGCCGTCACGACGACGCCCTGAAGGTTCACTTCCGTGGGGAAGGTCGAGCCCTTGGCCGCCATGATCGTCGTGGGGATCGTGCCGCCACCGCCCGTGCCGCCGCCCGTCGTGCCACCGCCGGTGCCGCCACCCGTCGTGCCGCCGCCCGTACCGCCACCCGTCGTGCCGCCACCCGTGGTGCCGCCACCCGTCGTGCCACCACCGGTCGTACCGCCGCCCGTCGTGCCACCACCCGTCGTACCGCCGCCGGTGCCACCACCCGTGCCGCCGCCAAGACCGCCACCACCACCACCCACGAGGGGACAGTTGATGCCCATACAGCCGGCATCGGGTGTGCCGGTCGGGCGACCGCAACCAACGGCCAGAACCACCACCGCGCTCATCACTGCGACTTGAAGCTTGTTCACTCGAGACTCCCTGTGGATTTCAGTGCCCCACGCTCATAAACGGGGCTCCGGCCGACGTGCGCGGGTCGTGTACACGACGGTCCCTACCCCGGCAAGCCACGGAGTCGTCACTTGAGAGCGATCGTCTTCAAACAACACGGCGGGCCTGAAGTGCTCGAAATGATGGACCTTCCGATGCCCCAACCGCGCGCGAACGAGGTGCGGGTGAAGGTGAAGGCGGTCGCGCTCAACCACCTCGACTTGTGGGTCCGCAAAGGCTGGCCGGGCCTCAAGCTGCCGCTCCCGCACGTGCTGGGGAGCGACGTCGCCGGGGTCGTCGATGCGGTCGGCGCCGACGTGAAGGCGTGGGGCCCCAACATGAACGTGGTGATCAACCCGGGGCTCTCATGCGGCGTCTGCGAGCGCTGCCTGTCGGGTGACGACGTGCTGTGCCGGGGGTACCAGATCATCGGCGAAGACGTCACCGGCGGGTATGCCGAGTACCTCTGCGTGCCCCAGCAGAACCTGCTCGCCAAGCCCGCGCGGCTGTCGTGGGAAGAGGCCGCGTGCTTCCCGCTGACGTTCCTCACGGCGTCGCACATGTTGTTCTCACGCGCGCAACTCAAGCCTGGTGAGACGGTGTTGATTCACGCCGCCGGCTCGGGGGTCGGGAGCGCCGCGGTGCAGTTGGCGAAGCTTGCGGGTGCGCGGGTGATCGCCACCGCGTCGACGCAGGCCAAGCTCGACCAGGCGCACAAGCTCGGCGCCGACGTGTTGATCAACTACGTCGAGAACGACTTCCTCGATGAGGTGAAGAAGGCGACGTCCCGCCAGCTGTGCGACGTGGTCTTCGAGCACGTCGGCGCAACGACGTGGGACAAGTCGATCGCCTGTCTGCGCAAGGGAGGCCGGCTGGTGATCTGCGGCGCGACCTCGGGCCACGACGTGAAGATCGACCTGCGCACCCTCTTCTACAAGTCCATCTCGCTGCTCGGCTCGACGATGGGCAGCAAGAGCGAGCTCTTCAAGTTGCTCGAGCTGGTGCAGCGCTCGAGGTTGAGCCCCGTACTCGATCGCGTACTCCCGCTCGCCGACGCCGCCGAGGGCCATCGCCTGCTGGCCGAGCGCAAGACCTTCGGCAATGTGGTGCTCAAGCCATGAACTCTGTCTTCGTCATCGAGGCCGTTCGTACCCCCATCGGCAAACTGCGCGGCGCCTTGAAAGAGGCCCGCCCCGACGATCTGCTCGCGTTGGTGATTCGGGAGGTCCTCGCGCGCGCGGGCGTCGAAGGGGCTCGCGTCGACGAGGTCTACGCCGGGTGCGCCAACCAGGCAGGCGAAGACAACCGCAACGTGGCCCGCATGGCGACCTTGCTGGCCGGGTTGCCGAACACCGTGCCCGCGGTGACGGTGAATCGACTCTGCGCGAGCGGCCTCGAGGCGATCGTGCAGGGCGCTCGACAGATTCAGCTCGGGGAAGCCGACGTGATCGTCGCAGGCGGCGTCGAGTCGATGACGCGCGCCCCGTGGAGCACGCCCAAGCCGAGCGAGGCCTTCCCCGGCGGCAAGCTCGAGTCGTGGGACACCTCGCTGGGCTGGCGGTACCCGAACCCCAAGCTGGCCGCGATGTTCCCGCTCGAGCAGATGGGCGAGACGGCCGAGAACGTCGCCGAGCGATTGAAGATCAGCCGTGAAGATCAAGATCGCTACGCCATCGAGTCGCACCAGCGCGCGGTGGGTGCCCAGAAGGCAGGGGCGTTTGCGGCCGAATTGGTGAACGTCGAGTTCCCCCAGAAGAAGGGCGCGCCGGTGGTGGTGACCGCCGACGAGCAGCCCCGCATCGACTCCACGTTCGAGAAGCTGTCGACGCTGAAGGCCGCGTTCCGCGACGGGGGAACCGTCACAGCGGGCAACTCGTCCACCCTGAACGATGGTGCCGCGGCGGTGGTGTTGATGAGCGAGCGCGCGATGAAGCAGTGGGGGCGTGCGCCGCTGGCCCGCTACGTGTCGAGCGCGACCGCGGGCGTCGATCCCCGAGTGATGGGCCTCGGCCCTGTGCCCGCCACGAAGAAGGCGCTCGAGCGCGCGGGGTGGAAGACGGCCGACCTGGAGTTGATCGAGCTCAACGAGGCGTTCGCAGCTCAAGCGCTGGGCTGCATTCGCGAGCTCGAGCTCGACCCCGCGCGCGTCAACGTCAACGGAGGCGCCATCGCACTCGGCCACCCGCTGGGCATGAGCGGCGCGCGCATCGTCGCCACCCTCACCCACGCCCTCCGCGCCCGGAAGTTGCGGCGCGGTCTCGCCACGATGTGCATCGGCGTCGGCCAGGGCATGGCTGCCACCTTCGAGGCGCCGTGACGCACCCGTTTCTGCAGGGGCTGAAGGCACCGCTGCACATCTGTCACCGGGGCGGCGCGGGGCTGTACCCCGAGAACACGATGTTCGCCTTCGAGCAGGCCGTGCACGTGCATCGCACCGACATGCTCGAGCTCGACGTGCACGCGACGCGCGACGGCGTGGTGGTGGTAGCCCACGACGAGACGCTCGACCGCTGCACCAACGGCACCGGCCCGCTCGCCGCGCACGACCTCGCGTCGCTCTCGAAGTTCGATGCCGCGCACCACACGGCGTTCAAGGGCCGCGGCATTTCGATTCCACGCTTCGAAGACGTGCTCACCGCGTTCCCCGGCTTGCGAATCAACGTCGAGCTCAAGGTGATTGGCGCGCTGGAGCCCTTCGTGGCGCTCGTGCGGCGGCTCAATTGTCTGAACCGGCTCTGCATCGGCAGCGAGCACGACGCGATCGCTCAAGAGATCTCGCGTGCCTTGCCCGACGCCCTGCTCTTCTACCCGGCGAACGCCCTCGCCTCGTTCGTGTTGCCGACCAAGGCCGGTGAGCCGCCCGACGACGACGCGCGTTACACGGTGCTCGACATGCCGCTGCACTGGCAAGGCGTGAAGCTCTTCGACGCCGAGCTGGCGGCGGTCGCGCGCCAACACGGCAAGTGGGTCAACATCTGGACGGTCGACGACGAGGCCGAGATGAAGCAGGCCATCGCCGACGGGGTCGGGGGCATCATGACCGATCGCCCCGACGTGCTGCGCGCGGTGCTCTCAGCCGCCTGAGGCGAGCACCCACTGCAGGTACGCAGGCAACCCGTCCGACACCTCGAGCTTGATCAGCTCGGGCACCTGAGCGGGATGCAGCACCTTCACGCGCGCCTCGATCGCCTTGAAGTCATCGGAGGTGATCTTCATCACCACCAGCACCTCTCGCTCGTCGGCGACCTTGCCTTCCCAGCGGTAGATGCTGCGCACGGCAGGCACGATGTTGGCGCACGCGATCATGCGCTCTTCGACGAGCGTGCGCGCGATCTCCGCGGCCTTCGCTTCATCGGGTGCGGTCATGAACACCACCGCCACTCCAGTGGTCGGCTTCACAGGCGCACTTCGAAGGCGTGGGTGTTGCCGTCGGTCAGCTTCACCACGACCCTCGCGGTGACGCCGCCGAGCTTCTCGGGATCCCCGAGGTCGAAGTGGATGCCCATGTCGCCGGGCCGCGAGGGGAAGGCCCGCTCTGGCTCGTCGCTCCGGTAGACCGCCGCAGCAGCAAATCGATCCAGTCGGTGGGGTTGAACCACCACCTGGACGTTCTTCTTCGTGCGGAAGAGGAGCACCTTGAACTCGGAGCGTTCCTCGATGATCTCCGGGGTGTTGCTGGTGCGCTCGACCGGCAGACTCACGGGAGCACGAACTTCGTCCTTCGTCTCTTCGGTGATCGCGCTCTCGGCGGCTTCCATCGCGGCCAGCGCCAACTTCAGTTCGGGATCGGCTTCAGCCTGGCGGCGAATCACTTCTTTTTCTGCCGGCGATGCCAACCCGAGGTCGAACTTGAGCAACTCATCGAACCCGACTGCCCTCCCCCGCTTCTTCCGTACGAGTCGGTCTGCGCCGACGACGTCTGCCGGTACCGAACCGCGACCTTCACCACCGAGCACCCCGACCAGCCCATCGTCTTCGATGCCGGTGCGTTCGGAGTACCACCAGGCGGCGCCGCGATATTCGGTGTCAAGCAACCCGGCCTCGGTGCGACGCGTCGTATTCAAAGCGGTGAAGCTGATGACCATGCCGCGACACGTTCGATCGACGGGTACCAGCGAGCTGCGAATTCGACTGGCGAGCGTCTTCGCGTCGGGTCGCGCCATGGCCTCGAGCGCGACGAGCGCTGACTCGAGCCGATCTCGGGCCTGGAGATCTTGCGCGGCCCATTGCGCCATCTGCTGACCGTCTTCTGGCGAGTCGGGGATGGCGGACTCGACGGCCTGCGCAGCGGCGCGCTTCAAGCGGGCGGTGAGCTCGTTCACCTGCACACCGTCGCCCCACGACTTGAGCGACTGCTCGGTGATGGCCGAGAGCTGTGTCACCACGTCGCCCGGCTGCACGCCCAACGCGCTCTTGCGCCGCAACAAATCGCCAGCGGCCTCGAGCAACAAACCGGCGACGACAGCCCCGTCTCCAGGTCGTTTTCCTGCGGCCAGTTCGTGATGCAGGGCTTCGAGCTCATTGAGGCGGGCGGCGTACTTTTCACGGGGCGACGGGTTCATCATTCTTCCTCCGGCAGACCCTCTTCACGCTTGCGCGCTTCGAGGATGTAGAGCTTCAGCCACGCCTGCGCGCGGCTCACACGTTTGTACGAATTGACGACGGTGATCCCGAGGGCCTTCGAGACCTCTTCGTGATCGTCGAGATCCTGGTGGTGGTACAAGTCCCACGCGGCGGCCTCGTTGGGGTGCTCTTCCTTGAGCCGGTCCCACGCCTTCCAGTACTCGCCGTGCGCTTCGGCCTGTTCGGCCAACGCCTTCGCCTCGGCGATGGAGCGGTTCGCCTCAGGGAGGCTGGTCTCCGGCTCGTCGCCGTCTTCGTTTTCCGCGGTTCCCGGGTCGAGCTCTTCGCGCTGCCGCCGATAGCGGTCGATCGCGCAGTGCTTCACGATGCGGAGGAAGAACGTCTTGGGAGACGCTGCTTTGCCGGGGACCTGCTCCGACACGCCGCGAAACTGATCCAGGCCCTTCGCCATGAACTTGGCGACCGCGTCCTGGAAGATCTCGTCGGCGTCGTCGGGTGAGCCCCTCATGAAGGCTCCCTGCACGCGGCGGATGACTGTGGTTGAGGCGTCGCGCCAGCGAAAGACGAGCTCCCCGAGGGGACGCTTGTAATCCTGGCCCTGGGCCTTTCGCCGAGAGATGTCTGCGAACAATTCGTCGTCGGTGAGCATGGGCTGAGGCCCGGAACCATACCGGCCCTCACGCACGGCGGAAGCATTCCTGACGGTGAATTTTCGGCGCGAAACCAACGAGTTACGTCAAGTCAGGAAGAAGGCGCAGCGTTCGTCTCTGTCGGCATCGGTTGGCTCTCTCAGCAACCCAGACGCCTGAATCCGGCCGTTCAAGCCCTACACGCTTCCGGGAAACCGGCATCGACCGGGGTGTCCTCCGCATGGAGGCCCCCACCGTGGCTTGCACACTCGGGTTCGCCTGCGGCTGCTCTCTCTTCCCTCTACACTTCTCCGTTCGCAGACCCGATTCCGCGCGGAGCCAGGAACCACCATGTCCCGCACCATCGTCATCGGAGATCTCCACGGCTGCTTCGATGAAGCCGTCGAGCTGCTCTCGTCTCTTCACACCACCTCTTCTGACCGCGTGATCTTCGCGGGCGACCTCGTCGATCGAGGCCCGAAGCCACGCGAGTGCGTCGAGCTCGCGATGCAGCACGAGTGCATTCTCGGCAACCACGAGGAGAAGCACCTGCAGCAGCGCAAGAGCGCGGCCGAGAAGCTGTCACCCGCGCACCTCTTCACGCGCAACGCGCTCGAGCCGAAGCACTACGAGTACTTCGAGACGCTGCCGCTGTTCATCCGGCTGCAGGAGTTCGGGGCGGCCGTCGTGCATGCCGGCGCGTTTCCCGGACTGCCGCTCGAGCAGCAGAAGCCGAACCACCTGCTCCACATTCAGCACATCAAGCCACCGGCGACGAAGAGCTTCTGGCCGTCAAAGGCGCCCGTCGATCACCGTTTCTGGACGCACTTCTGGGAAGGCCCGGAGCGGCTGATCTTCGGTCACTCGGTGCTCGATCGACCGCTGGTGACGAAGTGGGCGGTGGGCATCGACACCGGCGGCGTGTTCGGTCGCGGCCTCACGGCGCTGGTGCTGCCCGAGTGGAAGCTCGTCACGCTGCCCACGCTCGATCAGGGCGATGGCCGCAAGTCGGGCGTCGCGCAGTTCGACATCATGGATGGTGTCAAAGCCTGGAGCTGAAGAGGCGTGTGCGCGATCGACGACAGGGACTGCTCACCGCGCTCGCCCTCGCTGGCGTGGCAGTCGCGGCGCTCGAACCGACGCTGCACTTCGACTGGTGGGCCGCGTTCCGCAACGCGAGCGCGTTGGAGAACCCACAGGGATTCGCCGATCCAACCGGGTACCTCTTCACGCGCCTCGAAGGGCTGTGCGAGGTGGCCCGCTTTCTGGGTCCCCTCGTCGTGGGGCTCGTCGCCTTCGGCCTGCGCAGCGCGCCGAAGTGGGCTCGCCACGGCCTGATTCTCTGGGGCGCGATGCTCCTCGCCGGCGCGTTCAAGACCGGAGAAACGGCTCGCGCCTGCCTCTTCGTGCTGCCGTGCATCCTCGGGGTGGTGGCGAGCGTGCCGGTGGAACCGCGCCACCTTCGACTGGTGACCGTGGCGCTCTTCGCCCAGGCGACGGTCATGCAATGGTTCGGCGACTCCCTCTGGTGAAGCACCTTGTCGCGAATACCGAAGAGCAACGGCCCGCGGTGGAGCATCGCGCGCTCATCGGGCCGTTCGCCCACGTGCCGCCAACTGCGCTGCAGCAAGAAGAGGCAGCCGCGCAGTCGAGTGAGTCGGGCAGCGTGCGGTGGTCGAAGTGCTTCTTCGCGAGCTCGCCCAACCGTTGGCCGATGCGGGCTTGGCCGTCGAAGCTGAGCGCGAAGCGTTCGATCTCGTCCCACCGGGCGTCGGGCCAGAGGAGGTGCGCGAGCGTGAGCTGCGCGCGGGGGATCACAGGATCTCGAGACTCAGATCCATCGCGCGCGCCGAGTGGGTCAACGCGCCCATCGACACGTAGTCGACACCCAGCCTCGCGAGCTTCGGCAGGCGTTCAGCGGTGATGCCACCGCTCACTTCGAGTTCGACCCTGCCCTGCGCGATCTCGACGGCGGCCTTCACCTTCGCGTCGTCCATGTTGTCGAGCATCACGATGTGGGCACCGTATCGAATCGCCTCGCGGAGCTGCTCGAGCGTGGTGACCTCGATCTCGATCTTCACCAGCCGCGGGGCGTTGGCCTTCGCGTGCTCGAGGGCCTTCTTGATCGAGCCGCCGACCGCCGCGATGTGGTTGTCCTTGATCAAGACGCCGTCGAAGAGGCCGAAGCGGTGGTTGTTCGCGCCGCCGTCCTTCACTGCGCGCTTGGCGAGCCCGCGCATGCCGGGAGGCGTCTTGCGGGTGTCGAGGATCTTGAGCCGACTGCCCTTCACCCCTTCGATGAGCTTCACCACGTGCGCAGCGGCCGTGGCCATGCCGGCGCACCGCTGCACGATGTTGAGGGCCGTGCGCTCGCCGATCAGCAGGCCACGCAGCGGTCCGGTCAACGTCGCAACGCGCTCGCGCTTCTTCGTGCGATCGCCGTTCTTCTTCTCGAGGCGCACCTTCACCTTCGGCTCGACGAGTTCGAAGGTGCGAACGAAGGCCTCGAGCCCCGAGAGCACCATCTCTTCTTTGGCCCAGAGTTCAGCGTCACCGAGAGCGTTGGCAGGCACCAGGGCCGAGGTCGTCACGTCACCTGCGCTGCCGAGATCTTCGTCGAGGGCGAGGTGGATCAACCGATCGAGGGAGGCATCCATGCGCCACCGTTTCGCACGAACCCATGCTCGCTGCCACGCTCTCGCGTCTGCTCTTCGCGGCGCCTGACCCCGATGTGGTCGCAGAGGTCAGCGCCCTCGCGAAAGCGAAGAAGCTCACGCTGGCCTCGTATCACGACTGCGAGGCCGGACCGTTCAGGCGCGTCGAGGTTCACCGACGAGGCCGGAGTGGTGCGAAAGCTCATCAACGCCCTCGGCGGCGAGGACTCGGCGCACACCGCGACGCACTTCATGACTCGAAGGGGCGCGTGCGCGTGCTGCAGGTCGAGCTCGGCGCAGTGCCGAGCGCGTGGGTCAAGGAGAGCTTCGTCTTCGATGAGACGGGCAAGGTCGTGAAGAAGCGGCGGAAGTTCGGGGGCGAGGGCCCGAACGCCTACGCATCAGAGCCCGACGATTACTTGATCGCTTCGCCGAAGCAGTGGCTGTCACGGCACGGCTGTCCCGCTCCGTGAGGCAGGCCCGAATGGTCTGCACTTGAATGCGGGCGGCCGTCGCACTGCAAACGAGCGCGCCCACAGCGGGTTCCTCGCGCTGGCAACCCGAGCCACCTGAGCTGCGTCAGCGCTTCTTCTTCGCCTTGGCGGCTGGCTTCTTCGCCTTCTTCATGACTTTTTTCGGCGCGGGCTCCTTCTTCGCCACGGCCTTCTTCGGAGCCACCTTCTTCGCCACGGCCTTCTTCGCGACGATCTTCTTCTTCGCGGGCGCGGGCTTCTTCGCCGGCGCCGCCTTCCTGGCGGGCGTCACCTTGTTCGTGGGCGCCGGCTTCTTCACGGCCTCAGGCTTCTTCGCGGGCTCGTCGCCCTTCTTCGCCTCATTGAACTCGCGCACCGCGTCGTCGACGAGCCCCATGTTCATGTAGGCCACGCCGAGATCGTAGTGATCGCGCGACGAGAGCCCTTCCTTCGTGCCCTCGCGCAGCTTCTCGAGCGCTTCCTTCACCTGGTTGTCGGTTTCCTGCACCTTCACGCCTGCGAGCTCTTCCTTCAGATCTTCAGTGAGGTTGACCGCCCCGTCATTCGCGGGCGCGGCAATCTTCACCTCCACCGGAGCGATGCGGCGCAGGTTGTCGTTCACCTTGTTGATGCGGCTGCGCAGCTCATCGACGCGCGCGCGATCCTTCGCGACCACTTCGGCCGGAGCACGCGCCACGAAGTCGGGCCGCGAGAGGCGCCCTTCGATGCCGGCGATCTCCTTCTCGGCCTTCTCGATCTCCTTCTTCAGCCGCTCGCGTTCTTCCGCGAGGTCGACGATGCCGGCGAGGGGCACGTAGATCTCCATCTCAGCCCGAATCTCGGCGGCGGCCTGCGGGGGCTTGTTCCCCAGCTCGGTCACGTACAGCGCGCTCAGTCGCGCCAACGGCGTCAGGTAGTCGCGCCAGCGGTTCAAGGTCTCGCGCACCTGCGCGTTCGACGACTGAATGTGCGCCTCGACCTTCACCGCGGGGGAGAGCTGCGATTCCCCGCGAATGGTGCGAATGCCTTCGATGGCCTCGATCACCGGCTTCATCTCGGCCTCGGCCGCAGGGTCGGCCAGGCGACGATCTTCGGTGGGGTACGCCGCGATGCAGATCGACTCCGTCGGCCGCGTCATCGGCAGCCGCTGCCAGATCTCTTCGGAGATGAACGGCATGAACGGGTGCACCAGCCGCAAGATCTGATCAAGGCAGTACACCAGCACCGCGCGGCTCGAGTCGCGCGCGTGCACGTCTTCGCCCCGCAGCGAGCCCTTGCTCAGCTCGATGTACCAGTCGCAGAACTCGCGCCAGAGGAACTGGTACACGATCGAGGCCGCGTCACCGAAGTTGTACGTCGTGAGCGCGCCCTGCACGCCCGCGATGCAGGTGTTGAGGCGCGACAAAATCCACCGGTCAGCCAACGAGAGCGCGCGATCTTTGACGAAGATCTTCGGGTCGCTCTGAAAGTCGCCCATGTTGATGAGCGCGAAGCGCGACGCGTTCCAGATCTTGTTGACGAAGGCCTTGTAGCCTTCGATGCGCTCGACGCTGAGGCGAATGTCGCGGCCCTGCTGCGTGAGCGAGGCGAGCGTGAAGCGCAGCGCGTCGGCGCCCATCGGGGGCAGCCCCTGCGGGTACTTGTTCTTCACCGACGCGGGCAGGTTCGCCGCCGCCGCGCCATGGATGATGTCGAGGGGATCGATCACGTTCCCCTTCGTCTTCGACATCTTCTCGCCCTTCTCGTCGCGCACCATCGCGTGCAGGTAGACCGTGCGGAACGGCACCTCGCCCATGAAGTGCAGGCCGAACATCATCATTCGGGCGACCCAGAAGAAGATGATGTCGTGCCCGGTCTCCATCACGGAGTTCGGGTACCAGGTGCGCAGATCGGCGCTGTCGTTGTTCGGCCAGCCCAGCGTCGAGAACGGCCACAGCCCCGAGCTGAACCACGTGTCGAGCACGTCAGGGTCCTGCACCCAGTTGCCGCCCTCGGGCTTTTCACGCGACACCACGACCTTCGCGGTCTCGAAGTCGACGGTGCCGTCGGCGCCCGCCTCGTACCACGCGGGGATCTGGTGGCCCCACCACAGCTGGCGGCTGATGCACCAGTCGTGGATGTTCCGCATCCACGAGTAGTAGGTGTTCGTCCACTGCTCGGGGACGAACTTCGTCTTGCCCTGCTCGACCGCTTCGATCGCCTTGTCGGCCAGCGGCTTGATCTTCACGTACCACTGCCACGAGAGGCGAGGCTCGACCGGCACACCCGTGCGCTGGCTCAACGCGAGCGGCAGCTTGTGCGGCTTCTCTTCCACCAACAGGCCGAGCTCGGTGAGATCAGCGAGCACCTGCTTGCGCGCCGCAAAGCGCTCCAGCCCCTGGTACTTGCCGCCGTTCTCGTTGACGTGCGCGCTCTCGGTGAAGATGTTGATCATCGGCAGGGAGTGCCGCTGGCCCGTCGCGTAGTCGTTGTGGTCGTGCGCGGGGGTCACCTTCACCACGCCCGTGCCGAACTTCGGGTCGACCAGCACCGCGTCGGCGATGATCGGAATCAGGCGATCGATCAAGGGCAGCTTCACCTGCTTGCCGATGAGGTGCTTGTAGCGCTCGTCTTCGGGGTGCACGGCCACCGCGGTGTCGCCCAGCATCGTCTCGGGCCGCGTCGTGGCCACCACCAGCTTCTCGTCGGTGCCGTCGACCGGGTACGCGATCGACCACAACGAGCCGTTGCGCTCTTCGTTCTCGACCTCGAGATCCGACAGCGCGGTGCGCAGCTGCGGGTCCCAGTTGATGAGCTTCTGCGCGCGGTAGATGAGGCCCTGCTCGTGGAGGCGAATGAAGACCTCCTTCACGGCCTCGGACAGCCCGGGATCCATCGTGAAGCGCTCGCGCGACCAGTCGAGCGACGCCCCGAGCACCTTGTGCTGCTCACCGATGCGCGCGCCGTACTTCTCCTTCCATTCCCACACGCGCTTCAAGAAGGCCTCGCGCCCGTAGTCGTGGCGCGACTTCTTCTCGGTCTTCATCAGCTCCTTCTCGACGACCATCTGCGTGGCGATGCCGGCGTGGTCGGTGCCAGGGAGCCACAGCGCGTTGAAGCCGCTCATGCGCTTCCACCGCGTCAGGATGTCTTGAATCGTCGCGGTCAGCGCATGCCCGAGGTGCAGCGAGCCCGTGACGTTGGGCGGCGGCAACACGATGCAGAACGACGGCTTTGTCGAGTTCGAGTCGCCCTTGAAGTAGCCCTTCTCTTCCCAGAGGGCCGACCACTTCTTCTCGACGGCACCGGGTTCCCAGGAAGACGGCAGTTCGGTCTCAGCGGTCATGCAACCCTCGTTGAAGGCAGAAAAGACGAAGCGGCCCTTCCAAACCGGAAAGGGCCGCCCGCCACAACTGAAGAATGACGAATGCGAGCGGTGAGAGGCAGGCTGAACTCAGGCTCAGGCCAGGCCCTTCGCTTCGCGGTCTTTGATCAAGCGATCGAGTTCCTGACGGATGATCGTCTCAGCGAGCTGGGGAACGACCTCCCAGGCGATCTTCTCGATGACGTCTTTGCTCGCCTTCGAGAGGGCTTCGCGCAGCACCGCTTCACCGCCGTCGGCTGACTTGTGCGAGTCGAGGTCGAGCGACTCGTGCTGGCGCTGCGGCGGGGGCTGCTGCTGCTGGTTCGCAAGACCGAAGGGATCTCGGCGCGGCGGCGGCATGCCAGCACCCGGCAACGGCCCGCCTGAGGGAGGACGTGGGAAACCACCGGGCATGCCCGGCGCAGGCGGCATCCCCGGCATTCCCTGCATCGGAGGACGCGCCATGCCCGGCCCCGGAGGCATCGTGCCCGGCATACCCGGGACCCCCATCGGTCGCGGCATGCCCGGCTGCGCACCCATCGGCGGCATCGGCGCACCCACCGGACGCGGCGGCATGCCCGGCTGGCCCATCGGCGGCCGCATGCCCGGCTGCGTGCCCATCGGCTGCATGCCCATCGGCACCCCGCCCTGCATCGGAGGACGCGCAGGCGGCATGCCAGGCTGACCCATCGGCATGCCCGGCTGCATCGGAGGGCGCAGGGGCTGACCCGGCTGCGTCGCCATCGGGGTGCCCGGTCGTGCCTGCGGCATGCCCATCGGCTGCGCCGGAGGTGCCGCAGGCCGCGCGGGCGGCGCCATTGGCTGCGAAGGGGCCTGAGGCACGGCAGCAGCGGCGGCCGCGGCGGTCATCGGCGTGCCGTAGCCGACCGGCGCGATGCTGCCACCCGTAGCCATGCCGACCGACGACTTCACGCGGTCGAGGAAGCTGGTGCTGTCGAAGGGCTTGGGGATGTGGCCGTTGGCGCCACACGCCTGCGCGCGCGCCGCGTCGAAGGGCTCGAAGTTACCCGCCAGCAACAGCACCGGGATGTGCGCCGTCGCCGGGTCGCGCTTGAGTTCGGCGCACACGTCGTAGCCGCTCTTGCCCGGCATCATGCAGTCGGCGAGCACGAGATCCGGCCGCAGCTCACGCGCGCGCGTGACGGCGTCGAGGCCGTTGTCCACGGCGGTGACGGTGAGATCTTCGGTCGCGAACAGCATTCCAACGATCTTGCGGATCGTGAGCGAGTCGTCTGCGACCAGGACTGATTTGGGCATCGAGTTTTCCGGTGGGTGATGACGGACAAAAAGCGTCATGAGTGTAGGGGCAACCCACGAGCGCTCTCAAGAAAACATGCGTGCCACGTCGAGCACCCCTACCCCGTCGAGGGAAGCGCGCGATCGCACCCCCTCGACCTGGCTGGCCGACAGCCCGAGGACCTCACGGTTGACCTCGAACAGCACGACGAAGGGCTGAACCAACCCGAGCGGGCCCACGGTGAAGACCGGGCACAGCTGGCCGCGGTGCAACGCCACGCCGAGGAAGGTGCCGGCGTTGGGCGCCCGGTTGAAATGCCGGCCTGCTACGATCACCTGCACCACGTGATGCAGTGGCAGCGCCAACCGCTCTCCCTGGACGGTGAAGACGAGCGCCTGATCAGCCTCACGCGTGAGTCGCTCGAGGGCCTTCACCTGCCTCGGCAGGCCACGCGACACGCCATCGGCGTCGAGCTCGAACACCAGCCGCCCGTCGAATTCCAGCGCGGCGCTCACCGCCGGGGTGATGAGCGGAATCAGCTTGGCGCTCACCGGCCAGCGCGGAGCGGGCCCCACGTCGAACACCCCCTCGACGCGCTTGACCCGCAGCGCGACCTGCGGCGTCACGGCGATGGTGACCGCTGCGGTGGTCTCAGGTTCGGGGTCGCCACCCAGCAGCGAGCTCAAGTCGCGCGCCTCGACGTTCTCGGGCAAGGCCAGCACGCCATTCGCGTCGGTGCGGGTCACACCGACCACGCGCACAGCGTCGACGGCGTAGCGGGTCGCGCCTGCGCTGAACAACACACACAGTCTCCGCAGATCAGGCGTCACGCCGCACCGACGCTGACATGCTGGCACCACTCAGTCGATGGGAAGCGTGATACGCCGCGCGCGACATGGCGCAGATTCTCCTGGTCGATGACGAGAAGGTCGCTCGCTCGCTGTACGGCGACTTCCTCGCGGGTGCGGGGCACGAGGTGACGGCTGTGGGCTCCTCGCAGGAAGCCCAGGAAGCGCTCGAACAAACGAAGTTTCAGTTGATGGTGACCGATCTCATTCTGCCGCACACCGACGGCATGGCGCTCTTGCAGTTCGTCAAGGCGACGCACCCTGAGGTCGAGGTGCTGGTCATCACTGCGCTCGACAAGGTCGAGCCAGCCGTGCGCGCGATCAAGAGCGGCGCCAGCGACTATCTCGTCAAGCCGGTGCAGCCCGAGGTGTTGAGCCACGCCGTCAACCGCGCCATCGCCCAGCAGTCGCTGCTCAAGGAAAACGAGACGCTCCGCAAGCACGTGGCGTTGCTCGAGGCGGGTCAGCGCATCGCCACCACGCTCGATCGCGAACAGCTCAACCAGATCACCACCAGCGCCTTTCAGAGCATGTGTCTGGCCGACGCGGTGGCGGTGTTCTCCAAAGACAGCGAAGCGCTGCAGCTCTCGGCGTGGCACGGCTTCGGCGACGTCGAGCGCAGCGTCGTCGAAGCACATTCCCTCGAGGCGGTGCGAACGCGCGCCGCGACGCTGGAAGCCGCGGGAGGCGATCTGGACGTCGAGGTGCCCGACTTCGACACCGCCTACGTGGTGCCCGTTTTCGAGCACGACACGCAGCTCGGCGCGGTGGCGCTCTACTTCAAAGACAGCATCAACGAGGCGGGCATCGCCGGCGCCCCCTTCCTCGCGCGCCACCTCGCGCTCGCGCTGCGCAACCTCGACAAGTTCTCGGCGGTCGAAGATCTCGTCTACCTCGACGATCTCACCCACCTCTTCAACTCGCGCTACCTGCAGCTGGTGTTGGAGAAGGACTTCAAGAGCGCCTCGAAAGACGACAAGCCGTTCTCGCTGCTCTTCCTCGATCTCGACCACTTCAAGAGCATCAACGACACGCACGGGCACCTGATCGGCTCGAAGTTGCTGGTCGAGGTGGCGCGCGTGCTCAAGGGCTGCGTGCGCGACAACGACATCGTGTGCCGCTGGGGTGGCGATGAGTACGTGACGCTGCTGCGCGGCACCGACTCGGGCGGCGCGCTCAAGGTGGCCGAGCGCATTCGCCGGTCGATCGAGTCGCACCGCTTTCTCGCGCGCGAAGGGTTCAGCCTCAACATCAGCACCTGCATCGGCATCGCCTCGTACCCCGAGCACGCGCAAGACAAAGACACGCTCG
This sequence comes from Archangium sp., assembly GCA_044371205.1. Classification (GTDB taxonomy): domain Bacteria; phylum Myxococcota; class Myxococcia; order Myxococcales; family Myxococcaceae; genus Archangium_A. The sequence continues at coordinate 23,902 of JBILUC010000003.1, forward strand.
TCGACTTCGCCGACCGAGCCATGTACCGGGGCAAGAAGGGCACCCGCAACGTCATCTACATGGCCGCGAAGAACCTCGAGGCGACCCCGGCCAGCCGGCACCACGAGCCGCCTCCCCGGAAGTAGACGTCAGGCCGCGCGACGCGTCGTGGGTCGCACCTGTCGATGCACGAGGGTTTCCAGCTTCAACACCTTGAGCTCGACCACGCTCGCTGCGTCGAGCGCGAGCAGGCGCTGGAGATCGTCCACGTTCTCGACCGCGCTCCCGTTGAGCCCGAGCACGAGATCGTTCGCCTCCACGCCACCTTCGCTCGCCGGTGAGCCGCGGGTGATCTCCATCACGCGCACACCCTTGCCCTGCCCCACCTTCGTGGCGAGCTCGGTCTTGAGGTGCTCGTTCTTCGCCGCGATGCCGAGAAACCGACGCCGCACCTCTCCGTGGCGCAGCAGCAGCGAAGAGACCCACGACGCGGTCGACGACGGCACCGCGAAGCCAATGCCCTGCGCGAAGGGCAACATCGCGGTGTTGATGCCAACCACCTGCCCTCGCACGTTGAGCAGCGGCCCACCGGAGTTGCCCGGGTTGATCGCCGCGTCGGTCTGAATGAGCCCGTCGAGGGTCGCCCCGTCGCGCCCCGGCAGGCGGCGTTCGAGCGCGCTCACCACGCCCAACGACACGCTGCGCTCGAAGCCGAAGGGGTGCCCGAGCGCGAGCACCACCTGCCCGACCTTCACCTGGGAGAGGGACGCGAGGGTGAGCGTCGAGAGATCACCCCGATCGACGCGCACGATGGCGAGATCGGTCGACGGATCGCGGCCGATGACCTCACCCTCGGTCTCGGTGCCGTCGTGAAAGCGCACCTTCAGCCGGGGGAGGTTGTGCACCACGTGCGCGTTGGTGAGCAGGCAGCCATCGGGCGAGATGGCGAGCGCGGTGCCATGCCCCCGGCGGTGTTCGAGCGCAACCACGCCGGGCGCCACGCGTTGAACGAGGGTCTCGAGCTCGTCGCTGAACAGTTCGAGCGGGCTCACGCGTCACCTCGCCCCGAGGGTCACCTGCTGGGTCACGACCTGGCCGTTGCGGAAGACCTTCACCGGCACCTGCTGATCGGCGCGATCGGTGCGAAGCCAGGCGTAGAAGTCTTCGAGCGTGTGCACCGTGTCGTCGCCGAGGTGCAGCACGGTGTCTCCGTACTGAATGCCGGCCTTCTCGGCGGGCCCGTCTTTCGCGACGGAGGTCACCAGCAAGCCGATCTCTTCCCCCGTGGACTGCTTCACGTCGTCAGGCAGGCGCACCGGCTGCAACTGCAAGCCAAGGTAGCTGCGGCGAATGCGGCCGTGCTGCTCGAGCTGCGCGACGACGCGGCGAATGGTCTTCACCGGCACCGCGACGCTCTCTCCCCGCAACAGGCCGGTGGTCGTCAGGCCGAGCACGTCGCCGTGGAGATCGACGAGCGGCCCACCGGAGAAGCCCGGCTGGTGAGGCGCGTCGGTTTCGAGGAAGAAGTCGATCTCGCCGCCATGCGGTGAGCGCCACGGCTTCTTGCCGAGCGTGCTCACGATGCCGCTGGTCGCGCGCACCGTCTCACCGGGTCTGGCGAGCCGCAGCACGAGCTGGCCGACCTTGAGGCCCGCGCCGTCATCGAAGCGCGCAGGCGTGAGCGGCTCGTCGACCTCGAGCAAGACGAGATCGGTGCCCTCGTCGCGGCCCTTCACGCGCGCCTTCAGGCGCCTGCCGTCGACCTCGACGATCGCCTCATCGGTGCGGACGCCGTGGGCGACGGTGAGCACCTGCTTTTCACCCCAGACGACCCCGGTCACCGAGCCGCGCCCGCCCCGACGCACGCCTTCGACCCGAACGACGCTCTTCCCTGCCTGCTCGACGACTTCGCTCAACGACGCTGAAAGATCCTGAACTGAGATGGCCATGGTGTGTGTTCCCTTCGAGGTGGTTTGCGACTGCGAGCCCCACGGTAGGGATTGATCTCGAGCGCGCCACCGCCCGAAGCGTCAGCGGCCGCACGACTTCACGAAACTTCAGACAGACCCGCCAGAAATGCGAGGAGCCCCTCCCCGCTGCTTTGGGGAGAGGCTCCAGGTCACTGATCAACACCGGCCTTGTCTTGAAGAGCCCCGTTCGGGCTCACAGATTGATCAGGCCCTGCTTGGCGGCACGAACGACCGCCTCGACTCGCTTCTGTGCGTTCATCTTCTGGAGGATCGAGTTCACGTGGAACTTCGCGGTGTGCTCACTGATGGTGAGCTTGCCCGCGATTTCCTTGTTCGAGAGCCCCTCGGCCATCAACACCAGCACTTCGTTCTCGCGCTTGGTGAGCGTCTCGTTCTCGGCCGACCGGGTCGGCACGTCTTCGCCACTGACGACCAGCCCACTGGCGGGCTTGTTGGCGGCGACGTTGGTGAGCGCCGAGGGGTCGATCACCGAGATGCCCTGGTGGAGCGACTCGATGGCTGCGGCGATCGCGGCGGGTTTGCTGTCGCGCCGAATCGCCCCCCTGGCCCCGGCGCGGATGGCGTCGAGGGCCTGGCCTACGGCAACGAGCGCGAGCACCGGCCGCTCGTAGGTGAGCTGACGAATGGTCTGCAGACCCACCTCGCCGTTGGTCGACACGTCGATCACCAGCACGTCGGCTTGCGTGACACGCGCCGAGATCTCGAGCGAGGTCTCGACGGGAGAGAGGATCATCTTTTCAGCGTGCGACGACAGGGACTCGACGAGCGCAAAGTCACCCTGAACAGCAACACGCAACGGCAACGTCTTCGGAGGAAGGCCTTTCATGATTCACCTCAGGTACAGCAGTTTCTTGCCCACGCAAGGTGCCCCACAGCGGGCGACGACCTTGCAACTTTTGATGACCAACAGATGCCCAGTGGGCCGCTTCGGTTTCGTTCAAGAAACGTGAAGCTCGATTCCTTCAACAACTCCGCCCGCCTGGACTTCCCGACGACGCCCACTTGCGCCGTCGATCCCTCAACGCGAGGACCCTGATGGAACTGACAGTCGATTTGTTCGATCTATGCACTCAGCAAGATCGGACGTTTGACCGTCGGTCGAACGTCCGACGGACATCCGCCTCAGGCGGAACCAGAACCAAAGCTTCTACCGTCGGGCATGAACCTCGACTCGATCTCGATTGCGACTCCCTGCAACGTGCCCTGGTCCTCCATGCGTGGGGACGACCGCGCCCGCTTCTGCGACCGGTGTTCCCTCACCGTTCATAACCTCGGGGCCTTCACCCGCGCCGGGGCGATGGAATTCATCGGCCGCCGCGAGGGGCGCACGTGCATCAACTTCGTTCGCCGGTTCGACGGGACAGTGATGACCCGCGACTGCAGGCGTGGGGTTGGCTTCTACGTGCGCCGCGAGTTGGCCTTCCGCCTGCCCCGCAGCGGCGTGCAGTGGGGCAGCCTCACCTTCGCCGTCGGCGTCGCGCTGCTGCTCCTGCTCGCGCTGGGGACCCTCTTTGGCGACAACATCAAAGCCATCTTCGGCATGGAGGCCGGTGGCATGCCCATGGGCGACGTGACCCTCGAGCGGCGCACCGACATTCGGCGCCCGGCGCTCCCGCCCTCAGAAACCCACGACCCCCGGACTGCGATTCCCGGCTTCCCGAGGCGTCCGACCAACTCAAACCACTGAATTCACACGACATCATGGAAGGCACGCAGCATGCTTCAGGTGAAGCTGTCCCCTTCGAGGTGCCACCATGGTGCGAACTCTCTCTGCCGCTGCGCTGGTCGTTGCCGTTGGCGCGTCGTTCTTTCCTCAACGCGCGGAGGCCTGCGGTTGTTTCGCGCCGCCCGACCCCACCGTGCCGATCGTGCAGGCGGGCGAGCGGATCTTGTTCGCGGTCGACAACGGCAAGGTCACGGCGCACATCCAGATTCAGTACGCAGGTGACGCGAAGGACTTTGGGTGGCTCCTCCCGTTGCCCTCGGTGCCCACGCTCAAGCTCGGCACCGAAGAGCTCTTCACGCAGCTCATCGCGACCACCCAGCCGCGCTACTTCGTGAACACCGTGAACAACGGCAACTGCGGGGGCTTGTCTCCGCCGGCTTTCGCGAGCGCTGGCTCGGAGGCAGACAGCCGCAACGGCAACCCCTCGAGCCCGCTCGTCACCCAGTCGTCGATCGGCCCCTACGACTACGCCGTGCTGCGCGCCGACTCGAAGGACGAGATGTTCAACTGGCTGACCGCCAACCGCTACTTCATCCCCACCGGCACCGATCAGACCGTGGGCCCGTACATTCACCCCGGCGCCTACTTCCTCGCGCTGAAGCTCAAGAGCGGCAAGTCGGCCGGCGACATTCAGCCCGTGGTGCTCGAGTACCCGTCCGACCTGCCGATGATCCCCATCATCCTCACCAGCGTCGCGGCGAACCCCAACATGGGCATCCAGGTGTGGATGCTGGGCAACGGTCGCGCGATCCCCCGCAACTACAATCACGTGATCGTCAACGACGCGCAGATCGACTGGCTCAACCAGGCGCAGAACTACAACGACGTGGTGATCAGGGCCATCTCGGAGACCCCCGAGAAGCACGCGTTCGTCACCGAGTATGCGGGCACCAGCACCATCATGCGCAACGTGCTCAACCCTGCAGGGCGCTTCGGCTTCCAGACGGTGCTCGCGTCGATGACCACGCCGGAGTCTTTCGTGGGGTACCTCTTCGACAACGGCTACATCACTCAGCAGAACCCCAACAGCTTCAGCTTCATTGCGCCGACGCTGTTGCCGCAGGTGAAGAACCTCCTCGTCGCGGGCATCCCGATGCCTGAGGCGATGAAGGGCAAGGTCAGCGAAGACGAGTTCCTCGGCAACCTGAACCTCTACCTGAGCGCTGGCTATCGCCTGCAGAACCCCGACCAGTTCGTCGGCTGGCAGCAGACGTTCGATGCTGGCGCGCTGGCGGAGCAGATCTTCACCGCGGTGGTGCAGCCCACGCTCCAAGCGGGCGAGCTGTTCAACCGCTTCCCGACGATGACGCGCCTCTACACGACGCTCTCGCCCGAAGACATGACCCGCGACCCGGTGTTCAGCTTCAACCCGTCGCTCCCCGAGGTGTCGCGCGATCACACGGCGACGCTGCGTCTCGAGTGCGGCGTGCTGGCAGGCAACGGCAGCACTGCGGCGGCGACCTTGATCACCGAGCAGGGGTGGACCTTCCACCTCGAGAACCGCTTCGCCAACCGCGACCTCAACGTGGGGCCGGCGGCGCTGCGCATCGAGACGCTCCGCGAAGAAGGCGCTCCGGAAGTGCTCACGGACAACGCGGACCTCCTGAAGGGCAAGGCCGGTGGTTGCTCTGTCGCCGGCCCGGAGTCGATGCTCGCCGCCCTTGGCCTGCTCGCCCTCGCTCGTCGTCGCCGCACCGTTCGCTGAGCGCGTGAAGCTGAGGTCGCTCGTCGTGCTGGGGGCTTGTTCGCTCTTCGCGTGCGGCGAGGGACCGAAGAGGCCCGACGCAGGTGACGCTGGAGACCCCGAGTGGCCCTCGGGCGCGCTCGAGGTCGGCGCGAACGTGATGAACGACTTCGCCCCCTTCCCCGCCGAGGTGCCGCTCGTCGCCGGGGCTCAGGGCGGGTACCACGTTGAGGTGCGCTACCGGGTCACGGGGCAGCGCGCGTCCGAGGTGCTCTTCACTCACCGCGCCCGCAAGCTCGACGGCACGCTGGTCAGCCGCGGCACGCGCCAATTCGACGTCGCGCCCGATGGCGGCGCCTGGGTGTCGGAGCTGTTTCCCGTCTTCATGTGTCCCACGCCCATCGGCGTGAGTGTCGCAAACGAGAGCGTGACGCTCGAAGTCGAAGCAACCGCGCGAGATGGTGGCATTCTCGGGCGCGCGAAGGGCACGACGGTGCTCCGCTGTGAGGCCGGGCAGTACTGCGACGTGATCTGCAAAGGCTGACGACCATGACGAAGAGACTGTGGCTGGGTGGGGCACTCGCGCTGACGTTGTTCGCCTGCGGCGAAGAGAAGACGTGGCAGGTCGCCGCGCAGGGCCTCGACGAAGCCTTGATGAGCGTCGGTGGCAGCTCGGAGAACGACGTGTGGGCGGTGGGGGCTGACACGGGGCTGGGTCCGCTGGTGCTCCACTTCAACGGCACGGCTTGGGAACGGCGTGAGACTGGCATCCGGGGGGCGCTGTGGTGGGTGCACGCCTTCAACCCGCAGAGCGCGTTCTTCGGCGGCGTGCGCGGCACCATCGTCGAGTGGAAAGACGGGCAGTTCATTCACCACGAGACGCCGGGCCTCGCGCGGCAGACGGTGTTCGGCGTGTGGGGCTCGAGTCCCACTGACGTGTACGCGGTGGGGAGCGGGACGTCTGGGTGGCGCGGCTTTCTCTGGCACTACGACGGCGCGGCCTGGTCGGAGGTGGCCCTGCCCGCCGAAGTTCCTTTGCGCGACAGCGAGACACCCGGGCTCTTCAAGGTGTGGGGCACCGGCGCCAACGACATCTGGGCGGTCGGCGGCGACGGCCTGATTCTGCACAAGACCACGAGCGGCTGGGCGGTGGTACCCAACGAGCGCAGGGACACGCTCTTCACGGTCTCGGGCGGCGGTGGAAACGTCTACCTCTGTGGCGGCGGTGCCCAATCGGCGCTGCTGGAAGGCAGGGGCGCAGGCTTCAAAGACGTGTCACCGGCTTCGGTCGCGCTGATTCAGGGCCTCAGTGGAGACCCCACTGAGAAGGACACCGCATGGGCCTCCGGTGAGGCGGGCGCGATCTTTCGCCGGGTCAACGGCAAGTGGGAGCAGCAGAAGCACGGCCTCTCGCTCGACGTGGAGTCTCTGCACGCGACGTGGGTCGACCCGAAGGGGCGCGTGTGGGCTGTGGGTGGCCGGGTGATCTCCAACCTGACCAAGGGCGCGATCATTCGTTTCGCGCCGAAGGGGGCCGTGACGTACGAGCAGCCCGCGAAGCCGATGCCGCCCGAAGTGGCGTGCCCTGCCGCCCAGATCGACCCTGCCCCGACGCGCAGCATCGCCCGGCGGTGGAACGAGCAAATCCTCGGCGCGATCCGCCGCGACATTCCGCGGCCCACCGTGCACGCACGCAACTTGTACCATCTGAGCGCTGCCATGTGGGACGCGTGGGCCACCTTCCACCCCTCGGCGCAGGGTGCCTTCTTCACCGAGAAGCAGACCGCCGCTGACGTCGAGGCCGCGCGTGCGGAGACGATCAGCTACGCCGCGTACCGGGTGCTCGAGCACCGGTATGGGAAGGCGATCGGCGGCCCTGTCTCGTCAGCCTGCTTCAAGGCGTTTCTGACGAAGCTCGGGTACTCGCCCGATGAGACGGGCATCACGGGCAACACCCCTTCCGCCATCGGCAACCGCATCGGCGCGGCGATCATCGATGCGGGTCGCAACGACGGCGCGAACGAGGCGAACAACTACGCCGACACCACGGGCTTCATGTCGATGGTGCCGCCGCTGCCCGTCGAGGCGCCCGCGGCCCCTTCCGAGAACATTGACGTCTGGCAGCCGCTCGATCTCGCCATCGCCGCCACGCAGAACGGCATTCCGGTCGCCGCGGGCGTGCAGCCGTACATCGGCGCGCAGTGGAAGAACGTGACGCCGTTCGCCCTGTCACGGCCCGGCCCCAACCTGCCCTACGTCGATCCGGCGCCCGCGCCGATCCTCGGTCCCAGCACCATGGACATGGTGGTCGAAGTGATTCGCCGCTCGAGCCAGCTCGCCGACGCGACGGCGATGATCGACATCTCGCCCGGCGCGTACGGGAACAACCCGCTGGGCTCGAACGCGGGCACCGGCCACCCGATGAACCCCGTGACCGGCCAGCCCTACGCGCCCAACCGCGTGCCGGTCGCCGACTTCGGTCGCGTGCTCGCCGAGATCTGGGCCGATGGCCCCAAGTCAGAGACGCCGCCGGGCCACTGGAACACCGTGGCCAACCAGGCCTTCGAGCACCCGATGTTCGTGCGCCGGTGGAAGGGTCAGGGCGCCGAGCTGAGCCCGCTCGAGTGGGACGTGCGCGTCTACTTCGTGATGAACGGCGCGCTGCACGACGCGGCGATCGCCGCATGGGAACTGAAGCGGGTCTACCTCTCGGCGCGACCGATCACCTTGATTCGTTCCAGCGCGGCGCGGGGGCAGTCGAGCGATTCCACGAAGCCGTCGTATGACACGCGAGGGCTGCCGCTGATCCCCGACTTGATCGAGCTGGTCACTGCAGAGACTGCAGCGCCAGGCGGTCGGCACGAAGGGCTGCAGAACGCGATCAACCAGGTCGTGGTGCGTACGTGGCGCGGCGAGCCGGGCAACCTGCGGCAGGTGTCGGGCATTGCGTGGCTGCGCGGCGTGGAATGGGTGCCCTACCAGCGGCGTGACTTCGTGACCCCTGCGTTCCCGGGCTTCGTCTCGGGCCACAGCACCTTCAGCCGCGCCGCAGCCGAAGTGCTGGACCGCGCCACCGGCTCGGCCTTCTTCCCCGGCGGGCTGGGGGAGTACACCGTCAAGGCAGGCAACTCCCTCGCGTTCGAGGCCGGCCCGAGCGTCGACGTCACCTTGCAGTTCGCCACCTGGTACGACGCCGCCGATCAGGCCGGCCAGTCGCGCATCTGGGGCGGCATTCACGTCACGCCGGACGACTTCAATGGCCGCAAGGTGGGTGACTTCGTCGGCCTGGCTGCATTCGCGAAGGCCGAGTCGTTCTTCCCTCCTTGAGCCGACACTTCGTTCGGCTTCACCGCCGCTGAAGGTGCTGCAAGGTCTCGAAGCGACACTCGTGGAGCCCCATCCAGGAAGCGCTGGCGCAGGCGAAGCTCGCGAGGCGGCGCCAAACCTGGCAGGCGCTCCTCGGTGGGCATCGCCACCGCGTTGCAGGTTTCGTTCAGGTACGCGCGTCGCGGGCCCTCGCAGTTCCCCAGGCCATCGGCCACGTTCGCGACAAGAAGAAGACGACAAGAAGAAGACGCGCGAGCTGCTCGGCGCGTGGGTCGACGTGGAGGGCCGTGGCTCAGCCGATCAGCGCTTCGTGCAGCGCCTTCGTCAGCAGCTTCGCGTGATCGCGATCGACGACCAGGGTGAGCTGCAGCGACGACGCGTAGCTCGCGGTGAGCGTCGCCCCGACGGCAGCGGCAGCGCTCATCGCCTTGCGCGCGACCGACCAGTCCGCGTTGAGCCCCGTGCCGACGCACGTCACGGTGGCGAGGCCATCGAGCACCTGCACACCCGTCGGCAGCTTCGCGCGCAACACCTCGGGGCCATGCACGTCTTGCAGCGGAACCACGGCGAGCGCGCGCCCTGACAGATCGCACACCAGGTTGCGACCCTTCACCTGGTTCGCGTCGAGCAACTCGAGCAGCGCCGCCGGCGCCTCGTTGGTGGCGAACACCCACACGTCGGTGTCGCAGGTCACGCCCTTCACCCGCCCCGTCGACGTGCCGGCCGAGATCGCGGTGCCGGAGCCCGCGGTGTGCGTCGAGCGGGCGTGAATGGTGATGCCCTTCTCGCGCGCGAACTCGACGGCCTGGGCGTTGAGCACCTTGGCGCCGGCGGCTGCGAGCTCCTGCATCTCTTCGAACGAGAGCGCTTCGAGCTTCATCGCGCTGGGCACGACGCGCGGGTCGGCCGAGAACACCCCGTCGACGTCGCTGTAGATCTCGCAGTCGGCCCCGAGCGCAGCCGCGAGCGCCACCGCCGTGGTGTCAGACCCCCCGCGCCCGAGCGTGGTCACCTCGCGGCTCTTCGAGACTCCCTGGTAGCCCGCGACGATCACCACCTTGCCCTTGCGCAGCTCTTCTTCGATGCGTGCGGGCTTCACCTCGACGATGCGCGCCTGTGCGTGCGTGTCGTCGGTGATGATGCCGCTCTGGCTGCCAGTGAAGCTGATGGCGGGCACCTCGAGCTCGTGCAGCGCCATCGACAAGAGCGCCATCGAGATGCGCTCACCGCACGAGAGCAACATGTCGAGCTCGCGGCGCGGAGGGTCGGCGCTGATCTTCTTGGCCAGCGAGAGCAATTCGTCGGTGGTGTCGCCCATGGCCGAGACCACCACCACCAGCTCACAGCCCTCGGCCCTGCGGGCCTTCACCCGCGCGGCCACCTTGCGGATCTTGTCTGCGTCAGCGACTGAAGAACCGCCAAACTTTTGAACCACCGTGCGCGACATCGTGGCCTCCGGGCCGCAGCGAATAGCGCATTGCACGAAGCTGACCAAAGGCCTTGGCAGTGGGCTAAGGGTTCGCTCCGGTTATGGCGATGATCGAAGTGGAGCGGCTCACCAAGAAGTACCGGGACCGCGTGGCGATCGACGAGCTCACGTTCTCGGTGGCCGAAGGCGAGATCGTCGGCTTCCTGGGGCCCAACGGCGCCGGCAAGTCGACGACGATGAAGATCCTCACCGGCTTCATGCCGCCCACCAGCGGCACGGCGAAGGTCGCGGGGTTCGATCTCTTCGAGCAGCCGCTCGAGGCGAAGCGGCGCATCGGCTACCTGCCTGAGACGCCTCCGCTGTACCCGGAGCTCACAGTGCGCGGGTACCTGAAGTACGTCGCCGATCTGAAAGCCGTCCCACGCGGGCAGGTGAAGGCGGAGATCGAGCGCGTCGCCACCAACACGGGCATCGTGCCCGAGCTCGACAGGCTGACGGGCGTGCTCTCGAAGGGCTACCGCCAGCGCGTGGGCATCGCGCAGGCGATGTTGGGTGCGCCGCCGCTGCTCATCCTCGACGAGCCGACCGAGGGCCTCGACCCGCGCCAGCGCCGCGAGGTGCTCGAGCTCATCAAGTCGCTGGGCGGCAAGCACACGGTGGTGATCTCCACGCACATCCTCTCGGAGGTGAAGGCGATCTGCCGCAAGGTGCTGCTCATTCACCGCGGGAAGATCGTCGCCGACGACACCGTGGCCAACCTCACCCAGGGCAAAGAGACCGGGCTCGAGGACAAGTTCATTCAACTCACCGCGGAGTAAATCGACGTGAGAACGATCTTCGCCATCACCCGCAAGGAATTGGTCTCGTACCTGACCACCCCCTGGGCGTGGGTGGTCTTCACCGTGACCTCGTTCTTGAGCTCGCTGTTCTTCGTGAGCCTGCTGGTCGGCTTCAAGCAGTTCCAGGACGAGGTGAACGAGAAAGGCGGCTGGAGCAACGTGCCGGCCAGCCTGCACACCTTCCGCAACCTGACCGACGGCGTGATGGTCAGCCTCTGGCAGACGATGCTGGTGCTGACGCTCTTCGTGGCGCCCTTTCTCTCGATGCGGCTCTTCGCCGAAGAGCGGCGCAACAAGACGTTCGAGCTGCTGATGACGGCGCCCATTCGGCCCTTCGAGATCGTGCTCGGCAAGTACCTCGGCGCGATCGGTGTGGTGGCCTGCACGCTCGGCGTGACCATCGTGTTCCCGATCATCCTCTCGGTGGTGGGGAACTCGCAGTCGGGTTCGGCGCTCGAGTGGCGCACGGTGTTGATGGGCTACGGCGCATTGCTGTTGTGGGGCGCGACCAACATGGCGATCGGCATGTTCATCAGCTCGATGACCGAGTCGCAGATGGTGGCGGCGCTGGTGAGCTTCGCCGTCGCGCTGGCGTGGATGCTGCTCAAGATGACCGCGAGCGGGGTCGATGAGCCGTTTCGCTCGATCCTCAACTACCTGTCGTTCGATGCGCAGCTGGCGAACTTGATCAAGGGCGTGCTCGATCTGAAGCCGCTCATCTTCTTTGGGTCGGTGATCGCGTTCTTCCTCTTCTTGACGCATCGTTCGATCGAAGCGCAGCGGTGGACGTGATGATTCGCACTCTCGGACGCGTCGGCCTCAGCCTCGGCTTGTTGTTGCTGCTCTTCACCGCCCCGCTGAGCTACTTCACCGTCACTTCGCTGGTGCCGTTCATCGTCTCGCTGGTGCTCGGCATCGCCTGTGTCGTGTTCTGGGGTCTCAACTCGGGCGACGGCACCGGCGCCGCGTGGATCCGCTCGGCCTTCTTCTATTCGTCATCGACGGGCCTCGGCGTGGCGGTGCTCGCGGGGCTCATCGCGCTCAACTTCATCGCCGCGAAGCGCGCCCCCTCGTGGGATCTCACGACGCAGCAGATCTACTCGCTGCGCCCGCAGACGCGCGCGGTGCTCGAAGATCTCAAGAACCCGGTGCACGTCATCGCCTTCGTGAAGGACGACCCGCCCGAGCCGGTGGAAGAGCTCTTCAAAAAGTACGCGGCCCAGAGCGAGCGCTTCACGTGGGAATTCAAAGATCCCCGGCGCAACCCCGACCTCGTGAAGCAGTACTCGATTCGCGAAGGCCAGCCCGCGGCGGTGATCGTCGGTGGCGGCGACAAGCCGGTGCACGGCATCTTGAACCTCAACCGCCTGATGAACGGCCTCATCGCCGAGCAGGAAGTGACCAACGGCATCTTGAAGCTCGAGACCGTGGGCACGCAGAAGGTCTACTTCGTGGTCGGCCACAACGAGATCCCCCTCGAGCCGGCGGCGCAGACCGAAGAGGGCATCGCGATGTCGCTGGCGGGCTTGAAGCGCGTGCTCGAAGACGAGGGCTACGCGCCAACGGCGCTCAACCTCGTGCAGGCCTCGCAGGTGCCGGCCGATGCGTCGGCGGTGATCATCGCCGGGGCGCGCACGTCGTTCTCGGAGCTCGAGCGCACGCTCCTCACCAACTACGCGATTGAAGGCGGCCGGCTCCTCATCTTCAACGAGTACGGCGCGAACACCGCTCTGGGTCCCTTCCTCGCGCAGTGGGGCATGCAGCTCGAGCCGGGCATGGTCGCTGACACGAAGGTGAACCCCGAGCAGCCGTACCTCGTCTACACGCCCTTCCTCGGCGATCACCCCATCGTCGAGCCGCTCAACCGCGCGCAGGCGAACGTCTTCTTCCCGACGTCGGTGGCGATCACGAAGCTGGCGGTCGATGGCATCACCGTGACCCCGCTGGTGCTCACCACGCCATACGCCTGGGTCGAGACGGTGCTCGGTGAGAAGCCCACGCAGAGCGATGGCGAGCGCGGGGGCCAGCTGATGCTCGCCGCAGTCGCGATTCACCCCACCGACCCCAAGCTGCCCACCGGGCGATCTCACGAAGGCCGGGTGGTGGTGTTCGGTGACAGCGATCTCCTCGCGGGCGCCATCGCCGAGGCCAACAACCGCGACCTGGTGCTCAACGCCATCGCCTGGACGACCGAGCAGCTGAAGAAGGTCAACATTCGCCCACCCGATCGCGATCTCTCGAGCGTCGACCTCGACAACGCGCGGCTGTCGACCATTCGGCTGGTGGCGATGGTGCTGCTCCCTACCCTGCTGCTCTCGGTTGGCCTCACCATCTGGAACCTGCGCCGCGCGCGCTGACTCAAAGCCTCATGACCCAGACCCGAAAGATCCTCCTGCAGCTGGTGGCGCTGGTGGTGATCGCCGGAGGCCTCGGCGGCTACGCCTGGTTCGGCGTGGTAAAGAAAGACGAGCACACGAAGAAGAAGCAGGATCACGAGCTGCGACTCTTCGCCCCCCAGAAGCTCGACGAGCGCCAGGCCGACGGCGGCTCGCCCCCGGCTGAGTTCACCACCCTCTCCGTCGGCACGAAGGAAGGCACGACGCTGCTCGAGCGCCGCGGCAAGGACTGGTGGATCACCAGCCCCGTGAAGGTGAAGGCCGACCACTTCGTCATCGATGGCATCACCAGCCAGCTCCAGTCGGCGAAGTTCAAAGACACGCTCGAAGAAGATCCCGACGCGGCGACACTGGCGAAGTACGGCCTCGACGCCCCCGAATTCGTCGTCGAGGCCACCGCCCGGGTCAACGGCGAGCAGCGCACGGTGAAGCTCATCGGCGGCAAAGAAAACACCTTCGACGGCAGCGTCTACGTGCGCCGCAACGCCGAGAAGCCGGTCTTCACCGCTGAGGGTGGCGTGCGCTTCATGCTGCAGAAGAGCACGTTCGATCTGCGCGACAAGATCCCCTTTGCGGTCGAAGAGAACAAGGTGCAGCAGCTGGTCTTGAAGTCGAAGATCAACGAGTACACCGTCGCCAGGGAACCGGGAGGCAAGCTGTGGTCGCTGCGCGCGCCGACCATCGAGCCCGCCGACGCCCCCACCATCACCACCATGCTCACTGGCGTGCTGCAGGATCGGGCGCAGGCCTTCCCCGAAGACACGCCCGCGATGCGCAGCCAGCTGGGCTTCGACGCACCCATGCTCTCGGCCACCCTCACCCTCGAAGACGGCAAGGTGGTGAAGCTGGCGGTCAACCGACTGGTGAGTGACGGGGGTGAGCTCTTCTACGGGCTGCGGCAAGACGACGACGGCGCAGTGCTCGCGCAGCTGGGGCCCAATGCGCTGCAGTTCGATCGAAACCCGAACGATCTGCGCGATCGCGCGGTGGTGCGCTTCAAGCGCGAGGCGGTGACGAAGATCATCTTCCACGACCCCGCGCAGCCCGAGGTGATCGTCCAACGTGACGGCGTCGACGCCTCAGCCGAGGGCTGGCGCCTGGTGAGCCCGCGCGAGGGCAAGGCGAAGGTCTTCAAGATCACCGGCGCGTTGTGGATGCTGGGCTCGATGAAGGCATCGGCCGCCGGCGAAGAGAAGCCGAAGGACTGGGGGCGCTACGGTCTCGACGCGAAGGGCAAGTGGATCGCCCTGTTCGGCGAAGACGGCAAAGAGCTGGCGCGCCTCACCATCGGCAAGGAGATCATCGGCAAGTCGGGCAGCTATTACGTGCGCGGTACACGCGAGCAGGTCTTCGAGTCCGACGGGAGCCGGTTCGGTGAGTTCCCCTTCTCGGTGTCGACCCTGCTCGACGAGCCCGACGCCGGCAGCGCCAGCGACGCGGGCCCCTGACGCGCTTACTTGCCCTTCACCAGGCGGGCCTTGATGGCCCCCACCAGCATGTCGATCGCCGTCTCGTTGTTGCCGCCGTGTGGCACCACGATGTCAGCCCAGCGCTTGCTCGGCTCGACGAAGGCCATGTGCATCGGCCGCACGTGCTTGAAGTACTGGTGAATGACGTGATCGAAGTCGCGGCCGCGCTCTTTGATGTCGCGGGTCAGCCGCCGAATGATGCGCACGTCGTCTTCGGTCTCGACGAAGATCTTCACGTCCATCTCGGAGCGCAGCGCGTCCATGTGCATCACGAGGATGCCCTCGATGAGGATCAGCTCGGCCGGCCGCACCGTCACCGTGCGCGGCTGCCGGGTCGATGACACGAAGTCGTAGACCGGCTTCTCGATGGCCTGGCCTGCCTTGAGCGCCTTCACGTGCGCGACCAGCAGATCAGAATCGAACGCGTCGGGGTGATCGAAGTTCACCTCGCGGCGCTCCTCGAGGCTCAGGTGATCCAACGGCCGGTAGTACGAGTCCTGGTCGATGAAGGCCACGCGCGATGCGAACGCTTCGTGGATCTTGCGAGCCACGGTGGTCTTGCCCGACGCAGTGCCACCGGCGATTCCGAGGACGAGAGAGGCCGTCACGGAGGTTGCGAGTATCAGAACTCGAATTCTTCGCCCAGTTCGGACACGTGCACCGGGAGGTGCTTCGTCTCTTTCACCAACTGGGACACGAAGGCGGGCTTCAGGTGGTACAGGAGCACCTCCGCGCCACGCCGATCGAACTTCTCGAGCTCTTTCTCGAGCGTTTGCGGCGTGAAGTGACCTGAGATGTCGGCCAGCGGCTGCAGCGAGTTGGGGAAGCTGCACTCGATCAACACCAGCTTCAGGTTGTCGACCTTGTTCAGCACCTTCCAGAACTGCTCGGTGGGGCCGGTGTCACCCGAGATGGCCATCGACACCTTGCCGTCGCTGATCACGTAGCCGCACGACTCGACGGGGTGCGACACGAGCACCGACTTCACGTCGTAGCCGCCGATCTTCACCCTCGCGCCCGCCTTGAAGCTCCTGAGCTTGAAGACCGGGTTCTTCTTCGTGGGGATCTGGGTGAAGTCGGGCCAGAGCACGTTGTTGAAGATGTTCTTGCGCAGCGTCTCGATGCACTCGCTGTTGCTGTGAATCGTGACCGGCGAATCGCGCCGACCGACCACCACGTCGGACATCATCGGCAGATCTTTGACGTGGTCGAAGTGCGAGTGCGTGAGCAGCACGTCATCGACCTGCGCCAGCTCATCGAGCTCGAGCATCGAGGTCAGCGCGCCCGCGTCGAGCGCCAGCTTCCCATCGACGAGCAGACAGGTGCTCTTGCACCCCGGAAGCTCCCCGCCATGTGGCCCCAGTACCCTCAGTCGCACGGTTCAGAGATCCCCGAACTTCCACTTCATCTCGAGGTACCGGAGGAAGTCGAAGAGCCGCGCCGTATCGCGCACCGTCACCCGATCGCCCTGCACTTCGATCAACCCTGCCCGCTCGAGTCGGCCGATCATGAACCGGATGGCCGGTTCGCCGACAGCAAGTTCCCGCGGCAAATCGCGCACCGGGAAATCGATCTCGATGCCTTCTTCACCCTGCCGGCCGCGCGTCTGACACACGTGCAGCATGTGGTGGAGGATGCGGCTGTTCGGGTCGCTGAGCAGCAGGTTCTCGATCTGCGCGTCGGCGTCAGACAGCCGCTCGGCGAGCTTCTTGATCATGCGCACGGCGATCTCGGAATTGCCGCGGATCATCGCCTCGAACGTCTTGGGGTCGATGACCAGCAGCCGCGCTTCTTCTTCGACCGAGGCCGAGGCGTTGCGCGGCTTGTTCGAGATGATCGCCATCTCGCCGAAGAACTCACCGGGCCCGAGCACCGCGAGCACCTTCTCGACGTCGCGAACCTTCTTCGAGATCGCGATGCGACCCGACTGGATCACGTACATCTCTTTGCCGGGGTCACCCTCGCGGAAGAGAAGCGTCCCCTTGGGGATGTCTTTGCCGAACCGCTGAAAGAGGGCTTCCTCGGCGCTCATGTGAAGGGGCGGACTCTCACCCGCAAACCAACACTCGTCAATTCAAGTGTTCACTTGGTCTTCAGCGAGACCACCCCGTCCCAATCGGGCGGCGGAGGGTTGGTCTTGTAGGTCTCGAGCTCGGCCAGATAGTTCCGCGTCGAGGTGTCGTTGGGCCACAAGACGAGCGCTTCCTTGAAGTGCCGCTCGGCGTCGTTGAACTTGCGCTGCGTCAGCTCGGCCAGGCCCGCCTCGAACGCAGCGATGGCCTTCTGCTCGGTCTCGCTCGGCGTGCCCAGCCCGCGCAGCTCGTAGATGCCGACCGGCACCTTCTTGCCCTTCACGCGCACCGCGCCCAGCCGACGGGTGATGATGCCGTCTTTCACGGCCGCCCGCGTGAACTCGCTGATGATGGTGCGGGTGTCGTATTCCTTGGTGGTGCCCTCGAGCCGGCTGCCGAGGTTCACCGAGTCGCCGAGCACGGTGTAGTCGACGCGCACGTCAGACCCCATGTTGCCGACCACCATCTGACCGGTGTTGATGCCGATGCCGATCTCGAGCTCCGGGTAGCCGGCCTTGCGCCACTCGAGCTTCAGCTCCTCGAGGCGTTCGAGCATGTGAATCGCAGCGCGACAGGCCCGGAGCGCGTGATCGGGTTGCTCGAGCGGCGCGTTCCAGAACGCCATCACGGCGTCGCCGATGTACTTGTCGAGCGTGCCCTTCTCTTCAAAGACGATCTGCGTCATCGGCGAGAGGTATTGGTTGATGAAGTCGGCCAGCTTCTCGGGGCTCATGTGCTCCGAGAGCGAGGTGAAGCCGCGAATGTCGGAAAAGAGCACGGTCATTTCCCGCTTCTCGCCGCGGTTCAGCTTGTCGGGGTCCTGGAGGGCGACGTCCATCACCTCCTCGCCGAGGTAGCGACTGAAGGTCGAGCGCATCTTGAGCTTCTCGCGATCGACCGAGAGGTAGCCCAGGAAGATGGTGCCGAACGCGGTGACCGTGAGGTGCAGCGTGGGCAGCACCCAGTCGAGCTTGAGGCCCCAGGCAAAGAGCACGTACGTCACCACCGAGAAGCCGCCGATCACCGCGATCTGAAAAGCCATCTTGCCGATGAAGGAAGGGATGCGCGGAGTGAGCGTCGCGATGGCCAGGCCGAGCACCAGCATCAACCCGACTTCGACCCAGTTCAGCTCGTCAGGCCGGCGGAGGAACTGGCCGCTGATGGCGTTCGAGACCAGCGAGGCGTGCGTGTAGATGCCGGGCGTGAATTCGGAGAACGGCGTCACGCGCTGATCGCCGCTGCTGCCGACGATGGTCACACCCACCAGCACCGCCTTCCCCGCGATCCGTTCTTTGGGAAAGGTGTTGTCGAGCACGTCGAGGATCGAGATCCGCTGGAACATCTTGTCGCCGCCCGGGTAGTTGATGAGCGTCATCGGCGACTCGCCCTCGACGGGGATCTCGATGTCGCCCAGGGCCCGCTTGAGACGAATGCTGTGGAGCTTCTTGCCGGAGACGACTGGAAGAATCTCGGCGTCGAGGTGCTTCTTCGCCACCTGCAGCGCCAGCGACGGCAACACCCCCGGCGGTTCATCGAGGCGTACGAGCAGCGGAGAACGACGAATCGTGCTGTCGATGTCGGTGATGGTACCGAAGTGGCCGAGCGGATTGCCGGTTGCAGCGAAGCGCGGCAGCGGCGCGAAGATGCCCACGAAGGGGAACGCGCCCACGCCCTCCAGCGGCACCAGAGAGCCCTTCACCGTCCCCGGCACCTGGGTGATCACCGCGTCGGCGGCCGACTTCTTCCACACCTCCCGCTGCTCGACGGTGACCTGCTTCAGCTCTCCCTGAGTGAAGGGAATGGTGCCCTGCACGATGCGCGGGCCCCCCTTGCGCAGCACCTCTTCGAGCACGTCGTCGGGCGTGCGCGCCAGACGCTGCTCGAGTTCCAGCTTCACCGCCGCCGCCCCCTCGGGCAGCGCATCGGCCTTCTTCAACTGCTCGAGCCACACCCGCTCGCGCGCGTTGACGAAGCTCTCGCTGTTGAACGAGATGTCGAGACCGATGACCTTCGCGTCGGCGTCGAGCAGGTGATCGAGCGCCGTCGCCAGCACGTCACGCGGCCAGGGCCAGAGGCCGTACCGCTGGGCCCCGCGCTCGTCGATCTCCATCACCACCACGTCCGGGTGCGCTGGTCGCTCGCCGCGCAATCGAAAGAGCGTGTTGGTCACGCGGCCGTCGAGGTTTTGCACGAAACGGTGCACCACATCGCCCTTCGCCCCGAGCCCCATCAACGGCTCCGACGTGACGAGGTGCGTGTACCCGAACACCGCGAACGTGAGCAGCGCCAGCACCTCGTACCGGCGGCGAGACAGGAGTTCACGCATGAGGGTGCGAAGCCTACCCCTGCTCCCGCACCGCTCACTCGAATTGGTGCCGTTGCCAGCGACGACACGGTAAGAGCCGCCTCGTGGGAACGACCTACAAACAAGCCGGAGTGGACATCGAAGCGGGCGACGCGCTCGTGGAACGCATCAAGCCCCACGCCGCGAAGACGCGCCGGCCGGAGGTCGTCTCGGGCGTGGGTGGGTTCGGCGGGCTCTTCGCCATCCCGCCGGGGAAGTACCAAGAGCCCATTCTCGTCAGCGGCACCGACGGCGTCGGCACCAAGCTCAAGCTCGCCTTCGCGATGGATCAGCACGAGACCGTCGGCATCGATCTCGTCGCCATGTCGGTCAACGACGTGCTCACCAGCGGGGCCGAGCCGCTCTTCTTTCTCGACTACTTCGCCACCGCGCGCCTCGACGTCGAGCGCGCCGAGAAGGTGATCAAGGGCGTCGCGAAGGGCTGCGAGCTTGCGGGCTGCACGCTGCTGGGTGGCGAGACGGCCGAGCTGCCGGGCTTCTATGTGCCCGGCGAATACGAGCTTGCGGGCTTCGCGGTGGGCATCGTCGAGAAGTCGAAGATCATCGACGGCCGCACCATCGCCCCCGGAGATCGCGTCATCGGCCTCGCGTCTTCGGGCCTGCACTCCAATGGCTACTCGCTGGCCCGCCGTATCCTCGAAGACGCGAAGCTCACGTTGAACGACTCCATCGACGGGCTGGCGCTCGGGCCGTCGTTGCTCGAGCCGACACGCATCTACGTCAAAGACGTGCTCGCGCTGATCGCTGAAGTCCCGGTGAAGGGCCTCGCGCACATCACCGGCAGCGGGCTTCCGGGAAACGTACCGCGCTGCATCCCCGACGGGTTGCGCGCGGTGCTGCACGAGTCGGCGTGGAAGCGGCCGGCGATCTTCGACATGTTGCAACGGCTGGGCGAGGTCGAGCGCAACGAGATGTTCAGCACCTTCAACATGGGCCTGGGCATGACGGCGGTGGTCGCGCCGGGCGACGTGAAGCGCACGCTCGAGGTGCTCGCGGCACGCAACGTCGTCGCGTGGGAAGTCGGCGCGATCGAGGCCGGCACGAGCGGCGCAGAGTCCGAGGCGATCGTCGCTCCATGATGCGGGTCGGCGTGCTCGCCTCGGGCAGCGGGTCGAACTTTCAAGCGCTCGTCGACTCGCTCCGCGCCAGCGGGAGCCCGGCGCGGGTCGAACTGCTGTTCTGTAACGTGCCCGGGGCGAAGGTTGTCGAGCGTGCTCAGCAGGCCGGTGTGCCGTCCGTGCTCGTCGCCAGCAAGGGCTTTTCAGGCGATCGCACCGCGTATGACGCGCGCGTCGTCGAGGAACTCGAGCGCCACCGGGTCGAGCTGGTGTGCCTGGCCGGCTACATGCGGCTCGTCACGCCGACGCTCCTGCGCGCGTTCCCGGGGCGCGTGTTGAACATTCACCCCGCCCTGCTGCCGTCGTTTCCCGGGCTGCACGGTGTGAAGCAGGCGATCGACGCAGGTGTTCGCGTCAGCGGCTGCACCGTGCACTTCGTCGACGAGGGGATGGATACGGGCCCAATCATCGCGCAGGCCGCGGTGCCCGTGCTGCCGACCGACGACGAGGCTGCGCTCGCCAAACGCATCATGGTCGAAGAGCACCGGCTCTTCCCCGCAGTCGTGCGGGCCCTGGCCGAAGGTCGTGTGCGCCTCAACGAGCGCTGCGTCAGCGTGGAGGGGACGTTGTGAGCAGCGCGCTCGTGAAGAAGGGCAACGCGCCCGGTCGCCACGTCTACGACGTGATCGTCATCGGCGGGCACCTCGGCGGTGCGCTCGCGGCCGCCCTGGCTGCTCGCCGGGGTCTGCAGACCCTCTACGTGCCGCACGATGGGCTCGCGGAGCGGTACACGCACCAGGATCAGAAGTTCCACCACGCGCCCTTCCTGCTGCCGCCGCTCAAGTCGGTGCCCCCGTTCGACGAGGCGCTCACCGAGCTCGGGCTGCAGCCCATCGTGGGGAAGGCGCTGCGCTCGGTGCCCATTCATCTGCTCGAAGAAGATCGCTGGTTCGAGCTCAGCCACGACGAGAAACACCGAGGCCCTGAGCTTGCCCGAGCGTTGGGAGATCAGGCTGAGAGCTTCGATGAGCGGGTGCGCAAGGCGCAGGCAAGCGGCGACGCGAGCGACTCGTTCTTTCAGGCGAGGCTCGAGTTCCCTCCCGAGGGCTTCTTCGGGCGTTGGAAGTTCAAGCGTCAGCTGTCGCGCTTTCCCGGGCTGCCCACCGAGACGCCCCTCGAGGCCTCGGCCTTGCTGCGCAAGCTCGAGCGCTTCGTGGCCTTCGTCGATCGCCCAGCCGCCCTGACCTCGGCGCGCACGCTCGGGCGCGCATTGCAGGGCCCGTACCTCCACGAAGGCGGCCGCGAGGGGCTGTGGTTGCAGCTCGTGGATCGGGCTCGCGAGCTGGGCGCTGACGTGCTGGCCAGCGACGAGCAGGTCGAGCGCATCACCTTCGACGGCGGGATCCCCGGTCTTCGTCTTGCGCGCGGCGACACGACGTACCGGGCAGGCCTCGTGCTCTGCGCGTCGGATCTCGACGTGCTCACGCGGCTGATGCCCGAGAAGCTGCGCAAGGCCGCGACGAAGAGCGCGCCCGTCGCGTTGCAGAAGGCGCTCGTCACCTTCCACTTCACGG
The DNA here is from genome assembly GCA_044371205.1 of Archangium sp. GTDB lineage: Bacteria > Myxococcota > Myxococcia > Myxococcales > Myxococcaceae > Archangium_A. Next base: position 45,811 of record JBILUC010000003.1, read on the forward strand.
TGCCCGAGCGGGGTTTGCCGCCGGGGCTCGGCAGGCTCTCGTTGCTCCACGCGCCGTCACTCGAGGGGGGCTGCGCGCTGCTCGAGGTGAGCCCCGGCTCGTCGGCTGAACTTCGCGTGCTCAGCGTCACCCTCGAGGCGGCGGTGGGGCTGCGCACCAGCGGCGAGCCTGCGGTCAAGGCGCTCGTCGCGCAGGTGCACGGCGCGCTCGAACGCGTGATGCCGTTCACGAAGCAGCACGTCACAAGTGAGAGCTCGACCTGGCTCGATGCGCAGCACGTCATTGCCGGTCACGGCGAGCCCCACCCTTTGTTCCAATTGCCCGACGACGCGTGGTTGGGCGTGGCCGGCACGAAGACGCAGAGCCCGTGGAAGCGCGTGCTGCTGGCTGGCCGTCAGGTGCTGCCAGGCCTCGGCTTCGAGGGTGAAGTGCTCGCGGCGCAGCGCGCGGTGCGACTGGCCGAACAAGTCCTGAAGAAGAACGATCCACTCAAGCGGAGGGGCGCATGAGCACCGTCAACGTCATGGCGAAGCAGATCGCCGCGAAGATCGTGTTCTACGGCCCATGCTGTCGGGCAAGACCACGACCTTGAAGCGCATCTACCAGAGCGTGAAGCCCTCGTTGCGCGGCGCACTGATGACCCCGCCCACCAAGGCAGACCGCACGTTGTTCTTCGACTCTCTGCCAGAGAAGGTCGAGCGAGTCGGCGAGTACGCGCTGCGACTGGCGACGTACACGGTGCCCGGCCAGGTCTTCAACAATGCGACCCGCAAGTTGGTGCTGCAGGGCTCCGACGCGGTGATCTTCGTCGCCGATTCGAACCCCGGCGCCGAAGATGCAAACCGACTTCTTCGATGCATCGAGCCACTGCAAGAGGTCGGGAGCGGGTAGCTCGAGAGATCGCCGTGAAAGGCCATTGCGGGCGAGGTGAGCGCGCGAATCGGCCATTGCTTCACCCCGTGTCGGGTGGTGGTCTTCCCGGTGATGCGGGTGGCGCTTCTGTTTACCGATGGGGTGGGCGTCGGGCCTCGTCACGCCGACAACCCCCTGCTCGACGGCGAGTTCCTGCTCTCGCAGTTCTCCGATGGCACCGGCACCGTGCTTCCCCACGGCGGCGCGCGCTTCGATGTCGACACCACCTTCGGCATCGCAGGTCGCCCGCAATCTGCGTCAAACCAGACGGCGATCTTCACTGGGCTCCGCGCACCCGAGCTCACCGGGGAGCACCTGCTCGGCTACCCCAACGCCGCGCTGCGAAAGCTCCTCGGCGAACATTCCATCGTGCGGAAGATCACCGCCGCCGCGCGCACCGCGACCTTCGCGAACGCCTACCCGCCCAGCTACCTCGACGCGCTGGGCCTGACGCGCAGCCCCGGCGGCACCACCGACTTTCAGATTCCAGCGAAGTACCTGCGGCGCCTGAAGCCCTCGGCGAGCACGCTCGCGATGTCGGCGGGCGGCGTGCCCTTTCGAACCTTCGACGACGCGCGCGACAACCGGGGACTCACCCACGACATCGACGGCGTGGCGGCCCGCAAGCGCGCCGACGTGCCCCTTCGCACGCCTGACCAGGCGGCGGAGATCTTCTGGAGGCTCTCAGCCGACTTCACGCTCTTCGAGCACTACCTCGCTGACGAAGCGGGCCACCTGCAGGACCGAGGGGCTGCGCTGAAGGCCATCTCGACCTTCGATGGCTTCGCGCGCGCGGTGATCGCGGCTCGGCCCCCCGAGGCGCAGGTGCTCATCTGCAGCGATCACGGCAACGTCGAAGATCTCTCGACCCGCAGCCACACCACGCACCCCGTCGCAGTCCTCTCGTTCGGGCCAGGGCAGCCGGGACCTCTGCAGACCGTCGCCGACGTGGGCCGCGCCGTGCTCACGCTGCTCGAGGTGCCGTGGTGAAGGCGTTCCCGTGGGTGGTGGTGATCGTCTTCACCGGCTGCGTCAGCCCGCTCAAGAATCTGCGCGACGAGCGCCTGCTCGAGCTCGACGGGGCGCGCTTCGTCGTGAAGAGCAACGGCCAGCCCCGGGACGTGGCCCGCATCGAGCGCGCGCTGCAGAGGGCGCCGAAGGAGGTCGAACGCTGGGGCCTCCTGCGCCTGCCCGTCACGGTGTTCGTGGTGCCCAACCACGCCGAGCTCGAAACCGCCGTGGGGCGGCGCGGGTACGAGTGGCTGCGCGCATGGGCCCGCTTCGACGAGGTGATCTTCCAGGCCCCCTCCACGTGGGCGCCAGGCGCCGAGATCCTCGAGGAGCTCGTGGTGCACGAGCTCACCCACTGCCTCCTCTTTCAATCCACCGGAGAGCCCGACACGTGGGAAGCGCTCCACATTCCCCTCTGGTTTCGCGAGGGCATGGCGCTCTCGACGGCGAGACAACACCGCCGCTACCCCTCACTCGAAGACTCGGCGCGATGGCTCGAGGCACACCCCGAGCTCGACCCGTTTGGTGATGGCGATCGGTTGTCGAACGTCTGGCCCGTCGAACTCTACGGCGTCGCCGTGCACGCCTTCGATCACCTCGTCGAGCGCTACAGCGACGAGGCCGTCAAACGGCTGATGAGCGTGATGCGCGGAGGGAAAGACTTCGAGCCCGCCTTCACCGAGGCCGTGGGGCTCTCGCCGCGCGACTTCGAGCAGCAGGTTCGCGGCTACCTGAAGGCGCGGCGCTTTCGCGAAAAGAAGAGATCGGTGCCGTCCCTGGAAGAGAGACTCGATCAGACCAGGAGCTCGACCCAGGGGCGCAGTGAGACCACGCCGGGCCAGTGAACCTGCCGGCGACGGCCAGGCCAGATGCACTCGTTCCACGCCGGTGTTCCACGCCAGCCCACGAAGCGTTCCCCGCTCCCCTTCCCGCGCAACACCTCATGACCGTCTCCCGCGGCGCCACGCAGGGGCAGCTCGGCGAGCGTCTCGTGCCATGTGTCGCGACACAGCTCCGCGTGGAGCCCCATCTTCACCAACGACGTCATCGCCAGTCGCTGCGTCGGTCGCATCGGGGGCCGTCGATCGTCGACCGTGTCTTCTGCGGCGCGACACACGTATTCCCACTCGGCCTCGCTCGGCGCGCGCCACTTGAGGGGCACCAGCGCCTTGAGCAACAGGCCCAGCGAGTGCCCTCTCACGCCATGAATGGTGATCTTGTCTTCGGGCAGACCGAGCTTGAGCAACGGGCCGAACGGCAGCACCTCATCGGCGACGAGCGCAGTCGCGACCTCGACCTCGCGCGCAGGCATCAGCTCAGCGGCCTCCTCGCGCGGCACGACGGGCACGAGGCCGTCTTCTTCGTCGTCGCCGGCCATGAACCCCAGCCGCGAGAACCGTCGGTCGGACATGCCGATCACCGCCGGCCCGCCGAAGACGACATGGAACAGCACGTTGGTGTCCTGATGAATGAACTGCGGCAGCGGCCCTGCGGGGTGCCCCACCGACCGCGGGTCGACGTAGCCGGGCGGAATTCGCTCGAGCAGCTGATCGAGCACCACCGATCGGCCCGCCTCATCGAGCTCGAACCACCGCTGGAGCGTGACGTCGTTCATCTCTGCAACACGCCGGGGCTGGGCAACAACGGGGGCCGATCTTTGCCCTCGAGCGACCGCTGCAGCTCGATCTCCTGCAGCAGCACAGCGGGGGAGACGGTGCTGACGGGCACCATGCCGCTCTCGGCGCCGCAGAAGCCGTTGAAGACACCCTCGGTGTCGCCCGTGGCGAGGATGCGGTTGATCGACGAGAGGGGCGTACCGACGATCTCCACGCCCCGCACGAGGGTCTCCTGCCCGGTCTTCGTGTCGACCTTGAACACCAGCCGCGGCGTGCCCTTGAACGCCTGGTACCCGAAGCTGGTGGTGTTGGTGTTGCCGCCGGTGATGTCGCGAATGAGCAGCGCGAAGGGCTTCCCCTGACGCCTCGCCTCGGCGATCAACTGCTTCTTCAACTCAGCCGCAGGGAACCTCTTCTTCGACTCGACGATCAGGTTCGCCATGCGCGCCACCGGCTTGCGGTTGCCCTGTGAGCGGCCGTGACCATTCGACTGAAGAAACCCCTCCACCGGCCGACGCGACAGCAGGTACGACTGCAGCACGCCCTCCTTCACCAGCGTCACCCTCTGCGCCTTCACGCCCTCTTCGTCGAAGCCGTAGAAGCCATTGAGCTGCTTTCCGGCGCGCGTGGTGGTGGTCGGGTCGTCGATGACGGTGATGAACGCGGGCAGCACCGTGCGGCCAACCTGGCCGCGAAAGGTCTTCCCCTCGGCGTCGTTGTTCTGCCGTTCGCCTTCCAGCCGGTGCCCGACGGCCTCGTGGAAGAGCACGCCCGCCGCGTCGGCCTCGAGGATCGCAGGGCCGGTGTATGGATCGATGGTCGGCGCAGCACGCAAGGCCGTGAGTTCGGTCACCAACTGCTCGAGCTGGTTGTTGAGCTCGAGCTCATCGGGGAGCTGCGATTCCAGCGGCGCGTACCAATCGCGCGAATTGTGGAGCAACTGACCGTCATCGGCGCGCGTCCACGCCTGGAGGTGCACGGTATAGATGACCGACTCGGTGACCAGCCGGGTGCCCTCGGTGTTCACGAAGTACCGCACCACGCGATCAGCCGAGACCCGCACCTCCGAGTCGAAGAAGGCCTTCTCGCGCGCGAGCCGGGCCGACGACGCACGACTGAACGCCGTCCACCGATCACGGTCGAACGAGAAGTCGATCTTCGGGCCGATGAACACCTCAGGCGCCTGCTTCGAGAACGACGGCGAGCGCTTCGGGTCGTCGACCGCGTAGACGTCTTCACCCTTCTTCTTCAGGTAGTTGAACAGCGACTGCTTGTACTTCTCGTCGGTGACGAGCCAGAGCGCAGTCTTGAGCGCGGCCGGGGAGTCGTCGAGCGGTGCGCTCTTCTTCGCGAGGAAGCTCGCGCCCTTCATCGAGAACGAGAAGTCGAGCTCGTCCCCCACCGACGAGTCGAAGGCGTAGTCGCCCACGCGCACGTCGACGGCCAGCTTGCGATCGCGGGTCGTCTCGTCCTGAAAGATCGCGCCGTACCGGGCCACCAGCTCGCGGCCGTCGTAGTCCTTCATCTGGTAGCTCAAGAAGTACGGGGCCTTGTTCTCCTTGAGCTGGAGCTGCGACTGGCTCCGCTGAAGTTCCTCGACCATCGCGTCGAGCAGATCGATTCGGGGGTCGGCCGGGGGCTTCGCGGCGAGCGCGAGCGTCACCACCAATGAGGCGAGCATGGCGCGAACCTTATGCGCTTTGCGGCAACGATCTCGTCGGCCGAACGGTGGCGAAGCGCACACCCTTCAACGGCTGTCGCGCAGGCAACACCCAGTCGAACTCTTCACGATCGAAGCTGGCCGATCGCACCACGCCCGGCGGGCCTTCCGACGGGCGACCATCGAGCGACCACGCCTCGGCACACAGCTCACACGGCGCGGGCACCCACCCCCCCGCCTCGTACTGCACGAGCCGCCACGCGTATTCCCACTCAGGCTCGGTCGGCAGCCGCGCTTCGCGGATCTGCAGGAGCCGGCGCGCCTCGGCCACGTGATCGGTGAGCAACACCCGCGGCTCCCCGGGCGTGGCCGCCTGCGAGACCACCTGCTCCATCATCAAGAAGGGCTCGACGCTCACCGTGCGCGCTTCGAAGTGCGTCGTCAGCGGGTTGCCTCGCAACGGGTGCCGCATCATCAATTGCTCGACCTGCTCGACGAGCAGCGGCGTCACCCCCAGCTCGACCTCGCCGCCTGGAAACAGCCGCCACGGCTCTCCCGAGCGCGCGTCGCGAAACCGCGGCGCAAGGCCCTGACTGCTCACCAGCTCGAGCCACGACGGCAGGGTCTCGAGCAACGAGTCGAGCAGCACCTCCCGCGCTTCGATCGAGAGATACGGAAGCCTCGTGGGGTTCATGCCGCCCTGCTGGTGGGCACGCCCCAATCGACAGTCTGCCAGCCCCGCTGGGCCGCCGTGCGCCGCAGCCGCACGTCGGGGTTGACTGCGACCGGCACGCCCACCGCCTCGAGCACGGGGAGGTCGCTGAACGAGTCGGTGTAGAAGACCATCTCGGACAGCCCGACCCCTGAGACGTCACCTTCACGGCGCGCGTGGGGCAGCTTGCCGGCGCCGAAACACACGCCACCGGTGACGCGGCCGGTGTGCAACCCGCAGGCATCGACCTCGAGCGTGTTGGCGAGCACACGATCGAAACCCAGCTCGGCGCCGACGAGGTCGGCCAGATACGTCGTCGACGACGTCAGCATCACCAGCCGGGCGCCACTCGCGCGGTGCTGCTCGATGGCCTGCAGCGCGCCAGGTCGATAGCGGCCCCGCACCTCTTCGAGGAAGAACTGGTGGGTGCGCTGTTTGAGCTCGACCGCGCTGGTGCCAGCGATGTGGGTCACAGCCTCTTCGACCATCGCCTCGGCCGACGCGAAGCCAAAGTGGTAGCGCGCCAGCCACGCGGCAGCCCGCAGCGCCGTGCGCTTCGAGAGGTGCCCGAGCGCGACCTCACGTCGAACCCAGAGGGTCCCCGAGTTGATGGACAGAACCGTCTTGTCGAGATCGAACAGCGCCAGTCGGGCCACGAGACTTCGAGGCTAACGCGCGGCGGCCGGCTTCGCCCAACCCCACGTCGCGACCGGAGCGCTGCTGCTGGTCGGCGCCGAAGACCACGAGGTCTGCTGGCTGCGATCGGTCGCGCGGTGGAGGTCGGTGGTGAAGAAGAACGTGAAGCTCTGGCTCGACATGGGAGCCACTGTGCCCGGGACGATCGGCCCCGCAAGTTTTTGACCAAAAAAGGTCAGATCACGCAGAGCATCTTCACGTCGATGGTCTTGTCGTCTGCACGGCGGCGGCATTGGTTGCCGAACTGGAACTTGGCCGTGGTGTTGGCGCTGTTGCGCGAGAAACTGACGATGCCTTCGTTGGCGATGGTGCAGTTTTCCTTCGCGCCGTCCGCACGGGTGATCACGAACTGCATGATCCTCTCGTCGGCCACGTTGCGGATCTCGATGCTCTGCGACACCGAGGCCAGCTGCGCGATAGTGATGAGCGTGTCGCGAAACGACGGCTTGCAGATCGAGTCGAGGTTGACGAGCGTGTTGTCGAACAGCTCGGCCATCTGCCGGTGACGGAAGCCGCCCTGGTTCGAGGTCGGGCAATCGACGTTGCGGATCTGGGTGCCATCGAGCACCGACATCGCCGCCTTGTTGCTGACGCCCACGGGGGCAATCGCCGTCCAGATCACCTCTTTGAGGGTGCCGTCGGAGTTCTTCAGCTCTTCCGTGAACAGGCGTTTGTATTCAGAGACCGGGGTCAGCTCCATCTCGCGCTGCGTGCAGTCGGCGATCGCGCCCGTGTCACCCACCGACACCAGCGGGGGCCGCGCCTTCTCGCTGCAGTCGTCTTCGTCGGTCAGCACCACGACCAGCAACCGCGCGCCGTCACGCAGGAAACCGCCGTTGCCACCCTGCGCGAGAGGCACCTTGATGAGCGGCACGTCGCCCGCTTCGGGGTGCAGGGCGAGCCGCACCGCTTCAAAGGGCGTCTCCTGACCTGAGCCCGTGGTGCCCTGGCGGACGAGCTTGCCGAACTTGGTGATGAGCTCGGGGTCGGTGCCCGACAACAACCGTTCCCCGTTGGGATCGTCGTAGTCGATGCCGCCATCGTCGTGCGCGACGGGAATGGGGCGCAGCTTGCCCGACTGCTTCGGGTAGTTGAGCAGGAAGCTCTGCGCGCCGACGCGACCGTTCAGGTACACCGCCGTCGTGACCACGCCGACGTTGAAGTCGGCCGGCACGCCACCGCCCTTCTTGAGCTCGTCGATGAAGCCCGTCAGCTCGCGCGCCACGGCCTCCTGCTCCTCACGCATCGAGTTGGAGTTGTCGATGACGAACAAGATGTCGAGCTTCGGCGGGTCGATCAGCGGCGGGGCCGACTCGCAGGAACGCACCAGCAGCAGCTCCTCGTTGTCGATGGGGGAGGTCTTGCAGCCGAAGCAACCCTGGCAGCTGGCCAGAAACGAGAACGCGATGAACGCGAGGAAGCGATGCGAGCTGAGGTTCATGGGGGCTTTCGAAGACGGCTGCGCGCATCATGCACCGGACAATCAGTGGGGGCGAGGAAGGCGATTGTGTCTCGTCACTGGTTGCGGCGCGGTTTTTCGCTGCTACCCTCAAAGAGTCTGACGGTCGCGTTCAACCCCCTGCCCAACCCGCTGAAACAAGGCTTCCCCCCACATGTCTGACGACAAGAAGAAGGCTGTTGGCGCGCAGGCGCTGCCCGCCACGATGACGCCGCCCGGCGCCATCAACAAGGACGACATTCCCCAGGTGCTGCCCATTCTTCCCCTGCGGAACTCGGTGTTCTTCCCCGGCGGCGTGCTGCCGCTCGCGGTGGGCCGCCAGAAGACGATCGCTCTCATCAAAGACGCGGTGCGCGACGATCAGGTCATCGGCGTGGTCACGCAGCGCAAGGCCGAAGAAGAAGATCCGGGCGCGACCGACCTCTACAACATGGGCACCGTCGCCCGCATCGTGAAGCTCCTGAAGATGGGCGAGGACAACTACTCGCTCGTCGTGCAGGGCCTCGCGCGCTTCCGCGTGATGGAGCTGGTGCAGGAATCGCCCTACCTCAAGGCGCGCATCGAGCCCGTCGACGACAAGACCGCGCCCGACAACGTCGAGATCGAAGCGCTGACGATCAACCTGAAGAAGCTCGCGCGTGAAGTGATCGAGATGATGCCCGAGCTGCCCGCGGCGGCCACCGAGCTCGTCGAGAGCATCACGCACCCCGGCCACCTCGCCGATCTCATCGCCGCCAACGTCGACGTGCCGATCGAAGAGAAGCAGGCGGTGCTCGAGACGGTCGATCTCAAGGCGCGCATGAAGCTCGTGCTCGAGCTGCTCAACCGCAAGCGCGAGATCTTGAAGCTCTCGAACAAGATCGACTCCGCCGTGAAGGGCGAGATGTCGAAGACCCAGCGCGAGTACTACCTGCGCCAGCAGCTCAAGGCGATCAAGGAAGAGCTCGGCGAGATGGGCGAAGACGAGGAAGAGCTCGATGAGCTCGGCGAGCGCCTCAAGAAGGCCAACCTGCCGCCCGACGTCGAGAAGGTCGCCAACAAAGAGCTCAACCGCCTGAAGACCATTCCGGCGGCGTCGAGCGAGTACACCGTCGCGCGCACCTACCTCGACTGGATCGCGGATCTGCCGTGGAACAAGCAGACCGAAGACAACCTCGACATCGAGAACGCGCGCAAGCAGCTCGACGCCGATCACTACGGCATCCAGACCGTGAAGAAGCGCGTGCTGGAATACCTGGCCGTACGCAAGCTGAAGAACGACATGCGCGGGCCGATCCTCTGCCTGTCGGGTCCCCCGGGCGTCGGTAAGACCTCGCTGGGTCAGTCGATCGCGCGCGCCATCGGCCGCAAGTTCGTGCGCCTCGCGCTGGGCGGCGTGCGCGACGAGGCCGAGATTCGTGGTCACCGCCGCACCTACGTCGGCGCCCTGCCCGGCCGCTTCATTCAGCAGATGAAGAAGGCCGGCTCACGCAACCCGATCATGTTGCTCGACGAAATCGACAAGCTCGGCGCCGACTTTCGCGGCGACCCGTCGGCGGCGCTGCTCGAGGTGCTCGACCCTGAACAGAACAACTCGTTCAGCGACCACTACCTCGACGTTCCGTTCGATCTGTCGAAGGTGATGTTCATCGCCACCGCGAACCGGCTCGACACCATCCCGCCTCCGCTGCGCGACCGCATGGAGATCATCGAGATGAGCTCGTACACATTCATCGAGAAGGAACACATCGCGAAGAACCACCTGATCCCCAAGCAGATCAAGGAGCACGGGATCACGGCGGAGCACTTCGAGCTGCTGCCCGATGGTCTCGAGAAGGTGATCACCGCGTACGCCATCGAGCCTGGCGTTCGTACCCTCGAGCGTCGCATCGCCGAGCTCTGCCGGTCCGTCGCCGTCGGCGTCGCCTCGGGCAAGACCGAGAAGGTGACGATCAACGCGGCGCGCGTCGAAGAGCTGCTGGGGCCCAAGCGCCACGAGCTCAACGTCGCCGAGCGCACCAGCCAGACCGGCGTCAGCGTCGGTCTCACGTACACCTCGCTGGGCTTCGGAGACATCCTCTTCATCGAAGCCACCAAGATGCCCGGCAAGGGCGGCCTGACCATCACCGGTCAGCTCGGTGACGTGATGAAGGAATCGGTCACCACCGCGTTCTCGTGGCTGCGCGCGAACGCCGAGCGCATGGGCCTGCCGCCCACGACGTTCGAGAAGACCGACATCCACATCCACTTCCCCGATGGCGCCACCCCGAAGGACGGCCCGTCGGCCGGCCTGGCGATCGCCACCGCGCTCACCTCGCTGTTCACCGGCATCCCGGTTCGTTCGGACACGGCGATGACGGGTGAGATCACGCTCCGCGGCATCGCGGGCATGATCGGCGGCGTGCGTGAGAAGGTGCTCGGTGCGCACCGCGCCGGCATCAAGCGCGTGCTGCTGCCCGAGAAGAACAAGAAGGATCTCATCGACGTGCCGGAATCCGTTCGCACGTCGCTGGAGTTCAGCTTCGCGACCCACGTCGACGACGCGCTCAAGTTCGCCCTCGAGCGCACGCCGTTCACCGGCGCGCCGGCCACGCCTCCGGTCGAGGAGCCCAAGGCCGAAGTTCGCGCCTGAGCCCGTCTTCCACTCTGTCAAGTGAGCGCCCGCTGATCGAAAGATCAGCGGGCGTTGTTTTGACCCGCCCGCAGGCAGCGTCTGGTGCGTCCTCGCTCCCGGAAGTTTGGTCCGATCTGGCGCTGGTTGATTCGAGGTGCGCGGCAGCGGCGGCGTCGACCTTCGGCGCCCTGCGAGCCCTCTGGTGAGCCCGCCCTGAGCCGAATCGAGAAGAAAACGCCCGGCAGGATTCAGCGCAACCGGAACGCCTCGACCATCGTGGCGAGCCCGTCTTCGAGCGACACGCGCGGCGCCCAGCCGAGCAGCGTCTGCGCGCGGGTGATGTCGGGTCTTCGCTGCCTGGGATCTCCTTCGGGCAACGGGGCAAACGTCACCTTCGAGTGCGAGCCGGTGGCGCGCAAGACCGCCTCGGCGATCTGCAGCACCGTGCGCTCCTGCGGGTTGCCGAGGTTGACGGGGCGGGGCTCGGTGCTCAGCGCGAGCTTCACGAGCCCGTCGACGAGGTCTGAGACGTAACAGAGGCTGCGCGTCTGGCTGCCGTCGCCGTACACGGTGAGTTCTTCGCCGCGCAGCGCTTGAGAGATGAACTGCGGCACGACTCGACCGTCACGCACCCGCATGCGCGGGCCATAGGTGTTGAAGATGCGTGCGACCCGCACCGCCACGCCCCGCTTTCGGGAAAATGCCTGCACCAGCGCCTCGGCGAACCGCTTGCCCTCGTCGTAGACCGCGCGCGGCCCGGTGCAATCGACGTTGCCGAAGTCGTTCTCGGTCTGGGGGTGCACCAGCGGGTCCCCGTAGACCTCCGAGGTCGACGCCTGCACGAAGACCGCGCCGCGTGCCTGAGCGAGCTCGAGGCCATGTTGTGTGCCCAGCGCGTTGACCCGCATGGTCTCGAGCCAAAGGGTGTCGTAGTCGGGCGGAGAGGCCGGCGAGGCGAGGTTGAAGACGACGTCGACGACCCCCGAGTGGGAAATGGGCGTCGTGATGTCGTGGCGAACGAACAAGAACCGCCCCTCGCGTTCGAGCGCCTCGACGTTCTTTCGGGATCCCGTCGAAAGGTCGTCGATTGCAGTGACGCGTCGGGCCCCATCGGAAAGAAGGCGATGGCAGAGGTGAGAGCCCAGGAACCCGGCGCCTCCGAGCACGACGATCTGGGCATCACGCAGGCTGGCCACGCACGCGTCCTAGCACTCCACTGCGCTTCACCTCCCCCGCGCGCAAGGGATGCGGCCCTGTCCGAATCCCGGGCAGCACACCCCTTGCAGCAAGACCGAGCATGACTCCCGCACTCCCCGATGTGGGGCAGGTCCGTTCTCTTCCCGCGTTGATTGAGCGCGAGCACCGCCGAAGGCGCAGCCGCCGCATCGGCCTGGTGGTGGGGCTCGTGGTGACCGCCGCAATCGTCGCCGCCATCGTGATCGCCACCCGCCCGCGGCCCGTGCCGCTGAGCGAACGCTTCCGCACCGCCCCCGTCATCGTCGGCCCCGTGGTGCGAGAAGTGCGGGCGACGGGACGAGTCGGCGCGGTGTCCACCATCTCGGTGGGCGCCGAGATCTCCGGGCGCGTCTCGACCGTCGAGGCGACGTGGAACCAACGGGTGAAGGCGGGCGACGTACTCGCGCGCTTCGACGTCTCCGCGCTCGAGGCGCAGCGCGCACAGAGTTCAGCCATGGCGTTGAGCGCCCGAGCCCAGCTCGCCCAGACGCGGGCGGACCTTGCGCAGGCCACCCGAAACAAGGCGCGGGCCGACGAGCTGTTCGCGCAGAAGGCGCAGTCGGAGTCGGAGCATGAAGCCTCGGCGACGGCGCGCACGGTGGCCCAGTCACGGTACTCCGCGGCCGAGGCGAACCTGGCCGCCCAGAACGCCCTCGCCACCGTCGCGAGCAGCAACCTCGGCCACGCCGTGATCCGCTCGCCCATCGATGGGGTGGTCATCGCCCGCAACATCGATCCCGGACAGACCGTCACCGCCATGCTGACGACCCCGGTCCTGTTCACCGTGGCTGCCGATCTCCGCCGCATGGAAGTGATCGCCGCCGTCGACGAGGCCGACATCGCGGAGATCGCGGTGGCGCAGCAGGCCGCGTTCTCCGTCACCGGGTTTACGGGGCGCACCTTCACCGGCACCGTGAGCGAGGTGCGCAACTCAGCGCAGATCGTTCAAGACGTGGTCACGTACAGCGTGGTGCTCTCGGTCGACAACGTCGACCTCGCGTTGCGACCCGGGATGACGGCCTCGGTGCGCATTCGCACAGGCCAGATCGAGTCGACGCGCAAAGTGCCGAGCGCGAGCCTCCGCTTTACACCGCCGGGCAGCGTGCAACCGGAAGGGGACGCGGTGTGGACGGTCGAGGGTGACGCCGTCACTCCGCGCGCAGTGCAGGCCGGCCTCACCAACGGGGAAGAGACCGCCATCGACGGTGAGCTCGCGGTCGGCACGCTGGTGCTGGTCGACCTCAGCCCGGAAGGACGCAAGGCCTATGGGATCGGCAAGTGAACCAGCGCTGCTCTCGTTCAAGGGCGTGACCCGCGTCTTCGGTGAAGGCGAGGCGCAGGTGCACGCGCTCGCAGGCGTCGACCTCGAGATTCGGCGCGGCGAGTTCGTCGCCATCACCGGCGCCTCGGGCTCGGGCAAGAGCTCGGCAGTCTCCATTCTCGGCTGCCTCGACCTGCCCACCGACGGCGAGTACCTGATCGAAGGTCACGCCGTGCAGTCGCTGCCGGCCGACGTGCTCGCTGCGCTGCGCAACGCGAAGTTCGGCTTCATCTTTCAGAGCTACAACCTGCTGCCGCGAACTTCTGCGCTCGACAACGTCGCCCTGCCCCTCATCTACGCCGGCGCCTCGACTTCCGATCGGGAAGCCCGCGCGTTGGCAGCGCTCTCGTCAGTCGGGCTCGAGACCCGCGCCAGCGCGAACCCCAACCAGCTCTCGGGAGGCCAACAGCAACGCGTCGCCGTGGCGCGGGCGCTGGTGAATCAACCCGACGTGATCCTCGCCGACGAGCCCACGGGCAACCTCGACTCGAAGACGAGCCAGGAGATCATGGCGCTCATCTCGACGCTCAACTCCGAGCGAGGCATCACCGTGGTGATGGTGACGCACGACCTGAGGTGCGCCGCCTTCGCGCGCCGTCGGCTCGTCTTCAGCGACGGGAAGATCGTCAGCGACACGATGAGGGCCGCGTGAGAGCCACGCTCTCTCTGGCGATCGCGGCGCTGCTGCGCAACCGCATGCGCTCGCTGCTCACCATGTTGGGGGTGGTCATCGGCGTCGCCGCCGTGTTGGCGATGGAGTCGCTGGGCCAGGGCGCCACGGCCTACGTCGGCAACACCATCTCTGGCCTGGGCACCAACATGTTGATGATCGTGCCCGGCTCGCCCAATCAGCGCATGGGCGGCGGCGCCGCCGGGGCCCCGCTCTTCACAGCCGCCGATCTCGAAGCGTTGCGCCGCGGCGCTCGCGACGTCGATCGGCTGTCTGCGGTCGGGCAGCGCTCGCTGCGCGTGGTCGCCGGGGGGCTCAACCGGAACACCGCCGTGAGCGGGTCCACCCCCGAATACCTGGCGATTCGGCAATGGGGCGTCTCGAGCGGGCGCGTGCTCACCGCCGACGACGAGCGGCAGGCCGCGCAGGTCTGCGTGATCGGCCACACCGTTCGCGAGGCGCTCTTCGGTTCGAACAGCCCGCTGGGCAAGGAATTGCGCGTGCACGGGGTCAGCTGCCGGGTGGTAGGCGAGCTCGAGGCCAAGGGGAGCTCCGCCTTCGGGATGGATCAAGACGACGTGCTCTTCATGCCCTTCAGCACCTTCTCGCGACGCATCGCCGGGTCCGATCGCATCGGGCTCATCGTCGCCTCGGCGCGCACCGACGATCGCATCGACGACGCGAAGCTGCAGTTGACCACCGTCTTGAGCGCGCGACGACACGTGCAGCCCGGCGAAGATCCCGACTTCGCGGTGCGCGACCCGCGCGAGATGCAGGCCGTGCTCGATCAGGTCACCGGCATGTTGACCACCTTTCTGCTCGGAGTGGCGGCCATCTCGCTGCTCGTCGGCGGCATCGGCATCATGAACATCATGTTGGTCTCGGTGACCGAACGAACGCGCGAGATCGGCGTGCGCCTCGCGGTGGGTGCGCGCGGCAACGACATCTTGAGCCAGTTCCTCGTCGAGGCGACGGTGCTCTCGTCGCTGGGAGGGCTGGTGGGCATCGCGCTGGGCCTCCTCAGCTCGCGCGGGCTTGCCTCGCTGATCCACGTGCCGTTCGTGGTGCCCACCCGCGCCATCCCCATCGCGTTTGGCGTGTCGGTGCTGGTGGGGGTGGTGTTCGGCGTCTTCCCCGCGCGCAAGGCCGCACGGCTCAACCCGCTCGCGGCGCTGCGCTTCGAGTGACGAGCTACAGGCCGAGCGTCTGCTGACCGGGAAGGTCGTCTTTGTGCTTTTCCAGAATCAGGTCGATGCCCTGGCGGATGTATTCGGCCACCGGCACCTTGGTCTTCTGGTTGAGCAGCTTGAGCAGCTCATTTTGCTCGGGCGTGATGTAGATCGTGGTGCTGATCTTCTTGCGCGCCATGGACGTCTGTGACGCTATGTCGACCTCGGACGAGGGCAACAAAATGACCATTCGACACACCCTTCGAGCTTCGCTGCTGACCGCCGCCCTCGCCTTCGCGAGCTGCGCCACCACCGATTCTGCCGAGAAGAAAGACGGCGCCTCGGCTGAGGGCCAGGACCAGGTCGCCGAGAACATCAAGCAGGGCCAGGCCGGCGACGAGAAGGTCACCGAGTTCGACCTCAACAAAGACAAGAAGCCCGACGTGTGGACCTACACGGTCGTCGCGAAGACCGCCGACGGCAAAGACTACGAGCGCGTGTCGCGGAAGGATCTCGACATCAACTGGGACGGCAAGGTCGACATCGCGCGCCAGTACGACGAGAAGGAAGTGGTCAGCCGCGAAGCGCTCGACCTCGACTTCGACGGCAAGGTCGACGAGGTGATCTTCTACGAGAAGGGCGTCGTGGTGCGGAAGGAGCGCAACCTGACGTCAGCGGGCCGCCCCTCGCTGTGGGTCTTCTACGAGAAGGGCCAGCTGGTGCGAAAAGAGAAGGACACCAACGGCGACGGCAAGGTCGACTACTGGGAATATTGGGAAAACAACCAGGTCGACCGCGTCGGTGAAGATCTCGACGGAGACGGCAACGTCGACAAGTGGACGAAGAACCCCGACGGAGAGACCTGATCAGTTCGCGGTGGTGACGATGGCCGACATGGCCGTCTCGCGACGGAAGTCGTCCATGTAGCGGCTCGCTGCGTCCTTCGAGCCGAAGCGGCCCATGCGCACGCGGAACCACGTTCCCTTCCCGGGAATGTTCGCCTCGACGATGTAGGGCGCGTAGCCCTTGTCACGCAGGCCAGCGGCAAAGCGATCGGCCTCGGCCCGGTCCTGGTAGGCCGAGAGCTGCACCGTCCACGAGCCATCGGCGGCGGCCTCGGTGGGCGCCTTCTGGGCCTTGCCGAACGCTTCCTTGAGGCCTGCCCCGCCGGCATCAACCGTGCGCGTGGCGACGGGCTCGGGCTTCGGCGTCTCGGGCAGCTTCGTCTCTTCCTTCGGCTGCGGTGGCGCCACGACGGCGACCACGGGCTCGGCAGGCTTCGCGACCGCTGCCACCGGCTCAACGGGCTTCGGAGGCTCGACGGGCTTCACCTCGGCGGGCTTCGGCGGCTCCACCGGGCGCGGGCTGACGATGGGCGCGTCGGCGACCAGCGTGGGCGTCTTGCGCGTCAGCTCGTCTTGAAAGGTGAGCGCCGCGTCGGCCTTCACGGTCTCGAGATCGTCGGTGCGCTTGTCGAGCTGGCTGAGCAGGTCGGCCGGCTGCTGCTGCGTGGCCACGGCCTCGAGGCTCAGCTTCTTGCCGACGACGACGCCGAGCATGAACGCGCCACCCAACACGACGAGTGAGGCGACCGTGATGGTGACGATCTGACGGTTGTCCAGAGACAGCTCATACTTCTCTTTGAGTCGGTGCGAATCGCGCATGGTTCCTCGCGTGGCGGCAGATCGGCCTGCAGCGAACGCATCAACAAAGTAGCGCGCTGTCGCAGTCCGTCAATTTCGGGGCGCGCCGTTGAGGATCCAGTCGCGGATCAAGTTCTGCTGGGTGCCCGTGAGGGGCCCTCCGCTGCGCGGCATGTCGCCCGACAGGGTGCGCGTGTAGATGGCCGAGCCGTTCGAGTTGCCCGGCGTGACCCGGCCGTTGACGCCCACGATCGTGTCGTAGTTCCAGGTGTGGCAGGCGTCGCAGCGCGAGTCGAAGATCGGCTGCACCTGCGCGGAATAGCTGACGTTCATCGGCCCCGCGTCGGTCACGCCCGCATCGCTCGTCACCACGCCGCTGTCAGGGGGCCGGTACGTACCCGCGTCGTACCGAATCGAGCCGTCTGGCAGCTCGGGGAAGCTGGCGTCGTAGTCGCCGTTCTCGAAGAGCGCACACGCGCCTGCGCTGCACGTCTCGTTCGACAGGCAGGACACACACGCCGCGCCTCCGGTGCCGCACGCGAAGAGCGCGGTGCCAGAGAGGCAATCACCCGACTCGGCGCAGCAGCCCTGACACGCGGCCGGGTCACACGTCTTGCCCGTGTTCATCGGCCCACCACACGACGGCGCGAGCGACAGCAGCACGCCAACCCCGAAACCAAGCACCACCGAACGGCTGAACATGGATCTCGAAAGCTAGCGCAGGCGGAGGTCCATCGGTCCATCGAGCTCGATCTTCTCGCCGTCTCGCAGCAGCGTCGCCTCGGCACCATCGGGCAAGACCAGGCGCACCGTGCGACCCAGCTGGTAGGTGTGCCCCTCGGGGAGCGCCGCGGTGGCCAGCTCGTCGGTCTCGGCAAAGACCACTTCGTCCTCGACCTCGAGGCGCGCCCCACCCTCCCCCAGCGGCCCGGCGTGAATGCGCGAGACCTTCACCCGCTGCGAGGGCGGAGGCAGCGTGCTCGGCCCCTCGACCCGCGGCCCGCTGGCCATGTTCTCGATGCCGTTGGGCGTGAAGAACGCCTTGAAGTACTCGCCTGAGCTCGGGCCGCCGAGGGTGAGCGCGCTGGTCGGCGTGAAGCGGTTGTCGGAATAGCGGGGCCACATCGACGGCGGCAGCCCGGTGAAGGGCACGACCTTCCCTTCCTTGATCACGAACCGGGGAATGGTGACGGCCTCGATCTTCGACTCCGTCAGCTCACGCACCAGCACCGTCTCGTCTTCGAGCACCTTCAGCGCGCCGCCGAAGCACTCGAGCAACGCGTAGCCCTCGGCGTCGAGGCGATCGGCAGGCATCAGCCGCGCACCGACCGAGAGCACCGCGTCGCGCTTGCCGTCGAGCTTCACCGGCTCGGCGGCCGAGTGAAGGCCACACACCGGCGAACCCAGTTCTTTCGTGCAGCCGCCCAGCACCACCGCAGCGAGCACGAGGGCGCGCGTCAGATGATCCATCCACCACCGAGCACGCGAGCGCCGTCGTAGACCACTGCGGCCTGACCGGGCGTCACCGCGCGGGCCGGCGCGTCGAGCATCACCTTGAAGTGCCCGTTGAGCTCGAGCTTCACCTTGCCGATCGCGCCCTGGTGGCGGTGCCGAATGCGCACCACGACCTCACGATCGAGGGGAGCTCCGTCGACCCAGTGCGGCCGCAGCAGGTGAAAGGTCTGCCGCTCGGCCTCGGTCACCGGGCCGACGACGACGCGGTTGCTCCCGGCGTCGAGCTTCTGCACGTAGAGCTTCTCGGGCTCTCCCGAAGCGGGCTTGTGCGTCACCTGCAGGCCCTTGCGCTGCCCGATGGTGAACTTGTGGATGCCGTCGTGCTGGCCGACGACCTCGCCGTCAGAAGTGACGATTTCACCCTTCGGCTGCGGGCCGGCGACCTTCTCGACAAAGCGCGCGTAGTCGCCGTCGGGCACGAAGCAGATCTCCATCGACTCGGGCTTGTGCGTGGTGATGAGCCCGTGGCGCTCGGCGATCTCACGTACCTGCGGCTTGGTGAGGTGGCCGACGGGGAAGACGAGATCGCGCAGCTCGTCCTGGCCGAGCGTGAAGAGGAAGTACGACTGATCTTTCGCCGGGTCGGCGCCGCGCTCGAGCACGAACTTGCCGTCGCGCTCGGACACCTGCGCGTAGTGCCCCGTGGCCAGCTTCGCGCCGAGCTGCCGCGCGCGCTTGAGCAGAAAGCCAAACTTCACGTCCTGGTTGCAGGCCACGCAGGGGATCGGCGTGCGGCCGTTGAGGTACGAGTTCACGAACGGCGAGACGACGCGATCCTTGAAGAGCTCTTCGACGTTTGCCACGTAGAAGGGGATGCCCAGCCTCTCGGCCACGGCGCGCGCGTCGTCGATGTCGTCGGGGCTGCAGCACGAGCCGCACTGCGCGGTGCTCTCGTAGCTCCACACGCGCAAGGTCATGCCGATCACCTCGTGGCCCTGCTCCTTCAGCAAGGCCGCAGCGGCGCTGGAATCGACTCCTCCGGACATGGCGACGACGACACGCATGGTGGGGTCCCCGATGCCACAGGACGCGCCTTCCTGAAAACGGTCATCCACACCTTTTCCACAGCCTCTGGCGTGTGACAGCGGTGTGGGTAACGCCTGGCGTCACACAGCCAACGACACGACAACCACTTGATTTAAATCAGCAAATGACAATTTTCCCGAGGGAGACCGGCTCGCTCGGAAGCGAGAGGGCCCCGCTGGGGATCACCTTGTGGGAAAGGCTGTGGGAAACGCGCCGCTCAGGTGGGTCGAGGCCACGCACGAAGCAGTTCTCTCAATGATTCCGGGCGGTTTCGGGTCGGCTCGTCGAGAACCTGCTCCACGAGGAAGCGGGTGGCCTGGCCAACCAGCGGTGAGGGGCTCACCTCCAGGGCCGCCATGATCGCCTTTCCGTCGAGCGCGAGGTCTTTGGCGGTCAGCGGAGGTCGGGCGGCGATGAGGGGCCTGAGTCGGGCCGCGACCTCCGCCGCATTCGGCGTGGCGCGGGCGAGGTGCAGCGCACAGGCGAGCTCGGCGCGCTCGAGCCCGTGCCGCGCGAGAAACCGTCGCAGCTCGGCGTCGGTGGCGCTCGCGAGGGGCAGCGCGGTGATCTGCGCCAGCGCGTGGGCTTCATCGCAGACCTTCGTCGGGAACTTGAGCCGCGTCAGGGCCGCCTTCGTCTCGGTCCGGCCGAGGAGCAGGAGCGCCAACCTCAGCACCTCGTTGGGCTCACCGCGGCCCACGGTCTCGAGCGTGGCGCGATCGGCCTCGGGCAGAAACGCGCTGAGCAGCCCGGTGCGCTCGAGGAGCACCAGCCCCTTCACCACGGTGGGCGCGGCGAGCAGCTTCACGAATTCCTGATGCACGCGCTCCTGCGCGACCTTTTTGAACACCGCGAGGGTCTGGCTGATGGCGGCCTCGGTCTCGGGTTCGAGCTTGAAGTCGAGCACGGTGGCGAAGCGCACGGCTCGGAGCGGTCGCAGCCCGTCTTCGGAGAAACGGTCGAAGGCTTTGCGCACGCAGCGCACGGTGCGGCGCGCGAGATCGCCCTGCCCGTCGAACGGGTCGACGAGCTCGTTGCCGATGGGATCCCACGCGATGGCGTTCATCGTGAAGTCGCGGCGGCTGAGATCAGCCTCGATGTCTTCGTGAAACTCGACCTTCGAGGGCCGACGCCCGTCGAGGTACTCGGCCTCGGCGCGGAAGGTGGTCACCTCGACGTGCGTGCCCTTGAGCACCACCGTCACCGTGCCGTGCTCGATGCCGGTGGGGATCACCTTCGCGAAGAGCTTCTGCACCTGCGCGGGCGTGGCGCTGGAGGCCACGTCGAAGTCTTTGGGCCTGGCACCGCGCAGCAGATCGCGCACGCAACCGCCCACCAGAAAGGCGCGAAAGCCCCCGGCCTGGAGGCCCTTCACCGCCTCGAGCACCGCCGGGGGAACGGTGGCTGGGTTCAACTTCGTCACGACATGATCCCGGCTGGAATCGAACCAGCGGCCTTCGGTTTAGGAAACCAACGCTCTATCCAACTGAGCTACGGGACCGGACCTGCGGGCGCAGGGTGTATCAGCGCCGCCAATGCTGCGGAACTGCCTCGAACGACGCGCGGCGATCGAGATCCTGAAGGGCTTCCTTTGCGCGCACCAGCTCACGCCGGTTCTTCTCGAGGCGCTCCCGCACCCGCTCGTATTCGGGGTTGAACCCGAACGTGCAGGGCGAGACCACCACCGGGTAGGGAGAGATGAGGGTCGAGGTGCCGGTGCCGGTGGCCGAGAGCGTCACGCCGGGCGCGAGGGTGCCTCCCACCGTCGCCGTGACGCCCGTCGTCGCGACAGGGCCGAGGTAGAGCGGCGGCGGCCCGTATTGCTGACAGGTGAAGCGAGCGTTGACCGGCATGCCGTTGACCTCTTCGGTCTTCTTCCGGTCTGACTCGATCTCGTCTTCGAGCGAGGCAATGCGTTCGCGAGCGTCACGGAAGAGCTTGCGCCACTTCTCTTCACGATCGACCACCGGCGCGGCCTGCTGAATGATCACCACCGGCGGCGCGATGGGGATGGGTTGCGCTGCGACCGGGAGCGGCGTGCCCCCGGTCTCGACCCGACCCAGCTCGGCCCCGGCCGTCACCCGGCGGCGGGCCTCCCTGGGGATGGTGTTCGGGTCATCCGTGTAGTGCTCGACGCCTTCCTTGTCGGTCCACGTGTAGATCTCGCCTTGAACCAGCAGCACGAGGAACAGGAGCGGCATCACGCCTCAAAGTGTATCGAGGGACCCTCGGAAAAGTCGAAGGCCGGAGCCGCCACTCGAGCGACCCCGGCCTTCTCTTCTGTGGGCACACCAGGTTTCGAACCTGGGACCCCCGCCGTGTGAAGGCGATGCTCTACCGCTGAGCTATGTGCCCAGAATCGGCGCGGGGAATGCCACGCAGCTCTGAGGCAGTCAAGGACGAAGGGCACTCACGGCCCTGACGACTTCTTCAGAGCGTGGAGAGCTTCTCTTCGAGCGAGCGCAGGCGCTTTCGCAGGCCCGACAGCTGCTTGCCGAGATCTTTGAAGTCCTGCCGGGTGGCGAAGTTGAGCTGGTTGAGCACCACGCGCTGCGCCGAATCGACCTGCTTTTTGGCCTGCTGCGCCTTGCCCAGCACCTCGACCACCTTCTGGGCGCGCTGCTCGTCGGCGAAGAGGCGCTCCATGGCCTTCTGGGAAAGGCCCATCGCGCGTTCCTTCAGCTTGCTGGTGATGCCCATGTCAGCCCTCGCTCTGGATCTTCGCGAGCCAGCGTTCGGCCAGCCCCCGGAACTGCAGCCGCGCGATTACCGGCGTGAGATCACCTCGCGCGACCAGCCGCTTAGACACGATGGCAAAGATCGGGTCCAGCGCTCCCTCGATCAATTTCCACCAGTCGTCTTGCGACGCGCGCGCGAAGTAGCGAGGGCTCTGGGCCTCGAGCTGCTCGACGCTGACGAACTGCGGGGGCGGCAGGCCGCCCCTGACCGGCACCCCCAGGTAGATGGCCATCGGCCCCTCGGGGCGATCGATCACCACGCCAAAATCCCAATCCCACCCCTGGGCGGCACCGGCCGCGTCGGGGTCGGCGTTGAGCAGCTCGATCGCGCGCCGACACCAGTCTTCCGAGGGGAACTTCGACATGGAATTCAGGGTGTCAGAAAACTCGCCTTTTCGCGCGCCTGCCGTTCGATGCCCTTCGTGAACTGGATCTTCCTCGGGCTCATCGTCGTGTCGATCCTCACCGCGGCCTTCTCGGGCTCGATGCCGAAGGTGACCGAGGCGTCGTTGACGTCGGCCAGGTCGGCGGTCGAGCTCGCCATCGGCCTCATCGGCCAGATGACGCTGTGGCTGGGCCTCGTCGGCGTGTTGCGCGAGGCCGGCCTGATGCGCTCGGTCGCCAACGGCCTCAAACCGGTGATGAGCCGCCTCTTCCCCGAGGTGCCTCCCGAGCACCCCGCGATGGGCGCGATGATCATGAACCTCGCCGCCAACGTGCTCGGCCTCGGCAACGCCGCCACGCCCTTCGGTCTCAAGGCGATGCAGGAACTCGACAAGCTCAACAAGCAAAAGGGGGTGGCCACCAACTCGATGGCGCTCTTTCTGGTCATCAACACCTCGGGGGTCGCGGTGCTGCCGCTGGGCGTGATCGCCGTGCGCGCCACGCTCGGCTCGCACGACGCGGCCGGCATCATCGTGCCGACCCTCATCGCCACGATGACCAGCACCATCGTCTCCGTCATCGCCTGCAAGCTGCTCGAGAAGCGCGCGATGTTCGCCCCCGAGAAGTACGACCCGGTCGAGATCGACGAGTCAAAGATGAAGGCCCCCGACGCGGCGTCGCTCGAGAAGGCAGAGCAGACCGCCGCGCTCGCCCCGAAGGCCCCGCTCTGGAAGCAGCTCGTCGCCGCTGGCATCGGCGTGGCCGTCGTCGCGGCGCTCGTGCGCCACGTCATGCTCGCCCCCCAGACCGTCGGCGCCTTCGATCTGACGCGCGGGGTGCTTTCGGACTGGCTGTTGCCGCTGCTCATTCTGGCGATGGTGACCCTCGGCTTCAGCCGCCAGGTGAAGGTCTACGAGGCCTTCATCGCGTCGGCGAAAGAGGGCTTCCAGACCGTCACCGCGATCATCCCGTTCCTCGTCGGCATGTTGGTGGCGATCGGCATGTTCCGCGCATCAGGCGCGATGGACGTGCTGGTCTCGGTGCTGTCCCCTGCCCTCGCGCCGCTGGGCTTTCCCGCCGAGGCGTTGCCGATGGCCCTCATTCGCCCCCTCTCGGGCAGCGGTGCGCTCGGCGTGATGACGGAGTCGATCAAGGCCTACGGCCCCGATTCCTTCGTCGGCTACCTGGTCTCGGTGCTCAACGGCTCGACGGAGACGACCTTTTACGTGCTCGCGCTCTACTTCGGCGCAGTGCAGGTGAAGGTGCTGCGCCACTCGCTCGCGGCGTGCATCGTGGCCGACTTCGCGGGCCCGCTCGGCGCCTTCGTGGCCTGCAAGCTCTTCTTCTCAGCGGCGCCCTACATCACCCCGAAGTGATCACCGCGCTGCGTCGCGCACCGCAGCCGACGGGTCGAGCTCGCGCACCACCTCGAGGATCAACTGAAGCTCTTTGGGCGGCTTCGTCTTGAGCGCGGTCAGTGACGCCAGGCGGCGCTGCTCACCTTCTTTGAGGCGATCGACGACCTGCGTGTCGCCACATCGACGCGCGTTCGGGTCGACGGCGAGCAACTGCAGCTCGGCGTCACGCAGCTTCGCCTCGGCCAGCCTGCGGGCTTCACGAGCGCGGAGCAGGAAGGTCTCGACGTCGTCGGGGAACTCGGTCTTCTGCTTCGACGCCTCTTCGATCGCCCCCTCGGCAAAGCGCGCCATCTCGACCGCACCACAGAGCTCGCGGCTCGACGACAGCGCCGAGTGGGCGCCCGGCTCGACCGACGCTTCGGCCACGCCGCGTGCCCACACCGCGAGCTGACGCGCCACCACCGCGGACGAGAAGAACTGACGACGCTCTCGGCGAATGTCGGTCCACCTCCGCAGCACGATGGGGTCGGGGTTCGCGGCGTCCCACATGCGCTGGTACTCGCTCGAGGCCCGCTCGAGCTGCCCGGTGAGATCGAGCAGCACCGCCATCGTGAGCACCATCTGCGAATCGGCCGACTGCCCCTGCAGCGCCTCGAGCCGCGTGGCCACCTCGTACTCCGCCACGGCACGAGGGAGCGCGCGCAGCACCCGCCCCAGGCTGTCAAAGGCACGGTGCCGCACGAGCGCCGAGCGGGCCGTGCGGATCTGCTCGAGCAGCGGGTCGATGGTCTGCACCGACACGAGCGCGCCGACCTCTTCGACCGCCTGCCAGCGATCGAGGGGATCTCGCGACCCGAGCGACTTGAGCAGATCGTCTGGTGCGCGCAGCGACTGCGCCGCAAAGACCTGCACGATGCGTTCGTCTTTGGAGCGGCCCAGTTGTGCGACCTGCTCGGCCCGGCTCACCCGCTGCTTCAGATCGGGCAGATCTTTCGCCAGCGGAGCTTTCGCGCTCAACGCCTTCGCCTGCTCGATCGCGCCAGACAGCAGCAGCCCTTCGAGCTGCAGCGACAGGAGCCTCCTGCGTGCGTCGTCGCGGTGCTTGCCGGCCGGGAATTCGCGCAGGTACGCGTAGAGCGCCTGCGCCGACTGGGCCGCCGACCACGCCGCGTCATCGATGCGCACCGTGGCCTGCTCGACCCGGGGATCATCGGGGTGCTTCTTCACGAGGTTCTGCAGCTGCTTCGGATCATCCGAGCTCACGAGTTCCTCGAGCTCGAGCTTCGCCAGCGCGGCGTCGGCCTCTTCGCGGTGTGCCCCATCGGGGTGATCGCGCAAGAACTGCCGCAGCGTGTGCGCGTCGCCCCTCGCCATCGTCGCGTTGAAGCGCAACCCCTCGAGCAGCTTGCGCGCGGAAGGGGCCTTCTCGGCGTCGGGGTATTCTTCGAGGAAGCGCTTGTACGCCACCACGGTGTGGATCTTCTGAGCCTCTGCGAACGCGAGCTCTTCGATGCGCAGCTTCGCGGCCTCGACCTCGTCGTCTTTGGGGTTCTCAGCGACGAATTTCTTCCACGCCTCGAGCGTGTCGACCTTCGAGACCGCCTGAAACGCACTGTCGCGACAGCCTGACAGAACGAGGAGCCCGAAGGTCATGAGAGCAAGGCCGCGCACGCGAGGGCTCATACCAGAGGGCTGGGCAGAATTTGACGCCGCTCGTCCTTCGGCCACGCTCGGTGGCGTGCGAGTCGCGTGGTCGATCTCCCTGCTGGCGTTGAGCGCGTGCGCGACGGGTGGCCCCGTCGGCGGTCGGCACTTCCATGTCGAACGCTACACGCCCTTCGCCCCGGTGGCCGCGCCGCGTGCCATTCCCCCCGGTGATGAGGGCCCCGCGCAAACGCTGGTGCTGGCCCCAGGCTCGAGGGAGAGCGCGCTGAGCACGGCACGTCACCTCGTCGGTCAGACGAAGCTGGTGATCAACGGCAAACGCTACAGCGACGACTGCACCGGGCTCGTACGCGCCGTGTTCGAGCCGCTGGGCATCAACCTGCTGACCAGCGCCGAGCAGGGGGACAACGGCGTCACGGCCATGTGGCGCTTCGCCGCGAAGCACGGCCGCATCTTCGAGGGAGGCCGCCCGCTGCCCGGCGATCTCGCCTTCTTCAAGGAGACCTACGATCTCAACCGCGACGGCCACTCGAACGACGGCCTCACGCACATCGGGGTTGTCGAAGACGTCGAAGCCGACGGCACGGTGATCATCATTCACCGCGTCGCGCGCGGCGTGGTGCGCTACCACATGAACCTGAACTTCCCCACCCAGCTGCGCTCGAACGATGGCCGTCGGTTGAATGACTGGCTGCGAACCGAATCACCCGGCTCGAAGCCGAGGCTGACCTCCGAGTTGTTCGCCGGGTTCGCGACGATTCTCCCTGTCGAGAGCCGGGGCGCGCGCAAGGCGACGACGGGCACGCACCCGCCCGTCAACTGAAGCGCGACTTCACCGACTCGACCAGCGCGCCGACGGGCTGCTCGGGCGGCTTGATGGCGCCCATGATCTGACCGCCGAAGAGCCGGTAGATGAGCACCGCGAGCAACGCGAGCGCGACGAGCGCCAGCACCACCACCACCGCCCGCCCTGCCCCACCACCCCGGGCCGCGCGCAGGGCTGCAGCGTCTTCCTGGGTCAGCGAAGCCTGGTGGGGCTGCACCGGGGCGAGGTTGACGTCAGAGGGGCTTCCGCCGGGCTCGGAAGTCATCACGTTGAGCGGGGGCAACTGGCTGTGCGGCGGGATCACCGCGCCGAGGTTCGGCATCGTCGTCGAGAGCGGACCGTCTTCGGGAGCAGCCATCGCTTCCACCGGGCCGAGGTTCGATGGGTCGTGCAGCAGCGAGACGCCTGCAGGCTGGGGCTCGACCATCAGCATCAGAGGCTGATCGGGAGGCAAGGTCGCCTGCGGGTCAAAGGTCGGCGCAGCTTGAAGCTCTTGCTGCGATTGGCCGCTTCGCCCTGGCAGGGTCGCGTCGCCGACGGGCCCTTCGTACGACCCCGCAGCGGGCGCGGTCGATTCCTGCGCCGACGACATCGCAAACAACTGGGTGCGGTTGTGGCGATTTTGAACGGGGTCGCGAGCCTCGGGAGGCGTCGGGGCTCCACCGAGGTCGGTCATGGCGTAGCGCTGCGTGCGATCCTGCTGCGGGGGGGCCTGTTCCTCGGACTGTTGCTCCTGAACGACTTCCTGCGCGTCGACGCGCACGGTGCTCTCGTTCGGTGCCTCTTCATCGACTGACATGCCCGCAAGCTCGACCGTACGTGCCGAGATTTTGGGGATGACGGGCGACTTGCCGAACAGCATCGTCGAGTTCTTCGCCGGCGCGGGGGCCTCGGGCGCCCCGGTGCCGAAGACGAGCGTCCGGGTCGACTGGCCAGGCTTCTCGAGGATGGTCTCCTCGCCGGGCGTGTCGCCTTCGTCGACCGATTCGTTCGACGCCGCCGTGCCAAACGTCGGCCGGGCTGGGGCAGTGGGAGGCAGCACCGTAGCCCCCCCGAACATCATGGTGGTGCGCGCGGGGCTGGCTGCGGGCGCTGCAGGGGGCGGAGGCGGCACCGCGTTCGCGGCCGGGGTGCCGAACATCATCGTCGACCGCACGTTCGCAGAAGCGGGGGCGGGAGGCGGTGCCGCCGGCGCATTCGACGCGACCGTGCCGAACATCATCGTCTGGTTCTTGTTGGCCGCAGGAGGTGCAACGGGCGCAGCGGCGGGCGCCGGGGGCTGCTGGGCAAACGGCGAAGCGCCGAACACCATCGTCTGCTTGGTCGAGGCTGGTGCAGCCGGGGGAGGCGGCGCGGCGTTCGACGCCGGTGTGCCGAACATCATCGTCTGGTTCCTGGGGCCCGCGGGCGACGGCGCACGGGAGCTCGGAGCCGGCGCGCCGGGCGTCAAGCCGAACACCATCGTCTGCTTGCCCCCGCTGTTGGGCTGAGCTGGAGCTGGGGGCGGCACCGGGTTGCTCGCCGGCGTACCGAACATCATCGTCTGGTTCTTGTTGGGCGCCGGGGTGGCGGGCGCAGGCGGGAGAGGAGCCCCACCTGCCCCAAACATCATCGTCGTGTTGCGGGCAGGTGCAGCAGGCGCGGGCTGCGAAGCCGGCGTACCGAACATCATCGTGCTGTTGCCGACCCCGCGCTGCGGCTCAGGGGCGGGCGCCGGAGCGGTGGAGCGCGCCGTGAAAACATGACCGCATCGAGTGCACTGAACTGGGGTCCCCTGCGGGGGAATCAATGCTTCGTCAAGGACATACGTCGTTGAGCACTTCTCGCAGGAGATGAGCACGGTGCTTGTCTACCACACCCCGCCGTCCCCCACCCGCAACTCGCAGACCCCCTGCAGCGCGTTCAGGCGGGAGTTGCCTACACCGGCGACCGCGTCGATCTCTTCCCAGCTCTGGTAGCCAGCGTCCGGGCGCTTTTCGATCAGCTCGCGGGCGACCGACCGGCCGATGCCGGGCACCAGCGCCAGCTCGTCTTCGGTGGCGACGTTGCAGTCGAACTTCTGCCGCACCGTCATCGCCTGACCGGGCGGCAACGGAGCACCCGACCCACAGCGGGCGACCCCCTGAGCGTCGAGCGTCAGGGAGCCCCCATCGGGGCAGTCGAGGGTCGCCGCGACCCGCTCAGGCCGAAACCATGCGAACACGCCCAGCGCCCCGACGAGCAACAGCACGATGCCCACCGCGGCCGGACGTCCCACGTCATTCCTTCTTGTCGAGGCCGAACTCGGTGTGCAGGGCGCGCACCGCGAGCTCTGCGTAGTCGGCGGGGATCAGGCACGACACGCGAATCTCGGAGGTCGAAATGGCGAGAATGTTCACACCCTCGCGCGAGAGCGTCTTGAACATGCGCGCCGCAACGCCCGAGTGGGTGCGCATGCCGACGCCGACGATCGAGACCTTCGCGACCTGATCGTCGATGTCGACCGGCCCCGACTTCACGGCCTTCACGACCTTCTTCATCGCGTCGCGCGTCTTCACCACGTCGGCCTTGCCGATGGTGAAGGTGAGGTCGGTCTTCCCTTTCACGGGCGTGTTCTGCACGATCAAGTCGACGCTGATGGCCTTCTCGTCGAGCGCGCCGAAGATCTTCGCGGCCATGCCCGGCTTGTCGGGCACCTCGCGAATCGACACGCGGGCTTCGTTGCGATCCAGCGCCACACCACTGACGAGAATGTCTTCCATGGCCTTGTCCTCCTCACACACCAGCGTGCCCGGGTCGTCGCTGAAGGACGACTTCACCCACAACGGCACCTTGTATTTCATCGCGATCTCGACCGAACGAATCTGCAGCACCTTCGCGCCCAGCGAGGCCAGCTCGAGCATCTCTTCGTAGCTGATGCGATCGAGCTTCCTCGCCTTCGGGGCCACGTTCGGGTCGGTCGTGTAGACGCCGTCGACGTCGGTGTAGATCTCGCACGCGTCGGCGCCAATGGCTGCGGCGATCGCCACCGCCGTGGTGTCACTGCCCCCTCGACCGAGCGTGGTGATGTTGCCTGCTTCATCGACGCCCTGAAACCCGGCGATCACCGCGATCTCGCCGCGCTCGAGCGACTCGAAGATGCCGTCTGCGTCGATGCGCTTGATGCGCGCCTTGCTGAAGGTGCTGTCGGTGGTGATGCGGCACTGGTGCCCCATGAAGGAGCGCGCCTTCGCACCAAACGAGTCGATGGCGATCGACACCAGGCCGATGGTCACCTGCTCACCGGTCGCGATCACCACGTCCTGCTCGCGCTCGTTGGGGCGCTCGGTGAGCCCGTTGACCAGCTTGAGCAGCCGGTTCGTCTCGCCGCTCATCGCCGACACCACGACCACCACGCGATGCCCGGCCTTCTTCGCCGCGATGGCCCGCTTCGCCACGTTGCGAATGCGATCGAGATCACCGACCGAGGTGCCGCCGTACTTCTGAACGATCAACGCCATGGCCGGGCCGCATATCAAAACCGTGTCGCGGCGCGTCAGATTCCAACGCTTGCGAACGGAAACCCCGTGGTGGATAGCCGCGCCCATGACGACGCCCCTCGTGCTCGACGGCAACTCGCTCTCGCTCTCCGACATTCGCGACGTGTCTGCCCGCAACCGGCCCGTGGGGCTCGCACCCGAGGCGCTCGAGCACGTCACCAAAGCGCGCGACCTCGTCGACCGCATCGCGGCAGGTGACGAGCCGGCGTACGGCATCAACACCGGCTTCGGCACGCTGGCCGAGGTGCGCATCGAGAAGAAAGATCTGCAGCAGCTCCAGCGCAACCTCATCTTGAGCCACGCGGCCGGCGTGGGCCAGCCGCTGTCGATCCCCGAGGCGCGCGCGCTGTTGCTCTTGCGCTGCAACGTGCTCGCGAAGGGCTTCTCGGGGGTGCGCCCCTCGACCCTGCGACTGGGCCTCGAGATGTTGAACCGCGGCGTCACGCCCGTGGTGCCCGATCGTGGCTCGGTCGGCGCCTCAGGAGATCTCGCGCCCCTCGCCCACCTCGCCCTGGTCTTCATCGGCGAGGGCGAGGCGTTCTTCGACGGCCTGCGCATGCCCGGTCGCGACGCGCTGCGGAAAGCGGGGCTCGAGCCGCTGGTGCTCGAAGCGAAGGAAGGCCTCACCCTCGTCAATGGCACGCAGGCGATGTGCGCGGTCGGGGTGCCCGCACTGCTCGCGGCCGAAGAGCTCGCCGAGCTGTTCGACGTCGCCGGCGCGCTCACGGTCGAGGGCCTGCTCGGCTCGCACCGCCCCTTCCTCGCCGCGGTGCATCAGGTGCGCCCGCACCCCGGCCACGGCGCGGTGAGCGCGCACATGCGCTCGCTGTTGAGAGATTCCGCGCTCGTCGTCAGCCACCAAGACTGCGGCAAAGTGCAGGACCCGTATTCGCTGCGCTGCATTCCCCAGGTGCACGGCGCCGCGCGAGAGGGGCTCACCTTCGCGCGCCGCATCCTCGAGGTCGAGGTGAACTCGGGCACCGACAACCCGCTGGTATTCGCCGATTCGACCGACCCCGCCCTCGAGGGCGATGGCGCGCAAGGCAACCTCGTCTCGGCCGGGAACTTTCACGGCCAGCCCATCAGCTTCGCGCTCGACGTCACCGCGATGTCGCTGACCCAGCTCGCGTCGATCAGCGAACGCCGGGTCGAGCAGATGGTGAACCCGTCGTTGTCGGGGTTGCCGCCGTTTCTCGCGAAGAACTCCGGCCTGAACTCGGGGTTCATGATCGCGCAGGTGACGGCCGCGGCGCTCGTCGCCGAGTCGCGAATCCTGTGCCACCCCGCGTCGGTCGACTCGATCCCGTCGTCGGCGGGCCGGGAAGATCACGTCTCGATGGGCATGACTGCAGCGCTCAAACTGCGCACCGTCGTCGAGCACGCGCGTCACGTGCTGGCCATCGAACTGCTGGTGGCTGCGCAGGCGCTCGACTTCCGCGAGCCGCAAAAGACGCGCCCGGGACGCGGCGTGATCGCAGCGCACGAGCTCATCCGCTCACGCGTTCCGCACATGGAAACCGATCGTGAATTGCATCGCGACATCGCAGCCGTCGCCGCCCTCGTCGACACCGGGGAACTCCTCGCGACGGTACGGAGCGCGTGCTACGACTCGCGCGCATGAGTGAGCGGAACGAGTTTCCGAGAACGCTTTCCACCGCCATCCCCGCCATCCCGATTCCGCAAGAGAACACCGCGCCGGCGACGGCCTCGGAAGACGAAGCGCGTCAACGCATCGTCGCCCTCGAAAAAGAAGCGCGCGCGCTCGGCGCCGTACCCGCAGCCGCCCTGCTCTTTCACGAGATGGGGCTGCTCTGGGAAAATCCGCTCAAGCACGCCCGCAACGCAGCCGTTGCCTACCAGCAGGCCTTCAAGCTCGCGCCCCGCTTTCTCGCCAACATTCGCGCGGCCCGTCGGCTCTTCGCCGAGGTCGGCAACTGGGTGATGGTGGTGACGCTCATCGACGCCGAGCTGAAGGCCACCGATGCCCGCCGGGCGCAAGCAGCGCTGTTGTTCGAGAAGGGCCAACTCCTCGAGCAGCGCCTGTCGCGCGAAGCCGACGCCACCGCTGCGGTCGCGGCCTGCCTCGAGCTCGACCCCGAAGACGTGACCCTGCTGGTGCAGCTCGAGCAGTTCTACTCCGAGAAGAGCGACTACGCGGCCCTGGTGCGGGTCTACCGCCTGCTGTCGGATCACGTCAGCGAGAACGGTGCGCGCGCGGTGTACCTGACCTCGGCGGGGTTGCTGCTCGAGGACCGCCTCAAAGATCCCAAGACGGCGAACGAGTTCTTCCGCGCCGCGTTTGCGCTGGATCGCCGCGACCCTCAGCTGCTGTCCGCCATGAAGCGCGTCGCCCAGCGCGAGGGCACGGTCGACGAAGAGCTCGCCGCGCTCGCTGCCGAGGCCGAGAGTCAGGGCGCCGCGGCCGCGCCCACGTTCCTGCAGATCAGCAAAGCCTACGAGCGCCTCTCACGGCCCGAAGACGCGCTGTCGGCGCTGCTCGCAGCGCGTCGCGTGAGCCCGCACGACCCGCTGATCCTGTCCGAGCTGGCGCGCATCTACGAAGCCGAGAGCCGCTTCGACGAGCTGTCGGAAGTGCTGCTCTCGTTGCTTCAGGCGAACACCGAAGAGAACGAGTTCGTCGCCATCAACCAGCGGCTCGCCGCGCTCTATGAGCAGCTCAACCGACCGAACGACGCCATCGCGCGGTACCGCGCGATCCTCGAGCGGGTGCGCGGTCACGCCGGCGCGCTGGCGGGCCTGGGTCGACTGCACCACAGGGCGCAGAACTGGCAGGGCCTGCTCGAGACGTACGACGCCGAGGCCGCCGCCACCGATGATCCCGGCCAGAAGGCAGGCCGCATCTACAAGGCTGGCGAGACGCTCGAAGAACGGCTCAATCAGATCGACGACGCGATCGCCCGCTACAACCAGTGCCTGCAGCTCTCGCCGGGCTTCCTGCCCGCGCAGAAGGCGCTGATTCGGCTCCACGAGCGGTTGGGCCGCTGGCCTGAGCTGGTCGCGATGCACGAGCAGGATCTGCTGCAGACCACCGATCGCGAACAGCAGATCTCGACGCTCAACAAGATCGCCGCGCTCTTCGAAGATCGCATCAACGATCTCGAGCGCGCCATCGAGTGCCTGCGGCGGATCCTCGACATGGCGCCGGATCACCTCGCGACGATGCGCAACCTGGGGCGCCTCTACGAACGCGCCGGCAAGTGGCACGAGCTGCTCGAGCTCAACGAGAACGAGACGCGACTGGCCAGCGACACCAAGCAGATCGTCTCGCTCGCGCACCGCAACGCCGAGATTCTGGAAGAACAGCTCAAAGATCGCGGCGCCGCCATTCAGGCGTGGGAGCGCGTGCTGCAGTTGTCGCCCGCCTACCTCCCTGCGCTCAAGGCGCTCGGCAAGCTGTACGGCCAGGACGGGCGCTGGGCCGCGCTCATCAAGATGTACCGCACCGAGGCCGAGATCGCCCCGAGCACCGAGCAGGCCGCCGCGCTGATTCAGAAGGTCGGCGAGCTGTACGAGCAGAAGGTGAAGGAACCCAACGAGGCGGTCACCGCCTACCGCGAGGTGCTCACGCTCGCGCCGAACCACGTGCCCGCCTTGCGCGCGCTGGCGCGCATGTACCGGCACCAGGGCGACTGGGAAGCGTTGATCGAGATCCTCCGTGCCGAAGCGGCGAACCGCAGCCATCCCACCGAGCGGGCCAACGCCATCTTCCAGTCGGCGGCGATCTGGGAAGACCAGCTCAAGAAGCCCGAAGCGGCCATCGAGGCCTACCAGGAGGTGCTGCGCCTCGCGCCCAGCCACACCACCGCCCTGCAGCAGCTCGAGCGGCTGCTCACCACCAGGGACGACGTGAAGGAGCTGGTGGTGCTCCTCGATCGCCAGACCCAGTCGGGGCCCGACGCCAACCGCATCGCAGCGTCGCTCAAGCTGGCGCGGCTGTACCTCGATCGCATCAACGAGCCGGCGCGCGCGGCGACGTGTTGCGAGACGGCCCTCTCGCTCGACACCGACAACCTCTCGGCGTTGCGGTTGCTCGAGCGCATTCGCGCCAACGACAAACCCCGACGGGCCGAGCTGCGAACGCGCATCGCCGAGGCCATCGGAGACGACAAGCTCGCCGCGGCGATCAAGCTCTCGAACGTCGAGTCGAAGGACTCCAACGCCGCGCCGGCGCCTGAGGTGGTCGAGCAGCTCAAGGCGGCGTCCCTCGCCGACCCGACCGACGAGGCGCTCGGCCTCGTGCTCGAACGCGCGCTGGCGAAGGCCGGTGATGCGCGGGGGCTGATCGAGCTGTTCGAGCGACGCCGAGCAAGCGCGACCGACGCAGCCGACCTGCTGCAGTTGCTGCTGCGCATCGGCGATCTGCACGAGACGCGCACCCGCGACCTCCTCTCGGCGGTGAAGGCCTACGAATCAGCGCTGCAATCGGCGCCTGACCTCTACCCGGCGCTCCAGGGGCGCCTGCGCTGCTACCTGAAGCTGGGTGACTCCGTGCGGGCCCGCGCGACCTACGAGGCGATCGCCGAGACCGCGCGTGAGCCGTCGACGGTCATTCAGGCGCTGCTCGACGCGGCGAAGCTGGCGCGCGAGACCGAGCGGAACGAGCAAGCGGCCGTCGACCTGTACCAGAAGGTGCTGGCCAAAGACGCGCTGCACCCCGAGGCAGGTCCGGCGCTGGAAGAGATCCTCGCGCGCAAGGGCGGCGCGGCCGATCTCATCAAGCTCCACGAGAAGCGCGGCGAAGCGAAGCTGGCCCAGCAGGACATCGCAGCAGCGGCCGCCCAGTTCCAGGAAGCGGCTCGGCTCGCGCTCGAGCTCAACCAGCGTGACCTGGCGATGGGCTTCCTCGACCGGGCGCTGAGCACGATGCCCACCCTGCCCGAGGCCCTCGAGCTTAAGGCCACCCTCGCCCTCGAGGCCCAGTCGTGGGCCGAAGCGGCTGCTGCGCTGTCGACGCGCGTCCAACAGGGCGGCGACCCGCGCGTGCTGGCGAAGCTGAACTTGAAGCTC
This sequence comes from Archangium sp., assembly GCA_044371205.1. GTDB lineage: Bacteria > Myxococcota > Myxococcia > Myxococcales > Myxococcaceae > Archangium_A. The sequence goes on from JBILUC010000003.1 coordinate 80,567, forward strand.
GGCGGCGTGCTGCACGATCACCTGCAGGACCCGACGCGCGCCTCGGCACACCTCCAGGCGGCGCTCTCGGCCGAGCCGACGCTCATCGAGGCGCTGGAGCGGCTGGCGACCATTCACACCCAGGGCCGCAACTGGACGGGCGCCGCCGATTGCCTGCGACGCTTGCTGGAATTCGATCAGACGCCCCAGCTGCGGGCGCGCCACACGTTGGCGCTGGCGCGCATCACCGACGAGGGGTTCGCCGACATCCCCGCGGCCATCGCGCTGTACCGCAAGGCGCTCGAGCTGATGCCAGGGGATGCGGGTGTGCTCGATCGCCTCGCCACGCTCTACGAGCGCACCGGCTCGCTCCCCGAACTGGCACAGATGCTCGAAGTGCAGGCGCAGCAGTCGGGCGACGTGAAGAAGACCGTCGCGCTGAAGCTGCGGGTCGCCTCGATCTACGCGCGATCTCTGGGCGACACGGCCCGAGGGGTCACCGCATTGAGGCAGGTGATTGAGCTCGACCCCACAGCAGTTCAGGCGTGGGTGGGGCTGGCCGAGCTCTACGGCAGGGACACGGCGTCGACCGCGCTGGCGATCGAGGCGCACCGCAACGTGCTGCGGCTCGAGCCGACGCGCGCCGACAGCCTGCACGCCCTCTTCCGCCTGTGGGAATCGTTGCGTCAGGTGGACAAAGCGTTCTGCGCCGCTGCGCTGCTGGTGTTCCTCAAGCAGGCCAACGACATCGAGAACGCCTTCTTCTCGGGAGGGCGCAACCGGCTCAGCAACGAGCTCAAGAACCCGCTGCAGGTGCCCGACCTGGTCTCGCTGCACCCGCTCGCGGCGCGTCACCCCATCGTCGACGTGCTGCGCGCGTGCGGTGATCAGTTCGTCAAGCTCTACCCGCCGCAGCTCGAGCAACAGGGCATCGAACGCAAGGCCGACCGGCTCAAGAACGATCACGCGGCCTTCAAGGCGCTGCAGCTCGTGACCAACCTCTTCGGCATCGAGGAGTTCGAGCTGTACCAGGGCAAGCGAGGCCTGATCTCGGTCGAGACCACCGAGCCGCTGGGGGTCTGCATCGGCCCCGACGTCGTGCGCCGCTTCAACCTCCGCGAGCAACGCTTCCTCTACGGCCGCGCGGCGATGTCGTTGGCAGACAAGTCGCCGATCATCCGCAAGCTGCCGATCAACGAACTCGCCGACGTGCTCGGCAACTCGGTGCGCATTCACCACCCCACCTTCGAGGGCCTCGGTCGCAAGAACGAAGACCAGTCGAAGCAGCTGCGCCGCGCCTATTCGCGCAAGGCGCTGCGGCTGATGGAAGAGTCCACTCAGGCGTGCCTCTCGGCGCCGAAGATCGTGCTCGAGCCCATCGTGCAGGGCCTGATGCTCGCCGCCGATCGGGCGGGCCTCGTGATGTGTGCCGAGCCGACCACGGGCCTCAACCTGCTGTTGCGCGAAGAGGCAGCGCCGAACCAGGCCAGGCCCGAGACGGCCGAAGCCATCGCGCAGGCCATTCAGGGGCGGCCCGAGCTGAAGGATCTGATGGCCTTCGCGGTGACAGACGACTTCTTCCGGCTGCGTCAGCGGGTCGGCGTCTCGCTGGGCTGATCAGTCGGCGCGAAGAATCGAGCCCTCCGGCAGCGACTGCCGGAGGAGCTCGATGATCTTCCCCGTCACCTCGGGCGAGGCATGCTCGACCGTCAGCTTCACGCGGTGATCGGCGCTGTCGTCCCACGTCGGGTACGAGCCGATGTTGACGTGCGGGTGCGCCTTCGCCACGGCGTCGAGGGCCGAGGCGATGTCAGACTCAGCCGCCGAGAGGAACAGCTGGCGCAGCGAGACCGGCGTTCCAGGGAGCCGCGGCAGCACCGCCTCGAGGTGCACGCGGAAGAGCTGCGGCACCCCCGGCAGCATGAAGACCCCATCGCACTCGAGGACCGGGAAGCGCGCGTCGTCGCTGGCGATGAGGGTCGCGCCCGCCGGGGCCTCGGCCATGCGCAGCGCCTCTTCGGGCATCGGCCGCGAGCCGTAATGGGCCCGCAGCCGGGCTTCCATGTCGGGCAGCCGAATCACGTCACGGCGCAGCGCCAGCGCCACCGCGCGCACGGTCACGTCGTCGTGCGTGGGCCCAACGCCGCCGCTGGTGAGCAGAAAGCGCGCGCGTCGCCGACAGGCCGTGATCTGCTCGACGATGGCGTCGACGTCGTCGCGAATGAAGTGCATCGAGTCGAGCTCGACGCCGCGCTCGCGGCAGCGCTTGATGAGCAGCGCGCCGTTGGCTTCGGTCACCTTCGCGGTGAGCACCTCGTTGCCAATGATGATGGCGCTGAGGGCGGGTCTCATGAAGTCGCAGGCAGCGAGAGCGGCGCATCGAGACCGATCTCCTTGCGCAGCGACAGCAGGCGATCGACCTGCGTGCGCTCGGAACGGTAGCTGCGGGTCGCGAGCACCAGGCGAACCATCGAGTACGTGAATGCGGCCGCCGAGAGGCACCCGGCGATCATCCACCACGTGGGCTCGTCGACCGAATAATCCCACCACAGCTTGCCGGCCGAGCCGCCGAGGCTGATGGCGAAGAAGAACGAGACCGCCGCGTGCGCGAAGTGCAGCGTGCTGGACCGCGTGTGCAGCGAGGCCAGGACCGCGTCGTGTTCTGCCCGGAGATCGTTCGCCATGTGCCGCGCTTAGCGCACAGGTCAGGCGTCGGGGAAGGGAACGTCACGGCCGCAGTCACCGCACCGCTCGCCGGCAGTGGCAGGGGCGCCGCACGAGCGGCAGCGGGTCTTCTCGGCGAGCGGGCTGCCCTTCACCAGGGTGCCCATCACCGCCTCGGGCACGACGATCACCACCGGCAGCTTCATGCCGCAGCGATCGCACATCGCGCCGGCCGCCTGCACGTTGCGGCAATAGCGACAGGTCACCGGGCCCTGCGGCATGGGCGTGCGCGACTCGGGGGCGGCGCGATCGATCGAGAGGTCGGCGATGCGCTCGACGGCGACCTCGCCCACCGGCGCGTTGGCGGTGATCTCGAGGTCGGGCGTCACGTCTCGAGGCACAGCGGCCACGGCGTCATGACGGGTCACCTCGAGCTCGCCCAGCTTCTCGACGCGCACCTCGCCCGCCGACTCGTTCAGGGTCGCCTCGAGCCCCTCGATGCGCTGGGTCGTGACGGGCGGGGGACCGAGATCGCCGAGGCCTCCGAGATCCTTCCCGCAGACTTCACACTCGACGCCGAAGGCCTGTTGGTGCTCGCAGACGGGGCAGATCATCGACCCCGACTGTACTCCCTTTGCCTCACCCCACGCTCGCGAGCTTGAGACGGCCCTGCCAGCGTTCTTCGAGGGCCTTCACCAGCCGGTGGTGCTCGGGGAGCGCCAGGTCTGGATCGCGCTCGACGATCGCGGTCGCCTCTTCCCGTGCCACCGAGAGAATGGGCTGATCGCGCACCAGGTTGGCCACGGCCAATTCGGGTACCCCGCTCTGCCGCGTGCCGAGGAACTCGCCGGGCCCGCGGATCTCGAGATCGCGTTCGGCGATCACGAAGCCGTCACTCGACTGTTCCATGACGGCGAGGCGCCCGGCGGCGTCTTCGGACAGCGCGTAGCCCGAGAGCAACACGCAGTATGACTGGGCCGCGCCACGGCCCACGCGGCCGCGGAGCTGGTGGAGCTGCGAGAGCCCAAACCGCTCAGCGTGCTGCATGACCATCACCGAGGCGTTGGGCACGTCGACGCCGACCTCGACCACGGTGGTCGAGACCAGCACGTCGATCTGGTGATCCCGGAAGGCGCCCATCACCGCGTCCTTCTCGGCCTGCTTCATGCGCCCATGGAGCAGACCCACCCGCGCGTTGGGGAAGATCGTCTTCAGCTCTTCGGCCCCCTGCGTCGCATCAGACAGGTCGAGCTTCTCGCTCTCTTCGACCAGCGGGTAGATGACATACGCCTGATGGCCTTTGGCGAGCTCCGACTTCACGAGTTCCCACGCCCGCGCCTTTGCGCGCTCGGAATAGACCTTCGTCTCAATGGGCGTGCGGCCCGGCGGGAGTTCGTCGATCACCGACACGTCGAGATCTCCGTAGAGCGTCATCGCGAGCGTGCGGGGAATCGGCGTGGCGGTCATCACCATCACGTCGGGCCGAACGCCCTTGTCCATCAGGGCATGGCGTTGAATCACGCCGAAGCGGTGTTGTTCGTCGATGACGACGAGGCCCAGCTTGTGAAACGCGACGCCCCCCTCGATGAGTGCGTGCGTCCCCACCGCGATGCGAACGCGACCGGCGGCGACGCGTTCGCGCTGCGAGGCCTTCTCCTTCGCGGTGCCGCTGCCCGTCACGAGGCCGACCTCGATGCCCCACGCCGAGAACCACTTCGTGAAGGTGCGGAAGTGCTGCTCCGCGAGGATCTCGGTCGGCGCCATCACCGCGACCTGGTAGCCGTTCTTCACTGCGATCGCGGCGGCGATCATCGCGACCGCGGTCTTGCCGCTGCCCACGTCGCCCTGCACCAGCCTGTTCATCGGCTCAGGTCGGCTCATGTCGCGGCGGAGCTGCTCGATCACGCGCGCCTGTGCCCCCGTCAGCGAGAAGGGCAGCAGCTTCTTCGCCTCGTCGAGAATGGGGTCGCCCACGTCGAAGGCGATGCCCGGCTGCACCTTCACCCCGCGACGCCGGAGCGCCATGCCGAGCTGAAGGAAGAAGAGCTCGTCGAACGCGAGTCGCCTGTGCGCGCGAGACGCGTGGGCGTTGAGTTCGTCGAGCTGCGCCTCGTCGGGTGGGAAGTGCAGCGCCCGCAGGGCCTCGCCGAGACCGGGCAGCTTCAGCCGCGATCGCAGCTCATCGGGGATCGGCTCGTCGATGCCCGCGGCGAACTTGTCGGCCACTCTGTAGGCGAGCTCGCGCAGCGACCGCTGCTCGTGCCGTTCGAAGCCCGGATAGATCGGCACCACACGGTTGAAGTGAATGGGTGAGCTCTCGACGTCTTCGGCGGGCTCGATCTCCGGGTGCGCCATTTCCCAGCCGAAGTTCGACTGCCGCACCTCGCCGCTCACCACGAGCCGCTTGCCAATCGGAAAGCGCGCCTTGAGCCACGGGCCCGACTGAAAATAGACGGCGGCGATCGAGCCTGAGGAGTCGGCGAGCACCGCGCGGAACTGCCTCCGGCCGCGACCAAACGTCTCGTCGGCCCGGCGCACCTCGGCGATGACCGTGCCCCGCTCACCCGACACGAGCTGCGCGATCTTCTTGAGCTGGCGGCGATCTTCGTAGGCGCGCGGGAGCAGGAAGAGCACGTCACCGGTCTTCGAGAGCCCCTTCTTGTTGAGCGCCCCGACGAGGCGCGGGTTGATGCGCCACCCGACGTTCTTCAAGGCGGTCGAGAGCGGGCCGGCCGAGGGCGCGATGCTGAGCAGCTTCGTCGCCGAGTCTGCGTCGGGGTCGTCCTTCGACTTCCTGGCGGCCTTCTTCGGCTTGGTGGCCTTCTCGGGCTTCGCCGTCTTCGCGGCTGTCGTCGGACCCAGCGGCTTCGCGGGGGTCGGCGGTGCAACAGCCTTCGACGGCGTCTGAGCGGTCGGCGTCTTCGCAGCCGTCAGCGGTGTCTCAGCCGCGGGCTTGCCGCCCGTCGACGCGATCGCACTCGCCGGCAGGGGGAAGCCGACATTCAACCCTTCCTCGACGAGCACCCCGGCGATGGCGAGCAACGCCTTCTTGCGCACGGTGACGTCGAGCGCATCGGCATGTTGGGCCCCGAGCGAGAGCGCCTCGAGTCGGGTGGCAGACAGCCGTGAGCGCGAACGTTCGAGGGCCCCCAACACCAACGGCTGGAGCCCCTTCACCTGCGCCAGGTTGGCGAAGTCACGCGCGCACGCGAAGCGGATCGGACCGATCAACGCCTCGAGTGGATGAGGGCTACTCGGCATCCTCAAAATCGACGGAGAGCACTTCGTATTCGCGATTGCCACCCGGGCTCTGCACCGTGGCGACGTCACCGACCACCTTGCCGATCAGCCCCCGCGCGACAGGCGAGTTGATGCTGATCCACCGCTTCTTCAGGTCGGCCTCGAACTCACCCACGATGCGGTAGGCGACTTCCTTCTCGGTCTCGCAATCCATCAACTTCACGCTGGCACCGAAGAGCACCTTCTTCTGGCCCTTGAAGGACGCGACGTCGATGACCTCGGCGCGGGCGATCCACCCGTTCAAGTTCATGATGCGGCCTTCGATGTGGCCCTGCTTCTCTTTGGCCGCGTGGTACTCGGCGTTCTCGCGGAGGTCGCCATGGGCGCGCGCCACTTCGATCTCCTGAGAGATCTTCGGGCGCTCGACGCTCTGCAGGTGCTTGAGCTCTTCCTGCATCTTCTTCAAGCCACGCGCGGTCGTTGGGAATCGTTCAGTCATCGAAGCGGCGAACCGTAGCGACCCGCGCCCGTTGGGTCTAGCCTGAGCACGTGCTGTCAGTGAAGGAGTTGAGGACCCTCGTCGATCGGTTCACCCCTGCTCAGTTCAAGGAGCAGATGGGGCCTTTCGTGCTGGTGCAACAGCCCCCCAACCTCAAGGCCGACGTCGGGACGCCGGTGATGGGCGCGCTGCCGGTCAACGTGCAGCGCACCACCGTGTCCAAACCCGAGAAGGTGTCGGCCGGGGCGCTGGGGCTGCTGTTTCAGTTCGACGAACTGGTCGTCGCCTCGGTCCCACCGCTCGAGGGCGTCGATCAGCTCACCGTGGGCCGGCAACCTGACAGTGATCTGGTGCTCGATGACCCATCGGTCTCGAAGAAGCATGCCCTGCTGAAGTGGGACGCAGCGAATCAGCAGTGCACCCTGCAGGATCTCGGGTCGACCAACGGCACGTTCTTGAACGCGAGCGTGCGCGTGCGGCGCGAGATGTTGCTCAAAGACGGCGACATCCTCTCGTTTGGTGAGGTGCAGTACTGGTTTCTGCACACCGACACGCTGCACCAGAAGTTGAAGTTGGCGCCCTCGCGCGGATTCGGCGTCTGAACGACAGGTGCCGCGAGCGGGCCGAAGTGATCACTCGAGCTCGAAGATGAACGTCGTGTCGGCGTGAAGTGACGCACACCGCGCGCGCTTCCTCGACGCGACCACCACCGGCACGCTCGACACGATGTTCACGACGGCGCCCAGCGCGGGCCCGCACGTGTCACCTGGGATCTCGCTGTGAGGTGCTCAGATCGAGTCGATGAACAGCAGCTCGGGCCGCTCGACGTACTTGATGACCTCGTATGCAAACTCGGCGCCCGTCGCCCCGTCGATCACGCGGTGATCGAAGCAGAACGAGAACAACATGATGGGCTTGATGACGATCTGATCGTTCTCGTCGACGACCGGGCGCTTGCGCATGCGGTGCACGCCCATGATCGCCACCTCCGGGTGGTTGAGGATCGGCGTTGCGAAGAGGCCACCCGTCTGGCCCAGCGAGGTGATGGTGAAGGTGCCACCCGTGAGTTCCTCGAGCTTGAGCTTCTGGTCGCGCGCGGCGTTGCCGAGCCGACCGATTTCCGCGGCGAGCTGGCGAATGGGCATGCGGTCGGCCTGACGCAGCACGGGCACGGTGAGGCCCTGCTCGGTCATCGCCGCGATGCCGATGTTGAACTCGCCGCGCACGATGAGGTCTTGCGTGGCCTCGTCCATGTTGGCGTTGACCTGGGGGAACTTGCGGAACGCCGCGATGGCGGCCTTCACGAAGAACGGGAGGAACGACAGCTTGACGTTTTCCTTCGCCAGCTTCTCGTTGAGGCCGTTGCGGAGCGCTACCAGCGCCGATGCATCGACCTCTTCCACGAACGCGTAATGCGGCGCGGTGAATTTCGACTTCACCATCTTCTCGGCGATCTTCTTCCGCATCCCGCGCATGGGGATGCGCTGATCGACCGCGTTGCTCGCCAATGGCGCCCACGGCTGGACCGGCCTCGCGACGGCCGCGTTGGTGGTCTTCGCGCCCCCCGAAGCGATGAAGGCCTCGACGTCGGTCTTGAGCACCCGCCCCTGCGGTCCCGAGCCGGTGATGGCGCCGAGATCGAGGCCGTGCTCGCTCGCCATGCGACGCGTCACCGGGGTCGCCAGCACCTTCTCGGCCGGCACCGCACTCGCACTCGGCTGCGCGACCGGGGCCGACGACGGTGCCTTCACCGGTGCCGGAGGAGGTGAGGCCAGGTGACCGTTGGTGCTCGCAGGCTTCGCCGCCGTGCCCGCGCCGCTGACCTCGATGTCGACCAGCGGGTGGTGCACCCTGGCGAGCTCGCCGACGTTGCCGTGCGTCTTCACCACCGTGCCCGCCTTGGGGCTCGGCACGGTGACGGTGGCCTTGTCGGTCATCACCTCGAGGAGGACCTGGTCTTCCTTCACCACGTCACCGGGCTTGACGTGCCACGCGACGATTTCGCCTTCCGTCACACCTTCGCCGATGTCCGGGAGCTTGAATTCGAAGAGCGCCATGGACGCGGCTCGTACTTCAGGTCAGGGCGCGGAGACAGCGACTTCCGAAGGCGTTCCCGACGCGGTGCGCTCTCGTTCCATGAGGCCCTTCATGAAGAACTCGGCGGCGCGGTAGCTCGAGCGCACGAGCGGGCCCGACGCCACGTAGAGGAAGCCGTGCGCCTCGGCGCGCTGCTGGTATTCCTTGAACTTCTCGGGGCTGGCGAAGCGCTCGACACGCAGATGGAACTGGGAGGGCTGCAGGTACTGGCCCAGCGTCAGCACATCGACGCCGACGTTGCGCAGATCGCGGAAGGTCTGCTCGAGCTCGTCGTCGGTCTCACCGAGCCCGACCATGATCGAGCTCTTCGTGTAGAGCTTCTCGGGGCGCTGCTTGAGGTACTCGAGCACGCGCAACGACTGGGCGTACTTCGCGCGGCGATCGCGCACGGTCGGCGTGAGACGCTCGACGGTCTCGATGTTGTGGGCGACCACGTGCGGGCGGGCCTCGGCGACGATCGCCAGCGACGCCTCGACGCCCTGAAAGTCGGGGATCAACACTTCGACCGTCGTCTTCGGTGACTCTCTCTTCAGCGCGCGGATCGCCGAGGCGAAGTGGCTCGCACCACCATCAGGTCGATCGTCGCGGTTGACCGACGTCACCACGATGTACTCGAGGCCCATCTCCCGCACGGCCGCGGCGAGGTTCTCGCCTTCCTGCGGGTCGAGCGGCGGAGGCGCGCCCACCTTCACGTGGCAGAACCGGCACGCGCGGGTGCAGACCTCGCCCATCAACATCACGGTCGCGGTGCCGCCGCCCCAGCACTCGGCGATGTTCGGGCAGCGCGCCTCTTCGCAGACCGTCGCCAGCTTGAGCGACTTCACGAGGCCCTTCACGCGCTCGTACCCCTCACCGCGCGGGAGCCGCACCTTGAGCCAGTCAGGCTTGCCCGTCGACGTCGAGACCGGCAGTGGGAGCTTGTTCGGGGTGGCCATGGGGCTCCCTGTATTGACCTCGACCTCCGGGGTCAACCACCCGAAATCACCGGGGCTTTCGGGTGAGATTCCCGATTCCGTTCAACGGTTTGCACGGCTCGGCGGGGACCCGGGTGAAGGCAGCATGCACCGCGAGTTCTCGATTCTCCGCATGAAGGCCGACGCCGCGACGTGGGAGTACCCGTTGAGCTGGGACGAGGTGACGAAGTTCTCGCCGCTCGGGGCCTTCTCGGAGTTCGAGCTGCACCGCCTGCGCTGCGCGATTGCCACCTTTCCCCGCGCGAAGCCGGTGCGTGATGGCCGCCGTGCGTGGACGATTCGCGGAGTCGAGGCCTGGCTGACGAGTGACGGCAGCCTGTTCATCGACGGGCTGATGGATCTCGAGTTCATGCACTCGTTGTTTCTTCATTTGCGCGCGGCGCTGCCGAACCTGCTGCTCGAAGATCGCATCACGGGCGTGGTGCACGACGAGCGGTCGCTGCACCGCTTGATGATGCGCGACCTGCCCTTCGAGCCAGATCGCGCCGCGTGGTTTGCCAATCAGTGACCGCCCCATGAACGACGAGAGGCAGCACTCGAATGGGGAGATCACGGTCGCGTGGAAGCCGGAGCTGTGTCGTGTTGTCGAAGTGACGTGACCGTCGCTCGTCACCTCTCCCCTGCGAGGGGAGAGGAGTGTTCGTCGAATGCTCAGATGTGGATCGGGTGACCGAGCGTGACCTCGGCGGCCTCGTGCATGATCTCCGAGAGCGTCGGGTGCGCGTGCACGGTTCGGGCGAGCTCTTCGGTGGTGCTCTCGAGCTGCAGCGCGACGCAGGCCTCGGCGAGCAGCTCGGTCGCATGCGGGCCAATGAGGTGCACGCCGAGCACTTCGTCGTACTTCTTGTCGCTGACGATCTTCACCATGCCGATCGCCTCGTCGCTGATCGACGCCTTGGTGATGGCCGAGAACGGCATGATGCCGACCTTCACGTCGTAGCCGCGCTCCTTCGCCTTCTTCTCGGTGAGCCCGACCGACGCAACCTCGGGGTAGCAGTACGTCGCGTTGGGGATGCGATCGTAGTTCAGCGGGCGCGGGTTCTTGCCGGCGATGAACTCGGTGGCCACGATGCCCTGCGCCGACGCGCAGTGCGCCAGCCACGGGTGCGGCGTGACGTCGCCGATGGCGAACACGTTGGGCACGCTGGTGCGCATCATGCCGTCGATGGTGATGGTGCCCCTGGGGCCGGTGGCGAGGCCGATGGTCTCGAGGCCGATGTCTTTCGTGACGGGGCCGCGGCCGACCGCCGAGAGGAAGTACTCCGCTTCCATCACCAGCTGCTTGCCGTCGGCTCCGGTGGCCGTGACCTTCACGCCGCTCGAAGTGGTCTCGACCTTTTCGAACTTGGTGCTGGTGAGGACGTTGATCTTCCGACGCTTCAACTGCTTCTCGAGCTCCTTGCTGATGTCGAGATCTTCGATCGGCAGCACGTTGGGCATGAACTCGATCAGCGTCACCTCAGACCCGGCGTGGTTGAAGATCGACGCGAACTCGGTGCCGACGGCGCCGGCCCCCAGCACGATCAAGCTCTTCGGGATCTGCGGCAGCTCGAGGATGGTGTCCGACGATAGAATGCGCTTGCTCGCGTCGAGCGTGATGCTCGGCAGCGTGGTGACGACCGAGCCGGTCGCGATGATGATGTTCTTCGTCTCGAGCGTCTGCTTCGCGCTGCCGTCACCCGGACTGAAGTCGACCTTGCCCTTGCCCGCGATCTTGCCCACGCCCTTGAAGACGGTGACCTTGTTCTTCTTCATCAAGAAGTCGATGCCGCCAGCCCCCTTGTCGACGACCTTCTGCTTGTGTTTCTGCGCCTGCGCCCAGTCGAGCGACGGGTTGCTCACGTTCACGCCGAACGTGGCTGCGTGGAGCACGTGGCTGTAGAGCTCGGCGGTGTACAGCAACGCCTTGGTGGGAATGCAGCCGCGGTGAAGACAGGTGCCGCCGAGTCGCTTGTCCTTCTCGATGATCGCCGTCTTGAGGCCCAGCTGGCCTGCGCGAATGGCGGCCACATAGCCACCAGGTCCAGAACCGATGATCACTACGTCGAAAGTGTCAGCCACGACTGTCTCCGGGGTGCTGCGAGAATGACGGTCCTCTTACGACGGCGAGGTGCGAAGGCAACGAGGTTTTCCGCGCCACGGGCCGACTTGGTAAGGCAGCGCGCGTGCAGCGCTTTCCAATGAGGACACTGGTGCTGATGGGGCTCGCGCTCCTGTCGTTCTTGTGGATGTGGTGGAACACCCATCGCGTGAAGGCCACCAGTTCGAGCCCGATCCCGGTGATGGTGGTGACGGATGGGGGCGCGCCGTGAAGGTGATCATCGTTGGTGGCGGCATCATGGGGTTGTCGATCGCCGTCGAGCTGCGCAAGCGCGGCGCCGAGCTCGACGTGCTGGTGCTCGAGAAGTCGATCCCCGGCGCCGAGGCGTCGACCGCCGCCGCGGGCATGCTGGCGCCCCAGTTCGAAGCCGAGCAGCCGGGCCCGCTGCTCGATCTCTCCCTGCTCTCGCGCATGGCGTGGCCGAAGTTCGCTGCAGAGTTGCGCGACGCCTCGGGTGGGGTCGACTGCGCCTACGCCCCCTGCGGCGGGCTGCAGGTCGCGTTCACCGACGACGAGCTGCACGCGCTCGACGCGAAGGTGGCATGGCAGAAGGCGGCCGGGCTGCGCGCAGAAGTGATCGGCCCCAGCGAGCTGCGCACCCTCGAGAAATGCCTCAACCCGAACGCCGTGGGCGCCGCCGACTTTCCCGATGATCATCAGGTCGAGCCGCGTCGCCTGCTGCCCGCGCTCGCCGTCGCAGCGACCCGGCTGGGCACTCAATTCAAGAGCGGCACCGTGAACGCGCTCGCGCGAAGCAACGGCCGTGTCACGGGCGTCATCGTCGAGGGCGAAGAGCTGCGCGCAGACCTCGTGATCCTCGCGGCGGGCGCGTGGTCCGGACTGGTGGCGGGGGCCGAGGTCGATGCGTCACGCGTGAAGCCGATGCGCGGGCAGATGGCCGAGCTGCAACTCCGGGCGCCGATCGGCACTCGCCTGCTCAAGAGCGCGACGGGCTACGTCGTGCCGCGGGCCGATGGTCGCGTGGTGGTCGGCAGCACCATGGAGATGGTCGGCTTCGACAAGAACGTCACCGCGGCCGGCCTGAAAACAGTGCTCGACGCCGCGATCGAGCTGGTGCCCGACCTGGCCAGCGCCGCCGTGGTGCAGACCTGGGCGGGGCTGCGCCCGTGGACGGATCACCAGCTCCCCTTCATCGGGGAAGGACCGCAGCCGGGGCTGCTGTTGGCGACCGGGCATTTCAGAAATGGAATTCTTCTCGCGCCCATCACGGCCAGACTGCTGGGTCAATTGGTACGTCAGGAGCGGCCAACGGTGGATCTGAGGCACTTCCGGTATCACCGCCGAGCCGAATAGAGTCCTTTGCAGACGTCACCCCACGACGTCCAAGGCCGCCCACGTGGAAGCAATCCCCCCGCCCCCTCCCCGAATTTTGATCGTCGATGACGACGAGTCCGTTCGCGACGTCATCAGCGTGCTGCTCAAAGAAGAGGGCTACCACTGCGCCGTCGCCTCTGGCGCAGACATGGCGCTCGATCTTGCCGATCAGGAAGAGACCCCGCTCGTCATCTCCGACATGAAGATGCCGGGCAAAGACGGCTTGTGGCTGCTCGAGGCCTTCCGCGAGAAGCACCCCGACACCGCGGTGATCATGTTGACCGGCTACGGCGACACCGAGGCGGCGGTCGACTGCCTGCGTCGCGGCGCGGTCGACTACCTCCTCAAGCCACCGAAGCTCACCGACCTCATCCGCTCGATCGAGCGCGCGTTGGCGAAGCGGCGCGTCGAACTGGCGCGCAAGCGGTACCAGAAGAAGCTCGAGCGCAAGGTGCGCGATCGCACCACCGAGCTGCGCAACGCGCTCAAAGACGTCTCCACCACGTACCAGAACACCCTGCTCGCCCTCGTCACGGCGCTCGACGCGCGTGAGCACGAGACGAGCGATCACTCGCAGAGAGTCGTCGAATACACCGTCGCCATCGCGACCCGCATGGGCATCAAGGGCCATGAGCTCGAGGAGATCGGCCGGGGCGCGCTGCTGCACGACATCGGCAAGATCGGCGTGCCCGACGCGGTGCTGCTCAAGCCCGGCAAGCTCACCCCCGAAGAGTGGGTCGAGATGCGCAAGCACCCCGACATTGGCTACGCGATGATCGCGCCCATTCCGTTCCTCGCGATCCCCTCGCAGATCGTGCTCTCGCACCAGGAACGCTTCGACGGTCGCGGGTACCCGCGCGGCCTGGCGCGCAACGAGGTGCACATCGGCGCGCGCATCTTCGCGGTGGCCGACACGCTCGACGCGATCACCAGCGATCGCCCGTACCGCAAGGGCACCAGCTTCCAGAACGCCATCGAAGAGATCGCGCGGTGCTCGGGCACGCAGTTCGACCCCGAGGTGGTGAAGGCCTTCCTCGACCTCGGAGAGACCGCGCTGATGAAGATCAAGGCCGACATGGTGGCCCGCAAAGCAGCCATGGCGGCAGCGAAGGCCAACGGGAGCCCCCCGCCTGCCGGAACGAGCTCGTTCATGTTCGCGACCCCGGTTCCCTCCAAGGTCCCCTGATTCGCCGTGCGTGACGTTCTGGGCCGACCGCTGGCCAACCTCAGGCTCTCAGTCACCGACCGCTGCAACCTGCGCTGCGCGTACTGCATGCCCGAAGAGGAGTACGCGTGGTTGCCTTCAGCCGACGTGCTCTCGTTCGAGGAGATCAGCGCGCTCGTCGATCGCTTCATGGCGCTGGGCGTGCGGAAGGTGCGCATCACGGGCGGTGAGCCGCTGGTGCGGCGCGAGCTGCCGACGTTGATCTCGATGCTCGCGGCCAAAGGCCTCGACGAGCTCGCGTTGACCACCAACGGAGTGCTGCTGCGCGAGCAGGCGCGTGCGCTGAAGGATGCGGGGCTCCAGCGGCTGACGGTGTCGCTCGACACGCTGCAGCGGGACCGGTTCACGAAGTTGACGCGGCGCGACCGAATCGACGACGTGCTCTCGGGGATCGAGGCGGCACGCGCCGTGGGCTTCACCAGCGTCAAGCTCGATGCGGTGGTGATGCGCGGCGTGAACGACGACGAGCTGGAAGCGCTGCTTGCGTTCGCGGGCCGTCAGGGCGCCGAGCTGCGCTTCATCGAATACATGGACGTGGGCGGCGCGACGCGCTGGTCGATGCGCGACGTGGTGAGCGCCCGGGAGCTGGTGACGAGGCTCGGCCCGGCGACCGCGCTGCCCGATCGAGGCAGTGCTCCGGCCCAGCGCTTTCAGCGCGCCGACGGGCAGATCTTCGGCGTCATCGGCTCGACCACCCAGCCCTTCTGCCGCGCGTGCGATCGATCGCGGCTCACCGCTGATGGCCAGTGGTTCACGTGTCTCTACGCGACGCGCGGTCTCGATCTGAAGAGCGCGTTGCGCGGCGGGGCGTCCTCCGAAGCGCTGGAGACGATGTTGCGCAAAGCTTGGGAAGCCCGCGTCGATCGCGGCGCTGAAGAACGACTGGCGTTGCGTGACACCCGCGGCCCCCTCTTCACCTCGCCCGAGCTGAAGGGGCGACCCCACCTCGAGATGCACACCCGCGGCGGCTGACGAAGTGGCGCTCGCCGCAGTCGGTCACGCTTCGCGCCCACGCTCGGCGAGACCGGCGTCACCCTGAAGCGCAAAGTTGGCGCGCCGCGGCCGGGGCGCCCCAGCGATTGAGCCTCCCTCCGCGTGGCACAGCTGATGCGACGCCTCTGCGCGGAGGTCTTCGTGATGCGCTTCGTTCTCGCTGGAATCTTCGCCCTGCATGGGCTCATTCACTTCCTCGGCGTCGTCGCTGCGGTGAAGCCAGAGTCGGTACCGCAGCTCACGCGGTACCTCATTCCCCTGCCCCCGCGGGTGCAGCTGATCGGGTGGGCCGTTGCGGGGGCGCTCTTCGTCGCGTCGGCGGTGGTGGTCGCCATGAACGAGAGCGACTGGTGGCACCTCGTCGGCATCGCGACGGTGGTCTCGCAGGTGATGATCGTCACCGCGTGGCCTGACGCGAAGTTCGGCACCATCGTCAACGTGATCGCGCTCGTCGTGGTGATCGTCTTCGGTGCCCTCGAGCGCTTCGACCACCGCGCCGAGCAGGTGATGCACGAGCTCAAGGCGAAGGGGGCCGGGGCGCCGGGCGGCGTGGTGCAGGCGTTCGAAGTCGACCGGCTCCCGACGCCGATCGCGCGGTGGCTGAATGCCGCGGGCGTGGTGGGAAAACGGCGGGCGAACTGGGTGACCCTCGAGCAGGAAGGGGAGCTGCGCCTCAAGCCCGACGGGGCGTGGAACCCGGTGAGCGCGCATCAGGTCTTCTCGGTCGACCCGCCCGGCTTCGCGTGGCACGCCGAGGTCTCGATGACGGGCGGCTTCCCCGTGCGTGGGCTCGACCGCTTCGTCGACGGCAAAGGGCGCATGCAGATCAGCCCGCTGGGACTGGTGCCGATGGTCGACCTCGCCAATGCGCGCATCGACGAAGGCAGCCTGATCCGTTGGCTGGGCGAGCTCGTGTTCTTCCCGTCGGCGGCGTTGAGCCCGCTCATCGCGTGGGAGGCGATCGACTCGCAGACCGCGCGCGCGCGGCTCACCTTCAAGGGCATGACGGGCAGCGTGGTGTTCACCATCGACGAGCTCGGTCGCTTCAAATCGATGGAGGCGATGCGCTATTTCGGTGGAGGCCCCGAGGCGAAGCGCGAGCGGTGGTTCATCCCCGCGACGTCGTGGCGGCGCATCGATGGGGTGGAGGTGCCGGTTGTGGGCGAGGTGACGTGGAAGCTTGCGGGCGGCGACTTCACGTACTTCCGGTGGCGCATTCTCGACGTGCAGACCGACGAGCAGCGCCTGCCCAGCGTCAGCGACCGTCCCAGGCCTTCTGGCGGCGCTGTTCCCGAACTTTCCCGGCGATTCTGAGGAGCGGTCGATCGCGCTCGAAGCGCTCGCGGAAGTCGGGCGCGAAGGTCGTGAGGTCGAGCGCGTCGATGAGATCGCGGCAGATCGACAGCACCCCGGCGAGCGCGAGGTGCGTGTCGGGGGAAGACGGGCTCTGGGTCGCGAGGTGTCGAATCGCGGAGAGCACGGCGAAGAGGCGCTCCTGCGCCGGCTGGGGGATCGCCGTGCGGCCGTTGGCGAGCAGGCAGCTCACGATCGCGGCGAAGACGTGGAGATCTTCGATGGTGCGGAAGGGCTTCAGGTACCGCTCGTAGCCGTCGCCTTCGAGGATCGCGTCGACCTTCGCGTCCCTGAATGTGACCGAGCCGTGGGGCACTTCGGGCACGAAGTCGAGCGGCGGGAGATCGGTGATGGTGACTCCCGGTGCGTTCGCGGCGATCCGCGCGACCTTGAGCTCCGGGCGGCCATCGCGATCACCGACCTTCGCGACGACGAGGAGCTCGGTGGCGAGCGAGCCGCCGCTGACGAAGTGCTTGGTGCCGTTGAGGACTCCCTCGGCGAGCGTCGTCAGGATCGCGCGAGGGTGTCCTCCGCCGTCTTCGGTCGCGCAGAGCGCTCCGATGGCGTCGAGGGTGATCGTCGGGTCGAGCACGGTGATGGCTGACGTGTAGCCACCGAGGAACGCCAGGCTCAGCCGGTCCGCGTGCGCGCCGAGCACAATGGCGCGCTCGATCGGTGACGCGGTGTGACGCTGCGTTGAAGTCGACTGCCACCACGTGCGTAGCATTTCCCTCTCCCTGCAAGGCGGGGAGAGGGTGGCGCGCAGCGCCGGGTGAGGGGCTGTCGCGCGAACTGGGCCCCTCACCCCGACCCTCTCCCCGCGTCGCAGGGAGAGGGAGGTTGTGGTCACTCTTCTTCGGGCGGCGCTTCCATGTGCTCGGGCGCGTTGATGCCGAGGATCGCAAAGGCGCTCCGCAGCGTCTGCTTCAACGCGGCCACCATCGCCAGCCGACCCTGCGTCTTGTCCTTGTCGTCGTTGAGGATCGGGTCTGATTTGTACTTCGTGTAGTAGCTGTGGAAGTCCGCGATCAGCTCCTGACAGAAGTACAGCACGTGGTGCGGCTCGAGCTTCTCTGCCGCGGTCTGCACCACGTCGGTCAGCCGGCTCATCTTCTTCAAGATCTCCCGCTCTTCGGCGAGCACCAGTCGGCTCAAGTGCGCCTCGGTGAGCGCGGCAGGCCCGACGAAGGGCACACCTTTCTCGATCGCCTTCTTCAAGATCGACGCACACCGCGCGTGGCCGTACTGGAAATAGAAGACGGGATTGTCCTTCGACTGCTTCTGCACCGCGTCGAGGTCGAACTCGAACTGCGCGTTGGCCGTCTTCATCAAGAAGATGAACCGGCACACGTCGGCGCCTGCTTCTTCGATCAACTCGGCGAGCTCGAACAGCGTGCCCTTCCGCTTGCTCACCTTCACCGGCTCGCCGCCCCGCGTGATGCTGACGATCTGCACCAGCACGAACTGCAGCTTCTTCTGCTCGAAGCCGAGCAGCGTCATGCCCGACTGAATGCGCGGCACGTGGCCGGCGTGATCGGCGCCGAAGACGTCGACCATCAGGTCGTAGCCGCGGTCGAACTTCTCCTTGTGGTACGCGAGATCCGCCGTCAGGTAGACCGGCGTGCCGTCGTGCCGGAGGATCACCCGATCCTCCTCGTCTTTGAGCACGTACTTCTCGTTCTCCTTGTACGTGGCGGTCATCAGGAACGTTCCGCCCTTTTGCTGCTCGGTGTACTGAGCCGCCTTCGAGTCGGCGTCCCGAACCTTGTCGCCTTTCTCGCGCCGCAGCCCGACGGCCGCCTCGTAGGTGACGCCCCGCGTCTTGTAGACGTCGACGATGCTCTTCACCTTGCCGGCGTCGTGCAGCGACGCTTCGCTGAAGAACACGTCGTGGCTGATGTTCGCCATCGCCAGCGTCGACTTGATCGCCTTCAGGTTTTCCCGAATGCCGACCGCGATCGCCGCAGCCAGCCACTCGCTCTCGGGCTTCTGGAGGAACGAGTCACCCACCTCGTTCTTCCAGCTCTTCGCGATGTCGATCACGTACTCAGCCGGGTACTCGCCCTCGGCCAGCTCGACCTTCGCGCCGAACAGCTGCTGGTACCGCTTGAACACCGTGCGACCGAGCGTCTCGACCTGCTTGCCCGCGTCGTTGATGTAGAACTCCCGCGTCACGTCGTGGCCCGCGGCGTCGAGCAGCCGGCTGATCGCGTCGCCCATGAAGGCGCCCCGCGCGTGGCCGATGTGCACCGGGCCGGTGGGGTTCGCCGACACGAACTCGACCATCACCTTCTTGCCGCTCGACTTCGGAGGCAGCCGCCCGAACGCATCGCCCTGCTTCAGCACCTCGACCGCGACCGACTGGAAGACCTTGTCGGCGAGCTTCAAGTTCAAGAAGCCCGGGCCCGCCTTGTCGATCTTCACGACGATGCGATCGCCGTCGGCCAGGTTCGCGATGATCAGATCGGCCAGCTCGGGCGGCTTCTTGCCGACGGTCTTCGACATCACCATCGCGACGTTGCACGACCAGTCGCCGTGATCGGCGCTCTTCGGAATCTCGACGTTGTATTGCGGGATCGCGTCGAACGAGATCAAACCCTTCGACTTGAGCGACACGAGGGTCGCGTCGATCACCGACTTCACCAACTGCTTCATGTTCAGGTCCTCACTGCGGCTGCTCGAGACGAATGCCGAGCCAGCCGATCGATCGTTCGAAGCGGTAGTTGACGCCCATGTGCCCGTCTTCGAACTCCTCGTGCACGTGTTCGATGTTCGCGGCCTTGAACTCGTCGCTGATCAGCCGCGCGCCCCAGCGCAGGTTGAACTCGTCGCGAGAGCCGCAGTCGATGAAGAGGCTCTTGAGCTTGCGGTACGCATCGAGGTGTTTGGGGACGAAACGAACGGGATCATGAACGAGCCACCGGTTCCACACGTCGATGCGCAGGCGACCTGACGGCAGCTCGATGGGCAGCTCGAGACCCAGCGGCTCGGTCTTCTTCGGCGAGTAAGCGGCGCTCATCGCGAGGATGTTGATCACCGCGTGATCGTCACCGCGCATTTTGGTGGCCTGAGCGCGCGCGGTGAAGTCGCGGAACCAGGCCTCGACGCCGCCCGCCTTGAGCAGCCCGCTGGCCGCCTGCGGCACCTCGTTCAAGTACGCGTACTCGAAGCCCGCGTCGCCGCTGTGCACGCCCACATGCTGGAAGGTGTCGGGGTGGAAGCGGCTGATCACCAGCGCGCCGTAGCCACCACTGCTCTTGCCGACCAACGCCCGCGCCCCGCCCTTCGCGACGGTCTTGAAGGTGCGATCGACCCAGCCCACCATGTCGCGCGCCACGAGGTCACGGTAGCGGCCGATACCCTCGGAGTTGATCCACTGAGAGCCGCCCAGCGAGCTCCACCCGTCGATGAACACGCCGATGGTCGGGGGAATGCGGCCGTCGGCGATCAACGCGTCGAGCCGCTCGGGCACGTTGCGCGTGAAGGGCGAGACGTTGAGCCACTGCATGCCCGAGCCGGTGAAGCCGTGCAGAAAGTAGATCACCGGGTAGCGGCGATCGCCCTCGCCGTGGCCCGGCGGCAGGTAGACCGGCACCGTGCGCGTACTCGAGTCGCCGAGCGGGTTGCCTTCGAGTGAACCGCAGAAGACCTGGTGGATCTGAATCGTGCCCTTCATGATTTCTTCCCGAGCTTCTTCATGACTTCCTGCAGATCCATCCACGCCTTCTTCTTCTCGTCAGGCTGACGGAGCAGGTACGCCGGGTGGTAGGTCGGCATCAGCTCGATGCCCTCGTAGCTTCGCCACTGGCCGCGCAGCCGCGTGATGGGCGTGTCGACGCGCAGCAACGTGTGCGCTGCGAACTTGCCGAGCGCGACGATGACCTTCGGTTTGATCACCGCGAGCTGCGCCTTCAAGAACGGCTCGCACTGCTCGATCTCGTCAGGCTCGGGGTTGCGGTTGCCTGGCGGGCGGCACTTCACGACGTTGCAGATGTAGACGTCGTCGCGCGAGAACTTCATCGCCTCGATCATCCTGGTGAGGAGCTGGCCCGCGGCCCCCACGAACGGAATGCCCTGCTTGTCTTCTTCTTCGCCCGGGCCTTCACCGACGAACACCAGCTCGGCGCGCGGGTTGCCCGACCCGAAGACGATCTGCTTGCGGCCCTTGCACAGCTTGCAGCGCTCGCAGGCGCCCAGCTCGGTGCGGATCTCTTCGAGCGTGGTGCCCTTCGGCGTCGCGACGGCGACGGCCGGGGTGGCGACGGCGACCTTCGGAGCAGGCGCGCGTTGAGGCGCGGGAGCGGCCTCCGCGGGTCGAGGCGCGGGCTCGGCCAGCACCTGCATTCCCGGGGTGCGCAGCAGCGTGCGCGTGCCATCGCTTTCCTGCCACGCCAGGTGGCGCCGCAGTTCGAGGGCGATGTCTGAGAGCTCGTCGGCCATTTCGCGGGGACCTTATCGACCGGTCACGGGGGGGGCTACGACGTCCCAGAGGCGGGCGGCGACGTCACGCTTGGTGCCCTGCGAAGTCGTTGACGAACCATCAGCCCCGAGGATCGTGACGGCGTTGGTGTCGGTGCCGAAGCCCGCGCCCACCGCAGAGACGTCGTTGGCGACGATGAAGTCGAGCTTCTTCTTCTCGAGCTTGCCTTTCGCGTACGCGATCACGTCGTTCGTCTCAGCCGCGAAGCCCACCAGCACCGGTCGCTTCGGCTGGGCGTGCACGTGTTCGGACGCGGTCTTCAACACGTCGGGCGTTCGCACCAGCGTCAGCGTCTCGGGCCCATCGGCCTTCTTGGTCTTCTGCGTCGACACCGTCTGCGGCTTCCAGTCGCTCACGGCGGCGGTGGCCACGAAGACGTCGCAGGCGCCGACACGCTTCATCACCTCGGCGAGCATCTGGTCGGCGGTCGTCACGCGCACCACGTCGAACGGCACTGCGCCCAGATCTCCCACGGGCCCGAGCACCACCGTCACCTCAGCGCCGCGCGCCCGCGCCACCTCGGCGATCGCGAGCCCCATCTTCCCCGTCGAGGGGTTCGAGATGAAGCGCACCGGGTCCATCGACTCGCGCGTCGGCCCCGCGGTGATGAGCACGCGCTTGCCTGTCAGTGGCGCGCCATCGAAAAGCGACTTCGTCGCGGCGATCAGCTCGGTCAGCTCGGCGAGGCGCCCCATGCCCACGTCGCCATCGGCCAGCGGCCCGGCGTTGGGCCCGACGAAAGACGTGCGCGGCGTCTCACGCAGCACCTTCAGGTTCCGCTGCGTCGCCGGGTGATCCCACATCGCGGTGTTCATCGCGGGCGCGAGCAGCACCGGCCCCCGAAACGCAATGAGCGAGGTCGTCACCGCGTCGTTCGCCATGCCCGCCGCGATGCGCGCGAGGAGATCGGCGGTCGCAGGCAGCACCACCCAGGCGTCGGCCCACCGCGACAGGTGCAGGTGCCCAAAGCGCTCGTCCTGCGCGGGGTCGAAGACGTCGGTGAGCACCGAGTCGCCCGAGAGGCTCTGCATCGTCAACGGGGTGATGAATTCCTGCGCGCCCTTCGTCATCGCCACGCGCACCGTGGCGCCCTGACGACGAAGTTCCCTGACGAAATCGCCTGCCTTGTACGCGGCGATGCCACCGCCGACGCCCACCGCGATTCGCTTGCCCTGGAGCGGATTCACGCCGTCGTCCGTAGCACGTCAGGGCTGGGTTGTCGGAGCCGTTGGTTCGGCCTCCTCGGCGGCGACCCCCGCGAGCGGGAACGGCATCTTCACCTGCTGCCCGGGCTGCCTCAAGTCGACCGACAGGCTGCTCACCAGGTTCTCGATCGCCACCGCGATCTCGTACCTGCCACACGGGATGCCACGCAGCGGCACGTTCATCGACGAGGTGGAGAGCGACAGCTCGAAGGAGCCAGCGACGCTGGACGACACGTCCCACGGTCCCTCGTCTTTCGTCGGCGGCCGCGACAGCACCCACACCGCCTCGATTGGCTTGTCAGCGAGGAGCACGGCGCCGCACGCGCTGCTGTCTTCGCCGATGGTCACCTCGAGACGATCTCCCGTCACCTCGACCGCCCGCGCCGTGCGGAACGAGCGCGAAGAGAACAGCCAGATCCCGCGCGCGAGCTCGAGCTGAAAGGTGCCCTGCGCGTCGGTCTGAATCTCTACCGGCCGCGGCGTCGATTTGCTGGTCGCCATCACGAGGGTGGTGACGCCCTTGCCGCTCGCGTCGACCACGCGGCCCAGCACCAGCGTGCCCTTGCGCATCACGAGGTGGGCCGGGCTGCCGATCTTCACGGGGGCACGAGCCGAGAACGCACCGCGCGCAGCGTTCAACTCCGTCATCTCGTCGGGGAGGACGAGCTCGATCTTGAACCGCCCCCGCGCATCGGTGACGACCTCACTTTGACCGAACGACGTCATCACCGTGGCCCCGCCCACCGGCTTGCCCTCGGTGTCGACCACGTCGCCTTCGATGAAGTCGGCCTGCGTCAGCACCACGTCACCGACCTCACCCTCGGCCACGGTGAGGCAGTGCGAGGTGTAGCCCTCGGCCTCGACATCGAGCGACTTGCTCGGCGCCTGCACCTTGAAGCGCCCGTCGGCCGCGGTGACCTTCTCGAGGTTGGCGACGAACGACGTGATCGGCTTGCCGTGCTTGTCGACCACCCGACCCGACACCCACGGCGTCGCGGAGAACTGGAGCACCACGTCGCGCGCCGGTGCCGTGACCTTCAGGTGCTTCGTCTCAGCCCTGTTGGGGTGCACCGCCCAGAGCTCGATCTCACCCGCGGCGAGGCCCTCGCGTTCGAAGTTGCCCAAAGCGTCGCTGGTCGCCGGCTCGCCGCGCTGGGCCATCATCACCATCGCGTCGTCGACGGGCTTGCCTTCGACGTCGAGCACCTTGCCGCTCACCGAGACGCCCTTGTCGGCCTTGAGCGTGACGCGCGTGACCTTGCCCTCGACGATGTCGACGTCGCGTTTGATGGGCATCCGCTGGGGGAGCTCGTGCTCGAGCGTGTAGGTGCCGCCCTTGAGGCCAGCGAGGCGCCCCACCCACTTCGTGTCTTCCTCGGAGCTCACCCAGCTCACGCGCTGCGTCGGGTCGCGGGGCCGCACGAGCAAGTTCGCTGGCAGCGGCTCGCCGTTCACGTCGAACAGCTCGACCTCGAGCACGCCGCGCGGGTTGAGCGTCAGCGTCACGGGAGGGCCGGGCACTTTCACCTCGAGCTCGCCGACACCATCGCGAAGACTCCTGGCCACCAGCTTGAAGGTTCCCGGGTACTGCAGCTCGAACGTGAACTGACCCTCTTCGGTGAACTCGGTGGCGACCTCCTCGTCGCCCTCGAAGGCTCCGATGCGCACCTGCCCGGCCGGCTTCCCGTCGGGCATCAGGACACGCCCCGTGAGCTTCGGCGCCGGCCGCATCACGAGCTCGAGCGTGTTCTCACCCGGGTGCAGATCGAGCTGACGCTTCACGCCGACCATGCCCTCGACATCAACCGAGAGCGTGTATTCGCCTTCGGGGACCAGCGCCGACTCGAGAATCGCGCCGTTCTCAGCCTGAAAGCGACTCTCGAGTTCGGTCGCCGACAGCGACGCAGTCACCAGGTCGAAGGGCTCCCCCGTCTCAGCGATGACGGTGACCAGCACCTTTGCGCCCCGCCGCAGCTCGAAGGTGACCTCGGTGACGGGCTCGACCAGATCGATCGTCTGCTCGGCCGCGGCGAGCCCCTCAGCGCTTGCCTTCAGGTTCAAGTACCCCACCGGGAGCTGTTCGATGCGCAGCACCCCGGCTTTGGCGCGGAGCACACGATCCTGCCGGTGCAGGGTCAGCGAGACGTCGGCCTCGATCGGTTGGCCGCCCATGAGGGTGTGAACGATCAACGTGCGCGGCGCGGCGAGCACCAGCTCGCTCGACTCGGCCAGCAGCGCACCGGCGGGCATCATTCCCTCGGCCTCGGTGAAGACGAACGTATCCCAGTCGAGCGACGACACCTTCAGCTGACCGTGCGCATCGGCCGCGCGCTCGGCGAGGCGACCTTCCCAGGGCTCGTACACGAAGACCTGGGCCCCGCTGATGGGCGAGTTGGTGGCGTCGGCGATGATCAACTCGCGCGAGAGCGGCTCGCTGAGCATCCAGATGGACTCCTCCGGCGATGCCGAGACGCTGTCCTGACATGAACGTTCGCCCAGCGTCGCAACGAGTCGTGCGTCGAGCGGAATGCCTTCGAAGGTGAAGGCGCCCTTCTCGTCCGCGGTCGTCTCAGCGAGGAGCGTCGGAACTCGAAAGCGCTGGCCTCGAATCCCGTCGATGACCTGCTTCACCGTCAACGGGTCACCACACGAGACCACGGTTGACTCACACACACCGCACTCGAGCTCCATCACCTCGGGCACGTGATCGAAGACTCGCACACGCGCGCCTGCAGCCGGGCGCTCTGCGTCGAGCATGACACGGCCCGACACCCGACCCACACCGGCGTCGGCTGAGTCCTCGTGCCAGATGCGGCGAAATTCGGCGCTCGGGTCGACGGTCGGTGACGTCGTGGGCCCGGTCGTCACCACGGAGGGTTCACGCAGCAGCCACCACAGCACGCCGCCGGTCGCGGCGATCACCACGGCAATGGCGAGCAACGCAGCGCGCATGTCATCTCACCAACGACACTTCGCCCGAAGCGGGCACCTGAACGGGAACGACCACGGGGCCCCCCTGCACCGCCGCGTGGAAGCTCGACCAGACCAGCGTGTAGCGACCCGGTGCCAGCGCCCCGAGCACCACGCGCTCGGTGTGCGGCTGGTAGACGAGCTGGGCATACGCGGCGTGCAACAACTCCATCGGCGGGTTGCCGACCGACGGGAGATCGCCTCGCACCAGCCACAGCGCATACCCCTCCCGCGGCGCGACGCGAACGGTGAGCGTGCCTTCGCCCGGCACCGGCCCGAAGTTGAGCCGCGTATCTCCTGAGATGGTGGTCATCACCGCCGGAGGATCTTCCGACTGCGCGACGCCAGGTGAGAGCACCAGCATGAAGCGGTAGGTGCCTGGAGAGAGCTCGAGCTCGTAGGTGCCCTTCTCGTTGGTCACCACGCTCACGTTCTCGCCGCGGTCGATGTTGATGCCTGCGATCTCCACGCCGGCCGCGAGCTGACCGGAGGGGAGAAACGCGATGCCGCTCAGCTTGACACCCGGTGACAGGGTGAGCTCGACGCCCTGCAGTGCGCGGCTGGTCACCGCCTTCGAGCCCGTGCGGCGGCCCTTCTTCGCGAGCAGCGTGAACTCGCGCTGGAAGGGCGGTTTCCCGATGGTGAACTTGCCCGACGCGTCGCTGAGCACCGACTGCTCACACGCCTCGCAGGTCACCACCGCGTCGGCGACGCCCTGCCCGCTCGCGTCGCGCACCACGCCCGTCACCAGCTCAGCGCGCTTCAAGTCGAAGTCGCCGAGATCGGGCGTCTTCGGACGCGACGCCATCATGGGCTCGTAGCCAGGCGCCTCGATGGCGACGATGACCGTCTCCTGCGTCGCGGGGAGCGGCAGCTCGAAGCGCCCATCGGTCGACGTGACCTCGTGCTCGTCGACGCGGAAGTTCTTGAGCGGCTGCCCGTCGCCCAGCACGCGGCCGCGGAAGATCGACAAACGGTTCACCACGATCCGCACCGGCTCGCCGCCGACCTTCGCGCTCACGCGATCGACCTGCTCGTAGCCACGCTGAGACGCCTTCACGAAGTAGGTGCCGGCCGGCCGCAACGGGGCGATGCGAAAGTGCCCCTGCGCGTCGGTGGTCGTCGGCTCGGTCGCGCGCGGGCTGGTCGCCACCGGAATGCCGTTGACGGGCACGCCCATGTTGTCGACCACCACGCCCTCGATGGCGCCGCCCGTCTTGAGCTCGAGCGTCAGTCGCTGCAGGTCGCCGTCACGCAGAGTGACCTGCACGCGCTCGGAGCTCAGGTAGTCGGGGTGGCTGGCGACCGCGGTGTACGTGTCGCTCGGCATGCCGCGCATCAGCACCACGCCGTCGGCGCCCGAGTTGCGATCATTGCGGAAGTTGCCCTGCGCGTGGAACAGCGTGACGGACGCGCCCTCGACGCGACGGCCCTCGGCGATGACGGTGATCTGCGCTCCCCCGCGCGGCTCGAGCTGCAGCTCGACGTCTTCTTTGGGCGCAGTGACCTTGAGATCCACCCCGCCCCAGTCGCTGTGGTGGGCGTGCAGCTCGTACAAGCCGGGCGACGGCACGGTGGCGATGAACTTCCCTTCGGCATCGGCGAGGAAGGAGTCGCCCATCGGCGTCACCAGCACCGACACCCCGGCTGCCGGTCGACCGTACTCGTCGACCACGCGCCCCGAGATGATCGTGCCGCGTGTGAGGGTCAGCTCGATGGGCGTCTCGCCGGCCTTCAGCTGCACTGGCACGGTCGCCGACTGGTAGCCCGCGGCGCTCGCGCGCAGTTGGTACTCGCCCACGCCGAGCGGCCCCAGCACCGCGAGCTCGCCGGTCTGCAGCACGCGCCTGGTCACCGACTCCCCGCCGCGCGTGAGCAACTCGACCGTGGGCTTCGGGACGGGCTGGCTCGCTTCATCGAGCACGGTGACCGCGATGGTGCCCGCGCGGTCGAGGGTCAGCGTCAGCTGCGTCACCGTCGCGGCGAGGGTGACGCGCGTAGGCACCGAGCTGAGCTCGCCCGCCACGGCCGTCGCGAACAGCTCGCCCGGGTACAGCGCGTCGAGGCCCAGAAAGCCGCCCTTCACCTCGAGCCTTCGCGTGAGGTGCTCGCCCTGCAGCGTCAGCACGGCGTCGACCGGCTTGTCGTCGCGCAGCACCCGCACCTCGAGCCGACGCGGCGTCGCGAGCGTGAGCTGCAGCGGAATGCCGCCCGCCTCGGCCTCGTCTTCGAGCACGGGCAGCCGACCTGCCGCCGTGGCGCTCACCGCGAAGGGGCCTTCGCCGAGCTCGCTCACCTGGAAGCGCCCATCGAGCTCGGACTTCACCTCGCGCACCTGCGCCAGCCGGCGTGACGTGACGCGCACCGACGCGCCGCTCAGCGGCTGCCCGGTCTCGTCGCGCACCTGGCCCTGCAGCATGCGCGGCAACGGGAGAAAGAGCTCGACGGGATCTCCGGGGGCGGCGCGATCCTTGATGCCGAACCCAAAGCCGCTCGCTCGCCCCCACACCGTAAAGCTGATGCCGGAGAGCTGCTCGAAGCGGAACTTGCCCTCGGCGTCACTGCTCGTCGTCAACGCAGGCGCCAGCTCGCCCTGCTTGCGCTCGAGCAACGACGCCACGGTGCGCGCCGTCTCGTGGGCGTGACAGCTCAGCAGCCACTCGTTGCAGAGGCCGCAGCGAACCGAGGTGAGGCTCACCTGCGACGACGCGGCGAGAAACACCTCGGCGTTGGCGATGGGCTTGCCGGTCGGGTCTCTCACGACGCCGGTGAGCGTGAAGGCCTGCTGTGTGCCCGACGCGCGCACGTCGACGGCCTTGAACTCGCGCGAGTCACTCGCTGGCGCGTCGACGATCGGCTC
Organism: Archangium sp.; assembly: GCA_044371205.1. GTDB lineage: Bacteria > Myxococcota > Myxococcia > Myxococcales > Myxococcaceae > Archangium_A. The sequence goes on from JBILUC010000003.1 coordinate 108,542, forward strand.
GACCGGCCGGGGCCAGAACGCGAGGGCGCCGGCGATCAACGCGATGACTGCGATTGCGACCAACCACCAACGGCGCATGATTCCTCACGCTACTCCGACGAGCAGAAGGACACCTGAGCCGACCGGGCTGTTCCCAAGAGAACGACTCAGAAGTCGTAGCGAATGGCTGCGGTCACGCCATACACGTTGGCGGAGTACGCGTAGCTCGCCTGTGTATCGACCGCTTCCTTGTTCGCCTCGCGCGCGAGCAGGAACTGCGCCTGACCCGCCACGTCGATCTGAATGGGGTGCTGGAAGATCTCCAGGGGGTCGGGGAAGTTGAAGCCAACGCCACCCGTGACGCCGACGGCCATGCTGTCGAGCAGGTTGGTGCCCTGCGTGTCCTGCTTCGGCACGGGCGTGGGCCGCACGAAGCTGCCCAGGCGCGCCGCGAAGCGCTCGCTGATGCGGTACTCGGCGCCGAGCCGCCCGCCAAACGTGTCTGAAAAGCCCGGCCGTTGCTTCGCCGAGGTGACGTCGAGCGCGCTGCCGAGGCCGAGCGCCTCGAGCGTCGCACCCGAGAGATCGATGGTGATGCCCACGTACGGTGAGGGCGCGTTGCTCCAGTTCTGCCATTCGCCGTCGAGCGCGATGGTGAGGTTCTCGAGCACGTCGAAGGCCGCGCCGAACGCCAGCGTGTGGGGCGTGAAGTGGGCGACGCCGTTGATCACGAAGCCCAGGGTGCCGATGCCCTCGAGGTCGACCTTGGCGGGGATCTGGTAGTTGAGGCGCATCTCCCAGCGGAACGTGGCGCCGATGCGGAGGCGCTTGATGGGCGAGACGTGCAGCGAGAACACCGGCCCCACGCGCGTGGCGAGGGACGCGTTGATGTCGCCCCGCTTCACCTGCTTGCTGAAGAGATCGACGCCGACGTTCGCCTCGTCGCCGATGAGATCGGCGAGCACTTCGAGCCCGAGACCAACCTTCAGCCACTCCACGATCTTGATTCCGGCGCCAAGGTGAAGCTGCAGCCGCTCTGGATTTCCGTGAAAGCGATACCAGTACGGGTTGTTGCTCGAGGGCGCATTGAGCCGCAAGAGCACCGAGGTCGGCAGGTACACCCCGAGACCGAACGCGAGGTGGTTTTTCACTTTTCCGCCCAGAGGGAACAACAGGCCCACGGAAGTACCGACAGCATCAGGCGGCGTGCAGTTCGTGCAGTCGAGATCCTTCGCGAGGTCCTTCGACTGAACGGTTGGAACCATTCTGTAGAACTGGAACGCAGCGCCGAAATTGACGTCCTTCCGGTCGACGAGCAGCGCCGGGTTGTAGAAGACGGCGGTGTAATCGTTCGCCTCGGCTGTCATCGCGCCGCCCATTGCCGCTGCGCGCGGGCCGAAGCCGTAGAGGTTGAAGACATCGGCGCGCACGAGAACGGGACACATCGCGAGCGCGATGCACATCAACCGCTTCATGGGGCCCCTTTCGAGCCGATCACTCTTCGGCGAACGGCTGAATGGCCTGGGCTGCCGCGAGTTCCTGTCGGGCCTCTGACAGCTCGGAGTTCGTCTCACGCAGACGATCGGACAGCACCTGCACGAAGCTCCACAGCAGCTTCACCGCGAGGATCGACTCGCGCTTCATCAGGCCCATCAGATCGCCGCGGCTGATCACCATCGTGCGCGTGGGCTCGATGGCGCGAACGGTCGCCGACCGGGGCGCGTTGTCAATGAGGCCCATCTCGCCGAAGTGACCACCGGCGCGCAGCTCGGCGATCTCGACGCCGGCCTTCTCGACGCTGACGCGGCCGCGAATGACGACGAACAGCTCTTCACCCGGCTGGCCCTCGGTGACGATCTCGCGGCCCGCGGGGAACGTGCGCGTGCTCGCGGTCGACAACACGGCCGTCTGCTCTTTGTAGGTGAGGTGGCGGAAGAGCGGGATCTTCTTGAGCGCTTCCATGCGGCTCTGCGCTTCAGCGACTTCTTCGGTCGCCGTCGCAGGGTCGCCAGAGCAGCCGATGACCACGGTGGTGATGTTGTCTTTGCCGCCGCGCTCGTTGGCCAGCGCGATGAACCGCTCGGGCAGCTCGGTCAACGGCGCCGAGGCCACCACGCTCGCGACCTCGTCGTCGCTCAGGTAGCCGTGCAGACCGTCGGAGCAGAGCACGAAGGTGTCGCCCGGCACCGCGTCGACGATCAACGTGTCGACCTGCACCGATTCCTGAATGCCGACCGCGCGGGTGATGACGTTGCGGTACTGGCTGGTGGCCGCCTGCTCTTTGGTGATCGTACCGGCCTTCAACTGCGCCGAGATGAGCGTGTGATCTTCGGTCAGGCGGTGGCACTGCCCGTTGCGCACCAGGTACACGCGGCTGTCGCCGACGTGCCCGATGACGCCCTTCGCGCCCGCGAGGGCCATGCACACGAAGGTGGTGCCCATGCCGCGCTTCGAGGCGTCGGTGGTGGCGGTCTTGTAGATGTCGGCGCAGGCGCGCTGAACGGCGACTTCGACGAGGCTGGCGGCGGCCGCGCGGTTGGTCTGGTTCGCGTCCTTCGCGAGCTCCTTCAAGATCGAGCGATTGGTCAGCAGGTGCTGCTTCACCACTTCGACGGCGCGGGCGCTGGCGACCTCGCCGGCCGCGTGACCGCCCATGCCGTCGGCGACGATGTAGAGCCCGAGCGCCGGGTCGACCAGCATGGCGTCTTCGTTGTGTTGGCGTTTACGGCCAACGTCGGTCTTGCCGTGCGCTTCAGTGGTGAGCACCGAGATTTCCCTTGGAAAAGTGAGAGCGACAGTAGTGAACCGGTCACAGCCTCACAAGGCGAAACGGGCGACATGAGCCAGCGAACGTCACTCCGTCGCGCGGCGGTGGAGCATGTCGAGGAAGCCCTGTGCCGTGTAGTACGTCAGCTGAAGCGCACCGATGCGCACCGGCAGCCCGTTGCTGAGCGTCGTCGGGGCCCTGGGCGCGATCTTCTTGCCGCTGACCGTCGACCCGTTGCGCGAGCCCGCGTCGCAGATCACCCATTCCTCGTTGAGAAACTCGAGCCACGCGTGGAAGCGGCTCACCGAGGCGTCGTCGAGCACGATGTCGTTGTTCGCGGTGCGGCCGATGGTGATGCGGCGCTGAAACGCGTTGTCCTTCGTCTTTTCGATCACCACCGCCATCGGCTCGCCGCCGCCGATCGACGGCACCGACAGGCCCGACTGCGTGCGCAGCTGGTAGTCGTCGTCTTCGTCATCACCCTCAGCGCTCTCGGTTTCGGGCGGCTCGTAGACGAGCACGGGGCGACCCGCGAGGCGCGTGCGGACCTTCGCCGGTTCGTCGGTGAAGCGGTTGAACCAGAGCAGCAACGTCTCGGCCATCGAGGCACGTGATTCTCACCGATCGCGCGGCCGCACCAGAGTCAATTTTCTCGTTCGGTGCTCCGCGCCATCGCGTCGCGGCAGGCCCGGTACAACGCGGGCCGCGACTCTTCGACGAACGGCATCTGCGTCACGGCCTCGAGGTAGAAAGGCGCCTCTCTGGAAAAATACACTGCGCGTGCAAGGTCATCGAGCACGGTCTGGGTGAACCCGAGCAGCGAGCTGGCGCGCGCGCGAATGAAGCAGAGCGCCGCGTTCTCGCCGAAGCGCCGGAGCGCCCGGTTGATGCGCAGCTTGCTCGAGAAGGTCATCAGCTCGAGGTTGAGCGGCGTCACCTGGTGCTGCAACACGAGCCATTCGCGCAGATAGGCCTCAGCGGCGCTGTTGGGGGTGCGCGACTCGAGCTCTTCGAGAATGCGGGTCGGCTCTTCGCGGATCCACGAGAGCATGCCCAGCCACCGCGCCTCGCCGCCGCTGAAGTTCGCCTCGACGAAGGCCTCGGCCTGCACTGGCGCGCCGGCCACGAGGGCTTGCAGCAGCTCGACTTCGCGAGAGCGGGCGTGGTGCAACACGATCGGTGCCGGGCCGCCTTCGGGCACCTTCAGCGGTGGGCCCTCGGGGTCAGCCACGGGAGTGCTCGAGGGCAACACGCCGTGCAGCAGCGAGTCCCAGTCCAGCCACGCCAGGGTCGGGTACCCGCTCGCAGAGGCGCGACGCCGGGCGACGGTCATGCGGTGGGCGGCGACGACCCCCGCTGCGTAGGCCACGGCGACCCCTCCGGTGACGTAGAGGCTCATTCCGTCTCGAGCGGAGGCGGCAGTTCCCCGTCTTCGTCTTCTTCGGGGCGCTGCGGGATCCGGTACTCGCCGCCGAGCCACTTGCCGAGATCGATCAACCGGCAGCGATCGCTGCAGAAGGGGAAGTGCGCGTTCGCCGGGCGAAGGCCGACTTCGACCTTGCAGCTCGGGCACTGGGGGGGCGGTTTCGACGACGACATGCGCGCGCACGTTTCGTAGCACGACTGCCGCGCGGTATACCGGCGCCCTCGTGCGGCTCTCCTGGTCCTTCGCTCTGCTCGTGGTGATCACCCTCGCCTGCCGCGATCCGCGGACGATGATCATCGACATGCCGCTGCCGCCTCCCCCTCCAGAGTGTGGTGACGGCGTCATTCAAGAGGGCGAAGACTGTGACGGGTCGGATCAAGGCACGGGGACCTGCCAGTCGAAGGGCTTCGACATGGGGCGCATTCTCTGCAGCTCGACCTGCACGTACGACACGACGCTGTGCGTGAAGCGGTGTGGCAACGGCGTGCTCGATCTCGGCGAGAGCTGCGACGGCACGCTGGGCGTGATGCCCTGCACTGCGTGGGGCTTCAACGCGTGCACCGCGACCTGCACCGTCGACGTCAGCCACTGCGTGATGCAGGCCTTCGAAGCGGGCCCCGAGCTGGACATGGCCAAGGGTGGGCCGGCGGCGATTGGTGACTTCTCGCCCGCAGGCCCAGGCGATCTGGTGATGGCGGTGCCGTCGCTGGCGCGGCTCGAGATCATCCCCTGGACGATGGCGCGGGGCTTCGACGGCACGGCGAGCCGGAAGCTCTCGTTCCTCCGCGACCCGAGGCAGGTCGAGATCGTCGACGTGAACGGCGACTCCACGCTCGACGCAGTGGCCCTCAACGCCGATGGCAGCTTCGATTTCCTGGTGAACCAGGGCGCGACCTACGGGCTGCAGACCGTCGACGCGGGCTGCCCGACGGCGACGTTCCTCCCCACCAACGGCAGCGCGAGCAGCTCGGTCACCGCCGTCGGCTGCGCGTCGATCCTCGAGGTGCGGGGCTCGGGCGTGACGGCGCGGGCCACTCCCTCGGCCACGGGGTGGACGCGGGCGGGCGCCGAGGTGTGGTGGTTCGACGCGACCCCCTCGGTGCACTTCGCCGACGCCGGGGTGGCGGCGCTGCCCAACGACCCGCGGCTCGCTGGCTCGACTGACCTCGACGGCGATGGAGATCTCGATCTGGCGATCGTGGATCGCGGCGGGCTGGGGTCGGTGATCGTTCTCGAGAACACCGGCAATGGCTTCGCGATGCGCACCACCTTCTCGAGCACCGCCATCACCGAATTGCGCGTGCTCGACGTCGATGGAGACGGTCAGGCCGATCTCCTCTGGACGCAGGGCGACGCTTTCGTGGTGCGCCGCAACCGGGGCAGCTTCGTGTTCACCGAGACCCGCGTCGCGATGATGTCGGGCACCCCGTCACTCGCGGTCGGTGACGTCGACGGAGACCGCGATCTCGACGTGGTGATCACCGTTTCTTCTGGGGGCGATTCAACGAAGAGCCGCGTGTTCTTGAACCGGGTGCGGTGAGCGCTCGTCAGGGCGCTTTCCCCTTTGACGTCATCATCGACTGTTGGTACTCCGCCCGCGTCTCGCCGACATAGCTCAGCGGCAGAGCAACTGATTCGTAATCAGTAGGTCCCCAGTTCAATCCTGGGTGTCGGCTCTCGAGAATCGCCCCGGCCCTCCTCGTGAGCGCCGGGGCGTTTGCTTTTTCAGCCCTGATTTCCGAGCAAAAATGACGCAGCGTCGTGACGCAGCGTGCCGTCCCTTTTTCCTTTTCGTGAAACCTTCGCTGCGTAAGGTGCCCGCGCTTCGCGACAAGCCGTCGACGAAGGAACCCAAAGGAATCCCATGGCTGAAGAAACTTTCATGCGGGCGCCGGCCAAGCAGCCGACCAAGACCGTCTACACCGAAGCGATGGAGATCTTTCATCGCGCAGCCGACGCGATGAACCTCGACAGCCGCGTGCGCCTCGAGCTCGAGGAACCCGACTACGAGCACATCTTCTACGTCACCTCGAAGCTGAAGGATCGCCTGGTGCCGGTGGGCGCCGACGAGGCGAAGGGCTTCGCCGATCTGAGCGCCACCAAGGTGCGCGACTCTCACGGTCTCGAGCGGCTGTTCGACGGCAAGATCATCTTGAACGGCAAGGCGCTGCTCGGCTCTGACGTGCAGATCAAGAACGGTCACCTGCGGCTCGACGACAACCAGGTCTACAAGCTGATCCCCGGCGACATTCAGCGCTTCAAGGCGTACCGCGTGCAGCACAACCAGGCGCGCGGCCCGTACAAGGGCGGCATCCGGTACCACCGCGACGTCTCGCTCGACCTCTTCAAGGCGCTCGCGGCCGAGATGACCTGGAAGACCGCGATCGCCGACGTGCCCTTCGGCGGCGGCAAGGGCGGCATCCAGCTCGACCCGCGCCAGTTCGGCAAGGAAGAGCTCCAGCAGATCTCGCTGCGCTTCATGTACAAGTTGAAGCAGCTGGTCGGCCCGAACATCGACATCCCGGCGCCCGACGTCGGCACCAACTCCGAGATCATGGCGCTCTTCCTCCGCCAGTTCTCGGACGGCGAGCGCGAGCGGCACAACCAGCGCGGCGTGATCACCGGCAAAGACGTGCGCATCGGCGGCTCGGAAGGCCGAACCAAGGCCACCGGCCAGGGCGTCGCGTACACCATCGAGGACTACTACGCCGAGAAGGGCGAGACGCTGAAGGGCAAGACCTTCATCGTGCAGGGCTTCGGCAACGTGGGCTCGTGGGGCGCGCTGATTCTGCAGAACATGGGCGCCAAGCTCGTCGCGGTGAACGACGCCGACGGCACGATCATGAACATGAACGGCATCGATGCCGGCGAGCTCATGCGGTACGTCAACGAGAACCCGAAGAACTTGAAGCGCTCGGTGGCGGGCTTCCCCGGCGCGCAGGTGATCTCGAAGGCCGACTTCTGGGAAGTGCAGGCCGACATCGCGGTGCCTGCAGCGCTCGGTGGCGAGATCAACGCGGAGATCGCCGAGAAGATGAAGGTGAAGCTGATCGCGGAAGGCGCGAACGGCCCGACCACCCCCGAGGCCGATCGGGTGCTCGAGAAGCGCAAGATCGACATCATCCCCGACATCATCTGCAACGCCGGCGGTGTGACCGTCTCGTATTACGAGTGGATCCAGAACAAGCGCATGGAGTCGTGGACCGAGAAAGACGTCGACGCCAAGCTCGAGTTCGCGCTCAAGAAGAACTACCGCATCATCCGCGACATCTCGCGCAACACGCCGCGTCGCACCGACATGCACGACAGCCGCAACTACTGCATCGGCAAGACGGTCGACACGCGCTGCGCCGCGATGGTGCTCGCGCTCAAGCGCATCGAGGCGCACTACATGCTCGAAGGCTTCTCGCAGTAACCGCTGCCCTTCGCGCAGTGCCCGCGGCCCGCCCTGCTCTTCAGCGAGCAGCGCGGGCCGTGGTGTTTCATTCCATCACGATGAACTCGACCCGGCGGTTCCTCTCGCGGCCCTCGAGCGTGGCGTTGTCGGCGATGGGCTTCGTCAGCCCGTAGCCCTTCGAGTCGAGCCGCTCGGCGTCGATGCCAGCGTTCACCAGCCAGGTCTTCACCGCTGCGGCGCGATCGGACGAGAGCTTCAGGTTGAAGGCCGCGTCGCCACGACCGTCGGTGTGCCCCTCGATGGTGATCTTCTTCACCTCAGGGTGCGCCTTCATCAGCGCGGCGACTTCTTCAAGCAAGGGGAACGAGCGAGCCTGCAGCACGGCCTTCGCGCTGTCGAAGTACACGGTCCCTTTGAGCTCGATGCGACCGGCCGCGAGCGTCGCGAGCGCGGGCACCTCTTCTGCCGGGGGCGGAGGCTCGTCGCCCCCTTCTTCGGTGAGGACCGCTTCCTCGACGGGAGGGAGCTCCGAAAGGGTCGGCGCGATCGTCACGCAGCCGTTCGAAGTCACCGCGTGATCGGTCGGGCACGCATCGTCGGCGTTCGCCAGCCCGTCGCCGTCGAAGTCGAGCTCCGGGCACTCGTCGGCGAGGTGCGATCTGCCACCGCAACGCGCGCTGGCCTGACCACCGAACGACGCCCCGAGCACGGCCCGGAACATGGGGGTGCCGGGCGCGTTGCCGAAGCCGGGGCCAGCGAGACCGAAGAGCTCCCACTCGCCGATGGCATAGCGCCCCCCCAGCAACACCTCAGCGCTCACCGGCTGCTTCGTCAGCGGCATGAAGGTGCGCAACGACAGCTCGCCTCGCAGCTTGCCGCCCACGGTCGACACACCGGCATTGGCGAGCACCCGGCTGCCGATGGCTTCGCTGCCTTCGACCAGCACCACCTGCTCGCGCAGGTGCGCCCCGACTTCAGCGGCGAAGCGCACCGGGCCCACCGTGCGCCCTGCCCCGAGCATCAGCTGCCACGAGATCGACGACTCACGCGTCAATGAAGCGCCCGAGCCGAGCGGCAACCCGACCATCACGGTCATGCCGAGATCGATCGGCGCCCCCGTGCGCTCCTGAAAGAACGCGATGCGACCGTGGAGCCACGGCGTTCCCAACGCCGCGCCGGTGGGCACACCTGAGACCACCATGTCACCCGTGCGGGAAAGCACCGACTCGCCGTTCTGCATCAGCACCACCGGCACCGTCGCGCCAAGCTCGAGCCAGGGCAGCACCGAGGCCGCCCCGTTGAGGGTGGCGGTCAGGCGGTGGTCGACCAGCGTCGCCTTGAGCCTGCCGCTCTCGAAGTACTTGAGGGGCGCGTACTGGTAGCCGAGCGACGCGGAGATCCTCCAGTCCTTCGGGGCGAGGAGATCGCCGCCACCCACCGCGAGCCCGGCGCGCGCACCAGGGTTCAACTGGAGCTGCTCGAGCTCGAAGTTGCTGACCGACTGCACCTGCGCCAGCGCCGGCAGCGCGACCACGGCCGCGACCGCGACGGCACCCACCGAGCGGCGACGACGCGCGAGGAAGAACATCGCCAGGAACGCCAGCACGCCGACCGGAGCCTGAGACGTCGAGCTGCACCCGATGCCTCCCCCGAAGTCGACCGAGGGCTTCTCGACCTCGAACATCGACTCGGGTGAGCGATAGACCTCGTCGCCGTTGGCGTTCATCACGCCGATCGACGAGCGGTGCTGGCCGGCAGACATCAAGGGCAGGTCGAAGCACCACGACCCATCACTGCCGGCGCTCGTGGTGCCCACCAGCTTGCCATCGACGTAGACGTTCACCTGCGCACCCGGCGTCGCGCTGCCGCACAGCTGCGCGTTGTCGGTGGTGAGCATGGTGCCCATCGGCGTCATGCTGCCGCTGGCGGTCTGCACCTCGAACCGGCTGGTGGCGACCTCACTCTGGTGACCGGCAGCGTCGAGCGAGAAGGCCGTCACGTCGTGCATGCCATCGGACAAGCCGGTGGCCGGGCAGCTCCAGTTCCCTTCCGCCGAGGCGGAGGTGGTGCAGAGCGCGCGACCATCGAGGGTCACGGTGACCGTCGAGCCGGGCTCGGCCGAGCCGGAGATCGTCGTCGAGGTCACCGTGAGGCGGCCCGACGGCGCGGCGATGATCGGCGCCGCCGGCTTCGTGGTGTCGATGGTGATCTGCGTGCCCGTCGTGCGGCTGAGGTTGCCTGCGGCGTCGCTGCTGATGACCGAGACGGAATGCACACCATCCGACAGGCTGGAGTCAGGGGTGCAGGTGAACGTGCCCTCAACGCTCGCGCTCACGGTGCACACCACGACGCCGTCGATCGACACCTTCACGGTCGAGCCGGGCTCCGCAGAGCCGGTGATGGTGGGCCTCGGGTTCGAGAGCAACGCCCCTCGCAGCGGAGAGTCGATGAGCGGCGACACCGGCGCGCGCGTGTCGACCACCAGCACCAGCGGAGCACCCGGCATCGAGAAGCCGGCAGCATCGCGTTGACTGACGTCGAGCGTGATGGACCCTTCGGGCAACGGCGCCGACGGCGTGCACGACCAGGTGCCCGACTCGGTCACCCATGCGCTGCAGACGAACTGACCGTTGAAGGTGATCTCGATGAAGGCCCCCGGCTCACCGGAACCCGTCAGCGTGGGGCGCGCTTCTGCGATCGGCCCTGCGCTCGGCCCCGTCCACGCAGGAGCCGCAGGCGCGGTGAGGTCGACGCGGAAGCGCTGTGTATCAACCACCGCCCCTGCGAAGCCGTTCACGTCGGTGAGGACCGCCGTGATCTCGTGCGCACCTTCGGCGAGCGTGGCTGCACACGACCACGTTCCATCGTTCTGCACGGTGGCGACGCACACCGGCGCGTTGCCTTCGCTCACTTCGATGGTCGAGCCGAACTCGGAGATGGGCGCAGAACCCGAGATGGTCACCGCCGACATGCCCAGCACTGCACCTTCCGCCGGGAACTCAATCGAAGGCGCAGGGACCATCTGGCGCACCTCGAAGACCACGGTGGCCGTGTCCAGCCCCACGTCGTTGGTGACGCGCTCCAGCACCCCGAAGGTGCCAGCGGCCGTGGGCACGCCGGTGATCCGCAGCCCATCGAACGAGAGACCCGGAGGGAGAGACTGAACGGAGAACTGCAAAGGCGCCGAGCCGCTTGCGCCCAGCTCGAACGCAAGTGATCTGCCCACCACGCCGCGCACCAGCCGCGGGTTGGTGATCGTCGGCCGCGTGTGCGCGGTGATCGAGAGCACCTGCAGGTCGGTACCCGCGACGTTGGTGACCACCAGGGTCAGCGCGGTCGTACCATCGCCCGGCGGGATGCCCCGCAGGAGCCCCGTGTCGGCGTCGAACGTGAGCCACGAGGGCAACCCGGCGGCGCTCAGCACACGAGGCGACGTGCCGATCGAGGTGACCTCGAAGGTGAACTCGTCACCGACGATGGCCGTCGCAAAGGGCATCGAGGTGATGCGCGGAACCGTGCGCGAGGTGATCTCCAACATCTTCGCGTCAGTGCCTGCTGCGTTGCTCGCCCAGAGCCCGACGTTCGAGATGCCCTCCGACTTCGGCGTGCCGCTGATGAGGCCGGTGTCGGCGTCGAAGGTGGCCCAGCTGGGAAGCCCGGTGACCGTGATCGTCACGGGAGCGGTGCCCGACGCCGTGAACGCGTAGCTGAAGGGCTGACCCACCACCGCGTCCGCCGCCGTGGAGGAGAGGACCACTGCGGCCGTGCGCACGGTGAGGGTGAGCGTCGCCGAGTCGGCCCCGGCGGCGTTGGAGACCTGCAGCGCGATCGAGAGGGTCGCTTCGTCGGTCGGCGTGCCCGAGATCTCACCGGTGGAGGCGTTGAACGAGGCCCAGGCAGGCAGCCCCGAGACCGAGAAGGTGTGCGGCGTCGTTCCGCTCGCGATCACCACATACGAGAACGGGGAGCCCACGATGGCCGAGCGGCTGAGGGCCGAGATGAGCGGCCGCGTGCGCGTGGTGAGGATCAACGATTGTGAATCGGTGCCAGCGGCGTTGCTGGCCTGAACCGCGACCGGGATCGCACCGTCGGCGTTCGGAGTGCCGCTGATCACGCCTGTCTGAGGATCGAGCGAGGCCCACGAGGGCAACCCCGACGCACTCCACGTGATGGGCGCGGTGCCCGTCGCCGTCAGCGTGTGCACGAAGGCGTCACCCACCACTCCGTCGGCGCTGGAGGCCGAGGTGATCACAGGGCGCGCGCGCACGGTGATCTCCAGCGTGTGCGTGTCGCTGCCGGCGGCGTTGCTCACGCCCAGAGAGACCGAGAACTGCCCCTCTGCCGGCGGCGTGCCCGACAACCTGCGAGTGCCTGAATCGAAAACAAGCCAGCTCGGGAGCGTGCCCGCGCTGAAGGTGAGCGGCGCCGTGCCGGTGGCGGTGACGAGGTGTGAGAACGGCACTCCGACGATCGCGTCAGCAACGAGCGCCGAGGTGAGCGCGGGGCGTGTTCGCGCGGTGACGATGAGGGTCTGCGTGTCACTGCCTGCGCTGTTGGTCGCGCCGATCGAAATCGAGCTCACGCCCGCTCCCGTCGGCGTACCGCTGATCACCCCCGTCTGCGGATCGAGGGAGGCCCACGAGGGCAAGCCCGAAGCGCTCCACGTGATGGGCGCAGTGCCGGTCGCCGTCAGCGTGTGGACGAAGGCGTCACCGACGACTGCCTCTGCACTGGCGACTGACGTGATCGCCGGCCGGGCACGAATGGTGATGAGCAGCGTGTCGCTGTCACTGCCCGCGGCGTTGCTCACGCCGAGCGAGACGGAGACCGTGCCCTCTGCGGAGGGCGTCCCTGAGAGCGTCCGCGTCCCCGCGTTGAAGCTGAGCCAGGAGGGGAGCGTGCCAGTGGTGAAGGTGAGCGGATTGGAGCCCGTCGCGGTGACGACGTACGAGAACGCGACGCCCGTCACGGCGTCTGCGGTGAGCGCCGAGGTCAAGTCGGGGGCGGTGCGCACGGTGAGCACCAGGGTCTGGTTGTCGGCCCCCGCGACGTTGCTCGCGCCGAGGGAGATCGAGCTGACGCCATCGGCCGTCGGCGTGCCGGAGATCTCACCCGTCAGTGACGAGAAGCTCGCCCACGAGGGGAGCCCGCTTGCGCTCAAGGTGAGCGGCGTCGAGCCCGTCGCGGTCAGGACGTAGCTGAAGGGCGTACCCACCCGGCCCGAGGCGGTGAGCGCAGACGTGATCGTCGCGGGCTGCACCACTGTCAGCACGAGCGTCTCGCTGTCGGACCCGATGGCGTTGATCGCCCCGAGGCCGATGCTGACGGAGCCGCTGGCATCCGGGGTGCCGCTGATGACGCCAGTCGAGGTGTCGACGCTGGCCCACGAGGGAAGCCCCGAAGCGGAGAACGTCATCGGCACCTGGCCGCTGGCCGTGATGGTGTACGTGCACGCGGTTCCCACGGAGCAGCTGGCGGTCAGTGCGGAGTTGATGCTCGGGGCCGTCGGTGACGGCGGCGGCGAGGCGATGGTGATGGTGAGCGTCTTGCTGTCAGACCCGAGCGCGTTGCTCGCGCCGAGGGTCGCTGTGAACGTGCCGCCTGCGGGAGGTGTGCCTGACGCGAGGCCCGACTGCGCATCGAAGGTGAGCCACGCCGGCAGGTTCGTGATCGTGCTCGTGATGGGTGCCGTGCCCTCGGCGGTCAGCGAATACGTGAAGGGATCTCCGGCGGTGCCGCTGGCCGTCAGGCCGCTGGTGATCACCGCGGGGCCATCGACCGTCAGCACGAGCGTCTGGTTGCTCACGCCCACCCCGTTGCTGGCTCGCAGGCCGATCGACACCGTGCCTGCCGAGGTCGGCGTACCTGAGATCACGCCCGTGCCGGAGTCGAACGAGGCCCAGGCCGGGAGCGAATTCACCGAAAGCGTGATCGTCGGCGAGCCGGTGGCCGTCAGGGTGTAGCTGAACGCGGTGCCGACCGTCGCTGCGAGCGAGAGCCCCGAGGTGATGACTGGCGCCCCACCCACCGACACCGCGAGCACCTTGAAGTCAGAGCCGAACGCGTTCGTCGCGATGACCGGCACGTTGTAGACACCGACCGCGCCCGCGTTGCCCGCGAACCGGCCCGTGGTGCTGTTGAAGTACACGGTGCCCGGCAGGTTGCTGGCGTTGTACTGCACGGGCGTGGCGCCCGAGGCGGTGACCAACACGGAGCTCCACGCAGTCGTCGCACCGGCGACCGTGAACGTCAGCGCCGAGGTGATCGTCGGCGCCTGGCCGGCAGTGATGGTGAGCACCTGCGTCGCCGTGCCGTTGACGTCGGTGGCCGAGAGATTCACCGGGAACGAGCCCGCCGCCGGCGCCGTGCCCGAGAGCACCGCCGTCTGCGCATCGAAGCTCAACCACGCCGGGAGCCCGGTCGCGTCGATCGAGATCGGCGCGGTGCCGAGGGCAGTCACGGTGAAGCTGAAGGACCTGCCCACCGCAGCCCTCGCGGTGTTCGGGCTGGTGACGAGGATGGGGTTCGCGCTGAACGTCGCGGTGATGGTCTGCGCCGCCGCGACGGTGAAGGTGCAGGCGCCGGTACCGCTGCAGGTCCCGCCGCTCCAGCCGGTGAAGACCGAGCCGGTCGCCGGTACGGCCTGCATCGTGACCTGACTTCCGAGCGCGAAGCTGCCGGTGGTGCTGGTGCAGTTCGCGCCACACGTGACGCCCGAGGGCGCCGAGACGATCGAGCCCGAGCCGGTGCCATCGCGCGTCACCGCCACGCTCACGAGGGAGCCGGAGATCGTGTCGTCGTCACCCGCGCCGTTGTCGAGCGAGAAGGACTCCACAGCGCCTGAAGGTGCCGAGGCGACCGCCGTGAAGCTCAGCAGCGCCGTGCCCGAGCCCGAAATGACGTCCGCCTCGACGGTGAAGGTGACGCTCTTGCCGGCGGGGATGGTGGCCGTGGTGTTGACCGCTCCCGTACCCGTCGCGGCGGCGCAGCTCGCGCCCGACTGGGCCGAACACGTCCACGTCAGATTGCTCAGCTGCGGCGGGAGGTTGGTGACGATCGGCGCGTCGGTCGCCGTCGACGGCCCCGCATTGCGCACGGTGACCGACCACGTTCCATGCTGACCCCACATGACGCTCGAGGCCGCATCGTCGACGCTGGTGATCAGATCGACGTACGCCGTGGTGCCGCCGGTCGTGACGTTGGTGGTGATGAGCGGCCCGGTGAGCGGCTGATCGGTGTCGGAGCTGCTGAAGTACCAGCCGTGCCGAATCGCGCCGGTCGCCGTCGCATCGGCGCGCACCGTGATCTTCACCGCCCGCGAGCCGCCGGCAGGCACTGCGCCGAGGTTGCAGACCAGGGTGCCACGTGTGCCGACGACCGGGGTCGTGCAGCTCACGCCCGCGGTGTCGACGGAGCGGAAGGTGGTGCCCGAGGGCAGATACGCGGTGAGCTTCGTGCCGGTGGTGGTCGCCGTGCCACCGTTGAGCACGCGGTAGGTGTACTGAAAGTCACTGCCCGCCTCGACGCTGTCAGGCCCGCTGCCGTACGCGACGAGCCCGGGAATGAACGAGCCGAACGAGTCGATGATCGCCTCGCCCCAGTGCCCGCCCTGCGCGCAACCGCCCGCGATGATCGTCGCTGACAGCGTGTCGCCGATGCTGACGGCGCTGCGCGAGAGCGGCAGATCGAACAACAACCAGTCGGTGTACACGACCGAGCCCGCGGCGTTGGTCTGCCAGGGCACTCCCGCTTCGTTCGAGAAGTTGAAGCGCGACGCGAGCACCGTGCCCCGGGTCACGTTCGAGATCGTCACGTAGTAGTAGGGCTGCTCGCGCAACGAGTGACCCGGGTTCTGCAACACCGGCAGCACCGTGAAGCGCACGTGCACCAGGCCGTCAGCGGGGTCGATGTCGGCGGTCGTCACCTGCGACGACTGCGTGAGCCGGTTGGAGTTGTAGCTGGAGCCACCTTCGTTCACGACGGCGGCCCAGCTCCCGAACCGGGGGAACCGCGCGGCCTCGACGGTCGAGAGACCAAACGGCGTCAACGAGTACGGCGTGCCGGTGTAGGTCACCGTCCGCGCCACACCGCCCGCTCGCATGGCGAGCTGCGCTTCGCTCGTCACCGGGTACGCCGTGACGCCAGGCGTGGTCGCGACGAGCCCGGTGGTGAGCGTCCAGCCACTCAGGTTGCCGCTCTCGAAGCCGGAGTTGGTGAAGAGCGCGTCATGGTGGTGCTCGTGCTCGCCGGCACTCGCGGCGGGAGGGGGTGACTCGGCGCATGCGGAGACCATCAGGGCAACGGCCAGAGTCCGATGAAGAGCAGTCATGCGCGGCGCATGTGCGACTCGCACGCCAAGGCAGACACTGAATGACTCGTGAGGCTTAGGCTGACGGTTGGTGGGTCACTTTCGCCGGGTCGAGCGCGCGTGACGCTGGCTCACCGCGCCACCAAACCGACGCGCAAAAACAGCGCCCGCCGACCTCGAGCGAGGTGGCGGGCGCGGGTGAAGCAGGTGCCCAGAGGATTACTTCTTCGGCGCAGGAGCGGGCGTGGGCGCAGCAGGCGCAGGCTTCGGAGCCGCCGCCGTGTTCGTGCCCGGAGCAGGCGCCGGAGCCGGAGCTGCAGCGGCAGGAGCAGCGGCGGCAGGAGCAGGAGCCGAACCACCCATGCCGGCCCAACCGGCCTCGCTCATCATCTTGTACTTCCACTGACCGCCGACCTTCACGAGCAGTGACGCGTTGCGAGCCTTCACCTTCTGCTTGCCCATCGTCATCTCGTAGTCATCGACGACCGACGCGATCGAATCGGAGAGCACGTTGATGTTGAGCTTGTGCGTGACCTTCGAGTCGGCCGGAACGTTGGCCCACATGGGTTCCATCGACGCGCGGTACTGCTCCTTCGTGTACAGCTCAGACTCGATCACGCCCGAGGTCGAGTCGGTCACCATGTGGACGGGGAAGTCGACGCGGCCGACCATGGCCTCGAAGTTCTTCGCTTTGATCAGCGCGTCTTCGGCCTTCATGAACGCGTCGATCTCCTTCCTGGAAGCAGCCTCGTTGGTCGGCTTGCGCGCCGTCGGGCCCACCTTCGACATGTCGGGAGCACCCGCCATCGGTGCAGGAGCCGGCGCCGGAGCCGCCGCGGCCGCAGGGGCCGGAGCAGGCGCGGGAGCCGCCTTGCCGGGAGCAGGTGCTGGAGCGGGAGCAGCCTTCGGCGCAGGTGCAGGCGCCGGAGCAGGCTGAGCGAGAACCAACGACGATGACGCGACGACGGCAGCGAAGAACAGACGCTTCATGGGCGCCCCCTGAGAGAGAGACACAGCGGGTCGCGCTTACTGCGTCTCAGTGCAGGACGCGCTCTCGATCGACGAGCAGAAGAGGTTGGTCCTCCCGCGTTTCGTAGGCGATGATCCGCAAGCCCGCCCCGCGCGTGCCACTCATCTCCTGTTCCTGCCCGCCATAGTTGAGCGCCACCTGGTACCGAACTTCACAAAGCGCCGTCATCTCGGTGCCGTCGTCCGACGTGAAGGTCACCTTGATCTTCCCGCCCAGGGGGAGCGCGTCACGCGTTTCTACAAAAAGACCCGAACTGCTGATGTTTCGGGCGATGCCTCTCGTCATGCCGTCTGCCGTGGTGAGGTAGACCGTGAACACCTTGTCGAATCGAAGACTCTGCCGACGCTCGCTCAATGCACCGCTCCTGTTCTGTGGGGGAACGTTGCGAAGCGTACAGAGTGGGCACATGTAGGCAAATTCTCCACTCAATGCGACACACTCACATGAGGAACCTGATGAAATCGCTGATGCTCGCCGTGATCGCCCTCCCCTCGCTGGCCCTGGCTGACGTCGACGCGAAGTTCGTGAAGCTGCGTGATCAGGCCGAAGCGATGGGCGCGATCAGCGCGTTCGTCGAGAAATACGTCGGCGATTGCGCCTCCAAAATGATGGGGGGCGGCGAGTGCGAGAAGAACGCCGAGATCTTCCGCCAGGGCACCAACGGCAAGAAGTTCTACATGATCATCACCGAGGAGACCTCGCAGGTCCTCTCGATGGGCGAAGTGAAGATGGGCGGCAACTTCGTGATCAACTTCACGCCCTTCTTCCCCGCATCGGGCATGGCGATCACCCACAACGCGCCCGCCCGCACCGACGGCGATGGCAACCCGGTGATGCCCTTCATCCGCATCGACAGCGTGCTCCCTGACGGGTGGAACCCCGCGATGATGGCGCGTCAGGTTCAGGGCCAGGCGCTGCGCCTGCAGATCGTCTTCACCCCGCAAGGCGTGTGGACGTTGCCCAGGAAGGGCGGCGGCACGATGAAGGGCGTGAAGGCGAAGTTCGACGCGGTGCTCGTCTCGGTCGGCCGTACCGGCGAGCAGGTCGGCTTGTGGATGGGCAAGTAACCCGACTCAGCGCGGGCGAATCGCGACGTACCGCAGCGTTTGTCCGCGTCGCACCTTGAGCAGCACCGCCTCGCCAGGCTCTGACTCGGCCAGCGCGACGTCGAGATCGCGCAGCGAGCCAACGCCCTGGCGATTGACCTCGACGATCACGTCACCTGTCGCCAGCCCCGCGAGCTCGGCAGGGCTTCCGGGAACGATCGCCTCGACCCGCAGCCCCGGCTCGACCCCCAGCGACGCCGCCGCGTTGGAATCAATGGCGCGCACCGCCAGCCCCAAACCGTCGATGCGGCCGCCCGAGTTCATCGCCTTGAGCGCCTCGAGCGAGGGCCGCTGCGCCAGCGCGGCGGTGAAGTCGAGGCTGCGACCGCCGCGCACGACATCGATCTTCACCGTCGTTCCCGGCTGGAGCAGCGCGATGCGGCGGAGGATCTGCTGGTAGCGCTGCACGGCCTTCCCACCGATCCCGATCACCCGATCCCCGGGGCGCAGACCAGCCTTCTCGGCGGGGCTGTCTTTGAAGACATCGACGACCACGGGGGCCACGCTGGTGCCCTCCCCCACTTCCTGCACGTTGAGGCCCAGCCAGCCACGCTCGGGCCGGCCGTTGTCGAGCAGGTTGGGCAACAGGTCCTTCACGAGGTTGATGGGAACGGCGAAGCCGATGCCCTGGCCCTGGCTGACGATGGCCGTGGTGACGCCCACCACGTCGCCCTTGAGATCGAACAACGGCCCGCCGGAGTTGCCCGGGTTGATCAGCGCGTTGGTCTGAATGAAGTCGTCGAAGGGCCCCAGCCCAAGCACACGCTCTCTGGCGCTGATGAGCCCGTGCGTGACCGAGGTGTCGAGGCCGAACGGGTTGCCGATGGCCACCACCCAGTCGCCGATCTCGAGCTGATCTGAATCACCGAGGGTCACGGTGGGCAGGTCGCGCGCATCGGCGAGCCGGAGCAGCGCGAGATCAGTCGACGGATCGCGACCGACCACCGACGCATCGAACTCCCGACCATCGGCGAGCCGCACCGAGATCTCCTGCGCCCGCTCGACGACGTGGTTGTTGGTGACCACCAGCCCGTCGGGGTTGATCAAGAAGCCCGAGCCGAGCGTGCGCTTGGTGTTCTCGTTGCGCGCCGCGATGTTCACCACGCCAGGTCGCACGGCCTTGACCAACGGCGCCAGCGACGTGGGCGGCTTGAAGTTGGGGATCGCTGCAGGCGCGTTGGGGGCGCGTTCCTTCCACAGCTGGCCCTGCGGACCGATCGGCGCCGCGGGGGGTGCCTTCACCTGGCCGCGCTGCGCCGCGATCCTTCCCTGCACCCACTCGTCGAGGCTCTCCGCCAGAGAGAAGGTCGACGTCACGACACCCAGCACGAGAATCAGCCGCACGAGCGCATCGTACACGCGAACCCGCCGCTGCATTCCCGCGCGTGGCGCTCAGGCCTGCGCGGGCTTGACGAAGCGCGCGACCTTCACCGTGCCGGGCCGAATCACGCGCCCCTTCAACTGGTAGCAGGCCTTCAGCACAGCGACGATCTTGCCGTCGTCCTGTTCCACGCCGGTGATCTCCATGTCGGTGGCCTCGGCGAGGTTGGGGTCGAAGGAGCGGCCGAGGAGCTCGACCCGCTCGATGCCGGTCGATTCGGCGTGCTTGAGCACGCTCTCGCGAATGAGGCGCACGCCCCTGGCGAAGGGAGAGTCGTCGGCAGCGAGCAGGCTGAGATCGAGTTGATCGACGGCCTCGAGCAACGTCTGCGCCACGTTGCCCTTCTCGACGTCGAGCATGCGCTCCCGTTCACGGCTCTGACGCTGCTTGAACTCTTCGCGATCGCGATCGCCGGCCTGAAGCGCGCGGGCCAGCTCGTTGATGCGGTGGTGCGCGGCGTCGAGCTCACGGGTGAGCTGCTCGATCTTCTCGCGCTGCCCGGCCTGCTCGTGCTGTTGCGTGGGGGCGCCACGAAGATCTTCGGCGATGGCCCCCTCGGGAGCCTCGTTCGCGTGGGCCTCGTGCACCTGCGAATGAGCAGTGGGGTCGCCTTCGAGATGCACCCGGCGACGGTCGTTCACCTTGATCATGACGGCGGCAAAGTAACCGCAGCCCTCCCACTGTCAACGAGGGTCCGGCGCAGCTGGCCGACCAGAAACAGCGAGCCCGCGACCACCACGAGCCCATTTTCGGGAGCCGCTTGCTGCGCAGCCGCGAGCGCAGCCTCGGCGCTGGCGTAGGTGCTGACCTGGCGATTCAACGTGCGCGCGAAGGCCTCGTAGGTCTCCGGCGGCTTCGAGCGAGGGCTGTCGATGGGTGCGAGGTAGAGCGCCGCCACCTTCGGAAACAACGTGCGCATCATCGGCTCGGAGTCTTTGTCAGCGAAGACCCCAAACACGAGGTGCACCGGGCGCCCCGCGTATTCGTGCTGGAGCGCGTCCGCGAGCACGCGGGCCCCCGACGGGTTGTGCGCACCATCGAGCACCACGAGCGGCGTGAGCTCGCTGAACTCCTCGAGGCGCCCGGGCCACCGCGCTGCCGCAACCCCCGAGTGGAGCTCAGCGTCGCCAAGAGGGAACGCTCTCAACTGCCGAAGACACGCCAGGGCGAGCGCGAGGTTCTGCCGCTGGTGCGCGCCCTTGAGCCCCAGCCTGAAGTCGTCTGGCGCGAACGTGAAGTCGCGGCCCTCGACGATCGCATCGCTGAGGTGCGGCAGGTGCTGTGCTGCTTCTCGCGACAGCACCATCGGTACGCCCAGCTTCGCGATGCCGGCTTTCTCATGGGCGATCGCCTCGAGCGTGGTGCCCAGGTACTCCATGTGATCGAAGTCGATGGGCGTGATGCAGGTCACCAGCGGCATGCAGGCCGTGGTCGCGTCGAGTCTCCCCCCGAGGCCCGTCTCGAGCACCGCCACGTCGACGCGCTCTTCGGCGAAGTGCCAGAAGGCCACGAGGGTGCCGAACTCGAAGTAGGTCAGCTCGTGTTCGGGGCCCAGGCGCTCGAGCACCTCGACGATGCGCCGGCCGAAGGTGTCGTCGTCGATCTCGACCCCGTCGATCTGAATGCGCTCGTTGGGGCGAATCAGGTGGGGCGAGGTGTAGAGCGCGGTGCGGTACCTCTGGCGCAGACACGACGCGATGATCGCGCAGGTCGAACCTTTGCCGTTGGTGCCAGCGACGTGCACCGCGGGGAACCGGCGTTCCGGGTGACCCAGACGCTCGAGCGCGCGCTGCACGCGATCGAGCCCCATCTTGATGTGCGAGGGGGAGAGCCGCCCGAACCAGGCGAGCCCTTCCTGCGGCGTCACGTCACGAGCCCAGCAGGCCGAGCACCTGCGCG
This sequence comes from Archangium sp., assembly GCA_044371205.1. Taxonomy (GTDB): domain Bacteria; phylum Myxococcota; class Myxococcia; order Myxococcales; family Myxococcaceae; genus Archangium_A. The sequence goes on from JBILUC010000003.1 coordinate 129,835, forward strand.
ATGCGGCCCCGCAGATCCTTCCGCTGCACGATCGCGTCGATCATGCCGTGCTCGAGGAGGAACTCGCTGCGCTGGAAGCCCTCGGGCAACTTCTGGCGGATCGTCTGCTCGATCACGCGCGGCCCGGCGAAGCCGATCAACGCGCGCGGCTCGGCGAGGATCACGTCGCCCAGCCACGAGAACGAGGCGGCCACCCCGCCCGTCGTGGGGTGCAGCAACACCGAGATGTACGGCTGGCGAATCTCGCGGAAGCGGTTGATGGCCGCGCAGGTCTTCGCCATTTGCATCAACGAGAAGATGCCTTCCTGCATGCGGGCGCCGCCCGAGGCCGAGAAGACGATGGCCGGGCACTTGAGCTCGATCGCGCGCTCGAAGACGCGGGTGACCTTCTCACCCACCACGCTGCCCATCGAGCCGCCCATGTATTCGAAGTTGAAGCAGCCGATGCTGACCCGCCGCCCTTCGATGGTGCCGACGCCGCTGATGAACGCGTCTTTCTCGCCGAGCGCCTTCATCGTCGACTTGATGCGATCTTTGTACTTCTTCGAGTCGGAGAACCCGAGCGGGTCGGTCGACTCGAGCGCGGTATCGAACTCTTCGAACGAGTCGGGGTCGCACAAGGCCGCGAGGCGCTGACGCGCGGGCAACTGCATGTGGTGGCCGCAGCTCGGGCAGACGTTGAGGGCCTTCTCGAGCTCCTCGCGCAGCATGATGTCGCCGCACTCGTCACACTTGTCCCAGATGCCCTCCATGCGGCTGGAGTTGGCGACACTCTCGGGGTCGTGAGCGATCTTCGGCTTCTTCTGGAACCACGCCTGGCCTGCGGACATGCCGTGGCGTCTAGCGGCGAACGACACCCACCTCAAGCGTGCACGTTGACGGCGTGCGTCAGGCACTGCCCGCGAGGGCTTCGACCTCGGCGCGCGCCTTCGGGATCGAGTCGGTGAGCACCTCGAAGCCCGTCGGCGTGCACACCACGTCGTCCTCAATGCGAATGCCGCCGAACCCGCGCCCGCCGTTCAGCGCGAGGAACTTCTCGGCCAGCGCCCAGTTCACCTGCGTCTTGAACTGCTCGCGGAACTTCGGGTCGTTGAGGATCGCCGGCACGAAATAGAGCCCCGGCTCGATGGTGAAGACCATGCCGGGCGCGAGATCGAGATCCATGCGCAGATACTGCGTGCCGAACTGCGGGCTGCGGGTGCGGCCGTTCGGGTAGTGGATGCGATCGCCGAAGGTCTCGAGATCGTGCACGTCGAGCCCGAGTTGGTGCCCGAGCCCGTGCGGGAAGAACAACGCGTGGGCGCCCGACTCGACCAGGCCCGCTGCGTCTCCCTTGAGCAACCCCAACCGCACCAGCCCGTCAGCCATCAGCCGCGCAGCGCGCAGGTGCAGATCGCGGTATCGCACGCCTGGCTTCACGGCGGAAATCGCGTCGAGCTCGGCGGCGAGCACCAGATCGTAGACATCGCGGCCCTCGGGGCTGAACGCGCCGCCCACGGGCCAGTCGCGCGTGACGTCGTTGCAGTAGCCGCTGTCGAGGCCCTCGGCGCCCGCATCGAGCAGCACGATGTCGCCTGCTTGCAGCGTGTTCCGGTGATCGTGGTTGTGCAGCACCTCGCCGCGCACCGACAGGATGGTGCTGTACGCCGCCGTGCAGCCCCCTCGCGCAAACGCCCCCTCGACCTGACCCGCGAGGAACTGCTCACCCACCCCCGGCCTCGAGTGCGTCATCGCCGCGACGTGCGCTTCCTTCGTGATCGGCACGAGGCGGCGAATCTCAGCGAGCTCCTCGGCTGATTTGCGGAGCCGCAGCTTCGCGATCACGTCGAGCAGCGGGCCGTGGCCCACCTTCGCCGGCACGTCGAAGTCGAGGTCTTCGCCGGTGATCGAGCGTGCGAGGGCCGTGGCCTTCCAGTCGGCCACAGCGAGCGAGCGCACCTGGCGGCCCTTCGCGCGCGAAAGCACGAGCGGGGTCACCTGCTCGACCGGCAAGACGGCGTCGACCTGCTGCCGCGCCTTCACCGCCTCGAACGACTCCAGCGCGCCGTGCCACAGCGCGTCGGCCACCGTTCGCTCTGCGAGAAACAACGTCACCGTGCCATCGGCGGGGTCGAAGAGCGCCGCGCTGCCCGGCTCCGGGCGCTCGAAGAAGTAGAGGAACGTGCTGTCGGCGCGGAAGGGAAAGGTGTTCGCGGGGTAGTTGCGCGACAGAAGCCCACCCGCCATCAGCAGCGTCGGGCCGTCGAGTTCAGCGAGGAATCGACGGCGGCGATCGGCGAAGTCCATGTCCCGGTTTGTAGCGGTGCGGTAGCGTTCTGTCGCGATGAAGCCATCGGTACCGCCCCCCTCGATTGCCGAGGGCACCATGATCAATGAATACCGGGTCGGCAAGTGCCTCGGCCGGGGCTCCATGGGCGAGGTCTACGAGGGTCGGCATGAGACACGACGCGTGGCGCTCAAGGTGCTGCGTGAGGGAGCCGACGATCAACTCAACGCCGGTCGCCGCCTGCTCGAAGAAGCGCGCTCGGTGAACGCCATTCGCCACCCGGGCATCGTCGAAGTGCTCGACATCGGCCTCTTCACTGATCGTCGCCCGTTCCTGGTGATGGAGCTGCTCGAGGGCGCTTCGCTGTCGGCCCGCATCAAGTCAAGCCCGGTGCAGTGGCAGGAAGCCGTGAAGTGGCTCGAAGGCATCCTCGACGCGCTCGATGCAGCGCACCGCGCCGGGGTCGTGCACCGCGATCTCAAGCCCAGCAACGTGTTCCTGGTGGGCAAGCCGGGCGACGAGCGCGTGAAGATCCTCGACTTCGGGGTTGCCCGCCGCGCAGGCCGCAAAGAGAACTTCACGGCGCCGCAGATGGCGGTCGGCAGCGTGGGCTTCATGGCGCCAGAGCAACTGCAGGGCAATGCCGTGCCGGCGAGTGATCTCTATGCCGTGGGCTGTCTCGCCTTTCAGCTCTTCGCGGGTCGGCCCGTGTTTCCGCTCAAGAACATCCCCGACGCGGCGCGCATGCACATGACCGAGCCCGCTCCGCTGCTTCGCTGGGTGAAGCCCGGCCTCGCGGAAGATCTCGAGACGTGGGTCGGCAAGCTGCTGCGCAAGAACCCCACCGAACGCCACCGCTCGGCACACGCGGCGATGCTCGACCTGCGTTCGCTCGATCTCGACCCCGAGCTTACGCACTCGCGCCAACGCACCGAGCTCGTGCCCGCCTTCACGCCTCCCAACTCGCGGCCTCAGGTGTCGACCGCGGGCAGCCACGCGCGCGAAGCCGCCACCATGCTCACCGAGTCGGTGCCGCGGGAACAACCTCTGGAAGAGGGCGATCACATCACCGATCGCGCGAAGACCCTGTTCGATTCCTGAGTCACGTCCATGAAGGCCGCCGTCAGCAAGCTGGGTGAAGGGCCACGACAGGTGCGCGTCATCGACGTGCCTGCGCCGACCTGTGGCCCCGAAGAGATCCTCGTCGGAGTGAAGGCCACCGCGCTCAACCGCGCCGATCTGCTTCAGACCATGGGGCTCTACCCTGCCCCTCCGGGCGTGCCGGCTGAGATTCCCGGGCTCGAGTACGCTGGCGTCGTCGACGCGGTCGGCGCGCGGGTCACCCGGTGGAAGGTCGGCGATCGCGTCATGGGCATCGTCGCCGGCGGGGCGTGGGCCGAAGAGCTCGTCACCCATGAGCGCGAGGCGATGGCCATTCCCGCGAAGCTCGACTTCGCTGCCGCGGCGGCCGTGCCCGAGGCGTTCATCACGGCGTATGACGCGCTGGTGCTCCAGGCGGGCATGAACCGCGGGCATCAGGTGCTCGTGCACGCGGTGGCCAGCGGGGTCGGTACGGCGGCGCTCCAGCTGTGCACCTTGTTCGGCGCGACGGCGATCGGCACCGGTCGCAGCGAAGCCAAGCTCGCGCGCGCGACGGAGCTCGGGCTCGCCCACGCGCTGCTGGTCACCGACGACACCTTCGCCGCGCGGGTGAAGGCGCTGACGAACGGCGCCGGGTGTGACGTGGTGCTCGATCTCGTCGGCGCCTCGTACTTCCCCGAGACCCTCGACGCGCTCACCCGCGGGGGCGTGTTGATGGTGGTCGGCGTCGTCGGCGGTGTGACGGCGCAAGTGCCGTTGCGCGTCATCCTCTCGAAGAAGCTGCACGTGATCGGAACCACGCTGCGTTCCCGCCCCCTCGAAGAGAAGATCGCGGTTGCGCGAACCTTCGAGGCGCGCGTGCTGCCTGCGTTCGATCAGGGCCTGCTGGTGCCCGTCATCGATTCCACGTTGCCCATGACCTCGATCGGCCCGGCGCTCGAGCGCATGGCCAACAACGACACCTTCGGAAAACTGGTTCTCACCTGGTGACCTGACATGCCCGCCTTCGATCCCAACGCCGCCGCCCTCCCCGATTCCGGAGTCTTCGGGCTCCCCTACACACCCGACGAGGCGAAGATCGTCCTCATCCCCGTGCCGTTCGAGGCCACCACCAGCTACGGAGGGGGCACCGTCGACGGGCCCGCCGCGATCCTCGAGGGCAGCAAGCAGGTCGACCTCTTCGATCTCGACACCGGCCGCCCGTACGAAAAGGGCATCGCGATGCTCGACGAGCCCGCGCAAGTGCGCGCGTGGAACGACGAGGCCAGGGCGCTCGCGGTGCCGATCATCGAGGCTGCCGGCGTCGACGCCGACCCCGCTGCGCTCGCGAAGATCAACGCGTTGTCCGAGAAGATGAACGACTGGGTCTACGCGACCACCAAACACTGGCTCAGCAAGGGCAAGATCGCCGCGGTGGTCGGGGGCGATCACTCCACGCCGTTCGGCTGCATCAAGGCCTACGCCGAGAAGTACCCCGAGCTGGGCGTGCTGCACCTCGACGCTCACGCCGATCTCCGCGATGCCTACGAGGGCTTCACGTGGTCGCACGCGTCGATCATGTTCAACGTGCTCCAGCACATCCCCAACGTGAAGAAGCTGGTGCAGGTCGGCATTCGTGACTTCGGCGAGGCCGAGTACGAGATCATCCGCGACTCGGAAGACCGCGTGCACACCTTCTTCGACGCCCGCCTCTCGCGGGCGCGGCTCGACGGAATGCCGTGGCGCGAGCAGGTCGACTCGATCGTCGCCGAGCTGCCCCTGCACGTGTACCTCTCGTGGGACATCGACGGCCTCGAGCCCACGCTCTGCCCCAACACGGGAACGCCGGTCCCGGGTGGGCTCTCGTTTCAACAGGCGGTAGCGCTGCTCGAGGGCGTCTGCCGCGCGGGCAAGAAGATCGTCGGCTTCGATCTCAACGAGGTCTCCCCCGGCAGCGAAGGCAGCGAGTGGGACGGCAACGTCGGCGCGCGCCTGCTCTACAAGATGATCGGGTGGACGCTGATGAGCCACGGCCTGCCCCCGCGCTGATCCGCCAGGCAGGAACCCATGGGACTCCTCAACCTCTTCAAGAAGAAGCCCGAGTCCGAGCTCCCTCACCGCCTTGGTCGAATCGCCGCCGCGAACACGCTCATGCGCGGAGGACAGGACCCGGAGAAGCTGATGCTCGCCATCAGCTTCGACGAAGACGGAGCACTCGGGCCCGACCGGCTCGCGATGGGGTTCAAGTTCGCGGTCGCGCGCACCGGGCCCGATCACTGGCGGCTCGACGCCCGCATCGACGACCCCGTCGCCCACTGCCGATTTACCATGAACCTCGAGCTCCCCGAACTGCCGCTGCTCGACCCCGCCACGTTCGACCTGGCCAGCGCGCCCGGATTCCCGCTCACGTTCTCGAAGCCCGCTGATCACGAGCGCAGCCCGCTGGCTCGCAGCGCGTTCCTGCTGGCGTGGCGCGTCGAGGGAGGCATGGACGAGCCCTCGCGTGAAGCCCCGCTCGAGGTCGACGTGATGGTGATGGGCGTGGAGCTCACCCGGCTCGACCACGCGTACGTGCCCACGAAGCAACCGAACCAGCAGTGGGTCTTGCTCAAGTGCCTCCGGGGTGAGCAGAACTTCTGGCTCGCGCTCGACCTCGCTCACGGAACCGGAGAGGTCTTCCCCCGCCGCGGGGAGATCGAGAGCTACACGCTGGCGCTCGACCTTCTCCTCACCTTCACCTGACTCGAGTCCGAGTCCGCGGGTGCTTCAGACGCCGGTGATCGGCAGCGACAGCACGCGCTCTTTGGCCACCCGACCGTCTTTGAGCCAGCCCGCCCCGAAGTCGCTCAAGAAGGCCTGCAGCACGCGGTTCACCATCACCTCGAGCTCGCCGGGGTTCACCGCGAGCTTGCCCTGCAGCGTCGCCAGCGCCCGCTTGCCGGCCGAGGCGCGCAACACTGCGGTCGGGCCTGATTCTTCGAACAGCCGCTCGGTCAACTCGCTGAGCCGCAGCTCGGGGAACGGCGCCACCTCGAGGATCTGATCGATCTCCGCCCGCGCCACCACGGCCGCGAACAATCGCTGCGGCGTCAGCTCCGAGAGCTTGCTGCCAAAGCGCGCGATCACCTCGGCAGGCGAAGCACCCAGCAGCCCCTGGAACACGGTCTTCTGCAGGCGCACCCGCTGCAGAATCGCTGCCGATTCGGCGAGCTCGCGTCGCGAACGGAAAGGCACTGGCTCGGCCCCCGGCACCTTGAGCGCCTTGAGCGGCCGCCGGCGCAACAGCGCGAGCATCGCCGTCGACTCTTCGTCGAGCGCCAGCCACGTCTCTCCGAAGCGCGAGCCCTCTTCATGCAACAGCTTCTCGGCGGCTCTCCTGAGGCGCAGCGTCAACGAGAACCCGCACTGAAAGAGCGCGCGCAGCGTCGTCTCGCGCACCACCTCGGTGGCCTGGTCAGGGTCGCCGCCCGTGTAGTGCTCGAGCCCGAGATCGAGATAGTCGCGCGCGTGCTCAGAGAGGCGCTTCACCGAGACCGGGTCGCCGGGCTCTGCGCCGTCGGCCACCAGCACACAGTTCACGAGGTAGCGCACCTCGGTCTCGATGTTCTGGCGTTCGACGGAGTCGAGCCCGCGAAAGGCGGCCGCCACGAAGTCGACGTGCCCTGAGGGCGCGAGCGCGGTGGTGCGCTTCGCCTTCGCCTCGACCTTCTCGGGGTCGACCCACGCGAAGACCTTGAGGGCCTCGTCGAGTGGCGGGAAACCGAGGTCTTCGAGCCGCCCTTTGCGGAACTGGTAGGCCGCCTCTTCGAGCTCGGTCACCGTTTCCCAGCGCACCGCCTCGAGGAAGCGACCGAGCTCGAACGGGTTGTGCGTGGTGAGATCGTACGTGAGGCGGCGCAGCGCAGCCTCGTCGACGCCGTCGATCTTGAACTCGAGCAGGTAGCGGCCCTCGGCCATCTCCATCGTGGTGCCCTGCGTGTCGACGTCGGGATCCTCTTCGAGATCGTGAATGACAGTGAGCTTCTTGAAGATCAGCTCGAGCACCTCGATGTCGAGCGAGCGCACCTTCTTCACGAAGTCGTCGTCGTCGTCGCCCCGCGCGGCGCGCAGCCAATGCAGCACCTCGAGCGGATCCATGCGGTCGCGCTGCCAGGCCGCGAGATCGACGAAGGTGCGAAACTGCTCGGGCGTGGCGAGCTGCACGATCTCGGTCGAGTCGGCGAGCCCCACGTCGATGATGGTCGAGTAGACGTCTTCGGCCGGGAGCGAGCGCACCAGCGCCTTGCCGTCGACCTCTTCGAGCATGGCGTCGAGCCGGTGCCGCGGGGCCAGGTCGGTCAACCGACGCACCAACTCGGCACGGCGCAGCATTCGCTTTTCCTGCGAGGACGCACTCACGCGTTGGCGCCTATTCCCGACCGAAATCGGAGTCGAGGGACATGTTCAGTTGATGCCGCCGCACAGCCACTTCACGTTGAAGCTGCGCAGCACCGGGGTGCTCTGCCCATCGACCGAGCGCAGCACGAACTCGACCCGCAGCCACCGCGTGCGGGGCACTCCCGCGTTGGCGAGATCGACTGGCGGCGTCGTGAAGGGGCCGTAACGCACGAGCGTGGTGTTGTTCAGCTCAGCCCGGGTATTGGCGGCCTTCACGAAGACCTGCAGCGAGGTGTTGGGGGGCGTCACCGCGTCCCACGTGAGCTGCTTCCAATCGTTGTCTTCGGAACAGGCTTCGAAGTCTTTGGTGTAGGTGCCGCGCGGCGCGGTGAAGTTGCGCAACTGGTAGCCCGTGAAGTCGGAGTACGTGTACAGCCCCGCCGGCTGCTGCGCCGTGCGCGTGACCGCGCCGGTCACGTTGTCGACCTTCGCCGCGTTGCCGCTGTAGTTGTTGATCCACGGGTTGCCGTCGGCGTCGATGCCCACCCCGATGCTGCCGCCCGTGTTGGTGTCGCTCAGATCGATGAAGTCCGCCGCGCCGTAGCGAATCAGCTGCCCCGTCTCGGAGTCGAAGCGGATCAGCTGGGCCTTCGCGCCGCCGTACCCCGACATGAAGACGCGGCCCATCGCGTCGACGGCGATGCCGCGGCCCCACTCGAACGCGCTGCCGTTCTGACTCCGCGCGGACGTGAAGTCGAACTGCGTCCACGTGCCGGTCGCGTGATCGTAGCGGCAGGCGTAGGCCCCCAGCGTCCACCCTGGCAGCCAGACGCGGTTCTTGCCGTCGATGCCCAGTCCGTAGGCCCGACACTCCGTCGGGGTGCGCGAGATCTGATCCGTCACCAACGTGCCGCTGAGGGTGTCGATCAACGCGAGGTGCGCGGTGCCCGGCTCGACCACCCACAGCCGCTGCAGTCGATCGACGATGGCGCCGTACGGCCCGAACCCGATCTCGATGTACGCATTCCCGCCCGGAGCCACGGGCACCAGCTCGCCGTTCGCCGGGTTCAGTTTGTACATGCGCCGCTCGAAGAAGATGCCAACCCACACGTCGCCCGCCGAGCCCTCGATGCCCGCAGAGATCGCGACCGCGCGACCGGCCATGGCATTGGTGGGGGGAATCCCGCCGAGCGGCTTCGTGAAGAGCACGCACTCGTCGTACGTGGCCGGGTTCCCATACGCCGTGGGGATGATCATCTCTCCGTCGGCCGGGGTGGTGCTGATTTCCCCGTCGCCGTTGATGTCGCGGCTGGTCTCGATGGTGCCGTTGCCGTTGCGATCGATGCAGCCCGCCGAATCGTTCGCGATCTTGGTGACCGAGCCCTGCTTCCCCACACCGCGGTTGGCGACGAACATGTCGCCGAACAGATCGATCGCCGTGCGGCTGGGGTGCCACGACTGATTCGCCGTGATGGCGTGCACGTTCCCGCCGGCGCACGGAGGCCCGGCGCTGTTCGCACAGTCCTTCGGGATGACCGAGAAGTACCGACCGACCTCTTTGCCCGTGCGGGTGTCGTACTTCGAGACCCAGCCCCGCGCGTCGTTGGCGATCCACATGAAGTTGAATTCCGCGGAGCCCTGGTTGAGCACGATGTGCCCGCTGGGGTTGAGCTTCACGCCGGTGCCGAAGCCGCCTGCGCCACCGTCGAGCGTGAACATGCCGGGGCCGATGCCGATGGTCGTCATGCCATCGCCCGCGTCGAACGACATGCCCCCACCGCCAGCGCCTCCGGTGGCGCCGCCTCCGCCGGCTGCCCCGGTGCCACCGCCCGTCAGACCTCCGTCACCCGCGCCGGTGCCCGCGTCGCGACGAATGACCACCGTGTTGTCGCAACCCTGGCACTGGCAGCCGCTCACCACCGCCAACGCGATGAGACCGGACAGGAAGGAGGGCTTCATGGGGCGGAGCTTCGAGCCGTGCTCCCCCGGCGTCAACCGAGGATCCCCAGCAACGTGCCCCACACTTCGTCGTGCCCCATGTTCTCGTGAGCCGAGAACCCGAGCAGCGAGTTCGCGGGCAGCTCGAGCCTGGTGCGGATCTTCTCGAGCTGGGGCTTGCGCGCGGCTTTGTTCAAGCGATCGAGCTTGGTCGCCACGACCAGAATGCGCGGCGGCTTGTCCTGCAGAAAGTCGAACATCTCGAGATCGTCGGCGGTGGGCCCCACCTCGGCGTCGACGATCGTCACCACCACCTTCAGCGTGTGCCGATTGGTGAGGTAGGAGTTGATCATCGTGTCCCACACCGTGCGCTCAGCCTTCGAGACCTTCGCGAAGCCGTAGCCGGGGAGATCGCACAGGCGCACCACGCGCTTCCTGGCCCGGTGCTCGAGCGTGACGTCGAAGAAGTTGAGCGTCTTCGTGCGGCCGGGCGTGTTGCTGACGCGCACCAGCTTCTTGCGCTGGGCGAGGGCGTTGATCATCGACGACTTGCCGACGTTCGAGCGCCCCACGAAGGCGATCTCAGGGATCGGGTGACGGGGGTATTCATCGGGGTTGGTCGCCGTGGTGACGAAGTCAGCGTTGAGGATCTTGAACTTCATCGGGACCCGGTCGCGCCGCTCGTCATCGCCTTTTCCAACGCGGCCTTCTCAGCCGCCGCCTTGCGCTTCTGTCGCTCGACCGACCAGTGATCGATGGCCTTCAACTTGGCGGCGAACTCGAAGGGGCGCACTGAAGGGCTCGAGCCGTCGTGACAGGCGCGGCACGACTTCTCGCCGGGGTCGACCAGACCGACGAGGCGCGCGAGCTCGGGGTCTTTCATCACGAACTGCGCCGAATAGAACTGGCCGCCGCCATGGCACGTCTCACACGAGACGTTCGCCACCTTCTGCTCGACCTGGTTTGGCGAGTGGCACGACAGACAGCGCATGTCTTTCTGCTGCTGCACCGACAGCACGTCGCGCGCGCGGGCGTGACCAGTCGCCTGCCAGGCAGCCCAGGCGTCGGGGTGACAGGCCTGACAGCTCTCGGACCCGAGGAAGTCGTGCGCCAGCGCCGCAGACGCCAGCGCCACGGCGAACCCCAACGAGAGACGAGAAAGCAGCGAACGCATCGACAGTTGCGTAGCATCGCCCTGTCCTCATGTCGCGGCTCACCTTGACCCTGCTCACGATGTTGCCGGCCCTCGCGTTCGCCAGGCCGTGGCAGGGCATCATTCCCGGGACCTCGAGTGCCGTCGACGTGGCGGGAAAGTTCGGCGAGCCGACGAAGAAGCTCAGCGCGCGCGGCCAGGAGGTCCTCATCTACACTGGCGTGCAAGCCATCAAGGGCACGGTGCAGGCGCAGTTCAAGTGTGATCCTCAGACCAGGCAGGTCGAGCGCATCGACGTGTACCCGGAACCCGTTCTCGACGTCGCCGCCATCGAGAAGTCGTACGGCAAGTCGTGCACCGAGACCCAGTCGGTCGAGCCCTGCTACTTCAGGAAGGAATCAGCGCAGAAGCACACCTATTTTCTGTACCTCAAGCTCGGGCTGGCGATCTTCTTCAAGGACGATGGGCAGACCGTGCAGTCGTTCACGTTCCTGCCACCGGGCTGATCGATGAAGCTCATCGGGCTCACCGGCGGCATCGCCACGGGCAAGTCGACCGTCTCGAAGCTGTTCAACGCCGAAGGCATTCCCGTCATCGACGCCGATCTGCTCGCGCGCGAGGTCGTCGAGCCCGGCACCGAGGGGCTGCGGCTCGTCGGGGAACGCTTTGCCGGTGTGCTCACCCCTGACGGCCGGCTCGATCGAAAGAAGCTGGGCGAACGGGTGTTCGGTCACCCTGCTGAGCTCGCGGCGCTCAACGCCCTGCTCCACCCGCGCATTCGTGCGCTCGCCCGGCAGCGCACCGCCGAGCTCGCGGCGACCGGGGTGAGGGTCGCGATCTACGACGCGCCGCTCCTGATCGAGAACCAGCTCCACCTCGGCATGGACGGGGTGATCGTCGTGTGGTGTTCGGCAGCGACCCAGCTCGAGCGGCTGCAGCGGCGAGATGGCTTCACCGCCGAGCAGGCCCTCGCTCGCGTTCGCGCCCAGATGCCGATGGAAGAGCAGAAGCGCGCCGCCACCTGGCTCATCGACAACGGCGGCACCGTCGACGAGACCGCCCTACAGGTGAAGCAGGTGATCGCCGCGATGACGGTGTAGCTTGCGCGGCGTGGCTCTCCACGCCTTCGTCACCGGCTACCCCGGCTTCATCGGCAAGCGCCTCGTGCGCTTCCTCGCCGAACACAACCCCGACGGGCACATCACCCTGCTCGTGCAGCCGAAGTTCGTGAAGGAAGCGACCGCCTACGTCGAGCAGATCAAGACCGGTGCGCGGCTCGAGATCTTGAGCGGCGACATCGTCGACATGCACCTCGGCCTCGCCGGCCGCGAGTACCAGCGCCTCGTCGACGAGACGACGCACGTCTTCCACCTCGCTGCCATCAGCTACCTCGGCATGGGTCGCGACGTGGCGTGGAAGGTCAACGTCGAGGGCACCCGCGGGGTGATCGAGCTCGCGCGCGAGTGCCGCCGACTGCAGCGCTTCGTGCACTTCTCCAGCTGTTACGTCAGCGGCGATCGGGTGGGCGTCATCGCCGAAGACGAGCTCGAGCACGGCCAGTCGTTTCGCAACGTGTACGAAGAGACCAAGTACGAAGGTGAGCGCGTCGTGAAGCGCGCGATGGCCCACCTGCCGATCACCATCATTCGCCCCTCGACCGTGGTGGGTGACTCACAGACCGGCGAGATCGATCGCTTCGAGGGCCCCTACTACCTCGGCATGTTGCTGGTGATGTCGCCGCTGGTCCTGCCGCTCCCCCTGCCCGGCAATGGTGTGGCGCCGCTCAACGTGGTGCCCGTCGACTTCGTGGTGCGCGCCACGTGGGCGCTCGCGCAGAAGCCCGAAGCGGTCGGCAGAACCGTGCACCTCGTCGACCCCAACCCGATGAGCGCCCGCCGCGTGTACGAGCTCATCGCCGAGCGCGCAAACAAGAAGCTGCCCCGCTTCACGCTCTCGGCGCGCGCGACCGACTTGTTCTTGCGGCTGCCCGGCGTCGAGAAGCTCGCCAGGCCCCAGCGCGCCGCGATTTCCTACGTGAACCACCTCGCGCTCTACAACTGCCACACCGCGCTTGAGCTGCTCGATGGTTCAGGTGCGCGCTGCCCACCCCTCAACACCTACCTCGACAAGCTGATCGACTACGCGCTGGAAACCTGGAAGGCGCACAAAGAAGGCGGCCCCGAGGTCATCGAAGATCAGCTCGCCTGACGCGAGCCCTGGAGCGCGAGCTGCCAACGCCATCGCGGATACCACGACGAGGGCGCCGCCAAAGACTCACCGTACGGCGCAGTGGTGGCCATGCCGAACTTCTGTGTCACCTTCGCCATCACCCCGTTCGCCCGCGCCTGCATGGATCCGGAGTTGAAGATCGATCTCGTGCGGCTGGTGCACGTCGAGCAGCGCTTCGAGTTCGAAGCCGTGGTGCGACCGGGCGATCGCCTCACCACCTCGGGGAAGATCAGCAACGTCGAGACCAGGCGCAACCTCGACCTCCTCGAGGTCACCAGTGAGACCTGCAACCAGCGCGGAGAGCTCGTGGTGCGCGGCGTGTGGACGGCCATCATCCGCGGCTGATCACGCCCTCTTCGACCAGCTGCGCGAGAATGCGAGCCGTGTCGATGCGCGACATGCCCGACACGCTGAACAGATCGTCGAAGGTCACCGTGCCATCGATCTGCGCGAGCACGAAGCCGGCACGGTGATCGAGGTTGAGCCAGATGATCTCGTCGTCTTTGAGCATGACGCGCGGCGTGGCCTCGAGGCTGCCCAGCTTCGACTCCAACATCGTCAAGAGCGTCTTCTGGCTCTTGTCCCTCATGGCGATCACTTCGTTGTCGTTGGGGGCGAGCGCTTCGGCCTGCTGAATGAGCTGCATGGCGCCGGTGTGATCGTCGAGGCCGATCAGATCGCGCGCGGCCTTGAGCAACGCGACGACCTCTTCTTTTCTGCCGGGCTTCTTCGTCAGCTTCGAATCAAAGGTGATGAGGTCGAGCGCCTTGTCCTGGCCGACGACGGCCTCGAGCTTGATGCCGGGGTTGCTCCGCGCGTCCCACGCTGACCTGGCGTTCGGCGCGAGCGAGGGTGACGGCCGCGGCTCGGGCACCTCAGCCCCGACCGGTGGCGTCTGCGATCCCGACCAGCCCCACGCGTACCCCATCGGCTCGGTGAAGGTGCGCGGCAGCTCGGGCGGGGGTGAGACGCGGCTGCTGACCCGCGGAAGCTCCGCCGAGGGCGGTGGCGTCTCGGTGGTCGGCGCAATCGCAAAGAGTGGCGGCGTCGAAGGCGGCAGCACCTCGGGCGCGGGGTCCCCGCCGATGGTGACGTTCTGACTGACCGGCATGAAGAACAGCGGCGGCGTCGAAGGCGGGGGCCGCTCTTCGGGGGCCTGACCGCTCAGCGTCACCGTCGACGGCGCGATGGGCGTGCTCAACTCGAGCGGAGGTGCGTCGGGCCCGACGAGCGTCGACCAGTCGCTCATCGTGGGGCGCGAGGGCCTCGGCGGCGTGGTCTCGACAGACGCGTCGACCAGGGGCGTGTCGGCCGGCTGGGGGAGCCAATCGCTGAGCGTCGTCCGCGGTGCACGCGGAGTCTCTGCTTCGGCCGCCTTCCACTGCACCATCGTGCTGCGTGCATCGCGAGGCGGCACAACGACAGCAGGGACAGGCTCCAACTCGAGGGGCTGCACGCTCAGCGGTTCCATCGCGCCGGGGATCTCAGTGGCCCAGTCGCTCAACGTCGGTGAGCGAACTCCCGAGTCGGAGGTTGACGCCGTCGCATCAGCGCCGACAGCGCTCTTCACCTTCTCGAACTCGGCCTTGATCGTCGCCGCGCTCACCCCGCTGTCGCTCCACTGCACCATCGTCGGCCGGGCTGCGGGCTGAACCACAGGCGGGGGCGCAAGGGCGGCAGGTTCTCCGAACTCGATGAGCGTCGAGCGCGAGGGCTCAGGCGGCGCGACCACTGGCGCGCTGGCGGCCACCGCAGCTTTGAGCGCGTCGACGGTGAGCGGCTGCATCGCCCCCTCGCCAGGCACCATCGTCCCCCAGTCGCTCATCGTCATGCGCGAAGGCACTGGCGTCGGCGCTCGAGCGGGGGCGACGGCAGGGGGCGTGAGAATCGCAGGCGGAGGGGTCGAGGTGTGCCACGGCACCGGACTCAGCCGACTCACCGCCTTCGGCTCGGTGGGAATGTTGCGCGCAAGCTCAGCCTGAAGTGCGTCGACGGTGAGGGGCGCCATCGCTTCTTCGCCGGGCACCATGGTGCCCCAGTCGCTCATCGTCGGGCGCGGTGCGCCTCGGGCGGGCTCGACCGCCGATTGGGGAACCGGCGATGGCCAACCCGGAGCCGAGGAAACAGGTGGAATCGCCGGGACAGGCGACAGACTGCTCTGCGGAACGGGGCCGACCCCTGTCGCAGGCAGCTCCGATGCGCTCGTGACAATGGCCATCGGCTGGGGGCCAGGGGGCGAGGAGGGCGGCAGCGCAGGCACCGGAGACGGACTGCCCAGCTGAACGCTCAATGGCGGCAGCGACGAGATGGGCGGCGGCGCCGGCACCGGAGACGGACTGCCCAACTGCACGCTCATCGGCGGCAGCGACGCAGTGGGCGGTGGCGCAGGGACGGGAGACGGACTTCCCAGCTGCACACTGCGGGGAGAGAGGGAAGAGGCAGTCGGCACAGGCGCAGGCATGCCCAGCTGCACGTTCCGGGGGGAGAGCGATGAGACCGGCGGGGGCGCGGGGACCGGTGAAGGACTCCCGAGCTGCACGCTTCGCGCGGGCATGGACGGCGGTGGCAGCGAGGGAATCGGCGACGTTGAGCCCAATACGACGTTGCGGGCCGGTGGCACCTCTTCCGCGACGCGCCCCCAGTCAGAGGGCATTGAGCGCACTTGCGGCGGGGGTGCTGACGACATCGCCATGTTCCACGCCTGCTGGTTGGGCGCCGGTGGGCTGGCGGCAGGAGGCTCGAACGGGTTCTCGTTGGGGCTCGAGGAAGGCAACGAGGGTGGAGGCGGCGGAGCCGAAC
The DNA here is from genome assembly GCA_044371205.1 of Archangium sp. Taxonomy (GTDB): domain Bacteria; phylum Myxococcota; class Myxococcia; order Myxococcales; family Myxococcaceae; genus Archangium_A. The sequence continues at coordinate 145,677 of JBILUC010000003.1, forward strand.
CCTCGCCTTCAATCAACTGCTTCGCTTTGTCGTTTTGCGGGTCGAGCTTGTAGGCGCGCTCGAAGAGCTTTCGGGCGCCCTCGAGATCGCCTGAGAGCTTCAGCCAGATGCCGGCGTCAACGAGCTGTGCGGCGCGCTCCTTGCTCATCGCTTCACCGGGTTCGCTGCAGGACGCCCTTGAACAGACTCAACGTGCGCGTGAGCGTGTCGATGGACTCCGTGATGCGCTGGAGATTGGTCGAGGCGTGGGCCGACTTCGCCACCTCGAGCGCCTGGCGGGCCTTGTTCAACGCGTCTTGCCCAAACTCGCTGCCCTTCGTCGCCGCGTCGAGCTGCGGCATGAGCTCTGTCACCTCCGTCACCTGAGCGGTGAGCTCGAGCCGCCGGGTCTTCACCTCTTCTTCGGCGCGCACCTCGAGCAGCATGTCGGCCTGCTCGTCGAGGATCTTCTTGAGCTCCTCCTGCGTCAGCCCGCCGCTCGCCGTGACCTGAATCGACTGTTCCTGATCCGTCTCCTTGTCCCTGGCGGCGACCGACACAATGCCTTCGGAGTTGATGTCGAAGGTCACATCGACCTCGACCTCACCGCGTTTGGCCAGCCGCAAACCGGTGAGGATGAACTCGCCGAGCAGCTCGTTGTGGTGCGCGACGTCGGCTTCCCCCTGAAGCACCATGATCTTCACGGAGGTCTGGTTGTCGCGAGAGGTGTTGAAGGTCTCGGTGACTGAGGTGGGCACCGTGGTGTTCTTGGGGATCAGGCGACGCACGTAACCGCCGGCGATCGCCACCCCCAGTGATTGCGGCGTCACGTCGAGCAGCACCACGTCTGACGTCTCGTTGGTCAACGCCTCGGCCTGCACCGCGGCACCGAGCGCCACCACCTCGTCGGGGTGCACCCCCTTGCACGGGTCGCGGCGGAAGTAGGCCTTCACCGCTCCTTGAACGCGAGGCATGCGCGTCATACCACCGACGAGGATCATCTCGCGCAGATCGAGGGCCTTCACCTTCGCTTCGTTGAGCACGAGATCGCACAAGGCGATGGTGCGCTCGACGAGGCTGGCGGTGAGCTCTTCGAGCTTCTCTCGCGTCAGGGTGCGTTGGAGGTGCAGCGCTGAGCCGCCACCAGCCGGCGTCGAGATGAACGGCAGGTTGATCTGCGTTTCCTTCACCGTCGAGAGCTCGATCTTCGACTTCTCGGCCGCGTCCTTCAGACGCTGCAACGCCATGCGATCGAGCCTCAGGTCGACGCGATGCTCGCGCTCGAAGTCCTGTGCGAGCCAGTCGATCACGGTGTTGTCGAAGTCTTCGCCGCCGAGCAAGGTGTCGCCACCCGTGGCGATGACATCGAAGACGCCGTTGCCGATCTCCATCACCGAGATGTCGAAGGTGCCGCCACCGAGGTCGAACACCGCGATCTTCCCGTTGACGTCCTTGCCGAAGCCGTAGGCGAGCGCTGCAGCCGTGGGCTCGTTGATGATGCGCAGCACCTCGAGACCCGCGATCTTGCCGGCGTCTTTCGTGGCCTGGCGCTGCCCATCATTGAAGTACGCCGGCACCGTGATGATGGCCTTCTTCACCGGGCGGCCGAAGTGGGCTTCGGCGTCGAGCTTCAGCTCGCGCAGCACCATCGCCGACAACTCGGGCAACGAGTACGGCTTGTCACCCAGCTTCACCCGAATGTCGTCGTGATCGCCCGCCTCGACGAGGTACGGCAGCCCCTTGATCGACTGCTGTGTCTGATCGGCGCTGAACTTGCGACCAATGAGCCGTTTGCTCGCGTAGACGGTGTCGGTGGCGTTGGTGATGGCCTGCCGCTTGGCGATCTGGCCAACGAGCATCTTTCCCGACTTCGAAAGCGCGATGACCGAAGGCAACAAATTCGAGCCCGAGCGACCGCGGATGACGACCGGAGCACCCGACTGCACCGTGGCCACAACACTGTTGGTGGTGCCCAGGTCGATGCCGATCACGGGCTCTCGCTCTGTCATGGAGATCAGAGGTTAGAACGGCCAGAACTTCTTGCCGTGTTTTTTGACCTCGGGATGCGCGGGGTCGAGCCGCTGCGCGTGTGCGAAGTGCTTCCTGGCGAGCACCTTCATGCCCGCGCCTTCGAGCAGCTCAGCGAGGTGGATGCGGTAGTCGACCTCCTTGGGGGCCGCTTCCACCGCCTTCTGGGCGAAGGAGGTGGCTTCTTTGATTTCACCTGCTCTTTCAAGGAGTTGCGCCGCCTTGTGGGCGGCCTTGAAGTGCGAGGGGTTGGCAGCCACCGCCGTCTTCAGGGCCTGCAGCGCGAGGCTGGGATCCTGCCGGTCGAGCGCTTCGAGCGCGTGCTTGTAGCTTCTCTCCGCGCGCACGAGGTCGGCATTGATGCGCACCTCTGCGAGTAACACCTTCACGTCGTTGTTCTGCGGGTCCATCTGCACGGCGGCGTTGAGGAGGCTGAAGGCCTGGCTGAAGTCTTCTTTCGCCACGAGCTCCCTGGCGCGAGTCATGTGCTCCCTGACCCGAGAGATCTTCGCGAGGTAGGGATGCCGGGCGAGACGCGCGCGCCGCTCGGCGTCACGCGCTTCTTCATCCGCCGTCCTGGGCTGGACGGCGGGAGTCGCCCCCGTGCCCGACTTCTGCGCCACGGCCCGGAGTACCGGGTTCGCGGCAAGGTAGGCGTCACGCTTCGCGGGGTCGGTGAGGATTTGGTTGGCCTCGACGAGCCTCTTGAAGATGCGCTCGAGCTTCAGGCGGAAGGGGCCAAGGTTCTTGCCGTAGAAGCGATCAGGGTGAAACCTGCGCGAGGCATCGCGGAAAGCGGCGCGCACGTCTTCGGGCGTGGCGCCGACCTGCACCCCAAGAAAGTCGAACAAGTTGGGAGAATCGACCTTGTCGTCCATCGCCCGGATCTCTGCCTGGCGGTCGTCATCCAGATCGATGGTTCCGTCGACTCCCACTTCGTTCCCCCAATGGAGAAAGTGTCACAGCGATCGTTCGAAGATCGCAAGCCCTTCAACGAGTTGTTCGCGAGTGGTGAGGTACGAGGGCGCGAAGCGCACCGTCTTCTCGCCGGCCAGATTGGCGATGAGCCCGTTGGAACGACATCGGGCGAGCAGGTCAGCGGCCCCCGTATCGACCTCGATGCCAAAGAGCATGCCCTTGCCGCGCACGTCTTTGATGCGGTCGGGGTGCCGCGCCTTGAGCTCGAGCGCCTTGTGGCGCAGAAACTCACCCTTCATTGCGATCTCGGCCAGCATCAAGGGTGCGGTCGCCAGATCCCACGTGGCGATGGCCGCCGCGCAGGCCACCAGGTTGCCCCCGAAGGTCGAGCCATGGGTCGCGCTGGGCAACGCCTTGCCCGCCTCGTCGCTGCACACCATCGCCCCAATCGGCAGCCCATTGCCCAGCGACTTCGCCAGAGAAAACGCGTCGGGCAGGATGCCGTCGTGCTGGAACGCGAAGGGCTTGCCGGTGCGACCAATGCCTGTCTGCACCTCGTCGATGAGCAGCAGAATGCCTTCGGCCGTGCACACCTCGCGCAACGCCTTGAGGTAGCCGGCCGGTGCCGGCCGCACCCCGCCCTCGCCTTGAATCGGCTCGACGAGGATCGCCGCCGTGCACGGGCCGATGCGCTTCTTCACCTCGTCGATGCTGCCGTACGGCGCGTAGACGAAGCCCTGGGGCAGCGGCTCGAAGCCAGCCTGGTACTTGGGCTGAGCCGTCGCGGTGACCGTCGCGAGCGTGCGACCATGAAAGCCTCCCTCGAAGGTGATGATCTCCGAGCGATCTTTCTGGCCCTTCACTTCGTGCTGGTAGCGGCGGGCGAGCTTGATGAGCGCCTCGTTCGCTTCCGCGCCGGAATTGCAGAAGAACGCCCGCGCCCCCGGCAGCCCCGAGGCCTTCGTCAGGCGTTCGGCGAGGCGAATCTGCGGTTCACTGTAGAAGACGTTGCTGACGTGCCACAGGGTGTCGAGCTGCTTCTTCGCGGCGGCGATCACCTCCGGGTGGCAGTGGCCGAGCGCACAGGAGGCAATGCCCGCGATGAGGTCGAGGTACTTGCGGCCCTCGGCGTCCCACACGTAACTGCCCTCGCCCTTTGCGAGCACGATGGGCTGCTGCTTGTAGTTCTGCAGCAGCACGGTCTTCGCGCTGGCGATGACCTCGTCGGTGTGCGTCGCAGACGGGGTGCTCGTCATCGGGTCGGCTGCCTTCATGGAGATGCCTTCGTTCATAGCTTCACAGAATGTACCGCGAGAGGTCCTCGTCTTTGACCAGATCAGCCAACCGATCGCGCACCAGCACCGCGTCGATGCGGTAGTTCTTATCGCTCAGTTCAGACGCCGAGAACGCCACTTCGTCGAGCAACCGCTCGAGCAGCGTGTGCAACCGGCGGGCGCCGATGTTCTGGCTGCGGTCATTGACGAGCTGGGCAAGCTTCGCGATCTCGTCGAGCGCGTCGTCGGTGAAGGTCAGCGTCACGCCTTCGGTCGCCAGCAACGCCTGGTACTGCTTGATGAGCGAACTGCTCGGCTCTCGCAGAATGCGCACCAGGTCTTCGCTCTTGAGCGCCTCGAGCTCGACGCGAATCGGGAAGCGGCCCTGCAGCTCGGGGATGAGGTCCGAAGGTTTGCTGACGTGGAAAGCACCCGCAGCGATGAAGAGCACGTGGTCGGTCTTCACCTGGCCGTACTTGGTGTTGACGGTGCTGCCCTCGACGATGGGCAGGAGGTCTCGCTGTACGCCTTCGCGGCTGACGTCAGGGCCACCGCTGCTCTTGCCCTCGCGGCTGGCGATCTTGTCGATCTCGTCAAGGAAGATGATGCCGTCGTTCTCGGCGCGCTTGAGCGCGTCGCGGTTGACGCGATCTTGATCGATGAGCTTGCCGCCCTCGTCCTGCTCGAGCAACCGCAGCGCGTCGGTGGCCTTGAGCCGGTGCTTGCGCGTGCGGTTGCCGAAGCCGGGCATGTTCTTGAACAGGTCCTGCAGGTTCACGCCGACCTCTTCCATACCCTGGCCTGAAAAGTTCTTCATGAACATCAGGCTGTTCTCTTGAACGTCGATCTCGACCTGCGTGTCGTCGAAGGTGCCTGCGCGGAGCTGCGCCCGGAACTTTTCGCGATCGGCGTCGGTGAGGCGCGGCACGTTGCGCCCCTGCCCCCCGCGGACGAGATCCTGCAGGCGGTCTTCGGCGTTCTCGAGGGCACGTGCCTTCACGCGAACCAGCTCTTCGTCGCGAATGAGGGCGATCGACGCCTCGACGAGGTCGCGCACCATCGAATCGACGTCGCGGCCGACGTAGCCGACCTCGGTGAACTTGCTCGCTTCGACCTTCACGAACGGCGCCTGCGCCAGGCGGGCCAGGCGGCGGGCGATCTCGGTCTTCCCGACACCAGTCGGCCCGATGAGGATGATGTTCTTGGGCGTGATGTCGTCACGCAGCTCGGGTGGCGCGTTCTGGCGACGCCAGCGGTTGCGCAGCGCAATGGCCACCGCGCGTTTGGCGGCAGTCTGCCCGACGATGTGCTTGTCGAGCTCAGCGACGATCTGGCGGGGCGTGAGGGAAGCGCGCATCAGAGCTCTTCGAAGGTGAAGTTGGAGTTCGTGTAGATGCAGATGTCGGCGGCGATCTGCAGCGAATGCTGCACGATCTGCTTCGCGTCGAGCTTCGAGTGATCGAGCAGCGCGCGGGCCGCCGACTGAGCGTACGGGCCACCGCTGCCCACGGCCGCGATGCCGAGGTCGGGCTCCACCACGTCACCGGCGCCCGAGAGAATGAAGGTCTTCTCCTTGTCGGCGACCACGAGCAGGGCTTCCAACTTGCGGAGGAAACGATCGGTGCGCCAGTCCTTTCCCAGCTCCACCGCGGCGCGCGCCAGGTTCTTCTGGTGCTCCTTGAGCTTCGCGTCGAAGCGCTCGAAGAGCGTGAAGGCGTCGGCCGTACCGCCTGCGAACCCGGCGATGACGCCGCCGTCTGCGAGGCGGCGCACCTTGCGGGCGTTGCCCTTCATCACCACCTTGTCGAGGGTCACCTGCCCGTCGCCCCCGAGCACCACCTTGCCGTCTCGTCGCACGCAGAGAATCGTGGTCATCGCGTCTGTTTGTAACAGACGCACACCCGCATTCACTCCACGTTCGGGGAGCCCTCAGCGCCTCAACAGCACGTACACCGCGCCCGACCCGCCGTCTTTGGGTCTGGCGCTGCACAGCCCGAGCACCGGGCGAGACGCTTTGCCGCGGGACAGCCATTCTTGCACGCTGGTGCGCAACACGGAGATCTGGTCGGGCGAGTTGAGCCCCTTTCCTGTCACCACCAGCACACAGCGGTGGCCGGCGATCTTCGACTTGTGAATGAACATCTCCAGGGCGGGCCGCGCCTGCTCTCGCGTGAGCCCGTGGAGATCGAGGTGCGCCTTCACGGTGAAGTCACCCGCGCGCAGCTTGCGCATGACGTTCGGGTCGAAGCCACGCACCGACGCCTCGATGAAGTCGTCGTGGTCGGCGATGTCGAACTCACCCTGCTCCGACACCAGCTCCGCAAGGCGCGCGAGGCTCTCGGCCTCTTCGTTCGGCAAGCGCAGTTGCGCGGCGCTCGGCGGCTCGGGGGGCCCCACGCGCGTCTTCGCGGTGCGCACCTGCTCGACCTCACCCACGGCTTCGAGGAACAGGGCGCTCTCTTCGTCGAGCGGCTTTTCCTTCTTCGGCGTCGGAGGCGGAGGGGGCGCAGCAACGATCGGCTTCTTCGGCTCGTCTTTCTTCAACTTCAACGTTCCGAAAGGGTTGTTGAACGGAGTGTCCTTCTTGCTCACGCTCTACTTGTAGCCCGTTCACGCCCGCGGGTGGCTCTTGTCGTACACGCTCTGGAGCTGCTCGAACGACACGGCCGTATATCGCTGCGTGGTGCTCAGGCTCGCGTGGCCGAGCAGCTCTTGAATGCTGCGAATGTCGGCCCCACCCGCCAGCAGGTGGGTCGCGAACGAGTGGCGCAGCGCATGGGGAGAGATCTTTCGCTGCAACCCCAGCTGCTGCACGTAACGATCGAGGTGCCGCTCGACGGATCGCGTCGTCAGCCGCCCACCCCTGAAGTTGAGGAAGAGCGCCGCGGGGTCCTGCTTCTTCGCCGGCTTGACCAGCAGCTCGCCGCGGCGCTCGAGCCAGGCGCGCAGGGCGTCCATCGCGCCGTCGTGGAGAGGGCAGACGCGCTCTTTGTTACCCTTGCCCAGCACGCGCACGGTCTTGCTGCGCACGTCGAGCGAGTCGACGTTGAGGCCGCAGAGCTCGCTGACGCGCAGCCCGCCCCCGTAGAGCACCTCGAGCATCGCGGCGTCGCGCAGGCCGAGCAGCCTCTCGTCGTCGGGCGCGTCCATCAGCGCGAAGGCCTCGTCGACCGGCACCGCGCGAGGGAGGCGCTGCGGCAGCTTCGGCGTCTTCACCCGCCGCGCGGGGTTCACTTCGATGAGCTTCCGCCGCGTGAGGAAACCGTAGAACGACTTGATGCCCGCCAGTCGTCGGGCGCGCGACGCAGGCGCCAGGGTCACCGACTGCACGCCCAGAAAGCCGCGGAGGTGCAGGTGGTTCACCTTCTCGAGCTCGATCTTCAGCGGGTCCAGGTACGCCATCAGGGCCTTGAGATCCTGTGCGTAGGCCTTGAGGGTGTGAGGCGACGCAGCGCGGGAAATCTCGAGGTGGCGGAGAAACGCGTCGACGTGAGAACTCACCCCGCGAAGACTACAGGGTCGATCGACCGGCGCGAATTCCCGCTCCGACGCGCGGGACTCGCGGTGGAACGTCCGAGGGCGGCGTGGGCTGCTCATCGGCTCCTGCCGATGCGCGGTGCCGCAGCCTGGCGGTGCACGCCCCATCGGCCCCGGGAACACGCTCAACTCTCGGGCCGGCCAGAGCGTCTCAGCCACACCAGGCGCCCGGCGCGAACGGGCACGCGCCGGGCGTGAGTTCGTGACCACACGCGGTGGACAAGTTCGACACGCTCGCCAAAACCCGGGCGTCCGCCGGCGGTCCGTTCGCGCAGCGCCTCAAATCGCAGCCGCATGACGTGGTGACCACCCGGCTGTCAAACCGCGGCTGGTCGCGCACCGCGCACGACGTTCAGAACATCGTGCGGCGCTCCGGGATCGAGTTGATGGCCCCGACGCAAGGGCAACCAGCGACCGTCTGGGTCTCACGAACTGCGGGTCGAAGGGCGAGGTCAACGACGAGTTCACCTCGTCACCCGGCGCGCAGAAACCAGACGGTGGCCAGAGCAGCACACAGTCCGCCCAGCCCCACGAGATCGGCGCGCGCCACCCGCGCGAGCGGCGCACCCGGGCGTCCCTCGAGCACGAAGATCGCCAGGAAACTGACCTTGCTCAAAGCTGCGAAGCCGAGCGCAGGACCGAGCCACCTCGCGTCTGCTGCGCCGATGATCAGCGCGGCCCCGACGCAGCCCAACAACACCGCGCGGTGGCGGAGGAGCACCCTCAACTCGGCCGTCTCGGCGCGCACCCCGTACAACCGAACGAATTCGAGAGGCCGAACCAGGCCGACCAGCGGCACCAGATTCAGAAGCCCCAGCGCAAAGGCGGCGAACGTGAGCATGGCGCAACTCCTCTGAGGGCCCGCGCTGCGATGACGTCACTGGTAACGCTACGGGGCCTGCACCGCAGTCGAAGGCGCCAGGTACACTCCGGGGCGCTTCTTCTCGTTCACCAGATACGCCACCGAGCCGTCTGCGAGCATGATCGCCGGCCACTCGACGTACTGGTCGATCATCTTCTGCGTGCCCGTGTCGAAGTTCTTGTGCGCGAGGTCGAAGGTCTGGTCGGTGAGGTGCGCGAAGGCGATGACTGCGCGCTTGCCATCAGCGCTGAAGCGGAAGCCGAAGGTGCCCTCGATCTCCTTCTTCGCGACAGCGCCCACCTCGGCGTTCGCCGGGAACGAGTTCAAGTCACAGGCGCGGCCTTCACGCAGGCAGTCCGACCGGAAGTAGAGCTTCTCACCCTTCCCGGGGAACTGGTACTCGTAGAGCCAGTCCTTGAGCGGCACCGGGTCTTTCGCACCCGTCGCGAACAGGAATAGCCGCCGCGTCACTTCAGGGCGGTCGATGCGCGCAGTGAAGGCCATCGTCGAGCCCTCCGGCGCAAACAGCCAGTTGGGTGACTGCTTCGCCAGCAGCTTCGGCGCCCCCTCGGGCAGCTCGACCACCATGAGATCTCCGACGCGCTCGACGAGCTTGGTGCCTTCCTTTTGTGCGTCACGCCCTCCCAGACCGAGCTCGGTGAAGTTGTCGCGGTAGACGAGGCGGGTGCCGTCGAGCGAGAAGTCGAAGTCGTTGACGGCCTTGCCCAGCTCGCGGGGCTTGCCGTTGGGGAACTCCATCAGCTGCAGCGTGCCTTTCTCGGGACCGGGGTCGTTGTCGCGCCAAGCGAGGTACTTGCCGTCGCGACTGATGCGGTACCGGTGCCCGTCGTCACTCAGCTTGCGGCCCTTCAGCGTGTCGACGTCGAAGACGTGCAACTGGAACGTGCGATCGGCTGGCGTTGCGCGTGCGCTCACCACCACGTGCTTGCCACTGCGCAGCACCGTGTACTCCGTCACCTGGTCGATCAGCCGCCGCGGCTCGGGGCGCGGGGAATTGAGATCGATCTGATACAGCCCGCCCGCCGCGGAGTACTTGCGCTTGAAGTACAGGGAGCGCCCATCGGCCGAGAACTCTGCAGTCGAGACCTCGCCTGCCAGCTGCGGAAACGGCCCGTTCGGCAACTTGCCCGCATGCAGCACGCCCGCCTCGACCCACGCCACCTGCGTGCCATCGTCGCTGGGCACGAAGTAGTTCGCACGCACCGAGAGCCGCTGCCGCTCCGCCGTGAGATCGGTCGCACTCTGCACGTACAGCTCGCCCACCTGCTGTGACGGGTCCCACGCAGCGGTGAAGAGGATCCACTTCGAGTCGGGCGTATGCAGCCAGCCGCCCGGCATGTTGGTCACCCCGTTGCCCAGCTTCACCGCCGAGCCGCCCTTCGTCGGCACCGCCCACAGCGCACCCAACCGCATCGGGGGCGGTACGCCCTGCAGCTGAGGCTTCTGTGCTTCGAGCAGCACGGTGAGCACGGTGCCGTCGGGTGAGGCCCTCAGATCCTGCGCTTCCCCCTCGAGCTTTCGCTCGCCCAGCACAGGCAACCGCGCGGCCGTCTTCTCCTTGTTCACGCGGGCGATCACGCTCTTCGGGTCGCCGTTGGCCGACTTCTGCTCTTTGCAGGCGACCAGAGAGACGATCGCCACCGCCACCATCAGTGCTCGCACGAGATGCTCCTGTTCCTTCTCACGCCACTACGCGCTCGGCGGGGGCCTGCTGCATGGGCGCGACCGGGTGCGGCGCCTGAGGGACCCACCCATCGAACGCAACGATCGCGCGCTTCGAATACTCCATGCGCTTGTCGGCCTTCTTCAGCTTCCCGCCCTCGAGCGGGGGGAAGAGCGCGAACACCACGTTGGTTGGCTGGTACCGGTAGCCGTCGGGGTGCGCTTCACCTGTCACGTGGCGATAGAGCGCGCCGAGTGCGGTCTCGGCCGGAGGCGGCGTGAACGGAGTGCCTGTGACGCGGGCATGGACGGCCAACGCGGCAAGATACCCGCAGGCCGTCGATTCGACGTACCCCTCGACGCCCGTGATCTGCCCGGCAAAGAAGATGCGCTCGCTCTGCTTGAGCGAAAAGTCCTTCGAGAGCAGCCGGGGGCTGTCGAGGAAGGTGTTGCGGTGGATCTGGCCCATGCGAATCCATTCCGCCTTCGCGAGCCCGGGGATCAACGCGAAGATGCGCTTCTGCTCGGGCCACGTCAGGCGCGTCTGAAAGCCGACGAGGTTCCACGCAGTGCCGCCGCGATCTTCCATGCGCAACTGCACCACCGCATGCGGGCGCCTGCCGGTGCGCGGGTCGCTCAGCCCCACCGGCTTCATCGGCCCGAACGCCAGGGTCTCGTCCCCTCGTTCGGCCATCACCTCGATCGGCAGACACCCCTCGAAGTACTTCGGTTCTTCGAACTCGTGCGGCTTCACCTTCACACCAGCCTTCACCTCGGCCACGAAGCGCAGGTACTCGTCCTTCGACATCGGGAGATTCAGGTAGTCGTCACCACCGCCCTTGCCGTAGCGCGACTGCCGGAACGCGATGGAATGATCGATCGAGTCGTCGGCGACGATGGGCGCGATGGCGTCGTAGAAATAGAGCTTCTCGCCGACGTGTGGCGCGAGCGCATCGGTCAACGCCGGGCTCGTGAGCGGGCCCGTCGCAAACACCACCAGCCCGTCGGGCACCTGCGAGACCTCACCGGGCATGATGGTGATCGACCCCCGGCCCTCGAGCTGCTTGTGAATCTCAGCCGAGAAGTGCTCGCGATCGACCGCCAGCGCGTCACCTGCAGGAACGCGGTGCGTATCGGCCGCCGACAGGATCAACGAGCCGACACGTCGCAGTTCAGCGTGGAGCAGCCCCACCGCGCTCTGAGGATTGTCGGAGCGCAGCGAGTTGCTGCACACCAACTCAGCAAAAGAAGGGCTCTGGTGGGCAGGCGAGCGCTTCTCGGGCTTCTGCTCGCGCAGAATGACCTTGTGGCCCAGGCGTGCGAGTTGAAACGCGCACTCCGAGCCTGCGAGACCAGCGCCGACGACGGTGATGGGGGGTGAGCTCTCGAGCGTCATGGTTCAGCCTGGACGCAGCGTGAGCGTTAGTCCGGGTTCTTCTGCAGGATGATGAAGCGGAAGTTCTCGAGCTCGTTCTGGCCCGCCGTGTAGAGCACCGACGAGAGCAAGTCATACGACACGCGCTTGTCTCCGATGATCGAGACCTCGTGGTTGAACGGCGCGCTCGGGTTGCGCTCGGCGATCTTCTTGAGCTTCTCGACCTCGGTCTTGAGCGCCGCGTCGAGGGGAAGAATCAGCTTGCCGTTCATGTCTCCCGGCTTGGCCACCCCCTGCTTGAGCTCGACCTTCCGACGATCGCCAACCATGATCGCACTGGCAGTCACGGTGATGGCGACGGTGTCTTTCGGGGTCGCCCGGGCGGCCGACAGCGGCAACCGAACGTCTTCAGACGCAGTGACGGTGATCGATGAGGCGCTGAACGACTTGATGAGAAACACGAGGATGATGGTCATCAAGTCCATCATCGCGGTGATGTTGAGTTCCTTGATCTCGCCCTCGGCCTCGCGGTCGCGGCGCTTCTTGCGCGCCATCGCCTTGCGAAAGCGCATGCGCTGGCGGTCGTCATCGCTGATCTCGAGCGTCGCAGGCTGTGCGTTGGGGCCGGCCATGGTCAGAAGCTCGCCAGGGTGACGTCGGGGAACAGCAACTTGTGATCGCTCGTCTCGCGCGTCGCATCCATCGTCTGGATGAGGACGTCGTATTCCGTGTCGGCTTCCGCGGCGAGGATCACTTTGCTCTCGGTCGGGAAGTTCGCCTTGATTTCCTTCATCTTGGCGTTGAGCGCGTCAAAGTCGTACGAGCCGTCGGCCTTGCGCGCGATGGTGGGCGCGCCCTGACCCGGGGTCGTCGGCTCGGTCTGTCCGGGAAGAACGGCACCGGTCGCGGCGATGAAGAAGCCCGCCTTGGCGACCGCGACCGTCAACGTGAGCGGAGGCTTCTCATCGGGGTTGCCCCCGCCACCGCCCGCCGCATAGTTCGGGGCGTTGACGTTCAACATGCCAAACGTGGCGAGACCCGCCATCGAGAGCAGCATGAAGATGATCAAGTTCATGAGGATGTCGAGGTACGGGATGATGTTCAACTCACCCGATTCCTCTTCTTCCTTCGGCTTGATCTTTCGTCTGGAGAAGTAGAAGGCCATCGGTTCTTACCCACCTGACAGCGGCGGAAGAGAGGAGTTCCCGCTCAGGACGCCTTCTCGAAGTCCATGGCGCTGGTCTCTCCGGCAGCTCTCCGACCGAGCAGGTTCTCGAGCTTCATCGCCTGAAGCTCGATCGTCTCGATCATCTTCTTGGCGTACGCCGTCAGGAAGAGGTGGGCGATGATGCAGATCACGGCGATCGTGAGGCCGAAGAACGTGTTGTACATGGCTTCGGAAATACCCTTCGAGAGCAGCGCCTGCTTCTGATCAGCGGGCACGTTGCCCAGAGAACGGAAGGTGCCGATCAGACCGAACACGGTGCCGACCAGCCCGACGAGCGTCGCGATGTTGGCCAGCGACCAGAGCCAGGGAATGCGGGCGCCGATGTGAGGAACGTTCTCCAGGATCGATTCTTCGAGGGCCTTGGCGACCTCAATCTCACCGCGGTTCGCGCGAGTCAGCCCGGCCCGCACCACCTTGGCCAGCGGCGAGTTCGGTGCCGCTCCGCACAGCTTCACCGCGCGGTCGGGGTTGCCGGCCATCACCAGCTTGGTGATCTGTTCCATGAACGGCGCGGCGTTCAGGTTGTACCGGAAGAAGAGCGTCACGATGCGCTCAACGGCCACGGCAACGGCTGCCGCCAGCCAGAAGATGTTGATGTAGAGGAACACGCCACCGTCGTGGAAGAAGCCGACGATGACGTCCTTCAGACTCTCTTTGGCGGGTTCCGCAGCCAGCACGAGATCGAGGGAGTGCTGCAGCAGGAATTGGGCGGACATGTGTTTCGGGTTTCCTTTCAGCCACGCTCACGAAAAGACGGGAGTTTCTAAGCCGCGCCTCCCGCATCGTCAACATTGGAGATCTTCAGCGTTTTTCATAGCGCCTGCTGCCCTTGTGAATCACGGCGCCCAGCACCTCCAACCGGGTGAGCGCGGCGGAAATCTGACCTGAGTTGAGGTGGGCCAATTCTGAGAGCAAACCCTCGAAATTGGCAGCGCCCCGCCCCAGCAGGTCGAACACCTCGCGCAGAGGGCCTTCGAGCCCGCTCGCGTCGAACGGAGGCGCCTTCTCAGATGAGATCGAGTCGCTCAACCCGCAGGCCCGAATGAGATCGTTCACACCGAGGTGGGGCTGAACGTGCGCCTCACGCAGGAGGGCGTTGCTCCCCGCCGCCGCCTGGTTCCAGGGCTCAGCAGGCGTCACCAGCACCGGGCGTCCCTGCTCCTTTGCGAATCGCGCGGTGTGGAGGGAACCCGACCCGACCGCCGCACGAACGACGAGCACCGCGTCACTCACGCCTGAGATGAGCCGGTTGCGCCTCTGGAAACTGCTCGTGTTGGGGCGAAACCCGGGAGGGAACTCGCTGAACACGGTGCCCCCGTGATCGACGATGAACCGCGCCGTGGCGCGCGGCGTGGGATCGAGTTGATCGAGCCCCGAACCCATGAAGGCCCACGTCTCGCCGCCTTCCTTGATGGCCCCTTGATGTGCAGCTGTATCGATTCCCTCGGCAGCCCCCGAGACGATGCCCAGCAGGCGCGCTGCTTCCTGCGCGATGTCGTGCGCTCGACTGGTCAGCCCCAGCTCGGGCATGCGCGGGCCGACGATCGCCAACCTGCGGCGCCTCGGTGCGCGGGCCCCGGGTCCCCTGCAGAACAACAGCGCCGGCACGTCGGGAATGCTGTTGAGCTTGTCGGGCCACGCCGGGTGATCGGGAAAGACGAGCTCGACCAACTGCGCTCGACACTTCGCCTCGAGCCAATCGGCCCGCTGGGCAAGCGTGGTCAACGCTGCGAGGTGTGCAACGGCGCCACCGTGCCACTCGAAGCGATCTCGCCACTCGCGAATGGGCCGCTCGAGCAAGTCGCCCAGCGAGGGCACCTTGTCGCGAAGGGCGGCGAGCGTGACCGGCCCAACACCGCGCACCGACCACAGGGCCGCCGTGGCCCGCTTGTCTGCTGTGTCCATGCGCACGTTCTACCCACGCCCACTGACATTCCCCGGGCGGGGGTGAGGGCCCAGATTGAGGGAAATGATCTCGGTGGCCTCGGCGCCCGCAGCAGTTTCGCGGGGTTGGCAGAGGCCCTTCCGCGCGTCGGCGACGCATGATCTGTCGGCGGCATGGCACGCAAGAAGTCACTCTCGGAAGCAACTGATGCCGAGCTCGTGCGAGAGCTCGCACGCCGCAACGCGGAGAAGCACTTTCGCGAGGGCATGACGCTCACGGAGATGGAGCTGTCCATCGAGGCGATGGTCCACGGCCACCGCGAGCCGTCCATCGCGCTGATGCTCTCGCGCATGAAGCCGGAGAAGCCGACCGCGAAGGCCTGCCCGCATTGCGGCAAGCGCACGCCCGTGAAGGCGCGCGAGCGAGAGCGCACGGTGCGCAGCCTCGCGGGCCCCGTCACCTTCAAGCGCAACTACCACTACTGCGAAGCGTGCAAGGCGGGCTTCTACCCAGTCGACAGGCTGCTCGACCTGCCCGAGGAAGGCGAGCTCACCGCGGAGCTCGAGAAGCGCGTCCTCGATTTCGCCCTCAACGACGTTTACGGCGAATGCGCCGCGCGGTGGGCGCTGCACTACGAAGAGCCCATCTCCGAGAATCTCCTGCGCCGCGTCGTCGACCGCGTCGGGCGCCAGTGCGAGGCGGCCGACCAGGGCCGGCTTCAGTCGGAACTCAAGCGGCCCGCCCCGACACCCGCGGACGTGCTCGTCGTCGAGGTCGACGGGAGCCAGCTTCCCATCCGCGGTGCTGAGCCATGGAAAGAAGCCAAGCTCGGCCTCACCTACCGTCAAGACGCCACGACTCATGAGCCCATCAAGGGCTCGGCTCGCTACGTGGCTCTCGTCGGCGGACAGGCTGATTTCGCGCCGCTGCTCGAGGAAGCGCTGCACATCGAGGCGCTCGATGCCGTGCCCACCGTCATCTGGCTCGGTGACGGCGCGCCCTCGAACTGGCTGCTCGCCGACCAACTCGCGCCCGACGCGATTCAGGTGCTCGACTGGCACCACGCTGTCGAGCACGCCGTCGACTGCGGCAAGGTCCTTCTCGGAGAAGAGAGTCCATGGCTCGCCGCGTGGCACGCGCGCTCCGAGGCGCTGCTCGCAGCCGGTGATGTCGAGGCCGTCATTGCCGAGCTCATGGAGTGCCTGCCGTACGCGCAGAACCGACGTGGTCACGACCGCGCCGAGTGCATCGAGGCGCTCAACAACCTCGTGCGCTACTACCGGAACAACGCTCAGCGCATGAAGTACCGACTCTTCCGCGAGCACCACTTTCCCATCGGCAGCGGCGCCATCGAGAGCGCGCATCGCCATGTGCTTCAGACGCGCATGAAGCGCGCCGGCCAGCACTGGGCCATGCGCAGCGCCCGGCGCATGGCGCGCCTTCGCGCGGCCTACCGCACCGCGGGCCCCATCGCCGTCCATGGTGCCATTCGCCGCGCGCGCCGCGCCACCATCGAACGCGGCCCCCTCAGGCGGCCCCGCCGCGACTTCCGCTATGCCCGGCAGGGCAAGCGCGACCTCGCGTCGGCTGCTCGGGCGGCCTCAAACTGATCTCACGCCCCCCAGGCGGGGGACAGCCGAGGGCGGGCAGACCTCGAGATCGAGAAAGCTCGAGGCCGTCAACTTGTAGGCGAAGCAGCCGTAGACCGCGATGCCGGCATCTGGGCACGAGAACGTGTAGGCGCCCGAGGTGTACCCACCGTCATTTGCGGGCCAGAACATGAGGCGATCGTACGCGAGAGTTCCCCGGCCTTGACCAGGCGGGCACGCATAGCGAGTGCGGTTGCCGCCAACGTTGGTGTCGAGGTTGAAGTTCATGAACTGTGCGCCCGCGCCGCCAGCCCGGTCGACGCTGCGTTCGTCTCTTCGTAGAGCACTCCGACCTGCACCACGGGGGTGCTGGGCCACATCCACAACCCGGTCGATTCCACCGTCGTGGGTGTCCCCGTCAGCATGCCGCTGGTGAAGAACTGGCCACCCGCCTCGCGAAAGGCAACGCCGGCGGACAGACCGTTGCGAATTCGAATCGAGACGTTGCCGAGCGCGCCGACCGTGCCGTTGACCGTAACGTCATCAGGCTGAGGCCTGGCTCGGGCGACGCAGGTGCTGAGGTACGTCTGGGCTGACACTGGCGCTGAAGTGCCGGCGTCGGTGGATGACCCAACGCCGGGTACGGTGGTGCGCCCCGTCGCGTCGGCGGTCACACCATTGCTGGTCCAGCGCGCGGTGATGAGGAAGGTGTTCCCCGCCGTGCACTCTGGTTCGCACGAGAACGTGACCGACGCCGTGCCGAAAGAATCGATGGTGGCCTCTTCGCCGTCGACGAAGGCGCCGGTGGGCGATGAGAACTTCACGGTCCCCTTGCCAATCTTCCCATCGCCCGTGGTGGCAGTGGCCTTGAGGGTGATGGGTTTGCCCGCGGCAATCGAAGAGGGCACCCGCAGGTCGAGTGTCGGAGGGGCCGAGGGGCCTCCGCAGGCCGCAACCGAGGTGAGCAGGAACAGTCTTCGCAGCAGTTGAACCGGCGCTCCAGGTGGTGACCAGATCATGCCATGCGCGGAGCACGGCGCGAGTCATCAGTGGTTGCGGACGACGGTGCGTGCACGCGTCAGGCGAGCCAGCGCAGGGCGACTTCCGACAGGAAGACCACCAGCCCCACGGGCAGCACGAGGCCGATTGCGCTTCCGAGCAGGTGATGGCGCTGCCGAATGGGCGACAGCGCGAAGGCGTAGTTGAGCGGAGGCGCCAGCATCATCACGGCACGCAACGCCGCGATGGTGAGCACCGGGCGGCGCTCGAGCCCGGCGAGGATTCGCCGCGCTGGCGCCCATGTGATCTCACCGAGCGGTCTACCGCCGATGGCGCGCACCAACACGAAGACGAAGGTCGCCGACATGACCGCCCCCACGTAGGCGCCGAAGAACCCCAACGTTGGGCCCCACGCTGCGCGAGCCGCGATGATGAAGACAACTCCGGGCACCTGCATCAGTTGGCCCACACTGAAGATGATGAAGAACAGCACCACCCCCCACCAGCCGGCCTCGACGACGGCGTGTTGGAGCCGGTCGGGGGTGAGCCAGTCGCGCCAGCCCATGGCGCTGGCGATCACGAACGCGAGCGCGAGCAGCAAGCCAAGGGCAGCGAGACGAAGCTTCACATCGCCGTCTTAGCCGAAAGGAACAGAAGCCTCGGGTTGGCGCTCGTGCACCTACCGGCGTCACTGTTTCATCGACGCTTCGAGAGACCTCCGACTTCAGAAACTCGCAACCCGGCGCCGGCAGGGCTGAAGAGCCCGACACCTTCGACACGCTCAAGCAGGCTGCGAACGCGGCCCTCGAGGCAACACACCGCAACCTGACAGCGCGTTGGGTCTTGGCGGATTCTCGCACTGCACAGCTCACGTCGGCAGTCCCCCGAACGAGGACGGCGTGATCCGCGCACTGCGCCGACGCTCAGGTCTCGACTGGCTGTGCGGCCATCATCGCCGCCAGCAGTTCCTTCGCCTTGTCGACCTTCACCGAGCCATCTTTCACGAGCGCGTTGGCGACCTGCTCGACCCAGTGACCGCGCGCCCCGGCAGTCACCGCAACGCAGCGCGCATGCAGGGCCATGTGGCCCCGCTGAATGCCGACCGAACCCAACGCACGCACGGCGGCGAAGTTCTGCGCCAGCCCCACCGCCGCCATCACCATCGACAACTCACGCGCGCTCGAGACGCGCAGAATCTTCAGTGCTGCCTGTACCTGCGGGTGAACCTTGATCGGCCCACCCACCATGCCCAACGCCAACGGGAGTTCGATGCGCCCAACGAGGTGTCCCTCTTCCAGGGTCCACGTCGAGAGCGGGCGGTACTGACCGTCGCGACAGGCAAACGCATGGGCGCCCGCTTCGATCGCACGCCAGTCCTGCCCGGTGGCGATGGCCACCGAGTCGATGCCATTCATCACGCCCTTGTTGTGCGTCGCGGCGCGATACGGGTCGGCCTGCGCGAAGCGGCTGGCCTGCACGATGCCCTCGGCGATGGCGTCGCCTGGCAGGTTGAAGTCAGCCAGCGCCTCGACCGGAATGCGCACTGACGCGCGCGCGAGCCGGCGGTCGGCGAGGTTCGAGAGGATGCGGAGGTAGACCTTGCCGCCCGTCAACTGCTCCACCAGCGGGGCCACGCCCTCGCACATGGTGTTGATCAGGTTGGCGCCCATCGCCTCCTGGGTGTCGATGTACAGGTGGAGCACGAGGATCGGCTCACCCCGAGATCCCTCGGGCGCCGGCAGTACGCGCACGTCGATCTCCCGCGCTCCGCCACCGCGGGCCACCATCGCCGGGTGGAAGCTGTTGGCGACCGCGAGCAACTGCTCTTTGTGATCGGTCAGCGCCCTGGCCGCGTCAGACGGGTCTCCGTACCCGGTGACCTGCACCTGCCCAATCATGATCGGGTCGTCGGCCTCGGCGTTGAAGCCGCCGCCTTCCCGCGCGATCTTCGCGGCGAAGCTCACGGCCGCGACGACCGAGGGCTCCTCGACCGCCATGGGCACGATGTACTCTCGCCCGTTGACCTGCATGTTGAGCCCCAGGCCGAGGGGCAAAGAGAAGACGCCGACGGCGTTCTCGATCATCTGGTTCGCCGTTTCGATGGTGAGCGCACCACCATGCAGCGCGGCGCTCTCGTCACCAGTGAGGCGCATCATGCGCGACACGGTGGCCAGTCGATCGGCGACAGGCAGTTTGTGGAACCCGGACAACCTCGAGGTGATCGCGTCAGCCATGTCTCGTTGCTCCCTCTTCACACCAATGCGTCAAGCCAGTCGCGCAACTCACCGATGACGACCCGGGGCTTGCGACGGAGTTCTTCAATCGACTTGCTGCCGGTCAACGCGAACGCCTGCCGCACGCCGGCGATGATCGTCTCCATCGCGGTGCGCGCACCGGCCACCCCGCCCTCCTGATGGGCTCGAAAGATCGGCAGCGCGAGGCCCCCGAGATCGGCGCCCAGTGCCAGCGCCTTGGCGACGTCGAGCCCGGTGCGAATCCCCCCTGACGCCACCAACTTCAAGTCTGTGCCGACGGCCTTCCGCACGCTGGCGATGGCTGCAGCCGTGGGGATTCCCCACCCCGAAAACTGTTTCGCGACCTCACGCGATACCCCAGCCGAACGGAGCTGTTCCACGCGGACCCACGAGGTCCCACCCAGACCGCTCACGTCGATGTTCTTCACGCCACACTCGACGAGCCGACGCGCAACCTCAGGTGAAACGCCACATCCGGTCTCCTTGACCAGCAGCCGATCACCGTACGCCTTCGCCAGCGCCGCGACCGTGAAGTAGCCGCGCTGGAAATCGCGATCGCCCTCAGGCTGGTTGAGTTCCTGGCCAGGGTTCAGATGGAGCGCGAGCGCATCGGCGCCGATGGCGTCGGTGAGGCGGCGGATTTGCTCGACCGTCATGTTCGCAGCCTGCACCAGCCCGAGGTTGCCGATGACGACCGTGGTCGGCGCTCCCGCGCGTACTGCGAAGGTCTCGACGAGTTCCGGCCGCTCGGCCATTGCGCGCTGGCTTCCCACCCCGAAGGCCACGCCGAACTCTTCGGCGACGAGTGCGACGTCGCGGTTCACCTGCGCTGCGCGTGCAGTGCCCCCCGTCATGCCGGTGATGAGAATGGGCGCCTTCAGCTTCTTGCCGAACCACGTCAGCCCGATGTCGACCTGCGACAGGTCGAGCTCGGGCATCGCGCAATGCACGAGCTTCACGTGGTCGAAGAGGGTGGAATTCTCGACCGGCGCCACTTCCTCCGTCGCGCAGAGGTCGAGGTGGGCATCTTTGCGTCGTGCTGTCGTCTCGTCGTGCATCGGGACCCGCGGTTCCCTAACAGGAAACCTTTCTGTGCGCCCATGAACGCACACCCCCGAGCGGGTGATCCCTCGTTGACGTCAGTCGGTCGCCGCACGGGGTCAGGCGGCCCGGAGGGCTGGCCAGTGGCGCCTGCACCTGTGGCGGAGTCGTCAGAGCGTGAAGCGATCGACGACGCCAGCGGTGCGCTGAAGAATGGCCGTCCAACCAATGAGCGCGTCGACCTTCGGCTCGACATCTGGCGGCGTGAGCCCGAGCGACGCCATGGAGCCAGTGCACGCGAACAGCCGTGCGTGGCCTGAGTCACGCACCACGTCGAGCAGGTGGCGGATCGTTGGCACACCGCGCAGTTCCATCGTGGCGTTCACGTCGTCACGCGTCTCGAGGTCTGGCTCGTCGAGGTTGCCGCGAACCAGACGCTCGAGCGCCCACCAGAAGAAGTAGAGCTCGACTTCGCGCCCCATCGCGGTCGCCGCAGCGGCGATCGAGAGGCCCTGGTGAACCGCGTCGTACTCGCCGTGATGCAAGAAGATGCAGACTGATGCAGCCATGGGGCGCTTGTAGCTCGCGATGTCCTTTTGGTCGCGTCAGCGAAGGGTCGCTCACATCGGGCACAGAGGGCCCTGCGGCAGAGCGAATGCCGAGTCGGTTGGTTTGAGCGCCGGCGCCGAGCGACGGGGCCGTCCCCCTCTGGACGACCGGAACTTCGAGCGTCGACACCGTGTCGTCAGATGCTGGTCGCTTCGGTGATCAGCTCAGGCGCTGGCACCTCACACGTAGCGCTGCTCGAAGAGCTTGCGCAGCGGCTCCTGCCGGCGAAGCAGCTCGAGGGTGAGGTCGGCGTGCCTGGGCACGTAGCCATTCCCAACGATCATCTGCACGTCTTTGCCGACACCCTCGGCGCCGAGCGCAGCAGTGGTGAAGCTGGTCGCCATCGAGAAGAAGATCACCGTGCCACCGTCGCGCACCGACAGAATCGACGCCATCTCGGTGTTCGCGACCGAGGCGCAGTTGACAACGAGGTCGGCCAGGTTGCCGTCGGTGAGCTTCGAGATGGTTTCCATCACCTCGACCCCCTGAGTGGCGTCGACCTTCGCGAAGGCGTCGCAGAGCTTCAGGTTCGCAAGCGTCTCGAGCGCTGGCTGCGAGATGTCGAGGGCGATCAGCTGCCCCTGCCCATTCATCGACTCGCGTGCCTGCGCGAGGCACAGCGCACCGCTCTTCCCGGCCCCGAGCATCACCACCCGCATGCCGGGCTTCACATAGCGGGCGACGAGTGCGGGGGCTCCGCAGACGTCGAGCGCAGCGAGGGTCAACGTGTCGGGCATGTCGTCGGGCAGCTTCGCGTAGATGCCCGACGCGAAGAGAATCGCGCGACCCCGAATGTCGACGCGGTCGATCTCGGCCTTGATGGCGCGGATCTCGTCGATCACCAGCGGAGTGAGCGTCAGGCTCACCAGCGTCGCGAGGCGATCGCCGACCTTGAGAGTTCCGAACGCCGGGTGCTGCGGTGAGATCTCCTTCACACGGCCGATCAACATGCCGCCCGAGCCGGTGACCGGGTTCTGCATCTTGCCCCGCTCACTCACGATGCTCTGAATGGCGGAGCCGATCTTCGCCACGTCCCCCCCGGCGGTGTCTTTGAGCTGCTTGAACGAGGCGGCGTCGATGTTGAGGCTCTCGACGTCGATGAGCAGCTCGCCCTCGCGCAACGGCAACGAGGGATCGAGTTTCTTCGCCCGCTGCGGGAGCACGCCCTTCTCACCCATCACTCGGCCCAGACCGTACGCGTCCATGGGCGCGCAATATCACCAGCGCCCGGCGGTGCGCAGCGCGAGCAGGCCCGGGGTGCGCCCCGCCTTCGCCGCCACGATGCGCGTCAACGGAAACTCGTTGAGCTCGAGCCAGCCGAAGCCCACGTCGGGCACGAAGGCGGTGCTCTTCGCGTCGCTCCACGAGAGCTCGGCGCCCCGCGTGAAGCCAGGGCTCGCATCCCATGCGCCGAGATCGTCGAAGGCGAGCCAACCCGCTCGCGTGGGCCGCACACACACCAGCCGCTTTGGGGTGCGCGCATCGAACAACGAGATCACGCCTTCCTTGTTGTGGGCCGCCAGCAGCCCCGGCGTCGTCGCGACGTGGGTCACGTCGTCGTGGCACTTGAACTTGTGCGGTTTGCCGGCCTCCACGTTCCACCGGTTGAGCACTTCGCCACGCGACGAGAACAGGGTCTGCGCATCGAGCCACCGCACCACCGGAAACTTCCCGGCGCGCCTTCACCGTCTTCGCGGAGTCGGGTCGCCGCAGCTCGATGGAGCCCGCTTTCGAGACCGCGAGCAGCCCGCCGGCCGAGTGACTGGGCAGCAACTTGCCCGGTCGCGAGCAGCTCGCGCTTGTCGGGCTTCCCGCGGCTCAGAACGTGTACTGCACGCGGAGGTACGCGCCGAGCGCGTTGATGTTCGGCCCGATCACGAGTCGGTAGGCAATGTCGGCGCCGATCGAGAAGTGGTCCATGTTCGTCGCGTACTCGACCGAGAAGGCGGCACCGAAGTTGGGCGCCACGAGCAGGCCGGTGTTCGTCGGGTCGGCCGCATCGGGGATCGGACGGGGGTCGAGCAGCGTCACGCCGCCGATGAGCTTGCCGCCGATGTAGAAACGCTGGGCCACCATGTGGAGGTAGCCACCGGTAAGGTTGAGCATCGTGAGGGTGAAGTTGTCCGACTGGCTGCACGAGCCATCTGCCTTCAACCCTGACCAGCAGTTCTGCGCGTTCGAGCCGATGCCCACGTGGAAGCCGATCGGGATCAGGCCGGTGCCTTCGTTGACCGTGAGCTGGTAGCCCAGGCCGAGTTGAACGTACGCCTGGCCATTCGAATACCCGTTGTCACCGCCGACGGTGAAGAAGCCCCCAACGTCGGTCTCGGTGAAGAAACCACGACGCACCTTCAGGGGAACACCCTGCGACGGAGTGGCGGCGAAGGCCGACGACGACACCAACGACAGACCAATCAAAAACGTGGCGAGCTTCCGCACAGAACCTCCTCAAAGGGCGCGGCACCATACCTTCCAAGTCCCCAAAGGCAATCGGGAAAATCGGTGTCGCAACGAAGAAAAACGGCGCGGCTCCGAGAGGGAACCGCGCCGCGAGAGAATCAGAACCGGTGGAGCGAGTTACTCGCCTTCACCTTCGTCGCCGGCCGCCTTGAAGATCCAGGGGAAGGTGACGTTCACGACACCGCCGCCCTGCGGCTCCGGGAACTTCCAGCGGCGAATGCGCTGAACGATGCAGGACTCGACGTTGGCGTTGCCGATCGACGATTCGCTGACGTTGGCCTCGCTCACACCGCCCGCGGGGTCGATGGTCCAGGCCACCGCGACCTTGCCACCGAGCGCCGCGTTCTTCTGCAGTTCCTGCTCGTAGCAGAACTTGATTTCGTTCTGGTGGCGCTTGATCACCTTCATGATCACGTCTTTGTCGAGACCGCCGACGACCGTGGTCTTGCCGGGGATCACGCGGGTCGAGTCCTTGCCCTTGCCACCGAGGTCGATAGAGCCGTAGCCACCGCGACCACGACCGCCGCCCTTCGTGCCGAGACCGCCGAGGCCAAGCCCCGTGCCGCCACCACCTGCGCCGCTGCCGCGCGAGCCGAGACCGCCGACGCCTTGCGCGTCACCGACACCCGCGCCGCCCTGCAGACCACCGAGCGCGTTGTTGATGCCGGTGCCGAGACCGCCGGGACCGAAGACGTTCGACGAAGCGCCACCACCGAACATGCCGGCCATCAGGCTCGACACCTTCTTGCGGTCTTCTTCACGCTTGTTCGCGTCGACCACTGGTGCGCCCTTCTTCGAGGGGTCCGCCTGGTCCTTCTTCGAGTCCTGCTTGCCGAACTTGCCTTCCTTCTCCTTCGCCTTCGCGCCTTCGGCGACGCCCGAGAGATCCTTGAACTTCTTGATCTCCTGCTTCTTCTCGGGCTTGATCACCATCTTCACGTACTTCGACGGGTTGGCGAAGATGTCGTCGCCCTCACCGCCATAACCCAGCGGCGTGAGGACCATCGCCGCGACGAGCGCGAAGAAGGCCATCAGGCAGATGGAGACGATCTTGAAGAAGGTGAAGTCTGCCTCTTCGAGGGTGTTGATGCTGATCGCTGCGCTCGGCCGCACGTAGCGGATGATGAAGGCGACGTTGTCGAACGAGACCTGAGCGCTGTCGTGCAGACCGAGTTCAACCGCGTCGGCGCGGACGCCACCCTCGGCCGCCTTCAGCTTGCCTTCGCTCTTCAGCTGCTCCTTCGACTTGTGGCTCTCGTTGCGAACGGTGACCACGAGGCCCGCGTCGGACGGCACGTTGACGACGGCCGACGAGCCCTTGGCCTGCGCGAGGTTGAAGCTGGCGCCGACGTTGAACACATTGAAGCGGTTGCCGGGGCCGTCACCGATACCGACCGGCACACCATCACCAAAGTGCTGCACGTTGATGAGGCTGTCACCCCACAACAGCGCGACCTGGAGGACCTTCTCGTTCTCAGTGGGCACGGCCTCAGCCGGCAGCGGCTCAGAGAAGAGCGTTGCGGCGTTCTTACCGGTGCCGGCGAGCGCCTTCGCGTTGGGGACGACCTTGTCCTTCTTGTCCTTCTTGTCCTTCTTGTCGTGCTTGCCGTTCTTCTTGTCCGACTTGCTGTCGGTTTTGGCTTCTGCGGGCGGGCTGGCCTTCGCCTCTTCCTTCTTCTCGTCGGTGGCGCCGTAGACGACCTTCACCTTGGACTCGCCAATCATCACGATCTCGCCCGACGCAACAACCGCAGGCTCTTTGACCGACTGGTCCTTGAACTTGGTGCCGCTCTCGCTGCCGAGATCGATCACCGTCACCGAGCCGTCTTTCTCGACCTTGAACATGCAGTGCAGGTTCGAGACCTTGGGATCCGTCACCTTGATCGCAGCGCCGGAGCCAGA
Organism: Archangium sp.; assembly: GCA_044371205.1. Classification (GTDB taxonomy): domain Bacteria; phylum Myxococcota; class Myxococcia; order Myxococcales; family Myxococcaceae; genus Archangium_A. The sequence continues at coordinate 171,301 of JBILUC010000003.1, forward strand.
GCCGACGATGATGCTGTCTTGCTCACTGCTGCTCTCGGAGACGGAGCCATCGGGAGACGTGATGTGGAGGGTGATTTTCTTCGCCATGAGGAAGATCCTTCTGGTGACTGCGAGCGGCCGGTGAAACGAAAAGGGTCAGAGGTTCTCGACGGACTTCTGAAGCTCGGGGTTGAAGTTGTCGCGCACCTTGATGAGCGTCTTGAACGTCGTCTTCTTCTTCGACACCGAGTAGCTGCCTTCGGGCTTGGTGAGCTCGCCGTCGATGGCGACGTCGGTGAAGTCGATGGTGGTCTTCTTGCGGAAGACGGTCTTGTCGGCCTCGCGAACGACCTTGTCTTCGGCGAACGCCGACGTGGCAACGAGGGAGAGCGCTGCAATGCCTGCAAAGAAGTGCTTCATGTGCTGCCTCCGAACACCTGTGTGACACCGTCTCAACTGCACGGGTTCCTGAAAAAGTCGGCGGATAGTAGGGATCTTGTAGGTGCTTGTCACCCCCACCCCCCCGCTGTGTGTTCGCGGGGGGTTGAGGTCGCACTTTACGGCTTCGGTGCCTCGGTTGCAGGGGCCGGAGCGGGGGCGGCACCTTCGGTCGGAGCAGGAGCGGCCGGCTGCTCAGTCGCCGCCCCCGGATCAGACTTCGCCGCCTCGTCGGAGACCTTGTCGAGCAGCGAGGGGCCGGTCGGGGCAGCCTTGGGCTTTTCCTTTTCTTCGGGCTTCGGCTGGGCGGCAGCGGCGCCGGCCTTCTGCATTGCGACGATCCCCTTGAGCTTGCTGTCGATGAGCTGCTGATCGGTGCTCGAGGTGTTCGGGAGCGCCTTGCACTTCTCGAGGTAGGTGGTCGCCTTGTCCCAGCCGGCCTTGTCAGCGGCGAAGGCCCACCCTGCCCCGCAGATGGCGTCGTTCTGGTCGGCCTTGATGGCGAGCACGCGTTCGAACATCTCGCCGGCCTTCAGCCCCTTCTTGGCGTCGCGGCCCTTCTGACCATCGAGCGCGTAGGCGTACGCGAGGAAGCCTTCGTACGAGTTCTGATCGAGCTCCGTTGCGCGAGACAGCACCTTCTCGGCGCCGTCGTAGTCCCGGTACGCCAGTGCCATCGCGCCGATGTTGAAGAGCGAGGGGGCGAAGTCTTTGTTGAGCGTGACGGCCTTCTGGAACTGGCCGAGCGCCAGACGGCGGTCGTCGAGCTTCAGGTAGATGAGGCCGAGGTTGTTGTAGACGCCCGGATCCTTGTCATCGAGCTTCTTCGCGTTGGCGGAGATGAACTCGGCGAGGCGGAAGTTGCCCTGGTCGAAGTAGATGAGCGCGAGGTTCTTGTACGCGTCGGGGTTGTCCTTGGTGCGGGCGAGCACCTTGCGCGCAGTGGCCTCGGCCTGCGCGTACTTCTTGGCGAGCCGGTAGGCGACGGTGAGGTTGTTGTTCAGCTCGACGTCGTACTCGTTCGCGGGATCCTTGAGGGCACCCTCGTAGAGCGCGATCGCGTTGTCGAACCGATCCTGCAGGCGGTACACGCGGCCGAGGTTGAGCAGCGTCGGCTTGTGCTTCCCGTCGATCTTGTTTGCGGCTTCGTAGAACCCAGCGGCCTCGGTCAGCTTCCCCAGCTTCTCGGCGATGACGCCCTGGTTGAAGAGCACCACGACGTTGTTGGGGGCCTTCTTCGCGACGGTGGCGAAGCCGGTCTCGGCGTCGGCCCACTTGCCTGCGTCGTAGGCCGCGACCGCGTCGGCGAAGACTTCCTTCGTGTTCTTCTCGACCGGCTTCTGCACGGTGGTGACGATCGGGTCGGGCTTCTTCTCGGGCTCGACGGTCTGGCAACCGACCAACGCGAGCGAACCCGCACCCACCAGGCTGATGAACTGAAGTGACTTCATGGTGTCTCCTGGATTCCTGGCTTAGCGAACGCCGGCGCCGGGGGTGGGCGCGGCCGCGTTGTTGGTGGGGGCCGTCGCGGGCGGAGGCGTCTCGACGACGGGCTCGGCAGGCAGCTCGGCCTTCTTCTCGAACTGGGCGGTCACGAAGAACTCGCTGCCCCGGTACGAGACGTCACGCGGCTTGCCGTAGAAGCCGGGCTTGTACTTGTTGAGCTTGTCCTGGGCGAGCAGCGTCCACTCGCCGTACATCGAGAGCTCGTACGACTTCTGGAGCGCCTTCTCGAGCGCCTCGACGCACTTCTCTTCGACCGGGAAGATGTACCGGTTCTCGAGCTCAGACCGGAACAGCGCGAGCTGGTCTTCGTCAAGGCCCGGCGGGTCCGGCATGTCGTTGATGTTGGTCGCGAAGTCGGAATAGAGCAGGCCGATGCGGGTCAGCGCCGCGATGCCGAACTCGGGGTTACCGACCTTCAGCACCTCGGTGTAGGCGGCCTCGAGCTCGGTGATCTTTTTCTGCTTCACCGCGAGGTCGGTCTTGAACGCGCCGATTTTCTTGAACTTGAGCTCGGTGTACGCCTTGAACGAAGGCTCGAGCGCGGCGAACCGCGTGTGGGCGTAGGCGAGCATCGCGCGGTCGTTCTTCTTCTCTTCTTCCTTCAGCTTCGGGTAGCTCGCGATGAGGTCTTTCGCGATGCGCTCCTGCTCGGCGGCGTTCTTCAGCTTCCCGTTCAGCAGGTACTGGCGGTACTTGACGTCGATGCGACGGGCGTCGGTGACGCGGGCGTCCTTGGCGAAGCTGGTGAGGAAGGTGCCGTACTGGGCAATGGCCTCGGCCGACTTGCCCTGCTTCTCGAGCACGAGGCCGATGTTGTACCCGATCTCGGGAACGTCCTTCTTGTCCTTGAAGCGCGCGATGTAGCGGTTGTACGCGGCGATGGCCTTGTCGAACTGACCGACGCCCTCGTACCAGAAGCCGCTGTTGTACTGAGCGTCGGCGACGAGCGCTTCGGCTTCCTTGATCAGCGCTTCACGTTCCTTCTTCTTCGCCTCGTCCTTGATGGTCTTCAGATCCATCGTGGTGATGGCTGCGGCACCGGCGGCCGGCGCCTTGCCCTTGGCGGCCTTCGCTTCCTTCTCGCGGGCTTCCTTTTCCTTCTTGAGGAGGTCCTTGATGTTCTCGAAGCCGATCGCCTTGTCACCGGCGGCGAGATCGTACGTCGCGACGAAGTTCTCGTACGTCTGCGCCGACTTCTCGAAGTTCGCCATCTTCTCGTAGAAGTAGGCGAGCGCGACCTTGGTCTTCAGGTCGAACGCGGAGTTCGGGTATTCCTTGAGCAGCCGCTCACCGAGGCCGATCGCCTTGTCGAGCTGGTTGGCCTCACGCGCGATGATCATCGAGTACGTGAGCGCACGGTCGGCGTTGTCCGACTTGGGGAATTCCTGCACGAACGCGACGAAGAGGTCCGACGCCTTCGCGGGGTCCTTCTCCTTCTTGTACACGACCTCGTCGATGTACTTGTACTGCGAGCCCTCGACGAGCGCGCCGACGCGCTTCGTAAACTCGGTGTTGGGCTTGCTCAGCTTGGTGTTCGACTTGAAGACGCGCGCCAGCTTGTTGAGCTCGAGCCACTCTTCGCGCTCGTTGAGCACCGCCATGATGAGGTCGGCGGCCTTCTCGGAGTTCGGGTGCTCCGGGTACTTGTTGATGACGTCACCGAAGCGGCGACCGGCCTCGACGAAGTGGTTCTTGTCGTAAAAGACGACGGCGGCCTGGTAGGCAATGTCCACCTCGTCGGGGTTCTTCGGGTACAGCGTGTTGTAGGCATCGCACGCGGCGACGAGCTTCTTCTCGAAGTCGGTGATGGGCTTCTCAGTCATCTCCTCGGGCTTGCGCTTCTCGATCTTCTGAGCCTTCGTGACGGCGCCCTTCTTCTTGTCCTCCTCGATCTTCTTCGTCTCGTCGAGGGTGGTCTTCTGCAGCAAGCCGCGCTCGATCTTCACGAGCTTGTCGTACGCGAGGATGGCGTTGAACGAGCTGCTCTGACGGTACTTCTCGTTGGCGGCTTCCTTCGCCTCGGGGCGGTTGGGTACCTTGAACGCCGTGACGCCGTCGTACTGCTTGGCGGCCGGCTCCCATTCCTCGAGGGCCCAGAGAATTTCCGCGTAGTAGAACTTGAGGTTGAAGGCCTGGTCGGCGACGAAGTTCTCGTCTTCGGCCGAGGCGAACGCCTCGACGTACTCTTTGTAGATGTCACGCGCGAGCTTGTAGGTCTTCACTTCCTTCGTCTTCTGCGCTTCCTGGTGGTACTCGGTCACCGTGGTGCGCATCGCCTCTTCGGCGACGTTGAAGCCGTTGCGGAGCACTTCCTTCTTCGACTCGTTCGCCTTCCACCAGCTCGAGCCCGGGCGGTAGAGCTCGGCGAGCTTCTTGACCTCGGTCTTCACGTTGTCGCGCTGACGCAGGCCTTCGTACGACTTGATGATCGCCTGCTGCCAGTCAGGAGCCGATTCCGCGAACGAGTTGTCGGCGAGGAGGAATCGGAACGTCTTGATCGCGTTGTCGTGGTGACCGGCTTCCTGCAGCTGGTAGGCGAGCTTCGTCGTCAGGGTGATCTGCTTCTTCTTGCCCGCGTGCGCCTTGAAGTACGCCATCGCGTCGTCAGCGCGGTTCAGCTGCACGAACATGCGGATGGAGTCGTTGAGAGCTTCGTTCTTCAGGTCGGTGGCGTACTTCTCTTTGCCCTGCTTCTCGGCGAAGTCGACGGTGTCGAGCAGCTTCTTGAGCGCCTTCTCGTGCTCGCCCGCGTTGAAGTCACACCAGGCCAGCTTGTAGAGCGCGTAGCTCTTGATGCGCGGGTTCGTCGCGTTGAACGCCTTCTCGTAATACGTCTTCGCCTTCTCGAGGACGTTGGCCACTTCGAAGTAGTGGTTACCGAGCTGGAGGTAGGTGTCGCTGACGAACTTGCTGCCCGGGTACCCCTTGAGCAGTTCCTCGTAGCGCTTCACGGCGATGTCGCGCTTGCCGATCTCGTACTGGTTGTACGCGAGGTTGAAGAGCACTTCGTCTTTGCGCTCGTAGGTCGGGTACTCGCGGAGGATCGTCTCGTACAGACGCATCGACTCGCTGCGGAACAGTTCCGACTGGCGGTGATCTTCCTTCGGCTCGGGCGCCTTCTCACCGCGGTTGCGCTTCTCGTCGGCTTCCTTCTGCGACTGGAAGAAGCCGAGCATTTCCTTGCGGTACACGAACTGCGACTTTTCCCAGTAGACCTCAGAGAGCTGAAACAGAAGGTCGGCCTTCTGCGGGTTGCCGTCTTCGATCTTGGGGATGATCTTCTTCACCGACTCGATCTGCTCGTCGCGCTTCTTGTCGATGAAGGCTTCGCGCTCGAGATCTTCGGCCTTGAGGTTCTCGGTGCCGTCGAGCTTCGCGGGGCCCTTGCGCTCTTCAGGCTTCTTCGCTGCAGCCTTGGGGTCGACCTTGCCGGGCGCGGCCTTCGCGTCCTTCGGCGCAGCCCTGGGGTCAGCCTTCTTCTTCGCCTGCGCTGCTGCGGGGCTTGACGACAAACCGATCGACACGATCAGGGCCGACGCGAACAACGACACCTTGCGGACAACGAGCTTCATCAGCGCTCCTGTGGGGCAAAAAACGCGCGGAACCTACAACGAGGCCCGCCAGAAAAAAAAGGCGCCCGGGCAACGCCGGACACCTTTTTCAAAGACTCTCAACAGCTGAGAAAGACGGCGTGTTCCTCAGTTCGCTGGCGCGGGGCAGCCGCGCTTGAGCGTGTACTGGTAGTAGCCGATCTCGTCTCGCCAGAACTCGCCCTCGAACTTCCAGTAGTTCCAGTTCTCCGCGGGCATCTTGGGCCGATACAGGGTCTGAGCGCCAAGCACCTTGCCGGTATCTACTCCCGTTTCGGCCAGTTCCTTTTCGGCCTTGGCGATCTCGAAGCGAATGATTTCGACCTGGTCGCCGAAGCCCTTGATGGTGCGGTAGGCCTCCTGGAGGCGCGATCGCGCGATCTGACCCGAGGTCTTCTCGAGGATGCCGCGGTACGAGTCGAGGTAGGTGTCGAGATCGTTGGTCAGCTTCGCCGCGCGCCAACCCTGGTTCGCGTCGATGATCGCCTTCTCGGTCTCAATCTGCTTCAGCATCGCGAAGACGCCGAGCATGCGCTCGTTGGTGCGCACCCAGTTCAGCACCGCCTTGGGGAGCTTCGAGCCCTCGACCACGTTCACCAGCTTGAAGTACGCCTCGGGCTCCTGCGGGGCTTCGGCCGAGTCGACGACTGGCTTCAGGGCTTCTGCCATCGGCAGGTAGATGCGCTCGTACTCGAGCAGCGACGCCTTCGACTCTTCGTACAGGCACGAGAAGTAATAGGTGGTGGACGTCAGAATCCACGACTCGGGCTGGAAGGCGCCGGCGAACTGCGGCGCGTAGAGGCCCTGCAGCGAACCGAGCGCGCCGCCGAAGTCATCGTTCTGGAAGCGGGCGAAGCCGTTCTCGAAGAGCGACTGATCCCAGTACTTCGAGAACCGCGGCACCTTCTCGTACCACTCGGTCGAGCGCTGGTACTGGCCGACGTTGTAGTTGGTGCGGCCGAGCGCGAGATACGACAGGTGCTTCGTGTCGTCGAAGTCGAGCTGGCGCGTCTTGATCTTGAGCAGGTTCTCGAAGGTGGAGATCGCCATCTCCGCGTTGCGAGTGCGCGCCTTCTCATCGGCCGCCGGGAAGCGGGGGTCTGCGTAGGTGATGCCGAGCAGGTACTGCGCCTTCGCGTAGAACTGGCTGGTGTCGGGCACCGCCTCGAGGAACTGCTTCGCGTCGTCGAGCTTGCCGAGGCGGTGCGAGATGCGGCCGATCAGGTAGTTGATGCGGGCGAGCACCTCGAGCGGAAGCGTGGCCCAGGTGTCGGAGTAGCGGTCATAGAGCTTGTTGAGCTTCGAGGGGATGAGGAAGTCGTCTTGCAGCACTTCCTGCAGCGCGATGAGCGCCTCGACTGCCTTCAGGTGGTACGGGTGCTGAGGCCCGGCGTCGACGATCGCCGCGTAGTACATGAACGCCGAGAACGGCATGTTCTGCCGCTGGAAGCTCGACGCGAGGTAGTACTCGGACTTCAGGCGCAGATCGTTGTCGGTCGTGGTGTTCACGACTTCGTAGAACATGCGCGCCGAGTCTTCGAACGAGCTGGCGTTGTACGCCGAGAGGGCCTTGTTGTAGGCCGCGAGATCCTGGGCTGAAGCAACCGACCCGAGGAACATGACTGCGAGGATGAGCGAGCGGATCATGTCAGGTCTCAGAAGAGGAACGAGATGCCCAGGTAGAGGCCGATGTTGTTGAGCACGTCGGAGCTGGGGATGCGCACGAGGTTGAGCGCGAGCGGCACGTCATTGCTCTTCTTGATGTCGGTGTCTTCGATGGTGCCGGTGAAGGTGTCGACCTGGCAGCTGTCTCCCACCGTGGCGGTCGACGGGTCCTGCCCGCCGCGGATCTTCTGGTCCATCGCGCGGAGGTCGTCGACGTTGCAGCCGTTCACGCGCTCCATGCGCGCCGTGTAGACCACGTCGCGAACCTCGAGGCGGAAGGCGAAGCGCTCGCCGAGGCGCAACCGGAAGCCTGCGCCGAGGCCGCCCATGAAGCGAGCGCCGGTGTCACCGTAGGTCGCCTGGCTGATGGTGCCGTTGGTGCGTACCGTCTCGGGCTTGAGCTGGTGACGTGTGCCACCCGCGCCGACGCCACCGTTGATGACGAAGCTGAAGTGGGCGAGCGTGCCCTCGAAGAGCGCGAACTTGCCGTAGAACGGCACCACCTCGACGCCGCCCATGACGCCCCACGTCCACAGCAGCGAGGTCGCGGCCTGCGCCTCGACGCGGAACTTCTCGACCAGCTCACCGTTGAAGGCGGACTCGACGTTGTACCAGTTGTAGCCACCCGTGATCTGGAGGCCGAAGTTTTCCTGCAGGTGCCACACGACGCTGGCCATCGTGCCGTAGTGCTGGGTGAACTTGCCGTTCACCTGCATCGCCACGGGGAAGAGCACGATCTCGAACTTGCCGCTGTCGGAGTAGGTCTTCTGCTCGACGATGTGCACGGCGACGTTGGGGTTGAAGAGCGGCGCGCCCGACACCAGCTTCTGCTGATCGGCGTTGGCCTCGACGGGCGCCGCAGGCGCTGCCGCGGCTGGCGCGTCGGTCTTCGCCGGCGGGGGCGGCGCGGTCGGGGAGGTCGGGGTGGTGGTCGGCGTCGTGGTGGCGGGCTTCGCGCCCGGGGCCGGGTCGTCTTCGTCGTCGTCGGAGGTGTTGGCCTGAGCCACCATCACCGGCGCGTCGGAAGGAGTCTGGGCCAGAGCAACGGAGCCCACGTTCGCGCTGAGGAGCGCGGCGATCAGCAGAGAGTCTCGCAGAGAAGTCATCGGAGGTGCCCTTTAGAAGATGAACGCGTAGCCCAGGTCGATCTGGACCAGGTTGGTGACGCCCGCGTTGGGGCTCGGCATGCCGCCGGCCGTCGGGTCGCCAGGCGAGCTGGCCGAGCGGTCGACGTTGACGAAGTACGAATCGATGTACGACCAGTCACGCACCTCGACCTTGATCGAGTGGTGCCCCTCGTTGCCGAGGAAGAAGCGCATGCCCAGCGCCAGCGACACGATGGGGCTGAACTTGGTCTCCTGGAGGAACTCGCCGCACTCGCGGTTGCTGACCTTGTTTACGCAGAGCACCATCGACTCGCGCTTGAAGAGCCCGCCGCCGCCGCCCAGCCAGAAGTAGAGCTGGAAGTGCACGGGCAGCTCGGCGACGAGGTTGATCTTGCCGTAGATGGGCTGGAAGCGCATGCCGAGCACGCCGTGGCCCGTCATCTCCCACAGGTCGGCGGCGTCGTTGGCGCGGCTGATGGTGGTGTTGGCGAAGAAGTCTTGCTGGATCTGATCGGCCAGCGAGGTCTGCCGCGAGATCGCGTAACCGCCGCGCAGCTCGAGGCCAAACCAGTCCTTGATGTTGTAGGCCACCGAGGCGTTGAGGTTGTAGTGCTCGGTCAGGCGACTCAGGAGCGAGAAGCCGACGTTGCCGCCGATCTCGAACCGGCCCTCGACCGAGAAGAGGCGGTTGCGCACCGCGACCTTCTCGACGAGTTCCTCGCCTTCACCTTCATCGGCGAACGCGACGCTGGAGGTCAGCGCCACCATCAACACCAGGCTCATCGGTTTGCGTGTCATGAAGCCTTCCATCTCGTACTCACGGACAACTGTTCTGGAACGTAGGCAGCACGTCGTAACAAACCTCGACCGTGCTGAGCGGCTCAGGCACTGCCGTGCCTGAGAAGCGAACGATGTTGCGAAGCCCCGTGCCCTCACACTTGAGGTACGAGGCGCCCGTCATGGGCTGGGTGGTCTGCACGGAAACTCGACGCGCGCAGCGGCCACTGCGGCAGACCGGCGTCGTGCTCGGGCAGTTGCCGTCGACCATGCAATTGGCGGCGTTGGCCGGGCTGATGAACGAGGAGAGGCCGGCCGCAACCCCGCCATCGGGTCGAAGGTCGGGGCCGCGGCTCAAGCGGAAGTCGGTGCGCAGCCCCGACGCCGCGTAGCCCAGGGACGACAGCGCGCCCGAGAAGTCCTGCTGGCAGATCGAGACCGTCACCCCGCCGGTCGCGCTCGCGACCTCGGCGTAGCGGTCACCGGAGTACGCGATCTCGAAGCCTCCGTCGTTGGTGCCCGTGGTCGGGCACGTGCCGCCGTCGAGCATGCGGCAGCAGCCGACGTGCGGCGTGGGATCGCCGAACTGTGAGGGCACGGAGTCGGAGTCGGTCGCGACGATCGCAGCCAGCGCCACCGAGTTGGCGTTGCCGAACCCCTTGTACGTCTCGAGGAAGCGCACGAAGTACTCGGTGCTGCCCCAGTTGCCCGCGCCGGTCAGCGTGCCATCGGGAGCGCAGCGGCAGCCGGGATCGGCGGTGCACGTCGTCTGGCGCGTCATCGGTGTGCAGCTCGCGTCGTCTTCGTCGGAGACCACGACGACGTAGAGCGCAGCGTCGGAGCGAATGAAGCGGTCGAAGACGGGCGTGGTGATGTTCGTCGGCTCCGTGAGCGCCAGGTACGCCGCATACAGACCGCGCTCGGCCGCCGAGCCGTTGATGCCGACCGCCGACATCTGACCGAACGCGGAGATCACCGAGTTCAGGTTCGCACCGGTGTTGCAGTTGACGGTGCCGTTCATCGGGGTGCAGCTGACGTAGTTCTCACTCGACGCACCGAGCGACCACGGGCGGAGCTTCCCACGCGTGTTGGCGTCGTCGGTGTCGGTGCTGGTGACTGCGATGTGAAAATCGATGGGAGGGTTCGCGGTGACGAGCTGATTGATGAAGCCCTGAAAGTTCGCGGCGAGCCGCGCCTGCTTCGGCGCCATCGAGCCCGACGAGTCAACCACCCAGAGAATGTCGACCTTGCGCACGGGGACCTGGGTGAACACGTCACACTGCCTGGGAACGTTGACGCCAAACGAGTCGGTGGCGCGCGTCGAATCGGTCAGCACTTCGGGCGTGCCCTGATCGACGGTGGGCGTGCCGGGAACGATGACGAAGGGCTCGATGATCTTGCGCGTTCGCGTGCGATCATCGCAGCCGGCCAAAGCCAGCCCGAGCATCGTCACGATGAACACACGAACCAGCATCGAATTCTGACTCCCGATACCCTCTGTCCGACCCAGAAAGAGTGCGGCGGCTTAACCGGTGAAGTCCGCGCATGTACAGCGTTTTCTCAGGCTTACCCGTCCTGCAGTGCCGGGGGGACGCAGGCCTGAACCGAGGTGTCGGTGACGCTGCGAACGAGGTCGCAGATCCACCCGTCGGGGCAATCGGTGTCGCCCATGCAGCCCTGCGTGCAGATGGGCCCCGAATCCTTGCGGATGCAGAGGCCGCTCTCGCAGGCCGCGGGGCCGAAGTCGCAGTCAGCGCCGGCCTTGCCACCGCCGTTGGGGAAGCACACCGGCACCTGCATCACCCCGTCAGCTGCGAGCGCCTGGCGGCACGAGAACCCAGACGGGCATGTGCCGCTGGTGCAGGTCACCGAGCACACGCGCGCGGTGCCGAGGTCGAGGCAGGTGCCGCTCTGGCACGGCGGTCGACCGGGCGCGCAATCGTCGCCAAAGAGGCCGCCGATGGGTGCACAAACGCCCGTACCCGACAGCGGGCCAGACGGCGTGCGGCGCTCAGGCGAGCAGTCATAACCGCCGGTGACCGTTGACTCTTCGCAGCAGCGGAAGCGCGGGTCGGCGCACTCGCCATCGTTGGCGCAGGGGCCAGAGCAGAAATCGAGCAGGCCCGCCTCGAGGCACACGCCGGTGACACAGTCTTGTGCGCCGGCGACCGAGCAATCTTCGCCGAGGCGACCGAGGCCCGACTTGCAGGTCCCGCGCTGAGGCATGCAGTAGCTGCGTTGGGGCGCGCCAGGGTCGTCGACAGGCTCGCACACGAAACCGACGCCGAACGTGCGCGCGCAGGCCGAGTCATCGGCACACGGGGTCGAGCAGAACGACTCGCCGGCGAACGCGCAGTTGGTGCAGTTGTTCACGATGCAGCGGTTCTCGGTGAAGCCACCGCGGCGGCAGTCGTCGTTGTCGATGCACGGCGAGCACATGCGGCCGTCGGTCGCGCCGACGCACACGTTGCTGCTGCACACCTTGCCGAGGCCGCACTCGCTGACCTGGCCTACGACCGGCGTGGCGTCGCAGAAGTTCTCGCAGGTGTTGCTGTTGGGCACGCACTGGAAGGGGCCGATCACCGACGGGTCATCGCTCTTGCCTATGTTGGTGCAGGAGAAGCCAGTGGGGCAGTCGGGGTTCTGCGCCGAGTCGAGCGCCTTCGGATCGCACCCGAGCTGCGGGCAGACGTTCTTTGCCGGGTTGCAATCGCGGCCGCAGAACGTCTCGCCGGACACCACGTTGCGCACGCACAGATCGAAGGGGCCGCCACATTCCGAATCGCCCTGGCACGGGGCGCAGATCGACTTGCCGTTGTTGCAGGTCTCGTTGGCGGGGACGCACTGCTTGACGGACGCGTTCTCGGGCCCGGCGGGGATGTCGCGGCACGCGTAGCCGGCCGGGCAGGTGTCGCCCGACTCGCAAGGTGAGGTGCAGAACTGTTCCCCCGAGCCGAGCGCGGTGAAGCACGCCCCGCCCGCGGGGCACTGCTTCGCGTCCTGGCAGGGGCTGCAGAGTGCTCGGCTGACGGCGATGTAGCAGTTGCCGGTGTCAGCGTTGCACGAGTGGCCGGAGGGGCAGTCGACCTCGGTCTTGCAACCGGTCAACGGACGGCAGATGCGGCCGTAGCGCCCCGCCGCCTGGCAGAGGAAGGTGTCAGGGCACTCGGAGTCGGTGGTGCAGGTGTCTGTACAGAAACCCGATTGATCATCCAGCGCGACGCAGAGCCCCGACGCACAGGCGAAAGACGAATCTCCCGGTGTGCAGGGCGCACCGAGCTGGAGCGGCCTGGGCGCAGTGGGGCCACAGGCTGACAGGAGCAGCAGCGCCGCCCCGACCGCGAACGAAGAGAGCGGAGACCAGCTCGAGCGCATCACGTTCTCGAGAGCGGAGGACGACTTACTTCTTGCCGCCAACCTTCGCCTTGTGAGCCGCGCGCATCGCGCCCTTGATCGCAGGCTTCACGATCACGAGGCCGTTGTTCGAGCCGGCGACGCCGCCCTTCACGAGGATCAGGTTCTGCTCAGGGTGCAGACCGACCACCTCGAGGTTCTGGGTGGTGACCTGCTCGACGCCGTAGTGACCGGGGAGCTTCTTGTTCGGGTACACGCGACCCGGCGTCTTGCGCTGACCAATCGCGCCCGGGTGGCGGCGGTACTCGTGGGTACCGTGCGTCTGACCGAAGCCGCGGAAGTTCCAGCGCTTCATCACGCCCTGGTAGCCACGGCCCTTGGTGATGCCCGTGACGTCGACCAGTTCGCCCTTTTTGAAGATGGCGTCGACCTTCACCGCGTCGCCGATGTTGAAGCCGGCGAGCTCAGCGGCGTCAACCCGGAATTCCTTGAGGAAGCGCTTGGCCTTCGCGCCCGCCTTCTTGAAGGAGCCGACCTGCGCCTTGGTGAGGTGCTTCTCTTTCGCGTCGCCGAGGCCGAGGACGACCGCGGTGTACTGGTCTTTCTCGATCGTCCGCTTGCCAACCACCTCGCACGAGGTGATGTCGATGACGGTGACGGGAACCACGTTGCCCTCGTCGTTGAAGATCTGCGTCATGCCGACCTTCTTGCCGATGATGCCCTTCATGGTGATGCTCCTTCTCTCGGACATGGCGCTGAGCTGCGAGGCCAGTGGTCCGGGGCGATGCCGTCGCCGCGGTTGAGTGCCTCCGGAATGGAGGGACGCGCGCACCTAGCAGTCCCCTCCCCCACGCGCAAGCTGACGCAGGGTAAGAAGGTGTCGTGGCGTTCGACCCTCTCGAGTTCGGCAAGGTGGTGCGTGGGCGGCTCGTCGCCAACGTGCGGGTCGACGCGGTGCCCAGCGCGGCCGAGGTGGAATCGGAGGGCGCGCGCTACATCGCGGCGTCGAGTGACGATCTCCTCGGGCTGGGGAGCGACCCGCGCGTGCGGGAGGCGTTGAACGCGACGGTGCGGAAGTACGGCATCGCGCGGCACGTCGGCGCTCGGGCGGTGAGCGACTTCGAGGCGCGCGCGGCGGCGCTGCTGGGGGTGCCTGAGACGCTCGCGGTGAGCCACGAGTCACAGGTGTTGCCGCTGTTGCCGACCTGGCGACTGGTGAGCCACGTGCGCGGGGTGCGCCCGGTGCCCGACGCGATCCCCGCGGCGACTCCGGAAGACGCCGAGGCCGCGCTCGCGCACGCAGGCATGCTCGGCGTGGTCGTCGAGGCCGTGCATCTGCTCGAGGGTGACCTCGCGCCGACGCCGCGCTTCGCAGAGGCCTGTCAGCGCCGGCACGCGAACCTGCTGGTGATCGACGACGGGCTCGGCGTGCTCGGGCCGACCGGGGGTGGCGCGATTGAGCACCTCTCACTTCAGGATCAGGTGAGCCTGCGGGTGCTGCCGCTGGGCCGTGCGATTCCCGGCTCGGGCGCGATCGTGATCGGCGACTCGTCGTTGCTGGAAGTCCTGCGCGGGGCGCTGCCTCCACCGTCGGCGGCGTCGCTCTCGGTGTCGTTGAAGGCGCTCGAGATCGCCAACGCCGAGGCGCCGCGACGGGCGCGGTTGCTCGACGTCGCCCAGAAGATCCTCGTGGGGTTGCGCGCGACGGGCTTCGACACCGGGCCCTGCGTGACCCCATGGATACCGGTGTGGATCGGTGACGAGGCGCTCACCGTGCAGTGGATGCAGGCGCTCGCGACCCAGGGCGTGCAGGTGCGTGGGTGGCTCGCCGGGCCGCGCTCGCGGCTGACGCTCGGGGCTCCAGCGACGATGACCGACGACAAGGTGGCGCAGTTGGTCGAGGTGTTCGATCGACTGGCGAAGAAGCTCCCCTTCCCCGAGGCGGCCCTCCAGCACCGGGGCGTGCCCACGTTGGCGCGCCCCGAGAGTTACGCGATGGGTTCGCCTGCGCCGCTGCACTGGTCGACTGTCGATCTCCCCGAGCGGCGACGCGATGAGCATGAGCCGATCGCGGCGCCACAGTCGACGAACGAGGGGCTGTCGTTGAAGGCGCGTGTGCTCGACGCAGTGGAGACGGCGACGTGGCGGGCGACGTCGGTGGGGAGCGCTCAGCTTCGACGCAGCGCAGATGCGTTGCGTACGCTCATCGATCGCCGCAGGCGCTGAAGAACAACCTCGCGGGGCGAAGCGCCTCAGAGTCGAGTCGGTGGGCTCGCGCCCACTCGCTCAGCCAGCCTCGCCACGGCTGCGCGGCGAGCCAACAACGCCTTGCATCCTCCTCGGCGAACACCTTCCTGCCGGCCATGCGCGCGTGACCTCCCAAAGGCGCAGACGGTGCGCGAACCCGCCGGCGAGATCACCCGGGTGTCGCTGATGGCTCACGTGGCGCTGGGCCGTCGAGTCCTCACAACGCCCGCTGAAGACGCCATTTGCGAGATGTTGCGCGACGTCGACCCGGAGAAGCCCTCGAGGCCTTTGCAGATTCCTCACTCAGCGAGCAGGCCTCTCGATCGAGCAAGTACGCCTGAGTCACCAGGTCGTGGATCCGGCTGTGCTTCGACCCGATCACTGCGCTGGTGACGCGACCTCAGTTCTTCTTTTCGGGAGCCGGCGCCGCGTTCTGCTTTTCGAGCGAGTCCTGCTTGTCCTTGAGCGATTTGAGCAGGCCGTCGAACCCCTTCCTGGCGAGCACGCTGCGGAACTGATCGTTGTACGTGGTGACCAGCGACACCTCGTCGGTGATGACGTCGTACACGCGCCAAGCGGCCTTCGCGTCGGGTCGGTACAACTTGTACACGACGGGGAAGGTGTCCTGCTTCACGAGGAGTTTGGTGTTCACCGTCGCCTCGTTGCCTTCGACCTTCTCTTCGCCGTACTCGATCTTCGCCGCTCCGTTCCGGCCTTCGTTGACGGCCTTCTGGGCGTAGCTCGCGCGCAAGAGGCCCTTCATCGTGGTGGTGAAGTCGTCTTGCTGCTTCTTGTTGAGCCTGGGCCACTCGTCGCCCATTGCGCGCCTGGCGAGCTCGCCGAAGTCGACGAACTCTTCGGCGCGGGCCGCGAGTTTGGCAGTCGAGGCGTCGGCCGACTGCAGCACCTTCTGCACTTCGGCGTCGGCGCCCTTCACCAGCGCGAGCGGGGTCGCAGGGCCAGCGGCAAGGGCAACGGTCAGCAGGGTCGAGAGGATCACGGGCGGCTCCTTAAGCGAAATGACGCGGCGCGCGAGCGCTGATTCACCGGTTCTTCAGGGGCGGACTGATGCGCTGCGGATTGCCCAAGGGGGAGACCATGGTCTCGCTCAGCTGCAGCGGCGTGGTGAGCGCACGAACCGAGTACGGCACGATCGGCACGTCGATGCCCTTCAAGATCACGGCCTCGTTCGCCTCGTTGATCACCCCGGGCCCCGCGCGCAGCAGCGTGTCGCTGCTGACCAGCACCTGCCCGGTCTGCGCGATGCCACACAACCGCGCCGCGAGGTTCACCGTCGCGCCGATCGCCGTGTAGTCGAGGCGGCTTTTCGCGCCGATGGCGCCGACGACGGCGGGACCGGTGTTGATGCCGACGCCCATCTCGAGGGGGGCGCCGGCGACGGTGATCTTCCTGGCCCGCTCGACCAGCTCGAGCGCCGCGCCGATGCTCTTGCGCGCGCCGTCTTCACGTTGGTCGATCGCGCCCCACATCGCCATCACGCAGTCGCCGATGAACTTGTCCACCACGCCGCCGTTGCGCTCGACCGCGTCGACCGCCTCGCCGAAGAACGCGTTCAAGAAGCGAACGACCTCTTCAGGCGGCATGTGGCTCGACATGGTGGTGAACCCGCGAATGTCGGCGAACAGCACCGTCACCTCGGCGTTCTGACCGGCCATGTTCACCTTCATGCGACCCGACAGCACCTCTTCGACGGCGGCCTGCGAGAGGAAGCGCGAGAGGCTGGCGCGCGTCTCGACTTCGCGTTGCACCTGGGCAACGAGCGCGGCGTTGTCGAGGAGGATCGAAGCCTGCGCGGCGATCGCGTCGAGCAGCGGCAGATCTTCGTCGGTGAAGGCGGCGCTCATCGAGACGGACTCGACGTAGAGAATGCCGATGGTGCCAGTGCGGGCGCGGAGCGGCACGGCCATCACGCTCTTGATCCCGCGAACCAGGACGCTCTGAGAGCGATCGAACCGCTCATCCATCAGGGCGTTGTTGGTGAGGAGGCCCGTCGTCGAGACCAGCGCCTGATCGATCACCGTGCGCGGCACTTCGACGACGAGATCACCGCTTCGAGACTTCGAGGCGTAGCGGCCCGACGTCATCCACACCGCCGCGCCATCGGCATTGAGCAGCTCGAAGATCACCGAGAGGATGCGATCGACCATCGCCTCGACGCTGCGCTCGAGCGAGACGCGTCGATGGAATTCCTGCGCGATGCGGTAGCGCGCGTTCTCCCGGCGCAACGAGGCAATGGTCATCGCCTCGAGGTTGACCATCACCGTCTTGCCTTCGTTCGACGGCGACGACGTGTGCGCGTCGGGCTCGATGGTCTCGGACGGCACGTCGGAAGAGACCTGGATGTTGGTGCGTGACGCGGTCTTGTCGGGCGTGCTCGCCTCTTCGTCGGAGGTCTCGCCGGGGCGGAACACCAGCGAGGGCCCGGCGCCGTTGGCGGTCACTTCCTTGAAGGCGTCTTCCTGGCCGTAGTACGCGCGGCGAAGCAACGCGCCCACCGAGCCGGGCGTGGCGACGTAGACCATGATCGTTCGGGCCCCGACGATCTGGCGCAGCTCGGGCTCGAGGCTGGCGCTGAGAGGGATCGCCGCCACCACGTGCAGTTCCATGGTGTTGGGATCCCAATGAATGGGGCACAGGCGCAGTCGCTCGGCGCTGCGCACGCCCACCCGCTCGAGCAGTTCCTCGTTGAGCCGAGTGCCCTTGAGCTTCTCGGCCTTCACGAAGCGGGTCGAATAGAGCTCGGCGAAGACCCGCAGGAAGTCGCCTTCCTTCACCAGCCCCAGCCGCAGCAGGGCCTCGGAAAGCAGGCCACCATTCTCACGAACGTGAGCTCTCGCGCGTTCCAGCCCGACGGGATCGAGCAGCCCGCTCGCGCGCAGCGGATTCACGATGACGGCATCTGCTTCGGGCGCGCCAGTCGTCATTGGGACGAGCGAATGTAAGCACGAGTCCCCGAAAGTCGATCAGCGAATCACGCGGTCGATGTGGAGACGGGTGGCCTGTGTCGGCACATCAGGGCCGAGCTGGTTGGGCACTCTCCAGAACTGGCCCTGGCTGGTGAGCACCACCAGCTCGTAGTCGCCTTGAGGCGGGGCCCCCCACGGGGTGATCGAAGCGCCGCCATCGGCACCGGTTCCAAGCCCCTGCGCCTGCGGCACCATCACCACCTGCAGGCGGCTGGTGGCGACGGTCGTGTCGAGTCGGCCCTCGAGGGTGCGCACGAACGGTGAGGGGTCGAAGGCGAGCGGCACGATCACCTGCACACCGGCGGGCACCTGGCCGGGTTTGGGCAGCCACCGCAGGAACAGCTGCGTCGAGAGGTCGGGCGTGCCGTCGCCGTCGACGTCGTCGGGGCGGTTGTCGCCGTCTGCGTCGACGAGGCCGAAGGTGAAGCCGGTCTTGCGCGGGTCGAAGCGGCCCGAGAGCGGCTCGGCGACCAGGGTGAGCGGCGTGATCGCATCGAGCGCCGGGTCGAGCGTCACGTCGTGGTCGGGCTCGCCTTCGAACGAGAAGGCCGGCGGCTCGGTGAGGACGAGTGAGTCGATCTCGAGCGGCACGGTGGCGCCCTTCCCCGGCTGCGACTGGAACTCGACGCCCCGCGAGACGCGATCTCCCGCGGTGGGCTGGGTGAGCACGTCAACCTGGAGATCGAAGTCACCGTCGACATCGAGGATCCCGTACAGCCGGTAGGGGTTCGGTCGCACGTTGGCGATCACGAAGCGGCGCTCGGTGTTGAGCTGCACCGCGCTCACGGCGCCGAACGACTGGGGAACGGCGGGCGCACCCGGCGGACCTTCGCCGGGCTTGTAGAGAAACAACCACGCGTCGGCGACGACCGAGACCGCCAGCGGGCCCTGCACGGTGCCGGTGCGCTGGAGGCGATCCTGTTCCGAGGGCGTGGTGCACCCGGCGAGCAGGACGGCGATGACGAGCGCGCGCGTCACGAGAGGCGCAACAACTCGCGGGCCTGCTGGGGGGTGGCGAGCTCACGGCCCTTCGCCTTCGCACGCTTCACCGCCTCAGCGACGAGCTCGAAGTTGCCCTTCGCGAGCACACCCTTCGAGACGTAGATGTTGTCTTCGAGGCCGACGCGCGCGTTGCCGCCCCGCTCGGCGCTGAGTTCGACGAACGGCAACTGGTGACGACCCATCGCGGCGCACGTCCACGTCGAGTCTTTGGGAATGTAGGAGCGCATGAAGTCGAGGGCCTCGACCGAGGCCGCGAGCGCCCCTCCGACGCCGAGCACGAAGTCGAAGTGCGCCGGCAAGGTGATGAAGCCTTCCTTCTCGAGCGCGCGGGCCTCGTCGATCATCCCGACGTCGAAGCACTCGATCTCGGGCTTGAGGCCGCGCTGCTTGATGCGGCTGGCGATGTCGCGAATCAGTGGCCGCGGGTTCCAGAACACGTCGGGGCCAAAGTTGACCGTGCCGGTCGAGAGCGTGGCCATGTCGGGGCGATCGTCGCCGGTCAGCGTGAGCCCCCCGCAGCGCTCATCGACGTTCATGCCCACAGCCCCGCCCGTGGAGACCTGAATCAGGATGTCGGTCTTCTTGCGAATGGCGCGAATGGCGGCGCGGAAGAGCTCTGCGTCCTGGCTGGGTTTGCCGTCGGGGGTGCGCACGTGAATGTGCACCATCGCCGCGCCGGCCTCGCGGCACTT
The DNA here is from genome assembly GCA_044371205.1 of Archangium sp. Taxonomy (GTDB): domain Bacteria; phylum Myxococcota; class Myxococcia; order Myxococcales; family Myxococcaceae; genus Archangium_A. The sequence goes on from JBILUC010000003.1 coordinate 190,644, forward strand.
CGCGGCGTCTTCGGCGATCTCCTCGGCGGAGATGGGGAGGTACGGCGTCTGCTCGCGGGTGGTCTCGGCGCCGACCATCGCGGCGGTGATGACCATCGGGTTCATGACTGACCACCGTGGAAGACGGCTTCGATGTCGTTCCCGTCGGGGTCGAGCACGAGGGCACCGGAGCAGCTCGGGTGGTACGGGTCGCGAGGGCCCAGGCCGCCGTTGTCTTTGCCGCCCGCCGTGCAGGTGCTGAGGTGATCGATCACTTGACGTTCCTCTGTTTGTCCTTCGGGGTGACGCAGGTGCCGCTGGCCTTGCAGACCACGATCGGCGGGTTCAGCACCTCGGCGGCCGACTCGTTCACCAGCGGCTGGGAGCGGATCACCTTGCGCGCTTCGAATTCCATCTTGCGGCTGGTGTTGCCGATGTGGGTGATGGTGCCTTCGGCCTCGATGTAGTCACCCGCATAGACCGGCGCGAGGAACTCGACCTTGTCGTACGCACGAAAGAGGCCTTCGTCTCCATCGAAGCGAATGAGCAGCTCGGTCGCGACGTCGCCGAAGAGCCCCAGCATGCGCGCGCCATCGACGAGGTTGCCGCCGTAGTGCGCGTCGTGCGTGCCCATGCGCAGGCGCAGCGTGACTTTGGATCCAATCGTCATGCGGGTTCTCCTTCGAAGTGAGCGCCCTTCTCTTCTTTGCCCAGCCGCTGCATCACCTGATGCACGACGAAGTTGGCGACGTCAGACGGTTTCGTGCCGGGGCCGAAGCCTGCGTCGAAGCCCAGCTCGAGGGCCAGCTTGTGATCGACGCGCGGCCCGCCGAGCAGCAGCGTCATCTTTCCGTGAATGCCAGCGGCCTTCGCGGCCTCGATAAAGGCGCGCGAGTTTTCTTTGTGCACGTCGCGCTGGGTGACGACCTGGCTGACCAGGATCGCATCGGCGTTCTTCTCTGTCGCGCGCCGAATCAGATCTGCGTTGGGCACCTGTGAGCCGAGGTTGAACGCCTCGAACCATGGGTAGCGCTCGAGCCCGTAGTCACCCGCGAAGCCCTTCATGTTGAGGATGGCATCGATGCCGACGGTGTGCGTGTCGGTGCCGGTGCACGCCCCGAAGACCACCACCCGTCGCGCGAGCTTCTCTTCGATGAAGGTGTTGAGCTCGTAGAAGCCGAGCTTCTTGATCACGATCTCCGGTGTGTCGATCTCCGCGTAGTCGATGATCACCGGCGACCGCGCGTAGACGATGAAGAACGTGTAGTTGTCTGCTGCGCGCTCGGCAGCGGCGACCTTCACGTCGGTCAGCCCGAGCTTCTTGCAGTAGAGCTGCGCGGCTTCCTTCGCCTTCTCGCTGGTGGCGACCGGCAAGGTGAAGGAGATCTGAATGATGCCGTCGTCGCGGCGATCTCCGTAGGCGCGAATGAGCTGTTTCTCAGTCATGAATCACTTCCCGTAGCTGATCGAGTCGAGCACGCGCTTCAAGATGGGGCCAAAGCGCGCGCCTTCTGACGTCTTCGCCGTCCACGTGACGAGCCACTTCACCTTGCCGTTACAGCCAACCGCGGTGGTGGTGGTGGCCTTCTCGCCGGTGGGCTTCATCACTTCCTGGGTGCCGCCGTCTTCGAGCGCCACGGTGGCAGGCTGGCCCATCTGGTCGGTGATCACCTTCTTCGACGCGGGCTGCGCACCGAGGGTCACGGCGCTGAAGCCCTCTTTGCCGAGCGCGTCGACCATCTGGTTCACGCACGCCTTCGCGGGCCGCTGCGGGTCGACGGGGAAGACCGAGACAGCCATCACCGCGCCCGACTCGGGCTCGTCCCACTGGATGGAGTTCTCGTCAGGCTGGCTCCTGGTCCATTCCACCGGGCCCTTGAAGGTCAAGCCCTGCAGCGAGACCTTCGCGAGGCGATCGACTCCCCCGGACGCCAGCATCCACGCCACGGTGAGCGCGGTGGTGATCACTTCGCCTCCATCAACTCGAGGAAGGGGTTGAAGTAGTCGGGCGCCTTCTCGACGACGCCGTCGAGGCCCTTGCCGCCGGTCTCGGTCCGCTTCACGTCGCCGAAGTGGCCACGGCCGATGGCAGCGATCATGCCGTCCTTGTGGCACTCGCGGAGGAGATCCATCGCCTTGCCGAACACGAAGCGCGCGCGGTTGGCGATCTTGCCGTCTTCGCGCACGGTGAACTCTTCGTCGATGCCCCGCGCCGCGCGGTGAATGTAGCTGGCCGACTTGAGCGCGACGTAGCGATCGGCGAGCAGCGGCGTGTGCATGGCCTCGGTCATCATGCCGAGCAGCTGAATGCCCTGCTTCGTCCACACCGCGACGAGGTCGGCCATCACGTCGTACGCGTGGCTGAAGAAGATGTCGGTTTCCTTGTGCTTGGTGGGCGGCATGTACTTGAGCGGCGCGGCAGGGAAGCACCGGCGCACCAGCATCGCCTGCGAGAGCTCGAGCAGCAGGGTGTCGTCGCGGTGGGGGTCGATCTCGTACGAGTGGCCGATGCCCAGCTGCCAGTCTTGCAAGCCAGCGCGCCTGGCGAAGCACTCGTTGATGAACTGGCTGGCGATGACAGTGTGCGCGGCGTCGTACGCGTCGGCGGTGGTGATGTAGTTGTCTTCGCCGGTGTTGATGATGATGCCGGCCGCGGCGCAGATGCGGCGGCTGAAGTACTGATCGATGAACGTGCGCCGCATGTTGATGTCGCGGAACAAGATTCCGTACATCGAGTCGTTGAGGAGCATGTCGAGCCGTTCCCACGCCGCCATGAAGGCGATCTCGGTCATGCACAGGCCTGAGCTGTAGTTGGTCAGCTCGATGTAGCGCTTGAGCTTCTTCGACTCGTCGTCGAGCGCCTCGCGCATGATGCGGAAGTTCTCTTGCGTGGCATAGGTGCCGCCGTAGCCCTCGGTGGTCGCGCCCTGCGGTACGTAGTCGAGCAGCGATTGGGCCGTCGAGCGGATCACGGCGATCACGTCAGCGCCCGCCTGCGCGGCAGCCCGGGCTTGATCGACGTCGTCGAAGATGTTGCCGGTCGCGACGATCACGTACTTGTGCGGCGTCGGCGACATCGGGAACTCTTTTTTCAAGTCGTTGCGCTTGTCGACGCGCGCCTTGAGCTCGGCCATCACGGCGCGCGCCTCGGCCCGCACCTCGTCGCGCAGCTTCTTCTCTTCTTCGTCGGACAGCGGCTTCAACGTCTCGAGCGGCGCGGCGGTGAGCTTCTCGACCGCGTCCAACGGGCTGGAGGCGCCCATGCGCAGCGCGCGGCCGTACCAGTACGCGGCGCCTTTGTTGAGCACGCCCGCGGCCTTGAGCCGATCGCACATCAGGTTGACCAGCGGGGCCCCCAGGTTGCCGACGCCGTCGACGCCAAACCAGCGCAAGACGGTGCGCTCGACCGAGATGGTCGTGTTGCGCGTGATGAGGTCGAAGATGGGATCGGTGATTTCCTGAGCGAGCTTGCGTGCTTCGGCAATCTGCGCGTCGGTGACGAAGAGGCCAGACATGGTCGCTCCGTATATCGCAAGGTCGTTCGGCGAGGGGGTTCCCACCGCGACTGGAACTCTGTAGAGGGCCGAACAGCCGTTCGAACCCGTATCCGTGGAGTCACCGTGATCATCGTCCTCGTTCTGCTGGGTGTCGCGCTCGCGATCAGCCTGGCCGTCAACCTGGGTCTCATCGGGGGCCAGAAGCCCACCGCGCAGGCCCCTTCCAACACTTCTTCTACCGTCAAGACCGAGGTGCGCACCGATGACGAGCGCGCCCGCAAGGCCGAGGCCGAGCTCGACAAGAAGACGAAGGAACTGGGTGACGTGAAGAAGTCGCTCTCTGACCTGAAGGACGAGCTCAAGACCGCGAAGAAGAAGCTCTTCGAGCAGAAGGAAGGCGAGAAGGCCGGTGATGATCTCGTCAAGGCCCGCGCCGAGGTCGAGCGTCAGGCGTCGATTCAGCTCGACGCGACCCGCGCTGAGCTGGCCGCAGCGCTGGCCGACATCGCGAAGCTGAAGACCGAGGCCGAGAACAAGGGCAAGAAGAAGCTCGAGGCCGCGCCGGTCGAGAAGAAGGAAGAAGTGAAGGCCGAGAAGCCGCAGGAAGTCGTGACCCGCGTGATCCGCGAGTTGAACGACGTCGAGAAGGAGCGCATCGCGAAGCTCGAGGCGCAGTCGAGCAACGATCGCAAGAAGGCCAACGAGCTCGACCGCGAGTTGAAGAGCCTGCGCGCGAAGTTCGAGCGCCACAACCGCGACACCAAGCGCGTGTATGCCGACGCCAACCTCGCCCGCGACAAGTTCCGCGCGGTAGAGCTGCGGCTCAACCGCACCACGATGGAAAACGATCTGCTCAAGCGCGCGATCAAGGATCTCGAGAAGAAGTCGGGCGTCGACGCCGGCCGTCTCGAGCTGACCGCCGAGGAACTCTCCACGGGCGACTCGAGCATGAAGGCGAAGCACGCGGCTGAAGACGCAGCCGAGGCCGATGCCCGCGCGAAGCTCGAGGCCGCTCCGGCGACCCACCTCGAAGAAGCGCCGGCCGCCGACGCGCCTGCCGCCCCCGCCCCCGCCGCCGAAGCCGCGCCGACGACACCCGTCGCGCAGGCCTGACGCAGCACAGCGCCCTTCAGCGCTTCGAGACCTCGGACGCCACGATGCGTTCGAGGTCTTCGTATTTCGAGACCCCCGTGTAGCCGATCACCGGCGCCCCGCTGCGCCCGAACAAGATGCGCGTGGGCAGCTCGCGAATGCGGCCGAAGGGCGTATCGCCGCGGCGCACCTTGTCGTCGGCGACGATCAGCGGCGAGGTGAGCTTGTAGCCCTCGGCGAACGGGTCGAGCACCGCGCGCCCCTCGAGATCCATGCCCACCAGCACGTTCGCGAAGCCGGCCTCGCCGTGATCGCGCTCGAGCCGCGAGAGCACCACCAGCTCGGTGAGACACGGGAAGCACCAGGTCGCGAGGAAGGTGATGAGCACCACCTTGCCTTCCAGCGTCCACGGTTCGAAGGGCACACGCCCGGCCGTCTGGTGCGGCAGTGAATTCATGAACGTTCGGAAGTCGGCACGGACCGCATCATTCGACTTCACGCAGCCAGACGCAGCCGCCGCGAGCAGGAGGTGGCGGCGCGACAGGGCCCGCATCACCCCACCGGCTCGAGGCTCTTCTGACAGATCTTGCAGAGCCCGTAGAGCTCCATCTTGTGAGAGGTCACCTTGAAGCCGTGGCGTCGCGCGACCGCGTCCTGCATGCGTTCGATCTGATCGTTCTCGAACTCGATGATCGTGCCGCAGCGGGTGCAGATGAGGTGATCGTGGTGCTCGCGGCCCACGGCGGCCTCGTAGCGGGTCTGCCCGTCGCCGAAGTTGCGCGCATGGGCGAGGCCACATTCCGAGAGCAGCTTCATGGTGCGGTAGACGGTGGCCACCGAGACGCGCGGGTCGTCTTGCCGCACGCGGGCCCAGACCTCTTCGACCGAGAAGTGGCCGTGCATGCCGAAGAAGGCGTCGACGATCAGCCCGCGCTGGCGGGTCGACTTGAGCCCGCGCTCGGACATGTAGCGGTCGAGAATCGTGTCGACCTCGTGCCGCTGCGCAGAGTCGATGGTCACGGGAAGCGCTTCCCCCAGGCCTCGCGCGCTGCAGCGTCGTCGGCAGGCCCGAGATCGAGCCCCGCATTGAGCTTCACCAGCGCCGCGTGGGCCGCCTCGCGCACCGCCGCATCACCGTCGCGCAGGGCGTTCACCAGCGAAGGAGCGGCGCTTGCGTCTCCACGAAGCCCGGTCACCTCGGCCTGGAGCGCGCGAACCCGCGCATCGGGGTGCCCTGCGAGCGAATCGCCTCGCCTCGACCCGAGCGGAGCCTCTGGCGCGAGCAGCAGCATGAAGAACAGCGCCGCGAGGAAGATCTGAATGAACGCCTTGAACGGCGAGTAGCGGCGCGCCGCCACGAGGGCGACCCGGTAGATGGCGAAGCCGAGCGCGAAGACGAGGAACAGCCAGGGGGACAGGCGCGCGATCGACGGGTCGACGGCGGGGGAGCGCTGGGCATAGAGCGCCACGCCCGCAGCCGAGACCAGCAGCCCATAGAGCACCATCGACCACACGGGGCGAACGCGCACGCCGCCAACACTGGGTTCTTCTGGCTGAGCAGTCCCGGCGTTCATTGACACGTTCCGAAGACTGTTTATACGCACCGCGACTCCCTTTGGACACCAGCATGATGGATTGGCACCGCAAGCGGCACCCCGATGACGTCCCCACGCCCGTGGCGGTGGCGGTGTCCGACTTCTGTCGGCGTGCCCGCGCGCCCGCGCCCCCTGGCCTCGTGCGCGACGCGTTGGCGCTGCTCGGCGATGGTGACGACTTCCGTGTGCAGGCGCTCGCCGACTCCGAACCCACCTCCAGGCTGGGCCCCTTCGCGGTGGTCGACGTCATTCTCGGCACCGCAGAAGAGGTGGCCGCCCAGCGCGAAGCGACGGGCTTCTACGAGATGGTCCGCAAGGTGGCCGAAGAGAACGCCCGCGTCTCTCCGCCGCCGGCCGCCGTGCCTCCACCCCTCGCGAGCGCACCTCGTGCTGCCCCGAAGCGCGCCGCGCCAGAGACGAAGGCCGAGCCCGCGAAGCGCAAACGCCAGACGGTGTCGGAACGCATCGCGCCGAAGAAGCGCAAGGCTGGCGAACGCGAACTCCATCAACGCCCGCCGGCGCCGCTGCCCGGCACCGCGTTTCTGCCCAAGCGCACCCTGCCCGCCCCGCGCGGTCGTTTCACGACGGTGGACCCGACGCGCGCCAGCTTCGAGTCGCTCTTCCGCGAGGGCGGCCAGGAGACGATCGCGGCGTTGATTGAGCAGGTGCCGCACCGCGTGGCCCTGCTGCGGACGCTCGAGCAGGGCTACGTCGGTCGCCGCGGTGCCACGCTGAGCGTGGGTGACGTCGAAGATCTCCTCGAGGCGCACGAGCTGTTCGAGGCCATCGAGGCGAAAGAGAAGGAAGGCATTCTCGCGGCGCTGGTCGAACAAAAGGGCGCCCTCGGCAAGGCCGCGCACGCGCTGGGCATGAAGGCCTCCGAGCTCGAGCAACTGGCCGAAGCGCTGGGGGTCGAGCGCGAGGTCGACGAGATTCGCCAGCGCTTCATCAAGGAAGCGTTGTCGGAAGCGAACCTCGCGCTGCGCCTGGAGCTGCTCTTTCGCACCCGGTACCTCGAAGACCTGCGCATCGATCGCAAGTTCGAGCATTCGCTGCGCGATCAACTCCTGCCGCTGGTCGAAGAAGTGCGCGACGCGGCGACCAGCGTGCCGACGTTGATCGACATGCTCTCACGGCAGCACGGGCTCAATGCCGAAGGCCTGCACCGCTGCCTGGACAAGCTGGGGCTGCTGGAGCCCTGGTCACATGACGTGAGGTGAAGCCGTGCCGATCTACGAATACAAGTGCAGCAAGTGCGGGAAGGAACTCGAGGTGATGCACAAGGTGAGCGACCCCGCTCCCGTCGAGTGCCCCGAGTGCAAGGCGCAGAACACGCTCGAGAAGCTGGTGAGCCGCACCAGCTTCCAGCTCAAGGGCGGCGGTTGGTATTCCGACCTCTATGGGAGCTCGAAGAAGAGTGACTCGAGCAGCTCGTCGTCAGGCAGCTCGTCGAGCGCCTCCTCATCGACCTCGAGCAGCCCGTCGACCCCTGCGGCATCGACCTCGACCTCCACGCCTGCCGCGTCTTCTTCGTCGTCTTCGGGCAGCGGGTCCAGCGGCACGGGCGGCTCGGGGAGCAGCGGCTCATGACGCGCGCCTTCGCCGCGTGCGTGCTGCTGGTGTTCGTCGGCGGCTGTGTCACGGCGCAGGTGGCGGTGCCTCCGACCGAGGCCTCGGCGCTCGAGCGATCGCTGGTGGGTGAGAAGCGCTTTCTGCGCGCCTCGATGTACCAAACGCCGTTCTTTGGTGACGCGACGCGGCGGCTGCTGACCCCGTATTCCCCCGAGTTGGTGCGCCTGCTCAACGACCCGGGCGGCAAGCCGATCAACCCGGGCACGGTCGAGAAGATCTCCCCCGTCGGCACCCCGCTGAAGATCACGAAGGTCGAGTTTCCCACGGCGTGGGCGATGACCGAGCGCGTGCTCTACACGCCCCGCACGCTGGTGTGGGTGACGGTCGAGCTCGAGGGCGCTCCACGCGGCGGCCCCCTGACGGTGCTGGTGCTGCGGCCGGGCATCAAGAGCCAGCAGGAATTCCTCGCTGAGCTCGATCACCACCTGACGGCCGAAGATCCCACCGCACAGCTGGCCGGCCTCACCGAAGCGGTGCGTGACGCGGTGAAGACCAAGCGCGCGGTGAAAGACATGCCCGCCGGGGCGCTCGAGATGGCTTGGGGCTTCCCCGAGTCGAAGCGCATCGAGCTCGAGGGTCAGACGCGCAAGGAGACCTGGAAGTGGGGCGACGGTGCGCGGACCGCGGTGCTCACCGACGGCAAGCTCACCTCGTTCACCGGGGCCAGCGACGCTTCTTCTTCTTCTTCGCCTTGAGTTCGGCCGTGCGCGCGTCACCAGGGCGCTGCAGGTTGGGCAGCTCGCCCATCTGCACGGGGAAGTAGTCTTTGCCCTGGAGCGCCTTCACCAGCTCAGCCTGGGTGTTCACCGGCCTGGTGAAGAGCGTGGCGCCGTAGCCGATCTCATCGAGTGAGCCGCGCGCGTCGCTTCCCGAGACGCCGGGCACCTGCAACGCCGCCGCGGCCTCGATCGCCAGCTCGTTCGCACCCGGTCTCACCCTGGGGTTGTAGACCTCGACCGCCGACAGGAGCTTCCACGTCTTGACCGTGTCGAGCGCCGGCGTGGGGTATTCCTTGTCGTAGGGCCGCGCCGCGACGATCGCCGCGCCCAGCGACTTGAGCTTGGGCAGACACTCCTCGGCCTTCCACGGCGTCTCGCGGTTGCTGCCCCACATCTGCACGGGCTCGGGCGCGCGATCGGGCTTCTCGAAGAAACAGAGGTACTGCCCCTTGTCGGTGGCGAGCTCGAGGCCGACGAAGATCTTCAGCTTCGTCGTGCGCTGCAGATCGAACAGCTCGTCGCAGCCGTCCTGGGTGTTGGTCTCGGTGAAGGCCACTCCGTCGAGGCCGAAACTTTCCGCCCGTTGCAGCACGGCGCGGGGATCGAGCTGACAGTCGCGAGAGAGGTACGAATGGACGTGGAGGTCGATCAGCATGGAGGCCCTTGTCGGGGGAAAATGCGCCGTGGGATAAGCCCCGCATGTTCACTGGCGTCAAGGTGTTTTCCGCGACGAAGGCGAAAGAGCGCGAGGAACTGAGCGAGAACGTCTCTCGTTGGCTCAAGAGCAACACCGACCTCGAGATCGTCGATCGCGTGGTTCGCCAGTCCAGTGACAACGAGTTCCACTGCTACTCGCTGCTGCTGTTCTACAAGCAGAAGAGCCCATAGCTTCCCTGCTCGCCCAAATTGCTTCACGGGCCCTGACCTTGTGCCTAAGACGGGACATTCAACGTCTCGTTCCTGGGAGCCCACAATGAAGCGCTTGGTGATGCTGGTGGTGGTGAGTGCAGTTCCGTTCCTCGTTGGCTGCGCGCCCGAGTGTGTCGATCTCTACGACTGTGCGGCCAGGGCGAAGGCCGACAAGCGCGCGTACACGTGCGAGGCCAACGTCTGCAAGGCCGGCTCTCCCTTCGTTGAGCCGACCGACGCCGGCACCCCCTGACGCACCGAATCGGACTTGCCATGCATGACGAGGCGCTTCGCCAACTGCTCGCACGGAGGCTTGCGACGCCGCACGCCGTGTTGGGCGCTCACCACTTCGAAGGCCAGCTGACTTTTCGGGTGTTTCGACCTGACGCGCGCACGGTCGTCGTGCACCGCGGCGCGATGGCCACCCCACTCATCGCGCGTGAAGGCATTTCAGGCATCTTCGAGGCGACGGTGCCCGCGACGAAGGTCGAGCCCTATGAGCTCGAGCTGACGTTCGACCACGGCACGGCGCGCGAGAAAGATCCCTACGCATTCCTGCCCACGCTGGGCGCTGCCGACCTGCACTTCGTCGGCGAAGGCAAGCACCGGCGGCTGTGGGAACGACTGGGCGCACACCCCATCACCCACCAGGGCGTGCGTGGCACGTCGTTCGTGGTGTGGGCCCCCAACGCCGAAGGGGTCGCGGTGGTCGGCGACTTCAACGGGTGGGACGACCGCCGCCACTCGATGCGCACGCTGGGCGCGTCGGGGCTGTGGGAGATCTTCGTGCCGGGAGCCCAGCCGGGGCAGCGCTACAAGTTCGAGCTCTGGCCGCGCGGGGGGGCGCCCTTCCTCAAGGCCGACCCGCTCGCGTACCAGACCGAGCCTCCTCCTCTCTCGGCGTCGGTGATCTGCGCGCTCGATCGCTACACCTGGAACGACGCGAGCTGGCTCGAGCAGCGCCGCCGCGAGGCGCAGCGGCCGCAGCCGGTCAGCATCTACGAGGTGCACCTCGGCTCGTGGATGCGGCGGGCCGACGAAGGCAACCGATCGCTCACGTACCGCGAGCTGGCACCCAAGCTGGCGGCGCACGTGCGCGCGCTGGGCTTCACGCACGTCGAGTTCCTGCCCGTCGCCGAGCACCCCTTCGGTGGCAGCTGGGGCTACCAGGTCTCGGGCTACTACGCCCCGAGCGCGCGCTTCGGCACGCCTGACGACTTCAAGTTCCTCGTCGACACGCTTCATCAAAACGGCATCGGGGTGATCGTCGACTGGGTGCCCGGGCATTTTCCCCGCGACGCGTTCGCGCTCGGCCAGTTCGACGGCACCAGCATCTACGAGCACGCCGACCCGCGGAAGGGCGCGCACCCCGACTGGGGCACGCTGATCTTCAACTTCAGCCGCAACGAGGTGCGCAACTTCCTCGTGGCCAACGCGCTGTTCTGGCTCGAGCAGTTTCACATCGACGGGCTGCGGGTCGACGCGGTGGCCTCGATGCTCTACCTCGACTACTCGCGCAAAGAGGGCGAGTGGCTGCCCAACCAGCACGGCGGGCGCGAGAACGAAGAGGCGATCGCGTTCTTGCGCGAGCTCAACGAGACGGTGAGGGCGCTGCACCCCGACGTCACGGTGATGGCCGAAGAGTCGACCTCGTGGCCACGCGTCTCGCACCCCGTGCACGAAGGCGGGCTCGGCTTCACCCACAAATGGAACATGGGGTGGATGCACGACACCCTGAAGTACTTCGAGAAGGATCCGATCTTCCGGGTGCACCACCACCACCAGCTCACCTTCGGGTTGATGTACGCGTACTCCGAGCGCTTCGTGCTGCCGCTGAGCCACGACGAGGTGGTGCACGGCAAGAGGTCGCTCCTGCAGAAGATGCCCGGCGATGACTGGCAGAAGCTCGCCAACCTGCGCGCCCTCTACGGGTGGATGTGGGCGCACCCCGGCAAGAAGCTGCTCTTCATGGGCAGCGAGTTCGGCCAGGTGCACGAGTGGAACCACGACGCGTCGATCGAGTGGCACCTCGCGGCCAACCCGCACCACGCCGGCGTGATGCGGCTGCTCGCGAAGTTGAACGGGCTCTACCGGACCGAAGGCGCGCTGTTCGAGACCGACTTCTCGGCGCAGGGCTTTCAGTGGGTGCAGGCCGATTGCGCGGCCGAGAACGTGTACACCTTCGTCCGTCGCGGCCGAAACGCGTGGCGCGAGGTGGTGTGCGTGGCGAACTTGAGCCCGCTGGTGCGCGAGTGGCGCGTCGGCGTGCCTGGCGGCGGGTGGTGGGCCGAGGTGCTCAACACCGACGCCAGCGAGTTTGGCGGCTCGAACGTGGTGAACACGCCGCGCAAGGCCGAGCACCACCCCACCGAGGGTCAGCCGGCGAGCCTCGTGGTGCGCCTGCCGCCGCTGGGTGTCGCGTACTGGGCGCCCATCGACGAGCCTGCGAAGAAGCCCTGATCAGCGCGCAGTCGAGGCGAGCTTCGAGACCCATTCCGCCGGGAGGCCTGCGGCCGTCGCGCCGCGGGTGAGCGCTGCGACGAAGCGATCGCTCACCGGACCTTCGGTGGTCGCGCGCTGCGGGTTGGTGGTGAAGGCGATGGCCTCGACCACCTCGCCCGACGCGAGCTTCACCCGCACCGGCCGCTCGACACACATGCCGGTCACGAAGCCTTCCTTGTGCTGAATGATCGGCCAGTCCTTCTCGGAGATCTCGAAGACCACGCCGTGCACGGCACTGCCTGGCGCGTCGACGAGGCCCGCCACGCGCCCGCCCCACCAGCGCGAGAGGAAGTCGTAGGTGAGCGCGAGATCGAGCGCTTCGCCAAGCGTGCCCTTCGGCAAATCGAAAAAGTCGTAGCTGTGCTGACCGCGCCACTCTTCGAAGGCCTCGCGATCGAGGACCGTGGAGTACCCGAAGTACCGCTTCGTGCCCTGCCCCGCTGCATCGCGGGCCTTCATGACCATGCCGTAGTGCGCGTCCATGTGCCGCTCACTACACCCGACGGCTCACGTTCGAAACACGCCGAACATGCCGCCCACGTCGAGCTTGGAGGTCTTGAGGAAGAGCTTCACGGCCTTCTCGGTGGCCTCGGCGAGCGTTTCCATGCGCTGAAGGCGGTCGATCTGCCCCTTGGTGGTGCCAGGGTCGGAGGCAGCCATCTTCCGCGCCTCTTCGAGATCGGCGCGAATGCGCGAGATGAACGAGAACTCGCGCTCTTCGATCACTCGCCGCGCCATCTGCAGCAGGTCGGTCTCAGCGCGGTACCTCCAGGCGGAATCGCCCGGCGTGCGGACGCGCAACACCACGCCCCAGCGCTCGAGATCGCGCAGCAACATCGACACGCCGCCCTTCGAGAGGTCGAGCTCGCGTTCGATCTCGGCAGCGGTGAGCGCCACGTCACGCAGGTAGAGGAAGGCCCACACCCGGCCCTGGTTGCGCTTGAAGCCCCAGAACTCGATGACGTTGCCCACCGCGTCGACGGCGACGGTTTCCCACTCGGCGAGGCGGCCCGAGCGCTCTTCGGCGGGGACGGCGCTCTGCCAGAGGTAGCCCTTCATGCAGCCCCCTTGAGCGCGATGCCCCTCGCGATGGTGCGCGCCCACATCACGAGGTTGGCCCCCGATTCACGGTGGGCGTAGGGCCCCAGCGCGTCGACCGCGGCGTCGATTTCCTGGTTCATCATGACGATCGCGTCGTCGAGCGCGCCAGTGACGAGCACCGCCGTGCCCAGCTCGCGGATCTTGTCCTGGGTGAGCGCCGTCCACCCCCAGGCGTCGCCGATGCGCTTCTTCACGTGGGCGTCGCGTTGCACGGCGAGCAGCACCGGCAGGTTCGGCGTGCGCGACTGGAGATCGGCGTATTGCGGCTTGCCCTCGTCGGTGCCCGAGATGTCTCGAATGTCGTCGGCCATCTGGAAAGCGACGCCAATGCGACGACCGAACGCGTCGAAGCGCCGCACGGCCTCTTCGTCACCCGCCACCAGCGCCGCCGCGATGCCGCAGAAGCCGAACAACGAGCCGGTCTTGCCCTCGCCGATGGCCTTGAGCCCCGCGAGGCCGAGGTCGAGGTTGCCGCGGGCCTGCACCTCGTCGATCGCCGAGCGCGTCATCTCGGCGACCACCATCAGGGCATGCTGCGTGATGCGCGGGTCGAACTTCGAGAGCTGCAACAGCGCCCCCGAGAGCAGGAGGTCGCCCGACATCACCGCCACCACGTTGCCCCAGCGGGCGTTGACGGTCGGCTTGCCACGCCGCCACATGCCGTTGTCGACCACGTCGTCGTGCAGAAGCGAAGAGGCGTGGATCAGCTCTGCCGCGACGGCAACCTCGACCAGCTTGTCCTCGGGCACCCCAAGCGTGTCGCCGAAGATCTTGATGAGCATCGGCCGCGCCCGTTTGCCGGCCTTGAGGCACAGGTGCCGCGCCGCCGAGAGCAGCGTGTCTTCAGGTTCGGGCACCTCGCCCCCCAGCTGGGAGACGATCTGCCCTTCGACCAGCGTCAGAAACGGCTTGAACGAGGCGAACGGGTCCATGCCGTTCATATAGTTCAAGCCGTTTTGAACTGCATGGCTTCCTATGAGAAAGCCTGATGGGACAATCGGTCAGCGGCAGAGGCCGAGGTAGGTCCAGATCTCTGCACCGGAGAACACCACCACGTCGCGCGAGGTGTCGGTGTTGATGCGGTCGACGATGAAAGCGGTCGTGGCCAGGGTTCGGCCGGGCGCCCAGGTCTGGCGCGGCGCGAAGGCGAACGCGGCGCCTCCACGTACGGTGTGCAGCTCGCCCGTCGAGGTGACGACCGCGAGGTCGACGAAGCCGTCGTTGTCGAGATCGGCCGCCTTCATGCGACCGTTGAGCGCCACCGCCGTCTGGTAGGTGAGCGCGCCGTTGCCCGAGCCCTTGTAGAGGTAGATGCCCGAAGCGCCAGTCGCGGCGGCAACGTCGGGGCGACCATCGTTGTCGAAGTCGGCCACGGCGAGGTCGAAGACGCCCGACGTACTGCTCGCGGTGGCGATGGCGTTGAGCGTGAAGTTGGAGTTGCCGAGGCCGGCGAACACGCGCACCGACCCAGAGCTGTTGGCGAGCACGTCGATGCGGCCGTCGAGGTTGAGATCACCCACGGCGATGGCCGTGGTGCCGGCGGTGGTGGCGATGCGGCGCGAGGGGCCGAAGGTGCCGTCGCCCATGCCCTGGAACCATTCGAGGCCGAGGGTCGTGCCAACCAGCACGTCGTTGGCGGTGTCACCGTTGAGGTTGGCGATCAGCACCTTGAGGGCGAGCCCGGTGAGCCCGGTGGTGGTCAGCCGCGTGGGGGCAGCGAACGTGCCGCCACCCGTCGAAAGGAAGACGTCGACGGCGGAGACCGAGGTGCTGCTCACCGCGACCACGAGATCTTCAAGGGCGTCGGCGTTGAGCCGGCCGACCGACATCTCGTTGCCCGCGAAGGTGGGCGTCGAGACGACGGGGCCGAAGCCGCCGTTGCTGCTCCCGAGGACCACACCCCCATCGGCCTGAGTGCCCTGAACGATGGCAGGCGCCAGCACGAGGTCGCGATCGCCGTCGCCATCGAGGTCACCCGCCGCCCCGAAGGCGAAGGCGGCCGAGGTGCCCGTGACGCGCGCGCCCGAGAAGCCGCCCGCGCCGTCGTTGAGCAAAATGCTCATCACGTTGGTGGTGTTGGTCGAGAAGATCTCAGGCCGCGCGTCGCCGATGATCTGACCGACGGCGATCTGGCTCTGCAGACCTCCGGGGCTGTTGACGAGAATGAACGGCGGCGCGGTGGGCCACGTCGCCGGAGCGGTCGCGAGGCCCACGTAGAGCGACGCGGTCGAGCCGCTGATGAGGTCCAGGTTGGCGTCGTTGTTGAGGTCGGCCGCCACCACGCCCGAAGCGCCCGGGAAGGTGATGGTGGTGTTGGTGAAGGTACCGTCGTTGCCGCCCTGGCCGACGACCACCGTGTTCGACGTGGTCGAGGGGCGAATCAGGAGATCCTGGGTGCCGTTGCCGTTCAGGTCGTAGACCTCGAGCGAGACGATGGGCTGCGCGATGGAAGCGGTCCCCTGCGCGACCCAGGTGCCGAGGCCGGTCTGCTTCGCGACGCGGTACTGCGTGGTGCTGGCAAAGACGAGATCCGCACGGCCGTCTGCGTCGATCTGCGCGGGGCGCATGATGGTCACGCCCGTGAACGGCTGCGTCAGGCCCGAGGCGGTCGTCGAAGTGCCGAAGGTGCCCGGGGTGGTGGTCTGCGGCAACACCGCCACGACCTGGCTGGTGGTGGACAGCGCCACGTCGAGCCGCCCATCGCCATTGGCGTCGATGATGGCCATCGCGGTGGGGGTGTAGGCGGTGGCCAGCGAGTACGACGTGCCGGTGGTGGCGAGCGTGCCCGCGATGTTGCGCACCACGAAGACCTGGGCGCTGCTCCCGCCTCTCACGGCCACGAGGTCTTTGAAGCCGTCAGCGTCGAGGTCGACCACGCGGAACTCAATCGGCCGCGTCGACATGGCCCAGGTCTGCGCGGTTGCCGCGAAGGTGCCATCGGCGTTCGACAGGCGCAGCTGCACGCCGGTGTTGCCGTTGTCGATCAGATCGACGCGGCCGTCACCGTTGAGGTCTTCCATCACGAAGCGGTAGGCGCCGCCCGCCGCGCTGGCGCCGGTGAAGAAGGGCACCACGTTGGCGAAGCCGACGCCGGTCGCGCACGAAGCACGGCACTCGCCCTGAGTGCAGCTCTGCCCGCCGCTGCAGACGCTGTTGCACGAGCCACAGTTCATCGGGTCGCGGTTCACGTCGACGCACGCTGAGTTGCAGCTGTTGATGCAGCTCGTGCCGCACACGCCCGCAGTGCAAGTCGGCCTGTCGAGGGTGCCCGTCGCGGTGCACTGCGTGCACGAGCTGCCGCAGAGGCTGACGAAGTCATTGCCCAGACACTCGCCCCCGCAGTCGTTGAAGCCCAGGTTGCAGGCGTACGTGCAGAAGCCGCTCGAGCACTGGCGCGCCGAGTTGGTCGGGCCGGCGGGGCACACCGAGCACGCGCTGCCGCACGCATCGACGTCGCTGTCGGCCTTGCACTCGTTGCCGCAGCGGTGGAAGCCGACGTTGCACGAGAAGTCGCACGTTCCCCCCGAACAGATGGGGGTGCCGTTCGCGGGCGCAGTGCAGGTGACGCACGAGGCGCCACACTGCGTGGTGCTGAAGTCGCTCGCGCAGCTGTTGCCGCAGGCGTGGTACCCGCTCGCGCACTGCCAACCACAGCTGGAGCCGTTGCAGGTGCGCGTCGAGTTGGCCGGGCCTGCGGGGCACGGCGTGCAGCTCGTGGTGCCACACGAGCCGACGTCGAAGTTGCTGGGGCAGCTCGAGCCGCAGCGGTGGGTGCCGGCCGAGCAGATGAAGTCGCAGGCGGCCCCGTCGCAGGTCGCGGTGGCGTTGAGCGGCGGCGAGCACGGCGTGCACGAAGTCGTACCGCACGAGTTGATCGAGAGGTTCGACACGCACTGGCCGCTGCACGCGTGGGTGCCGGTGTTGCAGCTGAAGCCGCAGCTGGCGCCGTTGCAGGTGGCCGTGGAGTTCGACGGAGGCGCGCACGGGGAGCAGCTGGTGCCGCAGCTCGAGGTGGAGTTGTTGGGAAGACACTGGCTGCCGCAGCGGTGGAAGCCCGTGTCGCAGGTGAAGTCACAGCTCACGCCGTTGCAGGTCGCGGCGGCGTTGGCGGGCGGGGTGCACGCCTGACAGGAGGTCGCGCCGCACGAGTTGATGGAGGTGTTGTCGACGCACGCGTTGCCGCAGCGGTGGAAGCCCGCGTTGCACACGAAGTCACACGCGGTGCCGTTGCAGATCGCCGAGCCGTTCGCCGGCGGTGTGCACGGCGTGCAGCTCGAGCCGCAGTGGGCGACGTTGTTGTTGTCTTTGCACTCGTTGCCGCAGCGGTGAAAGCCCTGGTTGCAGGTGAAGTCGCACGAGTTGGCGGTGCAGGCGGGCACCGCGTTGGCGATGCCGCCGCAGTTGGCGCACGAAGGGCCGCAGGCGCCGATGTTGTTGTCGGCCTCACAGGTGTCACCACAGCCATGGAAGCCCGCGAGGCAGCTGCACACGTTCAGGCGCGTGTCGCACGCGCCGGGTTGGGGGCAGTCGGAATCGGAAGCGCAGCCGGGCTTGCACTCACTCGAGGCGCAGAAAAAGCCGCGCGGGCAGCCGCCGGCGCAGTTCTGAGGGAGCACCGTGCAGTTGCCCGCCTCGCAGTACTGGTTTGAGTTGCAAAGGCTGCCGCAGTTGCCGCAGTTGCGCTCGCTGGTCTGCACGTCGACGCAGGTGCCCGAGCACGCCGTCTTCCCCGGAGCGCAGGTCAGCACCGTCGAGCCACCCCCACCGCCCGTGGTGCCGCCGCCCGTCCCGCCACCGGTGCCGCCCCCGCCACCGCCCGTGCCGGCGCGACAGAGTCCCAGAACGCACGTCTGGCCGGCGAAGCACTGCGTGCAGAGGTTGCCGCCGGTGCCACACGCCGCAGGGTCGATGCCCAGCTGGCACTGACCCGAGGCGTCACAGCAGCCTGCCGCGCACGTGAGGGCGTCACACGCAGCGGGCTTCGGGGGCGAGCAGGCGGTCAGCGCCCAGAGGGGCAGCGTGGACAGGAGGAGGAGTCGAGGGGTCTTCAAGGTGGGGCTCCGGCTTCAGAGAATGCGGCCAGGGGCGTCAACACCCCAACTGGGCTCGAAGTGCAAGCGAGGGGCTACTCGGCGCGCATGGCGTCGATGGGGTCGAGCTTCGCAGCGCGAGCCGCGGGGTAGATGCCGAACACCAGGCCCACGCCGCTCGACATGACGACCGAGAGCGCGACGGCCCAGATCGGCACCGCGGTGTAGAGCCCGAACGTCCACCTGCCGAGGAAGGCGAGGCCGAAGCCGATGGCGATGCCGATCAGACCTCCCACCAGGGAGAGCACGACCGCCTCGGTCGCGAACTGCATGAGGATGCGTGACTTGCGCGCGCCAAGCGCCTTGCGAATGCCGATCTCGCGCGTTCGCTCGGTGACGCTCACCAACATGATGTTCAAGATGCCGATGCCGCCGACGATGAGCGAGAGGATGCACACGCCGAACGTCGCGGCGGTGACGACGTTCGAGAGATCGTTGAGCGACTTGGCCATCGACTCGTTGGTCGAGACCTCGAAGTTGTTGTCTTCGGTGGGCCCCACGTCGCGGCGCTGGCGCATGACGCGCGTGACCTCTTCCATCGCCTTGTCGAGCACCTCTTTGTCACGCGCCTCGATGTTGAGCGAGACCGTGCGGCGCTTGCCGTACTGCCCGAGGAAGCTGGTCATGGGGATCATGACCTGATTGTCGAGGTTGAACATGCCCAGCAGTTTGCCGCGGCGTTCCATCACGCCGATGACGGTGTAGGGCCGGTTCTTGAGCCGCACCTCCTGGCCGATGGGGTCGAGCGAGGGGAAGAGCTTGTCGGCGACGTCAGGGCCGAGCACTGCGACGCGGCGGCCATCCATCTCCTCGGCGTCGTTGAACATGCGGCCGTTGGCGATGGTGACGCCCGAGGTGTCGGGGTACTCGACGGTGGCGCCGATGATGAAGACGTTGGCCTGAGTCTCGGAGTTCGCGGTGCGCACCTTCTGAGCCGGCTGCCACGACGAGGCCCCCGTGCGCAGCACCGAGGGGCACTGCTCGGCGAGCGCGCGCTTGTCGGCGACCGTGAGCGCCGGCCGCTTCGCGACCTTGTTCCAGTCGACCCCGCCTCCGCCGAAGCGGAAGCCCTGCGGCCACTTGTCGACGCGGAAGACGTTGGCGCCGAGCTGGCTGAAGTCTTTGTTCACCTTGACGCGAAGGCCCTCGAGCAGCGCCATCATGCTCATCACGGTGGACGTCCCGATCACGATGCCCAGCAACGTGAGCATCGTGCGCAGCGGGTGCGCGACGAAGGTGCCGAACGCCAGCGAGAGGTTGTCGAAGAACGCTCGTATCATTCGCTCACTCGCCTCTCCCCGGCGAAGCCGGGGAGCCCTCGACTGCGTCTCGGCTGGCCTCGTTCGCTGGATCCCATTCGCTCACTCGCCTCTCCCCGGCGAAGCCGGGGAGCCCTCGACTGCGTCTCGGCTGGCCTCGTTCGCTGGATCCCATTCGCTCACTCGCCTCTCCCGCGCGAAGCCGGGGAGCCCTCGACTGCGTCTCGGCTGGCCTCGTTCGCTGGAGCCCATTCGCTCACTCGTCTCTCAGCGCTTCGACGGGGTCGAGGTTGGCCGCCCGCGCCGCGGGCCAGATACCGAACACGAGGCCCACCAGCGCCGCGAAGCCGATTCCGAAGACGACCGTGCCCGGCTTCACCGTCGCGGCGAGCGGAGTGATCAAGCTGACGATCTTCGCGCCACCGAGCCCCACGAGGGT
This sequence comes from Archangium sp., assembly GCA_044371205.1. GTDB lineage: Bacteria > Myxococcota > Myxococcia > Myxococcales > Myxococcaceae > Archangium_A. The sequence continues at coordinate 210,458 of JBILUC010000003.1, forward strand.
GCCCATGGCGCCGCCCACGGCAGACACCAGCGTCGCCTCCAGCACGAACTGGGTGATGATTGTTCGCTTCTTCGCCCCAAGCGCCCGGCGAATGCCGATCTCCCGCGTCCGCTCGCGCACGCTCACCAGCATGATGTTCATGATGCCGATGCCTCCGACGAGCAGCGTGATGAAGCCGATGCCGAGGGCCACGCCGTAGAGGGCGCCGGTGAGCTGCTCGTACGTCGACGCAAGTTGTTCCGGTTTGTTGATGGCGAAGTCATCGGGCTTGTCGGCGGGCGTCTGGCGCGCGCGTCGGAGGATGCCGACCAGCTGGTCTTCGGCCTTGTCCATCTCTTCGGGGTTCTTCACCTGAATGCCGATGTCGATCGACCGACGCCCCTTGAAGAACGACTTGAAGGTGTTGAAGGGGATGATGACGGTCAGGTCCTGGCTCTGGTCGAGGATCTTGCCCTTGCGCGAGAGCACGCCGATCACCGTGAAGGGCTTGCCCGCCACGCGAATGGTGTTCCCCACCGGGTCGACGTTGGGAAAGAACGTGTCGGCGATGTCGGTGCCCACGACCGCGACCAGCGCCCTGCCCTGGTTGTCGGCCTCGGTCAGGAAGCGCCCGCTGGTGGTCTCGAAGCCGCTCACCGAGAGGTACTCGCTGGTCGAGCCGGTGATGCTCACGAAGGCGAGCGAGCGACCCATGAACTCCACGTCGTCGTTCTCGTCGAGCACGGGCACCACCGCGCCGCAGTAGGTGCACTGCGCGCGCACCGCCTCGAGCTGCTCGAGGTCGATCCGCTTGCGGCCGCGAAATTCCCACCAGTTGCCCATCTGCACCCACGGGTGCTTCGACACGTAGACGCTCGAGCTGCCGAGGCTGGCGAGCTGCGCCTGAAAGCTGGTGTCCATGCCCTGGGTGATGCCGAGGATCGCCAGCAGCGTGGCCACGCCGATGCCCACCCCGATCGTGGTGAGCACGGTGCGCAACCGGTGGTTGGCCAACGACGCCACCGCGATGCGCGAACCCTCGAGCAGATCGACGCGCAGGCTCATGGGTGCGCCCCGGTCGCAGCGACGACGGGCGCAGTCGCCACGCCCAGGTACGCCACCTCGGCGCCCGGCCCGTCACCGACCACCTTGCCGTCGCTCAAGCGAATGGCGCGCGGGCAGCGGGCGGCGAGCCGGGGCTCGTGGGTGACGAGCACGATGGTGTGCCCCGCCTTGTGGAGCTCTTCGAAGAGCCGAACGATCTCTTCACCGGTCGCGGAGTCGAGGTTGCCGGTGGGCTCGTCGGCGAGCAGCAGCGAGGGGTCACCCGCGAGCGCCCGGGCGATGGCGACGCGCTGACGCTGACCGCCCGACAGCTCGGTCGGCTTGTGGTGCATGCGGTGCTCGAGCTTCACCTTCTGCAGCGCCTCGACGGCCCTGGCGCGCCGTTCCTTCGCGGTGACCCCGCGGTACACCAGCGGCAGCTCGACGTTGGCGAGAGCCGTCTCGCGCGGCAGCAGCTGGAAGTTCTGAAAGATGAAGCCGATCTCCTTGTTGCGTACCCCGGCGAGCTCGTCATCGCTCATGCGCGCCACGTCTTTCCCGTTGAGGAGGTACGAGCCGCGGGTCGGCGTGTCGAGGCACCCCACCACGTTCATCAACGTCGACTTGCCCGAGCCCGACTGGCCGATGATCGCCACCCACTCACCGCGCTCGATGCCGATGCTGACGCCGTCGAGCGCCCGCACGAGCTCGCCGCCCACCGTGTACTCGCGTGCGATGTCTTTGAGCTCGATCAGCATCGTGGCCTTTCCCCGTCAGCCGCGCTTGCGACCGGGGCCGCCGGGCCCACCGCGCCCCGGGCCGGACTTCTGCTCTTCGACGAGATCGCCGTCTTTGAGATCTTTCGCGAGCGTGCGGTACGGCCCTTCGATGATCTCGTCACCCTCGTTGAGCCCCTCGAGGATCTCGATGTCGGTGTCAGACGAGATGCCCGTCTTCACGCGGCGCGGGTGCACCTTCTTTTCGGCGTCGACCACGAAGACGACCTTGGCGAACGTCTCGCCCTTCTTCGGCGCCGACAGCTTGTTGCCCTCGATGTTGGCGGCCGTGTCGCCGAGCGCCTTCTCGGGCCGAACGGTGACCGCTTGCACGGGCACGATCACCGCCGAGTCTCGTTGATCGGCCGTCACGCGAACCTCGGCGCTCATGCCGGGCAGCACGCGATCGGGCTTGGCGACCAGCGCCACCGTCACCGGGAACGACGTCGTCTCCTGCTCGGTGCCGGGGTTCCGAATGAGCGCTTTCTGGGCGATCTCGACCACCGTGCCCTCGAAGGTCTGCCCGTCGAAGGCGTCGATCTTGATGTCGCACTTCTGCCCAAGCTTGAGGTGCACCACCTCGTGCTCGCCGACCTCGATCTTCACTTCCATCGAGTGCAGCGCGGCCAGGGTCATCACCACGTCTTCGTTGAAGTCGCTGCCGCGCACGCGCTCGCCGACCTCGCGGGTGACCTCGATCACGTTGCCGTCGATGGGCGAGAAGAGCGTGCTCTTGGCGAGGTTGTTCTGCGATTCCTCCAGCACGGCGGCGGCCTGCGCGGCGCGATCGCTCTGCGAGGCCTGGCGTGACTTCGCGGCGGCGAGATCCGACTCCGAGCGCTCGGCTTCGGCCTGCGACGCGAGGCCCTTGGCGACGAGGCCACGCACCCGCTCGAGCTCCCGCGTGAGGCGATCGATCTCGACCTGCACGGTGGCGATCTCAGACTTCGCAGCGTTGAGCGCAGCAGCGGCCTGCTTCACGCTCGCCTCGAAGCGGCGGCGATCGAGCCTGGCGAGCACCTGCCCTTTGACGACGGTGTCGCCGACCTTCACCGGCAGCTCGATGAGATCACCCGAGAGGTTCGAGCTGATCTTCACCGTCGTCGCGGCTTCGACCTTGCCGGCGCCAGTCACGGTGCGCGTGATGGGGCCCTTCTTCACCTTGCCAAACTGTACTTCGGTTGCGGGCGGCGGCTGCTCACGGAGGCCGGCGTACGTCATGGCGCCGACCCCGGCGACGATCAGCGCTGCGATGAGCCCCTTCCACCACGTCATGGCGTGCCTCCGATGGCGCGCTCGAGAGCAGCCCGCGCCGTGGCGACGTCTGCTCTTCCCTGCAGCACCGACAATTGAGCCTGGATGTATTTGATCTGCGCGTTGCGTACTTCGAGGGTCGAACCGGCCCCCGCAGCGAAGCGTTCTTCTTCCAGCGACGCCTGTTCCTTCGCGACCAAGAGGTTGCGCTCCGAGATGCCGAGCACCTCGACCTCGGCCTTCCAGGCCTCGTTGGAGCGGGCGATCTCGGCTTCGAGATCGAGCACCGACTGCTTCTGCGTGGCCTTCGCCTGGGTGAGATCGGCCTGCGCACGCTCGATCTGCGCTTCGTGTTGGAAGCCGCTGAAGAGGTCCCACGTGAGGTTTGCGCCGAGCGTGAGCACGTTCTGCTTCGTGGGGTCGAAGAAGAGCCCGAGGTCAGGCGACTGCCGTTGGTACTGCGCGCTCGCCGCCACGCGGGGAAGGTAATCGGCCCGCGACACCGACACCGCGAGTTCGCCCGCGCGCAGGTTCGCCTCGAGCGACTTGAACAACGGGCGCTGCTTCTTCGCGCTCTCGATGGCGTCGGCCGTGGCGACGGGCTGCCCCACCACCAACTCAGGCACCACGGCTTCCACCTCGGCGTCGGGTCGGCCGATCCACTGAAGCAGGGCGAGGCGCGCCTGGCCGATGCGCTGCCGCTGCCGCACCACGTTGATCTCGTCGTTGGCGAGGCTGGTCTTCGCGTCGAACACCGCGCTGCGCTGGCCGCGGCCCGCTTCGTAAAGAGCGTTGGCGCGATCGACCTGCTGCTTCGTTCGCGAGACCGATTCTTCGAAGACCTTGAGCGCGAGCTGGGCCTTCACCAGTTCGAAGAAGCGCCGCGTCGCCTCGAGCTCACTGGAGAGGCGCTGCTCGGCGAGCTGGCCCCTCGTGGCCTCTTCCTGCGCGCCCGACTGCGCGATCTGGTTCCACCAGCGACCGCCGTCGTAGAGCAACTGTGAGACGCCCAGGCCGAGCGAATAGCGGGCCTGCTCGACCGGCTGCGTGTTCACCACCCGCTGCTCGAAGCCACTCAGCCCGCCATTCGCGTCGAACGTCGGCACGGTGCTGAACGCGCGCTGCGTCCCGACGAACGACACGCCCGCGCCGAGGTTGAAGTCAACCTGAGGGAAGATGGCCGAGCGGGCGGTCTTCGAGTTCGACTCGGCGCGCGCCACGTCGAGCTGGGCTCGAATCGCGTCGAGCGAATCGCGTGAAGCCTGTCGAACCTCGTCAAGGGTGATCGGCGTCGAAGCGAGCGCGAGAGAAAAGACCAGCGAGACCATCAGCGACCACCCATGCCGTCGGCAGGCATCAGCCCGGGCAGCGCGATGAGGAACGCGGCTGCGAAGAGGGCGTAGAGAACAAGTCCAAACACGGCGCCGCGTGCGGGGGTCCACTTCGAAGCGGCAGCGATGCCGAGCCCCATGATCGCCGCAGCCCACAGGTTGACGAAGTCGAGCGCCTGGTAGAGCCGGCTCAACCCCGGCGGCGCCTGCTGGATGAAGAACGAGAGCGACGACGGCACCAGCGTCTCCGCCACGCGAGGCGTGATGAGGTCGAGCTTCCACGCAGCCACGAGCTCGATGCCGTGAAACACCGCCACCGGGAGCATCGTCAAAGCCGCCACCGTCATCAGCTCGGCGAACAAGGCCTTGCGGCCAATGAGCCACACCGCGATCTTCAAGGCGACGGCGAGGAGCAGCACCAGCAAGGGCATGAGCAACAGCCCCTTCGCGATGCCGCCGACCAGCGCCACCCGCTGCGCCTGCTCGATGGCTTCGCCGACCTCGCGCTCACTCACCTTCATCAACTCGCCGCTCATGGCCAGTTTGGGAATGACGACCCGCGAGGTGTCGAGCCGCAACGCAATCACCGCACCAGCACTTGCGGTGAGCACCGATACCAGCAGCATGGGCAGCACCCAGCGGCGCGCCTCGACCGCGCGTGGAATCGCGCCCACTGGATCGAGCAGGGTCATCAGGGGCACGGAGAGGGCTTGCATGGTCGGGAGTGGCGCGCACAGAACGCCGGAGCCACAGTGTGATTTCACCGCTTGGAATGTTTCGCAACCCTTTGAATTGGCGCTGGAACAGACCTGTAGCGGAAAATTTGTGGGAGTGATCTCGCGGGACTACAAACCTGCACCATGGTCGAGAGCAGCGATTTCGCGCAGACGATGGTGGAAGCCGAAGACATTGCCCGCAGCGTGAATCAGCGCCTGACCACCGCGCATGTGCTGCTCGCGATGTTCACCGTCGAGAACCGCGCGGCGATGCTGCTCGCCGAGAAGAACGTCAATGAAGACGTGTTGCTCGAGCTGCTGACGTCGGCGCCGAGCGAGCCCGACGGCCTCGTGAAGGAGCTGCGCGAGCGCGGCCGCGAGATCGCCACCAACTGTGGCTCGGCCGAAGCCGACTGCCTGCACGCGTTGATCGCCATGACGCGCGTGCGCTGCGCGGCACAGGATCTCCTCCACAAGACGGGCATGGATCTCACCGCCCTGCGCAACACCGCGCTCTCGTACTTCACGTCGGGCCGCATGCCCCGGCGCCTCATGCTCCAGCGCGAGCTGCCGCCCAACGTGCCGCGTGCGTCGTCGGGTCGGCCGGTCGGTGCGCCCCCCCTGCCCTTTGGCCCGCCGTCTCGTACCGCGACGGTGCTGCCGGCCGCGTCGGCGCCCCGCCCCGCGACCTCGAGACCCACGCTGTCGGTGCGCGACCTCATCGACGAGGTGAGCGACGACGATCTCGCCGCGCTCAACGCGATGCCTCCGCCCCCTGTGGCGCCGCCGCTCTCCGTGCCCATGCCGATGATGGCGGCGCCGCAGACCTCGGCCGTCTCGGGCAAGTGGCAGCTGGACGCACGCACCTTCCCTCTGCTCACCGGGTTGGGGAAGAACCTCACCGCGCTCGCGCGCGAAGGAAAGCTCGACCCCGTCGTGGGCCGCGCTCGCGAGATCGACGAGGTGATCGACATTCTCGGCAAGCGCCGCACGAACAACCCGGTCCTCCTCGGCGAGCCCGGCGTCGGCAAGACGGCCGTCGTCGAGGGCGTCGCGCAGCAGCTCGCGATGCTCAAGGGCCCGCTCGGCGATCGCGTCGTGATCGAGCTCGACATGGGCACGCTGGTGGCCGGCACGCAGCTGCGTGGCTCGTTCAGCGAGCGGCTCAACGCACTCAAAGACGAGGTGAAGAACGCCTCGCGCGTCGTGGTGTTCATCGACGAGATCCACACCCTGATGGGCGCGGGCTCGACGGGTGATGGGCCGCAAGACGCGGCGAACGAGCTCAAGGCGGCGATGTCGCGGGGCGAGTTCCCCTGCATCGGGGCGACCACGCACGACGAGTACCGCAAGCACCTCTCGAACGACCCCGCCCTCGAGCGCCGCTTCACCCCGGTCTACGTGAACGAGCCGTCGGTGAGCGACACCGTCTACATCCTCAACGGCATCATCGGTCGCTACGAAGCGCACCATCGCCTCAAGTACGCGCCCGAGTCGCTGCAGGCCGCGGCGTCGATGAGCGCGAAGTACATCACCGACCGCTTCCTGCCCGACAAGGCGATCTCGGTGCTCGATCTCGCCGGCTCGCGCTGCACGCGTGAGGGCCGCAGCGTGGTGGAGCCGCAGGACATCGCGCGCGTGGTCGCCAAGGTGGCGCAGCTGCCCGAGGAACGGCTGCTCCTCAACGACTCCGAGCGCCTGCTCTCGATGGAGCTCGATCTGCGCAAGCGCGTCATCGGCCACGAAGAGGTGATCGATCGCGTCGCGAAGGTGATCCGCCGCAACTACGCCGGCTTCGCCTCGCGTCGCCCGATGGGGAGCTTCCTCTTTCTCGGGCCCACCGGCGTCGGCAAGACCGAGATGGCGCGCGGCCTGGCGGAGGTCGTCTTCGGCAACCGCGACGCGCTCATTCGCATCGACATGTCGGAGCTGTCGGAAGGCCACGGCGTCTCGCGGTTGATCGGCGCGCCCGCGGGCTACGTCGGCTTCGGGGAAGGCGGGCAGCTCACCGAGCCCGTGCGCCGCAAGCCGTCGTCGGTGGTGGTGCTCGACGAGATCGACAAGGCGAACCGCGAGGTGCTGATGCTGCTGTTGCAGGTGCTCGAAGAGGGGCGCCTCACCGACGGCAAGGGTCGCCACATCGACTTCTCGAACACCATCGTCATCCTCACCACCAACCTCGGCGCGGAGGCCTTCTCGCAGAAGGGCCGCTCGATGGGCTTCGGCAGCGACGCCGTTGCGACGCCCGGTGAGATCGCTGCCACCGATGCTGCGCGCAAGGCGATGCCACCCGAGCTGTGGAACCGCATCGACGAGCGCTGCGCCTTCCGCCCGCTGAAGGAAGTCGAGGTGGCGAAGATCGCCAATCTGCTGATCGCCGAGTCGAGCAAGCGCCTGCTGACCGAGAAGGGCATCGCGTACGAGGCCACCGAGGAGGTCATCGGTCACCTGCTCAAGAGCGGCGGCTTCGACCCCATGCTCGGCGCGCGCCCCATGCGGCAGACGGTGCAGCGCCTGGTCGAAGGGCCGCTGGCCGAACGCATTCTCGCGGGTGACTTCGCCGAAGGAGATCGCGTGCGCGTGGAACTCGCCGCCGGTCAGCTGCGTTTCCTCGCCGTGAACGCGGCGCTGGGAGCGATGAATTGAAGAAGCGTCGCCCAGCGCGCCGTGCCGCGAAGAAGAAGGCGCCCGCGCTCCCGCGCGTGGTGATCATCGGCTTCGGTCGCATCGGCGGCGCGATCGCGCAGGGGCTCAAGGCCGAGGGCTGGCCGGTGGCAGTGCTCCCCCGCTCTGCGGAATCGGTGCGGCGGGCGGCCGCCGCGCGCGTGGTGCTCGCCGATCACGACGATCTCCGCACGGCCCAGGTGTGCGTGCTCGCGGTGCCTGACTCCGCCGTCGGTCCGGCCCTCGAGCTGGTCGATGAAGATCTCGCGCCCGCGTGTGGCGTCGTGCACTGCAGCGGTGCCCTGCCCCTCGCGGTGTTTGCCAGCGCGAAGACGAAGCGGCCCTTTGGCTCGTTTCACCCGCTCGCTGCCATCTCCGATCCCAAAGACAGCCTGCGGGGCCACACCGTCGCGCTCGCCTCGACCGATCGTGCCCTCCACGCGGTGCTGGAGCGCATGGCGCAGGCGCTCGAGATGAACCCGCTCGAGGTGCCCGAGACGGGTCGCGCGCCGTACCACGCAGGCGCGGTGCTCTCTGCCGGCCTGCTCGTCGCGTTGCTCGATGGCGCGGTCGCGGCGCTGGAAGAAGCAGGGCTCGAGCGCGCCGACGCCTTGAAGGCGCTGTTGCCGCTCTCGAAGTCGGCGCTGCGTGGTGTCGAAGCCCGCGGACTCGAGCGAGGGCTCACGGGCCCGGTGGTGCGTGGCGATGTGAGCGTGGTGCAGGCCCACCTCGAGGCGCTGCCCCCCGAGCTGGGGAGCCTCTATCGGCTGCTGTCGCGTCGTGCGCTGCGCCTGACACCTGCTTTGCCTCCCGAGACCCGGCTGGCGCTCGAGCGATTGCTCGCCTGACGTACGCTTCCCGTGCTGGTGTTGCGCCAGCCCGAAATGACACCCCAAACCCTGCTGCCGACGCTGCTCGAGCGATGGCGACACTCGTGGGATCCGCGAATCTCGGTGCTGATCGAGGCGGCGGGAGCCCGAGTTGAACCGGTGTCGCTGGCCACGGCCTCCACCAACAAGCAGCAGGTGCAGGCGCTCGCGCTCGCTGGCGGCGAGGAAGTCACCCGCTCGAGCGTGTTGGCGGAAATCGAACGCTTCGCCTCACAGCTCGCAGCGACGAAGAGCCTCTCTGCGCTCGGGGAACTGATCGAGGTGATGGGTCGATGGGCCCCGGACCCCAGGGTGGGCGCCACCCTCGTACGGATGATGAACGCCCACGCAACGGTCACGCCCCGCACAATCCAACTCAGGCTGATGCGAGCGCTCTGGCCCCACTTCGACTGCGGCCTGATTCTCGAGCCCGAGAACTTTCCCCGCATTCCTTCCCTCGGGGCGGCGCTGAGGCGCGCCACGAGAGCGCGAGCGCCGAAACAGATCATGACCGACGCCGAGGTGCGGGAACTCACGGCACTCATCGGGCGATGGAGTGAGCCACGCCGCGCCCTGATGGAAGAGCCCGCCCGCGAACGGCAGTTGCTCGAGCACATCATCGCGAACCCTGACGACGACGGATTACGGGCCGTCTACGCCGACTGGCTGGTCGAGCGGGGTCGACCCATGGGCGAGCTCATTCAGCTCGAGCTCCGCAAGCTCGACGCATCGGGTCGCGCGCGGCGAGCCGTGCTGCTCAAGGAACTCCGCACCGAGATTGGCGCGCAGTTCGGCGGTGGCATCCATCTCCCGAGCGCCAGGCGTGCTCGGGGCTTCGTGACGGAAGCGAGGCTCGAGCAAACCCATCACCCGCTCGTGGCCCTGTTGGAGGGCGTGCGCTTCGAAGCGACGACGCAGGTCTCGCCGCACACGCGGTTCGACCAACTGCGCCGGGCCGAGGGTCTGACCGTCGATCAGGTCGTTGAGGTGCTCCCGCTGGCGGTGCGCCTCGAGGAACTCGACTTCACGCTCGACCTGCGACGCCAGCCCCAGGCGATCGAGAAGCTGGCCAAGGTCGAGCACTCAGCGCGTGTCGTTCACTGCCACACGGCAGGGAACCCGATCGACGAGGTCAGGCTGCGTGCCCTGTGGCGCACCAGGTTCCTCTCGCGAACCGAGCACCTGCGCCTGGGCAAGGTCTCCGGGCTGGCGCTCTTCGAGCTCGTGCGCGCCGCGACCGGCTCACTCCAGAGCATCTCGTTTCTCGACGGGGACTCCATGTGCTGGGTGCTCACGCGCCGTGCGGATCGATTCGACCAGGCTCGCGGGATCTTCCTCGATGGGTTGAAACTGCCACGCGACGTGGAGACCTTCCTTCATGCCCGTTCAACCCTCTTCACGGGGGCGGCGACGTTCGAGATCGGGAGAGGAAGACCCGACGTCGTCAAGTCAGGGCTCGCGAGCGCCGGCAGCTTCGGGGGCTCCGGCTTCCAGCTCATCGACCCGACACCGAAGTCGAGCTTCGACCTCATTAAGAGCCTCGAGCCCTGAGTCTGCTTGAAGGAACCAGATGGACCGCGTGCTGTCTGAGCTTCGTGCGCGCCTTCGTCCTGGCGGTGGTCTGTCTGGGGGCGACGGCCCAGGCGTCGAGCCTCGACCGGGGGCTCTTGAGGCGCGTGCTCCGCGACGGCGAGTTCCGGCGTTGCTACGAGGCGGCACTCCGCGACCACGGACCCTTCGAAGACACGGCGAGGCTCGACTTCGCGGTCGACGCGCGTGGAACGGTGACCGAAGTGCGCGTCTCGCTCGAGCGAGAACGACCGACCTTCGAAGCGTGTCTGCGCGAGGCTGGCCTCAAGCTCCACTTCCCGCCCGGCGGACCCTTTCGCGTGGTGTGGCCCGTGGTGTTCAAGGCCCGCTGAGCGCGCCAAGAATGAAGTTCTTCGCGCGGGCCAGGGCCACCGCGTTTCTCTGCAAAGCGACGTGCCCGCAGTCGGGCACGAGCACGAACTCCGCGCCCAGCGCCGTCGCGACGTCGCGGCCCATCTGGGGGGCGAAGCCGTCGTCTTTCTCTCCGTGGAGCACCAGCGCCTTCACCTTCGGCATCGACGACGGAGGGAAGTAGCGCACCGGCTCGAGGAAGCGGATCAGCCGGCTCGGGTCGCCCGTCTCGAAGACAGTGAACGACGCCAGCAGCACCGTCGCGACGACGTGCGGGTCTTCAGCGGCGATCAACGCCGAGAGCGCGCCCATCGAGAAACCGCCCGTGACCACCCGCTCGGCCCGCCGTTCACGCACCAACCAGTCACGCGCGAGGCGAGCGGCGGCGAGCACGCCCTCCGGTTCGGGGTGGCCCGCCGAGCCGTCGTAGCCAGGCGGTGCGACGATGAGGACGCCCACGGCAGGCGGCAGGTCCAGCCTCTCGAGGGTGTCGACGCTTTCCTGGAAGTAGGTCGAGGTGTTGCCGCCCCAATACAAGAACCAGCTCGCGCCCTCTGATGGCGGACGCATCAGCGCGCGCAGCGAACCGATGAAGACGGGCGTGGCCCCGATGCGTCGCCCCTCCTTCGCGTTCTCGTCGATCGAGCGGACCGCGAGTTCGTACGGCGAGACCTCGCGCGTCACCTGATACCGCCAGCGCACGAAGAGCACTGCGCCCAGCGCGAGCACCGCCAGCAGCACGAGCCAGCGACTCACGACCACTCCTCCAACGTCACCTGAAGCGGCGTGGGCGACTCCACACAGACGCCCAACTTCATCGCCGGGCGCGGGCTGAAGAAGGAGAAGCGCCAGTCGCCTGCGCGGGCGACGCCGTCACCCAGCTCGACCTCGAACGAGGGCAGCGCGTCGTGAATGCCAATGCCGGTGGCCTTCACCCACGACTCCTTGATCACCCAGCGCGTGAAGAAGCGATCGACGCGCATCGATTCCGTGGGCTGCGCCGCCAGGTCTGCCAGTTCGCGCGGGCCGTACACGCGCGCCGCCACGTCAGCAGTGGCATGACGCGCGTCGACCGGCTCGACGTCGACACCCACGTCGCGTTCCGCCAGCGCGACCGCGACCAGCTCGCGGCAGTGGCTCAAGTTGAAGTGGATGTTCTGCAGCGTCGGCTTCCCATGGGGGCCGAGTTCGAAGCGCCAGTCGCGCGGGGCGATCGTGGGCACTCGGCGCGACAACACCGATCGAAGCAGGCCGTGTGCCGCGAGGAAGCACGCCCGATCGGCGGGGTGTTTGAAGCGCCCGTGACGTGCGCGTTCGTCACCGCTCAACAACGGCAGCCACGAGACCGAATCGACGCGGCCCGGCTCGAGAAGGAACACCGTGACCGCCGTCATGCGTCGGCTCTACCACGCGAGATTTCACCCGAATACGCCACGCGAAAGGTAGGAAGGCCGGCAGTGAGCGAGGAGTCGAATCAGGAAGCAGCGAGGCGCTCCGACGTCGCGGTGTCCATGCGAAACGCGCTGAAGCTGGGCGGCTCGCTCGTGCTCACGCTTGGCATCGGGTTCGGCGTTCGCATCGCGCTCCGTCGGCACCTCGGCCCGTCCGTCATGGGGCCGCTCAACTTCGCCGATGCCTTCACGGCGACCGCGTTCGTCTTCATCGGGCTCGGGCTCGACACCTACGTGCGCAAGGTGGTGCCGGTCGCCCTCGAGGCGGCCAACCAGTTCATCGGCACGATCTTCGCGGCGCGCGCGATCCTCTCGTTCGTGGTGTTCGGGACGATGGCCCTCGTCCTCGAGTGGATGGGGCAGCCCCCCGAAGTGCGCCTGCTCGTCGCGGTCTATGGCGCAGCGCAGCTGGCCACCACCTTCCACATGACGCTCGTCGCGCTGCTGCAGTCGGCGCGCACCATCGACGGGCTGTCGGCGCTGAACGTCGTCTCGAAGCTGATCTGGGCCGCGGGCTTCATCGCCACCATCGTCTTCAACCTGCCGATCGTCGGCATTCCGCTCTCGGTGCTGCTCGCCGAGCTGCTCAAGCTCACCGTCAGCTTCGTGCTCGCGCGCAAGCACGTGAAGCTGGTGCTGCGCATCGACTGGTCGCAACTGCGGCCCGTGCTCCGGAGCGCCTTCCCGTTCTACGTGAACGCCGTGGCGCTGGTGATCGTCAACCGGTTCGACGTCAACCTGCTCAAGGTGCGCACCGACGACACCGAGATCGGTCTGTACAGCGCCGCGGCCGAGCTCGCGCAGATGACGTTCGTGCTGACCCCGATGATCCCCGGCATCGTGATGCCGCTATTCGCGCGCGCACAGAGCCGCAGCGCCGACGAGTACCACCACCTCGTGCGGCGAACGCTCGAGCTCGTGTTGACGTTCGCCTTCCCCGTCTCGTTGGCCATCGCCGTTGGCGCAGACTTCTGGGTGCAAATTTTGCTGGGTGAGCAGTACGCCGCGTCAGCGTGGGCGCTGTCGATCCTCGGCCCCTCGTTTCTCCTCACCTACGCGGCCGTCGTGATCTCCGTCGCCCTCAACCTCTCGGGAGCGGAGTGGACGGTCACCGTCACCTCGGTCTCGAGCATGTTCGTCAACCCGCTGCTGGTGATGATCTTCGTCACGTTCGCAAAGACCTGGGGTCCGGGAGGCGCAGGAGCTGCGTGTGCGCTCGCCGCGGTAGGCACCGAGCTCGTGGTGCTGACGGCCATGTTCATCAGGATTGGAAACATCGCGATGGATGTGCGGCTTGCAAAAATACTCGCGAAGTCCACACTCGCTTGCAGTGTCGTGTTCGCGGTGGATCGGTTTGAGCTTCAACCGATGGGTCCTGTACGGATCGTGGTCGATGGACTGCTCTACGCGGCGCTCGTGATCGGAAGTGGTGCGGTGTCGGTGAAGGAGACGGTGGCGTTCGCGCGGCAGCTTCGAGCGCAACGCGCCGCGGGGTGAAGCAGGGGGGCCAGATGCGATTGATCAGCGCGTTTCACCGACACGTCGACGGCACACCCGACGCCATCGCGGTGACCTTCGAGGGGCAGACCCTCACCTACCGCGAGCTGCAGCGCCGCGCTTCGGGCGTCGCGAACACCCTCAAGGCGCATCACATCGGCCCCGACTCGGTGGTGGCCATCGCCGTCGAACGCTCGCTCGAGCTCGCCGTCGCGGTGCTGGGGGTGCTCGAGGCTGGCGCCGGCTACCTGCCGCTCGACGTGAACTACCCGGCTGATCGTCTCGCCTTCATGCTCGAAGACGCGCGCGTCGCCGTGCTGCTCGCGCAGGAAAAAACGAAGGCGCTGTTCCCGAAGAGCGCGGCGAAGGTGCTCGCGATCGAGAGCTTCGGCCCCCACGACGCACGCCTCGAGCCCAGCAGCGGCCCCGAGCACCTCGTCTACGCCATCTACACTTCGGGCTCGACGGGCAAGCCCAAGGGCGTCGCGATGCACCAGGCGCCGCTGACCAACCTCATCGATTGGCAGTTGAAGGACTCGAAGTTCGGGAGCGGCCGCACGTTGCAGTTCGCGCCGCTGAGCTTCGATGTGCACTTTCAGGAGATGTTCTCGACGTGGGCCGCCGGCGGCACGCTGGTGATGATCCGCGAAGAGCTGCGGCTCGAGGCGGTGAAGCTGCTCGAGCTGTTGCAAGCCGAGAAGGTCGAGCGGCTGTTCCTGCCTTTCATTGCGCTGCAGAGCCTGTGTGAGGTCGCCACGTCGCACGGCGTGTACCCCTCGTCGCTGCGAGAGGTGGTGACGGCAGGCGAACAGCTGCAGGTCACGCCACAGGTGGTGAAGTTCTTCGAGCAGCTGCCGCAGTGCAGCTTGTTCAACCACTACGGTCCCAGCGAGACGCACGTCGTCACCTCGCTCACGCTGGGCGGCGCGCCGTCGTCGTGGCCGCGCCTGCCGTCGATCGGCCGGGCGATCGCGAACGTGCACCTCGCCATCGTCGACGAGCAGATGAAGCCCGTCTCGAAGGGCCAGGAAGGTGAGCTGTTGCTCGGTGGCCTCGCCGTCGCGCGCGGCTACCTCTACCGGCCCGAGCTCACCGCCCAGAAGTTCATCACCCGAGAAGGGCAGCGCTGGTACCGCTCGGGCGATCTCGCCCGCGAAGCCGCCGACGGCACCATCGAGTTCCTCGGTCGCATCGATGGTCAGGTGAAGGTGCGTGGCTACCGCATCGAGCTCGGAGAGGTCGAGGTCGCGATCGCCGCCGATGCGCGCGTGAAGCAGGTCGCGGTGACGGTGCGCGAAGACGAGCCGGGCGACAAGCGCCTCGTGGCCTACGTGGTGAGCGACGAGAGCCCGAAGCTGCTCGGCGAGCTGCGCGCGCGGCTCGAAGCGTCGCTGCCCGAATACATGGTGCCCTCGGCCTTCGTGCCGATGAGCGCGCTGCCGAGGACGCCGAGCGGAAAGATCGATCGGCGCGCCCTGCCCCGCCCGTCGACCAGCCGGCCGCAGCTGCAGCAGGAATATGTCGCGCCGCGCACCGAGCTCGAGAAGAAGCTCGCGACGCTGTGGGGCAAGCTGCTCGGTCTCGACGGCCTCGGCGTGAACGACTCGTTCTTCGAGCTCGGCGGCAACTCGCTGCTCGCGCTCAAGTGCGTGTCGCGGTTGCGGCTCGAGCTGCAGCTCGACGTGCCGGTCGTGAAGCTCTTCGAGGTGCCCACCATCGCCGGGCTCGCCGCCCATCTGTCTGGCACCGGCACTTCGTTGCGGCGTCGGGAACGCGGTCACCGCACCCAGGAGCCGGTGGCCATCATCGGCATGGCAGGCCGCTTCCCCGGTGCAGAAGATCTCGAGACGCTCTGGAAGAACCTCGTCGGCGGCGTGGAATCGGTCACCTTCTTCGAGCCGCACGCGACGATCCCCGAGAAGGCGAAGAACGACCCAGGTTACGTCGCGGCCCGCGGCCTGTTGACGGGCATCGAGTTCTTCGATGCGGGCTTCTTCGGCATCACGCCCAAAGAAGCCGAGGTGATGGATCCGCAGCAGCGGCTGCTCCTCGAGACGATGTGGACGGCGGTCGAGAACGCCGGGTACGCGCCGGGCGCCTCAGACACGGGCTCGGTCGGCGTATTCGCGGGCGTGCACAACAACTCGTATTACCCGCACAACGTCAGCGCCTTCCCCGAGGCGGTCGAGCGACTGGGCGCCTTCCAGGTCATGGTGGCCAACGAGAAGGACTACGTGGCCACGCGCGTCGCGCACAAGCTCGACCTGCACGGCCCCGCGCTCTCGATTCACACCGCGTGCTCGACCTCGCTCGTCGCCGTGGTGCAGGCCTTCCACGCGCTGCGCAACGACGAGTGCGATCTCGCGCTGGCAGGTGGTGCTGCACTGACCATCCCCGTCGAGACCGGGCACCTCTATTCCGAGGGCGGCATGCTCTCGGCCGACGGGCACTGTCGCCCTTTCGACGCGAAGGCGACCGGCACGCTGTTCAGCGATGGCGTGGGCGCGGTGGTGCTCAAGCGGCTGTCAGACGCGCAGCGCGATGGAGACACCATTCACGCGGTGATCCTCGGCGGTGCGCTCAACAACGACGGCGCTTCGAAGACGAGCTTCGCAGCCCCTTCGGTGACCGGGCAGGCCGAGGTCATCGCCATGGCGCACGACGTGGCGCAGATCGACCCGCGCACCGTCAGCTACGTCGAGGCGCACGGCACCGCGACCCCGCTCGGAGATCCCATCGAGATCGAGGGCCTCACTCAGGCCTTCCGCTCGAAGACGGCGGACACGGGCTTCTGCGCGATTGGATCCATCAAGAGCAACTTCGGCCACCTCACCGCGGCAGCCGGCGTGGCGGGCCTCATCAAGACCGCGCTCTCGCTCGAACACCGCCAGCTGCCGCCCTCGTTGCACTTCGAGAGGCCCAACCCGGCCATCGACTTCGCGAAGACGCCCTTCACGGTGAACGCCACCCTGCGCGCGTGGGAAGGCACCCAGCGCCGCGCCGGGGTCAGCTCGTTCGGCGTCGGCGGCACCAACGCCCACGTGGTGCTCGAAGAAGCGCCGCCGCCTGCTCCGCGGGGAAACGCGCGCTCGAAGCACCTCCTCATCTGGTCGGCGCGCACCGATGCGTCTCTCGAGGCGCACACGCGCTCGTTGATGAAGTGGCTCGAGACCCACCCCGACGCCGAGCTGGCCGACGTGAGCTTCGTGCAGCACCTTGGCCGCAAAGCGTTCTCGAAGCGCCACGCCGTGGTGGTGAGCGACGTGAAGGACGCGCTCGCCGCGATTGCGAACCCCGCGCGCCTCGTCACCGCGCAGGCCGGCACGCCCTTCCCGGTGGCCTTCCTCTTCCCCGGTCAGGGCTCGCAGTACGTCGAGATGGGCAAGGCGCTGTACCGCGACGAGCCCGAGTTCCGGCTGGTCGTCGATCAATGCGCAGAGCTGGCGAGCCCGGTGCTGGGGCGCGATCTCCGCGAGGTGCTCTTCCCTGCCGAGGGCGACACCGAGGCGACGCGCGAGGCCCTGCGCCACACGGCGTTCACGCAAACGGGGCTCTTCACCATCGAGTACGCGCTCGCGCGGCAGTTGATGACATGGGGCGTGAAGCCCACGGTGATGCTCGGCCACAGCATCGGTGAGTGGGTCGCGGCGACCATCGCGGGCGTGTTCTCCCTCGAAGACGCGGTGCGCCTCGTCGCCACGCGCGGCGTGCTGATGCAGCGCCAGCCGCCCGGTTCGATGCTCTCGGTGCGCTTGCCGGCGAGCGAGGTGAGCCCGCTGCTCAGTGGTTCACTGACCGTCGCCACCGACAACGCGCCGCAGCTGTGCGTGGTCTCGGGGCCGACGCCTGAGCTCGAAGCGTTCGAGAAGACACTCACCGCGAAGGGCGTCGTGGCGAAGGCGCTGCACACCTCTCACGCCTTCCACTCGTCGATGATGGACGCGGTCGTCGAGCCGCTGCGGGTCGAGCTCGCGAAGGTGACGCTCCGCGCGCCGTCGTTGCCCATCGTCTCGAGCGCGACCGGGCAGTTGCTCACCGAGACGCAAGCGAAAGACGCGTCGTACTGGGCGCGGCACCTGCGCGAGCCCGTGCGCTTCCGCGAGGCGATGCTGACGCTCGCGCGCGAGAAGCACACCTTCGTCGAGGTCGGGCCGCGCGCCACGCTGGCGACGCTCGCCCGGCAGATGGTGAGCGACCGCGCACAGCTCTGTCTGTCGACGTTGCCCGACACCGCGAAAGACGACGCGGAGTGGGGCTCTGTGCTGGCCGCGCTCGGCAAGCTCTGGGCCGCGGGCATCGCCATCGACTGGCGCCGCTACCACGAGCACGAGAAGCGCCGCCGCATCGCCATCCCCACCTATTGGTTCGATCGCACCCGCCACTGGCTCGAGCCGGGGCAGGCGCACGCCGCACCGACGCTCACGACTCCAGCTCCCGAGGCCCGCATGTCCCGCCAAGAAACCCTCATTCCGCAGTTGGTGAAGACGTTCGAGGAGTACTCAGGTCTCGAGCTGCACGGCGCAGACGTGCACTCCTCTTTTCTCGAGCTCGGGCTCGACTCACTCGCGTTGACGCAGGTGGCGACCGAGCTGCAGCGGCAGCACGGCATCAGGTTCCAGTTCCGCCAGCTGGTCGAAGACTTCACGACCCTCGATTTGCTCGCGTCGTTCCTCGACGCGCAGTTGCCCGCAAGCGTCGCGGCGCCGGCGCCGGTTCCAGCACCCGTCGCGGTGGGCGTCGCCGCGCCGATGCCTCCCGCTCCCGTTGCGTTCAACGTGACCATGGCCCCGACGAACGGTGCTGGAGGGAACGGGGTGCGCGAGGTCATCGACCAGCAGCTCCGCTTGATGGCTGCGCAGCTGCAGTTGCTGGGAGGTGGCGTCGCAGCACAGATGCCCGCTCCTGCGCCAGCGCCCGTCGCGGTGGCAGCACCTGCTCCCGCGCAGAAGGAAGAAGAGCTCGCGCACACGAAGTACGACGTGAAGAAGGCCTTCGGCGCGATGGCGCGCATCTCGACGGCGAAGGGCGACGAGCTCAGCGCGAAGCAGCGCACCAAGCTCGATGAGCTGACCCGCCGCTACACCGGCAAGACGAAGAAATCGAAGGAGTACACCGCCGCGCACCGCGCCCACCTCGCCGACCCGCGCGTGGTCACCGGCTTCCGCCCGCTGGTGAAGGAGCTCATCTACCAGATCGTCATCGACCGCTCGAAGGGCTCGCGGATCTGGGATCTCGACGGCAACGAGTACCTCGACGCGCTCAACGGCTTCGGCTCGAACTTCTTCGGCCACTCCCCCGACTTCATCGTCAAGGCGATCAAGGACCAGCTCGAACGCGGCTACGAGCTGGGGCCGCAGCACCCGCTGGCCGGCACGGTGGCCCAGGGCATCTGCGAGCTGACCGGCCACGATCGCGCGGCGCTCTGCAACACGGGCTCCGAGGCGGTGATGGGCGTGATGCGCATCGCGCGCACCGTCACCGGCCGGTCGCTGATCGCGATCATGAGCGGCAGCTACCACGGCATCTTCGATGAGGTGATCGTGCGCGGCACGAAGACCTTGAAGTCGGTGCCCGCCTCGCCCGGCATTCTCCCCGAGGCGGTGAAGAACGTGATCGTGCTCGACTACGGCACGCCCGAGACGCTGGAGATCCTCCGCAGCCGCGCGCACGAGCTCGCGGCGATCATGATCGAGCCCGTGCAGTCGCGCCGCCCCGACTTCCAGCCGCGCGAGTTCATTCAGGCGCTTCGCGGCATCTGCGACACCGGCGGCTGCGCGTTGATCATGGACGAGGTGATCACCGGCTTCCGCCTCGCACGTGGTGGTGCGCAGGAACACTTCGGCGTGAAGGCCGACCTCTGCAGCTACGGCAAGGTGATCGGCGGCGGCCAGCCCATCGGCGTGATGGCTGGTAAGCGCGCGTGGATGGACGCGCTCGACGGCGGTCATTGGCAGTACGGAGACGCGAGCGTGCCGACGGTCGGCGTCACCTATTTCGCGGGCACCTTCGTGCGTCACCCCATCGCGCTCGCCGCCGCGCAGGCCGTCATCGACGAGATGAAGGCCAAGCCGAACCTGCAGCAGACGCTCAACGCGCGCACCGAGGCGATGGCGGGCCAGACGAACACCTTCTTCAACGAGGTCGGCGTGCCGTTGAAGATGAAGCACTTCGGCTCGCTGTGGAAGCTCATCTACACCGACGATCAGACCCACGGCGATCTGCTCTTCTGCTTCATGCGCGATCGCGGCGTGCACATCTGGGACGGCTTCCCCTGCTTCCTCACCGTCTCGCACAGCGAGGCCGACGTCGCGCTGCTGCTCAAGGTGATCCGCGAGAGCGTGACCGAGATGCAGGAAGCCGGCTTCCTGCCCGGCACGCCGAAGACCACCGCGGCGTTGCCGGTGTTCGATTCCAACCAGCCGCCCGTTCCCGGAGCGCGACTCGGGCGTGACCCGAGCGGCAACCCGGCCTGGTTCGTCCCCAACCCCAATGAGCCGGGCAAGTTCCTGAAGCTCAACTGAGCCCAGACATGATCCCCACCTCGACTGCAGTCGACTTCGATCCCTTTGCGGGACCGGTCATCGAACAGGCCTTCCCTTCGACCCCGTCTCAGCGCGAAATCTGGAGCGCGGTCATGCTCGGCGACGACGCCTCGCGCGCGTTCAACGAGTCGGTGTCGCTCACGCTGGAAGGGCCGCTCGACGTCGCAAAGCTGCAGGGGCAAGTGAACACGCTGGTGTCGCGGCACCAATCGCTGCGCGCCACCTTCAGCACCGACGGCCTGACGATGCTGGTCGCGAGCGTGGCGAGCTTCGAGACGCCGCTCGTCACCGTCGAGGGCGAGCGCGGGGTGAAGGCCCTGCAGCGCGCCGAGGTCGAGCACGTCTTCTCGTTGGAAAAGGGGCCGCTCTTCCGCGCGCGGCTCGCGCAGCTCTCGCCCAACTCGCATGTGCTGGTGCTCACCGCGCACCACATCGTGTTCGACGGCTGGTCGATGGGCGTCTGCGTGAAGGAGCTCGCTGCGCTCTACAACGGCGGCACGCTGGCGCCTGCTCCGACCTTCGACGCGTATGCGCGCACCGAGGCCGCGCGCCCCGGTACCGACGGCTTCCGCAAGGCGCTCGAGTATTGGCACAAGCAGTTCATCGGCACCGCCCCCGTGCTCGAGCTGCCCGTTGATCAGCAACGGCCGAAGTCTCGTACCTTCCACTCGCTGCGGGAGGACTACGTCATCCCCGCAGACCTGGTCGCGCAGGTGAAGAAGATCGGCGCGAAGTCGGGTGCGTCGTTCTTCAACACCATGCTCACGGGCTTCACCGCCCTGCTCCACCGGCTCTCGGGGCAGGACGATCTGGTCGTCGGCATCCCCGCTGCGGGTCAGAACTTCACAGGCACCGATGGGCTCGTCGGCCACTGCGTCAACACGCTGCCCATTCGCGCCTTCGTCGACCCCACGCAGCCGTTCTCGGCGCTGATCAAGAGCACTCGCACCGCCATGCTCGACGCGTATGATCACCAGGCGCTTGGCTTCGGCGCGCTGTTCGAGCGGCTGCGGCTGCCCCGCGACCCGAGCCGGTTGCCGCTGGTCTCGGTGTTGTTCAACGTCGATCAGTCGGTCGCGACCAGCGCCATGGGCTTCGAGGGCCTCACCGGCAGGGTGGCGACCAACCCGCGCTCCTACGAGAGCTTCGAGATCTTCATCAACGCCAGTGAGACCCCTGCAGGGTTGGTGCTCGAGACCCAGTACAACACCAATCTCTTCAGCGCCGACACCATGCACCGGTGGCTCTCGGCGTTCGAAGTGCTGCTGCGGGCCATCGTCGCCACGCCTGAGGTGGCGATCGCGAAGCTGCCGATCCTCCCCGAGGCCGAGCGAGCCCAGCTGCTGAAGTGGAACGAGGCCACCCACCAGGACTTCCCGCGGGACCTCAACGTCGCGCAGCTCATCGAGCAGCAGGTCGACCGCTCGCCCAACGCGGTGGCCGTCATCGCCGGCAGCACCCAGCTTACCTACGCGCAGCTCGACGCGAGGGCGAACCAGCTCGCGGCGAGGCTCCGGGCGCTCGGCGTGAAGCGCGACACCCTCGTCGGCCTGTTCATGGATCGCAGCGCCGACATGCTGGTGTCGCTGCTCGGCGTGCTCAAAGCGGGCGGCGCCTACGTTCCGCTCGACCCCGCCTTCCCCAAAGACCGTCTCGCCTTCATGGTCGAAGACGCGGCGCTGCAGGTCATCGTCACGACCGGCGCGCTCACGCCCGACCTGCCACCGCACGCCGCCACCGTCGCCGACGTCGCCGAAGTCAGTCGGGAGCCGTCAACGCGAATCGATCACCTCGCCCAACCGGGTGACTGCGCCTACGTCATCTACACCTCAGGCTCGACGGGCAAGCCCAAGGGCGTCGAGGTGCCGCACCGCGCGGTCGTGAACTTCCTCACCAGCATGCAGCGCGAGCCGGGCCTGACCGCGCAAGACACGCTCGTCGCCGTCACGACGCTCAGCTTCGACATCGCGGTGCTCGAGCTGCAACTGCCGCTCACCGTCGGCGGCACGGTGGTGATCGCCACGCGCGAGAACGCGACCGATGGCACGCAGTTGAAGGCGCTCATCGAGACGCACTCGGCGACCGCGATGCAGGCCACACCGTCGACCTGGAGGCTGTTGCTCGCTGCGGGCTGGCATGGCGGTCCGCACTTCAAGGCGCTGGTCGGAGGCGAAGCCGTGCCGCGCGATCTCGCCAACGAGCTCACCCGTCGCACCGGCAGCGCGTGGAACATGTACGGCCCCACCGAGACCACGGTGTGGTCCACCTGCTGGCGCTTTCCGACGCCGGTCTCGCGCGTGCAGATCGGCCGGCCCATCGCCAACACCTCGACCTGGGTGCTCGACGCCGCGCTCAACCCGGTGCCCGTCGGCGTGCCCGGCGAGCTGCACCTCGGGGGAGACGGCGTCACGCGCGGCTACTTGAAGCGCCCCGAGCTCACCGCCGAGCGTTTCATCGACGATCCCTTCGCGCCGGGTCAGAAGCTCTACAAGACCGGTGACGTCGCGCGCGTGCTGCCCGATGGCTCGCTCGAGTACCTCCGCCGCAACGACAACCAGGTGAAGGTGCGCGGGTACCGCATCGAGCTGGGCGAAATCGAAGCCGCGCTCGCCCGCCACCCCTCCATCTCGCAAGCCGCCGTGCTGGTGCGCGAAGATCGACCCGGTGACGTGCGACTCGTGGCGTACCTCCTCGGCCAGCCGCCCGCGGACGCCGAGCTGCGCGCGCACCTCAAGACGTCGCTGCCCGACTACATGGTGCCGCAGCACTTCGTCACGCTGCCCGCCTTCCCGCTCACGCCGAACAACAAGCTCGATCGCAAGGCGCTGCCTGCCCCGCAGCTCGACACCGCACCGGAAGCCATCGTCGAGCCGCGCAACGAGACCGAGGCGAAGATCGCCGCCATCTGGAAAGAGGTGCTCGGTCGCCAGCAGCTTAGCGTGCACGACGACTTCTTTGCGCTGGGGGGGCATTCCCTCCTGGCCGCGCAGGTGATGACGCGGCTCAACCGCGAGTTCGAGGTCGGGCTCTCGATGCGCAAGCTGTTCGAGGCGCCAACCATCGCCGGCCTCGCCGCCCTCGTGAGCGGGCCACAGCAGCAAGCCAGCGCCCCGGTCGCGCGCATTCCGCATCAAGAATTCACCGGCACCGCGCCCTGCTCGTTGATGCAGACGCGCATGTGGTTCCTCGAACAGATGCAGCCGGGCACCGCGGTGAACAACCTGCCCTCGGCCTTCCGCTTCAAGGGGAAGCTCGATCACGCCGCGCTCAAGAAGGCGCTCAACGCGATCATCGCCCGTCAGCCCTCGATGCGAACGTACTTCGAGCTCGAAGACGGCGCACCCGTGCAGCGCGTGATGCCTGCGCTCGAGCTCGATCTGCAGCCCGTCGATCTCTCGGCGATGCCCGTCGCCCAGCGTGACGTCGAGCTGATGACCCAGCTCAAGACCGCGGCCAACGAGTCGATCGAGCTCACGCGCTTCCCGCTGATCCGCGCGCGCTACTTCATCCTCTCGTCTCAGGAGAGCGTGCTCTTCTACATGCCGCACCACGCGATCTGGGACGGCTGGAGCTTCGACATCTTCCTCGACGAGCTCTCGAAGCACTACGAGGCCTTCAGCTCGGGCAAGCCGCTCTCGGTGCCTGCGTTGCCCATCACGTATCAAGACTTCGCGGCGTGGCACCGCGACTGGCTGGTCGGTCACGAGCTCGAC
The DNA here is from genome assembly GCA_044371205.1 of Archangium sp. GTDB lineage: Bacteria > Myxococcota > Myxococcia > Myxococcales > Myxococcaceae > Archangium_A. The sequence goes on from JBILUC010000003.1 coordinate 234,235, forward strand.
CGGCAATCGGCCTATTGGAAGCAGCAACTCGCTGGTGAGCTCGAAGATCTCGAGTTCCCCACCGATCGCCCGCGCGGCGCGAACTTCTCGTACCGGGGCGCCACCGAGCCGTTCAACCTCACGAAGGAGGAGATTTCCGCCCTCACCGCCGTCGCCCGCCGGTCGCACGCCACGCTGTACATGGTGCTGCTCGCGGCCTTCAAGACGGCACTGCATCGGTACACGGGGAAGGAAGATCTCCTCGTCGGCACTCCGATTCGCGGTCGCAGCCAGCCTGAGGTCGAGAACCTCATCGGCTTCTTCGTGAACGCGCTGGTGCTGCGCACGAAGCCCACTGCCAACAAGTCGTTCCGCGACTTCCTCACCGAAGTGCGCACCACGGTGCTCGACGCCTTCAGCCACCAGGACATGCCCTTCGAGCTGTTGCTTCGCGAGCTCAACGTGCGCCGCGACATGAGCCGCACGCCGATCTACCAGGCGTTCTTCACCTTCCAGGACGTGTCGAACCGCGGCTCCTCACTGGGGGACGTGCCGTACGGCCAGATCCACGTGCACGCGGCGGCCACGCAGACCGATCTCTCCCTCTGGGTGAAGGAGACCGGCAAGGGCATGGTCGGCGGCATCGACTACTCGGTCGATCTCTTCGACCGCGCCACCATCCTCCGCTTCCTCGATCACGTGCGCGCGATCCTCCGCGAAGTGGTGGCCGACCCCTCGCAGGAACTCGGTCGCATCCCCCTGCTCACCAGCAGCGAGCTCGAGACCTTCGCGCAGTGGAACGACACGAAGCTCGACTTCCCGCGCGAGCGCGGCGTTCACGAATTGATCGAAGCGCAGGTCGACAAGACGCCCGAGGCCATCGCGCTGATCTCCGGCACCGAGCGCCTCAGCTACGCAGAGCTCGACGCGCGCGCGGCCCGGCTCGCCGCGCAGCTCAAGCAAGAAGGCGTGAAGCCCGGCGATCTCGTCGGGCTCTGCCTCGAGCGCGGCGCCGAGATGGTCGTCGGCTTCCTCGCGATCCTGAAGACGGGCGCAGCGTACGTGCCGCTCGACCCGGCGTTCCCGCGAGACCGCCTCGCTTTCATGGTGACCGACTCGAAGATGAGCCTGCTCGTCACCACGAAGGATCTCGCCGATGAGCTGCAGCTCCTGGCGCCAAAGACGCTGCTGCTCGGCGGTGCGCTCCCCGGCCCGCTCTCGCGCGGTGGTGAGAAGGGCGCGCTCGCGTACGTCATCTACACCTCGGGCTCGACGGGCAAACCCAAGGGCGTGCAGGTGCCGCACCTCGCGGTCGCCAACTTCCTCACCACGATGCAGCGCTCGCCCGGCATGACCGCCGCCGATCGGCTGCTCGCGGTGACCACGCTGAGCTTCGACATCGCCGTGCTCGAGCTGCAATTGCCCCTGACCGTCGGTGGCACGGTGGTGCTCGCCGAACGCGACGCGGTGGCCGATGGCGAACAGCTCCAGCAGCTCATCGAGCGACACGACGTCACCGTGATGCAGGCGACGCCCTCGACCTGGCGGCTGCTCTTCGGCGCTGGCTTCGTGGGCAAGCCTGGCTTCCGTGCGTTGGTGGGCGGTGAAGCGGTGCCGCTCGACCTCGCGCAGCAGCTGGTGAAGTACGCGCCCGGCGGCGTCTGGAACATGTACGGCCCCACCGAGACCACCGTGTGGAGCACCACCTACCAATTCCCGACCGACGTGAAGCAGGTGCTGATCGGCAAGCCCATCGGCAACACCACCTGCTTCGTGTTCGACCCGCGCGGCCAGCAGGCCCCCATCGGAGTGCCGGGTGAGCTGCTGATCGGCGGCGACGGCGTCACCCACGGCTACCTGCACCGGCCCGAGCTGACCGCCGAGCGCTTCATCGACACGCCCGACGGCAAGCTCTACCGCACCGGAGACATCGCGCGCTTCCGCGCCGACGGAAGCCTCGAGTACCAGCGCCGAAACGACAACCAGGTGAAGGTGCGCGGCTACCGCATCGAGCTGGGCGAGATCGAGACCGCGCTCTCCGAGCACCCGGCGATCAAGCAGGCGGTGGTGATCGTGCGAGAAGACAAGCCGGGCGATCAGCGGCTCGTCGGCTACCTCCTCCACGAGGCGGGCGAGGAGAGCAACGAGAGCGTGCTGCGCAAGCACCTCCGCACGCGACTGCCCGACTACATGATCCCCCAGCACTTCATGTCGCTCGAGGCGCTGCCGCTCACCCCCAACGGGAAGATCGATCGCCGTGCTTTGCCCCCGCCGACGGCGCTCGCGCGTGATCTCGACGATCATGTCGCGCCGCGCACCGACAACGAAAAGCTCGTCGCTGAGATCTGGAAGGTCGCGCTCAAGGTCGACAAGGTGGGCGTGCACGACAACTTCTTCAACCTCGGCGGTCACTCGCTCTTGTCGCTCTCCGTGCTCTCCCAGCTCGAGGCGAAGACGGGCGCGCGGCTGAGCCCCCGGGTGCTGCTGCTCAACACGCTCGAGCAGGTCGCCGCAGCGTTGCCCGCCACCTCGCAGGCGCAGGCGCCGAAGTCGTCACCGCCCCGCCCCGCGCCGCAACCCCCGAAGGAAGAGAAGGGGCTCGTGTCTTCGCTCGTAGGCGGTGTGCTCTCGCGCCTGAAGAAGGGACTCGAGAAATGAATCCGGCCTTCTTCGGGCCCCCCGGTGAACAACTCCTCGGTGTGCACCACCCGCCCCGCGGCACCTCGCGCGGCGTGGGCGTGGTGCTCTGCCCTCCCGCACCCCAGGAGTTCGCCCGTTCGCACTGGGCCTTTCGCAAGCTGGCCGAGCAGCTCGCGAAGGCGGGCTTCGACGTGCTCCGCTTCGACTACCGCGGCACCGGTGACAGCGCAGGTGATCTTTCCGAGACCTCACCGCAGACCTGGGTCGAAGACATTCGTCGTGCCGTGAAGGAACTGAAGGCCGTCACCGGTCTTCGTCGCGTCAGCGCGGTTGGCTTTCGCCTGGGGGCGCTGCTGCTGGCCCAGGCCTCGAGCGAGGGCGTCGCGCTCGAAGCGGTGGTCCTGTGGGAGCCGGTGGTCAACGCCGCGAACTGGATGGAGCAACTCCGGCTGGTCGAGCGCCAGCTGCACCGGGAATTCAACCACCCTCCGAAGGAAACGCCCGAGTCGCTGCTCGGCTTCGTGCTCTCGCGCAGCCAGCTCGACCAGTGGGAGGCGCTCGAGCTCACCTCGGTGCCGCCGTGGCCGGCGAAGACCTCCGTCGTCTCGTCGAACCCGAGCGTGCACCTCGATCGCCTCGAGCGCACCCTCACCCGGCGCCGACAGCCGGTGACCTTTCACCGGCTCACCTCGGCAGCAGGAGACGCGAAGACCGGGGCCCTGCTGGGCAACGAAGCCCTCGAGCAGATCGTCGCGGTGCTCGGAGGCCGCCCGTGAAGGAGCGCGTCTTCACCTTCGGCACCGACGGCATCTTGATGGGCGTGCTCACCGAGCCCACTCCTGAGCTCGCGCGCCCCGGGGCGCCGGTGCTGGTGGTGTCGAACGTGGGCCTCAACCCGCGCGTCGGCCCCCAGCGCGTCTGGGTCGAGCTCGCGCGCACCGCCGCGAAGGCGGGCTTCACCACCTTCCGCTTCGATCTCAACGGCCTGGGCGACTCGCTCTCGCGGCGTGATGCGCGCGGCGATCTCGAGCGCGCCGCGATCGACCTCTCCGAGGCGCTCGACTTCTTGCAGAAGCGCGGCGCCGCAGGGTTCGTGACCATCGGCATGTGCTCCGGTGTCGACGCGGTGCACCGGGTGGCCACCATCGACCCGCGCGTGGTGGGCGCCATCTTCCTCGATGGCTACACGTACGAGACGCCCCGCTCGAAGGTGAACCGGTACCTGCTGCGGCACCTCACCGTTTCCGGAGTCAGCCGCGTCATCAGGCGCCGCCTGCCCCGGCTTGGGGGGCCCGAGGTCGGTGAGGCCGAAGAGATCTACGTGCGTGACTACCCCGAGCCGCGTCAGCTCGCCGCTGACCTCGAGGCCATGCTCGCGCGCGACGCAGCGCTCCTGTTCATCTTCTCCGGCGGCGTGTGGCTGTCGTTCAACTACGCCGAGCAGTTCTTCGAGATGCTCCCCACCGACTTCCGGGGCCGCGTCGAAGTGGAGCTGCGCCGCGAGGCCGACCACACCTACCTCATCCCCGCAGAACGAGAGCGAATGGTGGGTCGCGTGACCCAGTGGCTCACCCAGAAGTTCAGGCACCTTGACGCAGCACGCCGCGTCCCCTAAGAGTTCCGTCTTTCCGCAGTCTTATCTTTCGAGGAGTTCCCATGGCCCGCGTAACCGTCGAAGACGCCCTCCCCCACGTCGACAACCGCTTCGCTCTCGTGCTGCTGGCTTCGAAGCGCGCGCGTCAGCTGATGGCCGGCGCCCGTCCCCTCGTCGAGCACTCGAAGAACAAGCCCTGCGTGCTCTCGATTCGTGAAATCGCCACCGGCCGCGTGAAGTTTGATCGCGACGTGCGCGAGGCGCTGATGGGCAAGTTCAACGCGCCCGCCGCGCAGGGCTGAGCCACCGCCTCACCACAGTTGAATCACTTCACCGCACGCAGACGCTCTTTCAGGGCGTCTCTGTTCGTTTGTGCAGCCAGATCGCGCGAGGTGAGGTTGAACGCCTCGCGCCGGTTGCCCTGAGCGTCGACGATCACCACGTCGCGGTACTCCACGCCCCAGCTGATCCACACGTTCTCGCTCGCGACATCCTGCAGCCAGGGCAGCGTGCGCCCATCGGTCATCAGGGAATTGCTGCTCTCGAAGCCGATGCCGTTGACGCCGATGAACTGAAAGGCGCCCGGCGCTTCAGCGTCGAGCTCGCTCTGCATCGTGTTGAGGAAGCCAAACTGGCTCCGGCAGTAGCTTCAACTCGAATGGCCGAAGTACCAGCCGGTCACCTTGCCTGCGAACGAGCCGAGGCTGAGCGCCTGGCCTCTCGTGCTCGAAGCGGGGTTCACGTCGGTCAGCGAGAAGCCCGGCACCGGAGTGCCCGCCAGCATGCCGGCATCGGTCGTCGGCACCGGAGGCGCCGAGCACGCAAAGACGACCGCTGCGCTGAACAGCACGACGCTCAATCGCTTCATGATGGAGACACCACCTCGCTGATCAGCTCGTCCAACACGCGCCCTGCCATCTCACGTTCTCCAGGGTAGCTCAACCGGGCGACCGCTTCTTCGAGCGGCACCCACCGCGCGACGTCGACCTCCTTGCGCATGGCCTCGGTGATCTGATCGATCTCCCCGCCTTCCCAGCGGAAGACGTAGAAGCTGACGCACTTGAAGATCGTCTTGCCCTTGAAGCGGTAGACATACTTCACGTCGCCCAGCTTCTTGATGCACTCGACCGAGAGCCCGGTCTCCTCGCGGATCTCGCGCTCGGCGGTCTGCTGCGAGGTCTCGCCCTTCTCGATGTGGCCCTTGGGGAGCGCCATCACGTTACGCCCCGCAGGCTTGATGACCGCCACCTCGGCGCGCCCATCGACGGATCGAAGCACGACGCCACCGGCTGAGTACTCACGCGTCGCCACCACGGCGCCAGTGTAGGTCAGCGACGAGCAGCCCAGCACGTCGAAACGGGCGGGCGCGGTGTCGCACAGCAGCACCATTCGACGGCGAGCGACGGCCGCGGGGAAAGGGCAGTACGCTGCGACCTCGATGCTCGACCAGATCCGGCCCTGCCTGCTGCCCACCGCAGAGGTGCGGAAGCGCTCCGATGGAACCGAAGGCATCTGCGATCCCGAGACTGGGCACTCGTACGAGACGACACCCGAGCAGGCGAACCTCATTCAGCTCTTCGACGGTCAGCGCTCGCTGCTCGAGATCTCCGCCGAGTACATGAACCGGCACGGCTTCGTGCCATTCGCGGCCATCGACGAGCTCATGTGGGGCCTGGTCGACGCGGGGTTGTTGATGAACCCGCCGCGCAACCTCGATCGCCTCGGCTCGGTCGATCGCAGCTCGTGGGTGGATCTGCTCACGCCGACCACCCGTTTCCGCTTCAAGGGGTTCTGGCCGACGCCAATGCGCGCGCTGGAACTGCTGCTGTGGCCGGCGCTCGCGGCGTACGTCGCGATGACCGTGCCAGAGAATGCGCTCAGCCCTCTCGACGTGCTGTTCTTTTTCCCGGGCGTGGTCGTCGGCCTCACGCTGCGAGAGCGCTTCAAGGCCGCGTGTGTGGCGCTCGCTGGCGCTCCCCCAAAGCGCAGCCAGATCGTCTCCTTGATGAGCCTGATCTGGTTCGTCGTGCCCGATGCAGGCTCGATCGCGCTGTTGAATCGAAGGCAGCGTGTGGTGTCACACGTCGGGGCGTTGTTCGGCGCGGCGACGGCGTTGGCGCTGCTCAGCCCTCAGCCGGGCCTGCGCGCAGGCGCCTTGATGGTGTTGCTGTTCGATCTCTGCCCGCTCGTGCAGTCGTCGATGGAGTCCATCTTGAGCGCGATGTCGGGCCAGCCGCACTTGCGCGAGCACCTCCGCACGTTCGTCGGGCTGCCTCTGTTCAGCACGTTGATGTCGCTCAACCCCAGCCGACGCTCGGGGCCCTTCCTGCTGTTCGCGGGGCTCTTCTCCACCCTCTGGCTGGGAATGTTGTTCTTCGTGATCTTCGGCATCGGGTTTCCGACCGCGATCCACTTCATCGAGATCGGCGGCAAGGTGACCGGCTTCGATCAACTGCTGGCCGGCGCGGGGGTGCTGATCCTGTTCTCGATCTGCCCGTTGCCGCTGGTGCTCAGCGCGTTCCAGCTCATCGAGTCGGCGTTCACGACGCTGTGGCCACGCGAGACCGGCGGCAAGCAGGATCGCGGGGCGGCCGATCTCGCGTCGTTCCGATCGATTCCTTTGTTCTCGAAGCTGCCTGACGCTGATCTCAAGACCATCGCCGCGGCGAGCCGCGAGGTGAGCTACGGCGCGGGCGAGCTGATCGTCGAAGAAGGCGCGCCGGGGAACACCTTCTGCTCGATTCGGCGTGGCCTGGTCTCGGTGACGCGCGGAGAGAAGACGCAGCAGCCCCGCGTCGTGGCGCGACTGAGCACTGGCGACTGCTTCGGCGAGACGGCCATGCTGAAGGACGGGGTGCGCACCGCGACGATTCGGGCGGTGACCGAGACCGTGGTGATCGAGCTGTCGACCGAGGCGTTCGAGAAGATCGTCGCGAAGATCGGCGGCGTCGACTTCGCGGCGGTGCTGCGCGCAGCGAACGCCATCGGCAAGAGCAAGCTGTTCAAGGAACTGCCGCCGGAACGCTTGTCCTCACTCGCATCGAAGTTCGTCCCGCGCAGCATTCCCAACGAGACGAACGTGGTGACCGCGGGCGAGCCGGGGCACGAGTTCTTCCTGATCGCGAAAGGCACGGTCGACGTGCTCGCGCCCGATGGAAAGTTCCTCGTGAAGCTGGGTGACGGCGACGTGTTCGGTGAGATCGCCCTGCTCAAGAACGTGCCGCGCACGGCAACCGTGCGCACCACGAGCGAGACGCTGATGCTGGTGCTCTCACGCCAGACGTTCTTGCAGGCGCTGCACGCCGATCTCGCGCTCTCGGCCCGGGTCGAGGAGATCGCCAACGCCCGCGCTGCGCGTGATGTCCAGCCACAGGCCGTGCCTACGCAGTGACAGCCTACTTCTTCCCCTCGAGGAACCGCACCACCGCAGGCACCTGCACCGCGCGATACGCCACGCACTGGTCGTACTGCTCCATCGCCATCGCGAACTCTCTGGGCCCACCGGGGCTCTTCGTGACCCGAGGCTCGAAGAACGCCACCACCTCGGAGCGCCGATCCTTCGAGCACAGGCCCGTCCCCAGCAGCACCAGCGAGGCGTGCCAGTCCTCCGGCAGCAACTCCACCCACGCGTCGTAGTTCTTCTTCACCCACCGCAGCACGGCCTCGCGGGTCTCGTCCGACTCCGAGAGTTCGAACGCCACGCCCACCAGCTCACGCGGATCGAGTGACTCATCGAGCAGCAACCCCAGCACCCGCTCGGCCAGCTTCGGGTCGGTCACGCCCCCGAGCAGGTGCGTCAAGTGCCGTCGGTTCTTCCGGTCGGGCTCACGACGAAGCTCGGCCATCGCAAGTTCGATCAGCGCGCGATCATTCGCGAGGCCCGCGATGACCAACGCGCCCCCCAACAACTCGGAGCTCACCGAGTTCCGATCGCGCAGCCAGCGCTTCGCCATCTTCATCGCTTCCGCGCGAATGGCATGATCCTCCCCCAGAGTCCCGAGGAGGAAGAAGAGATCTGACCGCAAGAGCGTGAAGGCCTCCGCTTCACCCGCTTTGGCCAGCAGGCCGACCCGCTTCCACGCGGGACCGAACTGCGCCCGCGTCAATGCCGCGAGCTTCTTCTTCGCACCCGCTGGCAGAGCTGGCGCGTACCCCCTGACGATCTGACTCGCACGTTCGACCAGCGCCGGATGCCCCTGCTCGATGAACGGCGCCACCAATGCGAACTCTTCTGCTGGCGACGCAGTGCCGCGCTGCACCAACTGCGAGAGGTTGTCCGCGAGCCCCACGCGCTCTTCGATCGACAACTTGGGCGTGAGCACCGTCGCCGCGCTCACCGGGCTCTCGAGGAAGTACCCCATCGCCTCGTCGTTCAGCACCAACCACGTCGGGCACTCGTTCGTCGTGAGCGTGACGGTGGCTTCCGGGCCATCGAGCAACGTGCACTGCCGCCCGCCCTCCCACTTCATGCAGATCGGCACGCTCCAGCTCATCGGAGGCAAGCTCGAGCCCAGCGGGCCATAACGCGATTGCCGCAGGGTCACCGACGGAGCGCCAGTGCAGTTCAGCGTCCATGAGATCAACGGCACGCCCTGCTGATCGGCGAACGCCGTGAAGGGCGCCGAGACCTCGAACCCCGCAGCCGCGCTCATGGCCGCCAGAAAGTCCTTCGCGGTGGCATTGCCATGCGCGTGAGCCCGCAGGTGACTCCGCACACCGGCGCGAAAGGTCGCCGGAGTCACCCACCGCTCGAGCATGAACAGCACCGACGCACCCTTCGAGTAGGTGATGGTGTCGAACACGTTGGCGATGTCGTCGTTGGTGACGATGGGCTCCCGAATGCGCCGCGCGCTCGTCAGGCTGTCGCTCGACATCGCGCCGATGCGCGTGCTGACCCGCTCGAGGCCGATCTCCCATTCGGGCTTCCACGAGGCGGTGACGTCGAGCATCACGTGCTCAGCGAACGATTCGTTGAGCCAGATGTCATCCCACCAGGCCGCGGTCACGAGGTTGCCGAACCACTGGTGCGCCAGCTCGTGAACAAGGGTCGACACGAACGAACGTCGTCGATGAATCGAGTCGCCTGTCGCCCCGCTCAACAACAACGTCGAGCCGAACGTGATCAACCCGGGGTTCTCCATCGCGCCGCTGAAGCCGCCGCTGGTCACCGCGACGAGATCGATCTTCCCGTAGGGAATCGGGGTACCGAACCAGGCCTCCGACCGCTCCACGGCTTCCTTGAACGTCTCCACGGCCCACGCGGCCCGCGCGGCCTGCCCCTTCGGCGTCACGATGCGCAGCGGCACCTGGTTCGTGCCCGCCTTGCCCGCATCGACGACGTCGAAGTCACCGATGGCGAGGGCAAGGAGGTAGCTCGACATGGGCGCTGTACGCGCGAACGTCACCGTCTTCACCGCCCCCGTGACCCGCTCGCGCTCGACGGGTGTGTTCGACAGCGCGATCAACCCGCTCGGCACCGTCAGAGTGAGCTGCCACGGCACCTTGAAGCACGGCTCGTCGAACACCGGGAACGCGCTGCGCGCACCCGTGGGCTCGAAGTCGCTGAACACCGCGTCGCGATCGTCTTCGGTCCCCACCAGCAGGCCCTGATCTCCATCTCGAGAGAGCTTGCCGATCGTCTCCAGCACCAGGGTTGCGGGGCCCGGGCCGATCGGCTCCGGCAGCTCGATCGCCACGAAGTTCGACTCTTCGGGTTTGGCGGTCGCCGCCAACCGTCTTTGCCCCAACTCCACCGTGACCGAGCCGAAGTCGAGGCCGTCCTGGTTCAGCCAGAGGCGATCGACCGGCGCGTCGAGCTTCAACGCGATGCGGGTCACCGCCTTGAACACCTCGTCGCGGGGGTCGATCGTCGCGTGGATCTCGTACGACGAGGGCGCCACGCCTGCCGGTAAGCGCAAGGTCGGCTTCTCGGGGTGCAGCACCCGCGGCTGAGCGACCACGGGCTTCGCCACCACCGTGGCCGGGGCCACCACCGACGTCGTCACGCACCCCGCAAACACGCACAGCCACACGAGCCACCGCATGGCCGCGCACCGTAGCGCCGCTGGCCCCGACCTTGCTCAACCGTGCGCATGAAAGAAAACCTGATGCGCGCGCTGATCCTCCTGATGCTGCTCTTCGGCACCACCGCAGTGGCGATGGCCATCTTCAAGGAGCAGGTCTCGTCCGTTCTCTTCAGCGACGAGTTCGATGACTACTGAGCCGTTCCTCCGCCTCGTGCTGTTCCTCGCCCTCATCGGCTCGATCTGCTGGCCGCTCGAGTGGCTCTTCCCCAAACGGGCCCCGCGCTTCACCCCGAAGGCGTGGGCGGTCGATCTGCTCTGGCTCGCGCCTGGCGCCCTCACGCTCACGTTCATCGTCGGCCCGACCCTCAAGTGGCTGGCGCTGGAGCCTGCCGTCGATCACCGCGCCTTCCGCTTCGCTCTCGCCTTCTTCGCCGCCGAGCTCGCCTCGTACTTTTCACACCGCGCGATGCACTCGTTCGCCTTCTTGCGGCGCTTTCACGCCGTGCATCACGAGCCACGCGAGCTCGACTGGCTCAAGACCTGGCACCAGCACCCGGTCGACGTCGCCCTCCACGGGCTCGCCGTGGGGCTTCCGGGCGTGTTGCTCGGTGTCCCCTTTGCCGGCCTCGGCACCCTCGTCCTGCTCCGCCGTCTCTGGAGCGCGGTGCTGCACGCCAACGTTCGTGTGCGCCTGAGTGTGCTGGAGCATGTCATCGCGTCTCCGCACTTTCACCACACGCACCACACTCGAAGTTTCACGAACTTTGCAGGGCTGTTTCCGTGGATTGACCGCCTCTTTGGTACTCATGCGACCATGGTTGAATGTCGCGCGCTTCTTCCCCGTCGGGCCGTCCCGTGAAGATCCTCCTCATGCTCGCGGTGTTCGCGGTTGGCGTCCTCAGCGCGGTGGTGGGGGCGGGTCACACCTCTCTCCTCTTCCCCGTCATTCAGCTCGCGGCCGGCCTCATCGGGGGCGCGGTGGCGATCACGCGGGTGCACCACCTGTGGCCGATGGCGGTCTCGTTCGCGCTGGCGCTCATCGTGCTCAGCGCCCACCGCATCGATCTCGTGCTGAGCCCGGTCGAAGCGCCCCTCGTCGTCGCGCCGAAGCCTGCTCCGAAGCTGGTGCACTCGAGCGACGCGGCGATGGCCGGCCGCTGAATCAGGGCCGCGCGAAGTACTGCAGCTTCGCTTCTGCGCCGAGCCGGTACATGTGGCGCAGCTCCGTCAGCAACCCGTCGCGACGCGCGTTCTTCACCAGCGGCAGCAAGCGCTCGCAGTAGCGCTTCGCGATGCGGTTGGCCTCGGTGTAGCGCCACCGCTCAGCCTCATCGAGGTGTCCGCGAAGCTGCACGTGATCGAAGAGGCGCCCCACGAGGGTCCCGGCCCAACGGCCCACGTGACCACCCCAGCCGAGCAACGTGCAGATCGCGAACTTGTCGACTTCAGCCTGTGCCTCGAGTTCGAGCAAGGACACGCGGCGATTCAGTTCGGCGGTGTGCGCCACGTAGACGAAGTGCGACACCCCCTCGGCCACCTCGCAAAAGTCGCCGAGCTCGCCTTCCAGGAGCGGCCGCTCGCTCACCCGCTGCAGCAGGGCCGGCTCGAGGTACAGCGCGAGCTCGAGGCCGTCGTTCCCTTCGCTCACCAGGAGCTCTTCACGCGCCCGGGCGGAGCCACCGAGGGCCCGCGCCGACTCCGCATCGACCAGGAAGTCCTTCGCCCGGTACTCGCAGCGGATGCCGTAGATCTGCTCGAGGTGATCCTGGATCGCGTCGAGCATGCGCTCAGGCCAACGCCTTCTTCGCCGGCAACATGCCGGAGTCGATCAACACCTGCTCCAGCCGGCCGCTGCCCGTGCGCGACCACGCTTCGAAGACCTGCAGCTGCCCCTGCGGGCCGGTCGCCGCCATGCCGCGCGCCGAGATCTCCTCGAGCACCTCGACCAGCGAGCCGAACTTCACGCACAGCTCCTGGTACACGCCCGCGAACGATGAGCTCGAGGCCATGTCGGCCAACGCGCTGTACGCGTTCTTCCCCATCTGTACGTAGTAGTCGGCGCCCACCGCGCGATCCTTGAGCGAGCTGTTGAAGTAGCCCGCCGTGTAGAGCGACACGTCACCCAGGCGGCGCAGCGTGCGAATGCGCTCTTCACGCTCTTGCTGCAGGGCGCGGTGGTAGAGCAGGGCGAGCGGCTCGGCCTCACGGCGGCCCTCAATCTCCTGGCTGAACAGCTTCTCGGCCTGCGCGTAGTCGGACAGCAGGTTCACCACGTAGAACTCGGTGACCTCTTCGATGCTGACCTTCTGTCGTTTGACCACTTCCCCCACCACCATGCGAAAGAAGTCCTTCAGGGAACCGGCGAGTACGAGTTGACTCATCTACGACCTCCAACAGGTGCGTTGCTGCCTCTGATCGTATCGACACAAACCTGTGAATTCCAAAAAAGAGCCCTGTCATTTCAGTGACTTGGGTGAGCACTCGCCACTTTCGAGTGCCAATCGAACCACCGAGAAGGGTTGGCACTCACTGGCATCAAGTGCCAGTTCACACCTTGACCGTCGAGTGACGGTGGTTATATCGAGTGCGCCGTCGGCTCTGGCACTCATCAGTCGCGAGTGCCAACCGGTCAGGTCCCGCAGTTCAACCAACCCTCAGCACTCTGGAGAGACCCATGAAGATTCGTCCCCTGCACGACCGCCTCATCGTCAAGCGCATCGCGGAAGACACCAAGACCAAGGGCGGCATCATCATCCCCGACTCCGCCAAGGAAAAGCCGTTGGAGGCGAAGGTCGTCGCCGTCGGCAACGGCAAGATCCTCGAGGACGGCAAGGTTCGCCCGATGGACATCAAGGCCGGCGACACCATCCTCTTCAGCAAGTACTCGGGCACCGAGATCAAGATCGAGGGCGATGAGCACCTGATCCTCCGCGAGGAAGACGTCCTCGGCGTCATCGAGAAGTAATTCCCCTCTCACTCCCTCTTCAAAAGAAAGAACTTCCATGTCCGCAAAAGACATCATCTTCGATACCCGCGCCCGCGATGCGATCCTCCGTGGCGTCAACACCCTCGCCGACGCAGTGAAGGTCACCCTCGGGCCCAAGGGCCGCAACGTCGTCATCGAGAAGAGCTTCGGCTCGCCGACGATCACCAAGGACGGCGTCACCGTCGCCAAGGAAATCGAGCTCGAGAACAAGTTCGAGAACATGGGCGCGCAGATGGTGAAGGAAGTCGCGTCGAAGACCTCCGACACCGCGGGTGACGGCACCACGACCGCCACCGTGCTCGCGCAGGCCATCTTCCGCGAGGGCAGCAAGCTCGTCGCGGCCGGCCACAACCCGATGGAGATCAAGCGCGGTATCGACAAGGCCGTCGCGGTCATCGTCGGTGAGCTCAAGAAGCTCGCCAAGCCCACCCAGGGCAAGAAAGACATCGCGCAGGTCGGTACGATCTCCGCGAACGGCGACACGACGATCGGCAACATCATCGCCGAGGCGATGGACAAGGTCGGCAAGGAAGGCGTGATCACGGTTGAGGAGGCGAAGGGCCTCGAGACCGAGCTCGACGTGGTCGAGGGTATGCAGTTCGACCGCGGCTACCTCTCGCCGTACTTCGTGACCAACCCCGACCGCATGGAGGTCGAGCTCGCCGACCCCTTCATCCTCATCTACGAGAAGAAGGTCAGCTCGATGAAGGATCTGCTCCCGGTGCTCGAGCAGGTCGCGCGTTCCGGCAAGCCCCTCCTGATCATCGCGGAAGAGGTCGAGGGTGAGGCCCTCGCCACGTTGGTGGTGAACAAGATCCGCGGCGTGCTCAACGTCTGCGCGGTGAAGGCGCCTGGCTTCGGCGATCGTCGCAAGGCGATGCTCGAAGACATCGCGATCCTCACTGGCGGCAAGCTGATCGCCGAAGATCTCGGCCTCAAGCTCGAGAACGTGACGCTGGCCGACCTCGGCCGTGCAAAGCGCCTCAAGGTCGACAAGGACAACACCACCATCATCGACGGCGTCGGCGCGGAGAAGGACATCCAGGCCCGCGTGAAGCAGATCCGCGCGCAGGTCGAGGAGACCACCAGCGACTACGACAAGGAGAAGCTCCAGGAGCGTCTCGCGAAGCTCGTCGGCGGCGTGGCGGTGATCAACGTCGGTGCGGCCACCGAGACCGAGATGAAGGAAAAGAAGGCCCGCGTCGAAGACGCGCTCAACGCGACCCGCGCGGCCGTTGAAGAGGGCATCGTCCCTGGCGGCGGCGTGGCGTACATCCGCTCGCTCAAGGCGCTCGATGGCCTGACGGTCAACGCTGAAGAGAAGTTCGGCGTCGACATCATCCGTCGCTCGCTCGAGGAACCCCTCCGCCAGATCTCGGCGAACGGTGGCCTCGAGGGTTCGGTCATCGTGAACAAGGTCAAGGAAGGCACGGGCGCGTTCGGCTTCAACGCCGGCACCGGCAACTTCGAAGACCTGCTCGCGGCGGGCGTCATCGACCCGGCCAAGGTCTCGCGCTGCGCTCTGCAGAACGCGGCCTCGGTCAGCTCGCTGATGCTGACCACCGAGGCGATGATCGCCGACAAGCCCAAGGACGACTCGGCCCCGGCGATGCCGGCGGGCGGCGGCATGGGCGGTATGGGCGGCATGGGGATGTAATTCCCACCCTCACCTCCCGGTGAGGGGCAGTTCGACGGCCTCCGATCTCACGATCGGGGGCCGTTGCACTTTGTGGCCAGTCGCCGACTGTTCGCTTGATACAATCGGTGGTCTCAAAGGGGGGAATGATGATCCTTACTGGCAGCAGTCAGGCTTCTTCGCTCAAGACGCTTTGGAGTTTGGGGGTTGTGCTTGCCCTATTGGGATGTGGAGAGCGGAAGGCGATTGAGACTGTTCACAGGGCAAGAGTCGGAGTGGGGTTGGCTTCCGAAACTTGGAAAGAACTGGTCGAGCGCAACGCAGCCAAGGAAAGTACAGCGCAGGATTGGTCTTGGTCAGCCGACCAAGACAGACCGGGACTGGAGTCCGGCGAATGGTTTGTTCGCTACATTAATAAGTCGGGGGCAGGCTACTTCTGGATTGCACGTCCGGATACGGGTGCCGTCATCTTCATTAATGACGACCGCTTGGCAGCATTTCGAGTCGGGAACTTTGTTGCACATTCAGAAAACATCGAAATCTCCATCACGGAAGAAGGCTTCTTTAGCTGTGGGACGCCTGAGGCCAAGGCCTATTGCTACCACTTGGTTGGCACCGCGACCAACGTCAATCAACCCCTTGTCAAAGCAGAACCCAAGATGGGTCTCGTGATTAAGGTCGGGGACCGGACGGAGGAAGGACGAAACTGGTTCAGACTCGAAAAACCACTGCCCACAATTTCGGAACAGAGGCCTTGGGAAAAAGGTGAGACCTTCGCCTTTGACTATTGGTCCAAAGCGATTCCTGAAGTCTTCGCTCGTCAGGAGGGCAACGCGCTTGTCTTCTTGGAGATGACCACGTCAAGCCTGACTTGGTCGGAAGTCGGCACCCCGGTGTTTGTTTCAATGCTCAGTTGGCCGCCCAAACCGAGGGGTCCGGACGCGATTCCCCAAGTCCCGCGAATGAAACCACCAGACTTCGCGAGTGACTCGAAGTATAGGTTTGAACTCTCTCAGGTTGAGGCCTTCTGCCGAGAAGAGTGGACCAAGCGGGGTGAACTCGATCGGTCGATGTTCAACTACTGTGTCCGTCGCCAGCGAGATGGTCACGTTGCGATGCTTGCGGCGCTTAAGAAATTCGGAGCGAACGATTGGATTGCATCTCTATTTCCAACCATCTGGAACCGATACACTGAGAAGGGCCATACCAACTACACGATGGTGGCGTTCTCTCTGGAGAAACAGGGAGACGCCTTCCTCGATTACGAGTTCGCCCGGAAGGAGGCTTCCTATGACGGCGCAAGAATGTCCGACTGTGAGGAAAAATGGCTGGAACACGAATCGCGATGGTCGATGACTATGCACTGCTACAAGCAGTAGCGTCGGCACGAGGGCCACTGGTCTGCTTTCCAAAAGGCAGATCTGAGCCCCGATTTAGCGTGAGAGTGGTGAAGAAATGTGTGGAACGGAAGGTTGGTGCGAAGCGACTGTTGCTGTCTTGACAGCACAGATTGACTCGCTCGACCACACGGTCCCAGCAGCTATGACGAAAACAGAGGTTGTTGTCGTTTCAGCGCCGGGTGGTTAATTGCGCATCATGAAACCCGTCGTCATCTACACCACCGATTCCTGCCCCTACTGCCGCCGCGCCGAGCACTTCCTCGAGACGAAGGGCATCCCCTTCGAGCAGATCGACGTGACCGGCAACGACGAGATGCGAATCAAGCTCGTCGACATGAGCGGGGGTCGGCGCACGGTGCCGCAGATCTTCATCGGCGGCGAAGCCATCGGCGGGTACACCGATCTGATCGCGCTCGAACAGCAGGGCAAGCTCGCCCCGATGCTCAACCCGCCAGCTTGAATTCGAACGTCTCGGCGCCCTCAGACACGAGCTCGAATCCATTCTTCTCGAGCACACGCCGGGAGCCGACGTTGCCAGGCGACACCTCAGCGAACACCGGCCGTGCGTGGGGAATCAGCTTCAGCAGCTCGGCTACCGCCTGCGACGCGATGCCCCTGCCCCACCACTGGCGACCGAGCACGTAGCCCAGCAACCACTTCTCGTCTTCGAACCACGCGAGCACGTTGCCCACCAACTGCCCGTCGACCTCGATGGCGCGAATGATCCCTTCGTCGTGGCCCTGAGGCAGCACGTTGACCCGCATGTGCTCGAAGTAGGCCTCGCGCTCGCGCCCGGGATGCCCCGACATCGCCTTCGTCTCGGGGTCGGCCTGATGGTGAAAGAAGACCTCGAGATCGCTCTCGACGACCTCGCGCAGCTTCATTCGGCGGCGGGCTCTTCGGCGGGCTTCGCGACGGCGTCGAACCAGCCCTTGTAGCCAAGCTTCACCGAGTCCTTCGTAAAGTTCTCGCCGCGCTTCTTGTCGACGACGAACCACTTCCCGTCTTTCTTGCCGATCAGGTACGCGGCCATTTCCCCGTTGGCCATGCCCTTGTCCTCGACCTGGTAGTTGTCTTCGCTGGTCTCGACGACGATCGTTCCCAGCGGCGCGAGCGATGCGGCGCCGACCTTGAACTCCTTCATCAGGTAGTCGGTCTTCTCGTGGTACCAGGGCGCCATCGGGTGATCTTCCTTGCCCATGCGCTTCTTGCGCTCGGCGATGGCTTCTATCGTCTTGGGGTGCAGCAGCTTCTTCGCGTCGGCCCATTTCTTCGCCTTCACCGCGGTCAGGTATTTCGTCAGCAGTTCCTTCGCGCCCTTTGCCTCGGGTGCGTCGCTGTCGGCAGTGGGCGCCGCGGCGGGCGTGGCAGCGGGGCCCTCGGTGCCCTGAGCGAAAGCGGAGGTGGCGAGAGCGGAGATCAGCAGCGCGTGACGGAACATGAGGTCGTTTCCTTTGGGGCCGGAGTCGCGCCTTCGACTTAGCACTTCCTCCGAGATTCAGAGGGCCGCTCTCGCTAGGCTCCGCGGACTTTGGCGCGTTCTGAGACCGTAAACGTCCTCATCGTCGACGACGATCGTTCCGTGCAGCGGGTGTTGGCCGATGCGTTGACCAGGGCGGGCTTCGTGGTCACCGTCGAGCGCGACGGCGAATGGGCGGTCAAGACCTTCGAGAAGAAGCCGTTCGATCTCGTGATCCTCGATCTGCTGCTCCCTGCCCTCAGCGGCTACGAGGTCGCGAAGAAGATCCGGGCCATGCCCAGGGGCCGCAAGGTGCCGATCATCATGATCTCGGGCGTCTACAAGAACCCGGTGCACCAGCGGGAAGCCGTCGAGAAGCACGGCGCCTTCGTGTTGCTCGAGAAGCCGCTCAACCTGAAGGACCTGATCCACAACGTGAAAGAGGCCGTGGGCGATCGACACCCGAAGCCAGCCCCTCCGAAGCCACCGCCGCCGCCCGTCGAAGAAGACGAGAAGACCGGCGAGTTCATGGCCGACGACATGCAGCGCGAAGAGGTCGAGGTCGTCGAGCAGCAGAGCAAGAAGTCGCAGTCACAATCGAGCTCGCTGACGGCACGCGGTGACTTCTCCCAGAAGTCGTTCGCCGAGGTGCTCGCTGAGATCTACCGCTGGCGCTCGACCGGCGCGCTGCTCGTGCGCCGCGAGAAGGTGAAGAAGATTGTCTATTTCCGCGAGGGCACGCCCGAGGTCGTGAAGTCGAACCTCCTCGTCGAGTGTCTCGGGCGCGTGCTGGTGCGCGAGAAGATGATCAGCGAGGCCGAGTGCGAAGAGTCCTTGAAGCGCATGAAGGCCAGCAAGCGCATGCAGGGCACGGTGCTGATCGACATGGGCTGCATCAGCCCGCACAACCTGCAGCACATGCTCGTCGTGCAGCTGCAGGAAAAGCTCTACGACTGCTTCCGCTGGGACGAAGGCGAGTACCAGTTCAACCCCAAGGTCGCCCTTCCCGCCGAGCCGTTGTCGTTGGGCATGACCTGCGCACAGCTCATCAACGAGGGCGTCAAGCGCACCTACGACGAGCAGCGGTTGTTCAAGGCGTTCTCCGGCCTCGATCACCAGTACGTGCACCCCCCCGACGAGCCGCTCTACGCGATGCAGGACGCGGGGCTGGGCACCGAAGAGCAGGAACTCCTCGAGCTGAGCGACGGCCACAAGACGCTCGCGACGTTGCGTGCCCTGGGCGTGCTGTCGCCCTTCGAGACTGATCGCTTCTTCTACGCGATGAAGTGCGCGCAGATGGTGTCGTTCAAGCAGACGCAATCGGCCGGTAAGCCGCGCGTCGCGTTCTCCGACATCGCGGCGTCGCAACAGGCCCAGAAGGCGCAGGGCAAGCCGCCGCCGCTCCCGTCGATGCCACCGCCCCTGCCGCCCCCGTTGCCTGCCGGGAAGAGAGCGGCCCCCGCACCGACCGAGCCGCCCCTCGACTTGCCGTGGAACGACGCGAAGCTGGCGCAGCCGATGGCGCGGCTCGACGTCCCCCCGCCGCCTCCGCCTGACGCGTCGCCCCCGGTGCGCAAAGAAAAGGAAGAGCCTGCTGCGCCAGTGCTCGCCAGGTCTGCGGGCTCGCTGCTGCCCGAGCTGAGCGAGGTGGTGAGCCTCCCGCGAGTGTCGGGCCAGGAGAGCGCCCAGCGCGAGAAGCTCGCCGCGAAGTACAGCGCGATGCGCAAGCTCGACTACTTCGAGATCCTCGGCGTGACGCAGCGGGCGGTGCGCGAGGACATCAAGCGCGCCTACTTCGCGCTCGCAAAGGAATACCACCCCGACAAACACTTCGGTTCCGCCAGCGCCGAGACCCGCGCCATCGCGCAGCAGATCTACGATCTCATCTCCATCGCGCACGACACGCTCACCGACGCCACCGAGCGCAGGCGCTACGTCGACGAGATGGCCAGCGGCGAGAAGAAGCGCGCCGAAGACGCCGACGTCGCGAAGATCCTCGCCGCCGAGGGCAAGTTCCAGCGCGGGGAAGAGCTGATGCGCAACCGGCAGTACCTCGACGCGTACAAGCTCTTCAGCGAGTCGATTCAGCTCTACGATCAGGAAGGCGAGTTCCACGCGTGGGCCGGGTGGGCGTTGTTTCAGGCCGACCCGCGCCGGGCCGAAGACGCGCTGCGCACCATCGAGCAGGCGATCACGCTCAACCCCAAGCTCGACAAGAGCTACCTGTTCCTGGGCTACATCCACAAAGCCACGGGGCGGCCCGATCGCGCCGAGCGGCAGTTCGAGAAGGCGATCCAGTGCAACCCTGACTGCACCGAAGCACTTCGCGAGCTGCGGTTGCTGGGCAAGCAGAAGAAGTGAGACTCAAAGAGCGCTTCGAGGTCACCCGGCCCATCGAAGAGATGGAGCTCGCGCTGGTGCGAGCCCACATCGAGAACCCGCGGCTGCTCGACGCACACGAAGAGACGATCCTCCGCACCGCGCTGTCGCTCGCGCGCATGTACCGCGTCACCCACGAAGGCCATGACGTCGGTGTGCAGACCGCCATCGAGCCGTTTCGCGACGAGCTCGTGCGGCGCCTCAAGCCGGTGCTGTTGCCCGAGAAGGGGAAGATCGAGCGAGAGCAACTCCTGCCGCACCTGCGCGATCTGAAGGAGCGCACGCTCAACACCCGCGATCACCTCGTGCGGCGCTTCGCCGACCGGTTGCCCTTCGAGGCCATCGATCGCGAACTGCGGCACAAGGCGCTGGTGCTCGTCATGGGCGGCGGGGGCGGCACCGCCTACGTCTACCTGGGCGTGATGGCGTTGCTCGACGAGTACGGGCTCATGCCGAAGCTGCTGGTGGGCACGTCGATGGGCGCGGTGCTGGCGTTGTTCCGCAGCCGCATGCCGCGCTTCGAGCAGGAAGAGGTCGTCGGCATCGTGCGCTCGCTCTCGTGGCGAAAGCTGTTCCGCACGTTGTCGACCGAGAACCGCTACGGCGTGCCCGCGGCGCTGCGGCTGTTTCTGCGCAGCGGCATCGGTCGCTACTTCGGCGTCGACAGCCGGGGCACTACCGGGCCGAAGCTCAACGAGCTGCCGATTCGCACCATCATCGCGGTGAGCGGCATTCGCGCGGGCAAGCTCCCGCACCCGCTCGAGTTCTACGAGAAGCTGATCGCGATCTCGCCGAACTGGCTGCTCAACCCGCTGATCCTGCCGCGGTGGTTCTCGGCGATCGCGGAGTTCACCGCGCGCCCCGACATTCTCACCCGCGTGCACTTCGGCGCCGATGCGGGGACCGAAGACTTCGACGCGCTCGACGCGGCGGGCTTCTCGAGCGCCCTGCCCGGCATCATCCACTACGACATCTTCCGTGACGACCCGCGCATGCACTCGCTGCTCACCCAGTACATGGGCGATCACGGCATCGCGCGGCTCATCGACGGCGGGCTCGTCGACAACGTGCCCTCGCGCGCCGCGTGGAGGGCCGTGCACAAGGGTGAGCTCGGCACACGCAACGCGTTCATCTTCGCGCTCAACGGCTTCTCGATGAAGTTGACGACGCCGCTCTGGCTCGCGCTCGAGCGCCTCGCAGAAGTGAACGTGGCGAAGAACCGGCCGTGGGCGCACCTCACGCACGACTTCAAGCGCACGCTGGGACCGCTGGTGATCGTACCCACCGTCGAGCAGCTGTTGAGCGCGGTGCAGCTCGGGAGAAAGGCCCTCGCGTGGGACATGCAATTGGTCTCACGCATGATGGCGCCGCTGCCTCAACTCGCGGGGCCACCCGCTTGAGGGCGCTCCGATTCTGCGGCTGGTTGGTGGCGTCGCTCTTCCTTCCTGGCCTTGCCCTCTGGCGGGGTGGCCACCGGGGTGCTGCCGGCGTCGTCGCCAGCACCATGGCGCTCCCGACCATCCTCGCCTTTGCGTCGCTGCGCTGGCCTTCGCTGGCGTTCGGGGTGTTGGTTGGCGGCCTCGTGCAGTTTCTCGTCGCGCTGATTGGCGCCATCTGGGGACCGAAGGCTGCCTCGCGACAACCAGTCGAGAAGTGGCCCACCACCGCGATCTTCGCGGCGGCCGTGCTGTTCGCGACGATCACCGCCCGGCTTTGGCGCGAGCAATGGTCCGAGCCGTTCACGGTCCGAGCGAGGCGATGAAGCCCTCGATGGTCAGGGGCGACCAGTTCTTTGCTCAACGGCCCGTGACACTCGCCTGGGGCACCGTCGTGGTGTTCGCCGTCGAGAAGTTCGGCGAAGTCTCGTACGTGAAGCGCATCGTCGGCCTGCCCGGCGACACCGTGATCTGGCCCGACGCAGCGATGTCGATCAATGACGTCCCGGTTGCAACCGACAAGTGCCCCGAGCCAGCCCCCGACTGCCGCATCGAGCACATCGACGGCAAGCGGTGGCGAACGCTGCCTGGCGCTGGGGGGAAACTGGAAGGCGAGTGGAAGGTGCCTCCCGGCCATGTGTTCGTCATCGGCGACAACCGCGACAACTCGGAAGACAGCCGCACGCTCGGCCCCAACCCCATCGCGGTGCTGAAGGGCACGGCCACGTACATTCACTTTCTCGTGGCCGACCCTCAGTCGATCGGGTCGCGCCATCGACCCCGAGTGATGGGTTGAATTGACTGCGGCATGGTGTCAAACGCGCCGCAATGAGCGCGAACGCCTCGGTGTCGAACGCAGTGCTGAAGGCCGACCAGGTGTGGATGGACGGGAAGCTGATCCCGTGGGGTGACGCGAACGTCCATGTGATGACGCACGCCCTCCACTACGGCCTCGGTGTCTTTGAGGGCATCCGCGCGTACCGCGCCAAGAACGGCAAGCTCGCCATCTTCCGCCTGCGAGAGCACATCCGCCGCTTCCTCGACTCGGCGCACATCATTCTGCTCAAGATTCCCTACACCGAAGACCAGCTGGTGCAGGCCTGCATCGACGTGCTCAAGGTGCAAGACGCCAGGTTCCCCAATGGCGCGTACCTGCGGCCGGTGGCCTTCATGGGCGACGGCGCGATGGGCCTCGGCGCGCAGAACGAGACGCGCGTGGCGATCACCGCGTGGGAATGGGGCAGCTACCTCGGCGACAAGGGCATCAAGGAAGGCATCCGCGCCAAGGTCTCGAGCTTCACCCGCATGCACGTGAACGTGAACATGGTGCGCGGCAAGATCTCGGGTCAGTACGTGAACTCGATCCTCGCCAAGCGTGAGGCGGTGATGGCCGGGTACGACGAGGCCATTCTCCTCGACATCTCGGGCTTCGTGGCCGAGGCCAGCGGCGAGAACATCTTCTGCTGCGGCCGCCATGGTGCGGTGCGCACGCCGTCGTTGAGCTCGCCGATTCTGCGCGGCATCACGCGCGACACGGTCATCAGCCTGCTGCGCGACGCCGGCCGTCACGTCGAAGAGGTCAGCTTCACGCGCGACGCGCTCTACATCGCGGGCGAGGTGTTCTTCACCGGCACCGCGGCCGAGATCACGCCCGTGCGTGAGGTCGACAACCGCGAGGTCGGCAACGGCACGCCGGGCGAGGTCACCCGCTCGATCCAGGAGCTCTACTTCCGCGTCGTGCGCGGCCACGAGCCCCGCTACGAGCACTGGCTCACCTACGTCTGACGGTCTGGGCCATACTCGCCGCGCTCCATGACCTCCCGTCGATCGCGCGCGCACGAGACCAGTCCCACGCAGGAATCGGCCAACCCCTTCAACCTCGAGAACCCGCGCCTCCTCGAGCTCGCGCCGCCTGAGCCCAGGTCGCTCGACGACACGGGGTTGAAGCTCAACCTGCTCGCCGACCTCGCGCTCAAGTTCTTCTACTACCAGGGCATGGCGACCGGCGCGGAGGTGGCCGATCAGCTGAAGCTGCCGTGGACGGGCGTGGTGGAAGAAGTGATCAACCACCTCGCCACCGAGAAGCTCGTCGACCTGCGCGGCGGCAAGGGCTTCGGTCGCGTGAGCGTCGACTTTCAGCTCACCGACAAGGGCCGCGAGTACGCCCGCGACGCGCTCGAGCGCACCACCTACGTCGGCCCCGCGCCCGTGCCCATCGAGCAGTACAACGCGCTCATTCACCAGCAGACGCGCGAGACGCCGACCGTCACGCGCAAGCAGCTCGAGCTGGCCCTGGCGCACCTCGTGGTGCCCGAGAACATCGTCGACAAGCTCGGGCCCGCGGTGAACTCGGGGCGCTCGCTGTTCCTCTACGGGCCACCGGGGAACGGGAAGACGTCACTGGCCGAGGCGATCAGCGCCATGTTCGGCGGCGAGGCGTTCATCCCGCACTGTCTGGAGATCGATGGGCAGATCGTGAAGGTCTTCGATCGTCTCATTCACCACCCGGTCGCGCTCGAGATGGGCCGCGACGCGCAAGGCCGCCGCGCGCAGTTCGAGATGGATCACCGCTGGGAAGTCTGTCGTCGCCCCTCGGTGATCGTCGGCGGTGAGCTCACGCTCGAGACACTCGATCTCATCTATTCCGACACCGCGCGATTCTACGAAGCGCCGTTTCAGGTGAAGGCCAACGGCGGCATGTTGCTGATCGACGACTTCGGTCGCCAGAAGGTGCACCCCACCGACCTCTTGAACCGGTGGATCGTGCCGCTCGAGAAGCGCGTCGATTTTCTCACCCTGCACACCGGCAAGAAGTTCGAGATTCCGTTCGATCAATTGATCGTCTTCTCGACCAACCTCGACCCCAAAGAGCTCGTCGACGAGGCCTTCCTCCGCCGCATCAAATACAAGATCGAGGTCGGCAACCCCGACGAGAAGCAGTACCGCACCATCTTCAAGCGCGTGTGCGAGGCGAGCGGCATCCCCTACGTCGAGCAGGCCGTCAGCTACCTCCTCGAGCACACCTACAAGCCGCGCTCGCTGGATCTGCGCAGCTGCCACCCGCGCGATCTCGTGCAACTGGTGAAAGACGCGGCGCGCTACCGCGGGCAGCCGGCGGCGCTCTCGCGGGAATTGCTCGATCTCGCAGTCGAAGTCTTCCTCGTCGACGTGTGAAGGCCCGGCATGCACTTCACGGTGCGTCGTGCGCTGGTTCGCCTTCGCGCTCGCCGCGGGTGGCTGGGGCGCGTGGACGGCCCGGTTCAGCCACGTGGGGAAGCCGGGCATCCCGCGAACGAACGCCAGCCTCGGCTGAGTTTTGGCTTCCCGCGCCCACGGGCCTACACTGCTGATTGATGGCCGCTTCGATGACGCCACCTCCCATTCACTTCAGGGTCCGACCTGCCCGCCGTGGAGACGCCGCGCCCATCGTCGCCCTGCTCTCCGAGGTCGGGGCCGTCGCTGACCCGAACACCGTGACGTGGATCATCAGCCACCCCGAGATGGAGCTGATGGTGGCCGCCGATCAGCTCGACAAGGTGATCGGCTTCATCACCTTCTCGCATCGCCCCGTGCTCAAGACCGGTGGGCGTGCGGGCTGCATCGATGAGCTCAACGTCGCAACCGCGTGGCGCCGGAGGGGCGTGGGCCGTGAGCTGCTCAAGCGCGTCGTCGAGCGGGCCAGGGTGCTCTCGGTGAAGCGCCTCGAGGTGCAGACCTTTGGCGCCGTCACCGAAGAAATCGCGACGTTCTTCAAGGCGTGCAGCTTCGAACCGGCCAACCTCGGCGTCTTCCGCCTGAAGTAGCTCTGGGTACACGTGGCGTGGTCTTCGCCAGGCTGTGCGCCACGCTCGAGCCGATCGCGTATGTCGCCCAGCACGTTGACGAAGCGCACGCCGACCGCGTCGCCCCGAATCCACGCCCTCGAGCTCGAACACCGAGCCCTCGATGGTCAGCGCGAACGAGAGCGCTTCACCGATCTGGTACTGCGACGTCGACCGCACACAGAGGCCGCCCGACGAGAAGTTGAGCGAAGAGGCGTTGAACGCCCGCGCCGCATCCTTCACGCGGGTGAAGCGCACGTCGAAGTGCGCGGCATCGCGGGGATCTCTTCGTCTTTCACTGCCGCTGCTCATTGCAGCAGGTAGTCTCCCCGCACCGTGGAACTCGAACTGACCGGATTCGGCGAATTCGAGGGCGTGGAGCTGCTGCAGAAGCTCCACCTCTTTCAGAAGCTCACCTTCGATGAGACGTCCCGACTGGGCGGCATCATTCAGTACCAGGACGTGCCGCCCGGCACTGTCGTCATCGAGCAGAACGCGCTGGGCGACGCGCTGTACGTCATCGGCAAAGGCGAAGTGATCGTCAGCCGCGACGTCGACGGTGACGGCAAGCACGACCAGAGTGAGGAACTCGGCCGCCTCCGCGAGGGCGAGCTGTTCGGTGAGATGTCGCTCATCGACGACGTGCTCACCTCGGCGCGCATCACCACCGCGAGCCAGTGTCGCCTGCTCAAGATGCCACGCGCTGAGTTCGACAAGATCCTCGCCGGCGACGACAAGCTCGCGGTGAAGGTCTACCGCTCGTTCATTCGCACCATGGCCGACCGTCTGCGCCGGGCAAACATGGCGCTGGCGAAGGCCCAGGTCGTCACGCGCTGATCGAGGGGGACACGCACATGGAACTTCCGACCTTCAACCAATTCCTCGCTGCGGCCGTGAAGAACGGCGCTTCCGACATTCACTTCAAGGTCGGCTCGTCGCCTGCCCTGCGCGTCAACGGCCAGCTGTTGCCCGTCAAGGTCCCTGCCCTGCAGCCGGAAGACACAGCGCGCATCGCGCGGCACCTGCTCGAGAAGAGCCTCTACAAGGGGTCTCTCGACGAGTTGCAAGACTGGGACACCAGTTACCCGCTCGAGGGGGTCGGCCGCTTCCGCGCCAACATCTTCCGCAACAAGGGCCACCTCGGCGCCGTGATGCGCTCGATCCCCCTCCAGGTGCCCGACTTCGCGAAGCTCGGGTTGCCCAAGGTGCTCGAGAAGATCAGCCAGGAAGATCGCGGGCTCATTCTCGTCACCGGCGTCACGGGCTCGGGCAAGAGTTCCACGCTCGCGGCGATGGTCAATTACATCAACCAGCACTACCGCAAGCACATCGTGACGATCGAAGACCCGATCGAGTTCGTGCACGAAGACAAGTTCTCACGCCTCATGCAGCGCGAGATCGGCCCCGACACGCCGAGCTTCGGCAAGGCCCTGCGCGCCGCGCTCCGGCAGGATCCCGACGTGATCCTCGTCGGCGAAATGCGCGACGCCGAGACCATCGAGATCGCCATCAAGGCCGCTGAGACGGGCCACCTCGTGCTCAGCACCGTCCACACCCAGGACGCGTACCGCACCATCAACCGCATCATCGGCGTCTTCGAGCCCGAGGCGCAGACGGGCGTTCGCAACCGCCTGTCAGAGAACCTCAAGGGCAGCATCTCGCAGCGCCTGCTGCCTCACGCCTCGGGCAAGGGCCGCGTGGTGGCGGCCGAGATCATGGTCTCGAACCTCTCGGTGGTGGAGTTCATCAAGGACCCCACGCGCACCCACGAGATCAAAGATTTCCTCGAGCGCAGCCACGACATTCTCGGCACCCAGAGCTTCGACCAGCACCTCGTGCAGCTGCTCCGCGCGGGGCAGATCACCGTCGAGGTCGCCAAGGAAGCCTCGAGCAACCCGTCTGACTTCGAGCGCGCGCTGGCCTTCGAGTGACGTTCAGTTGGGCGACATGAACAGCATGACCATGAGGGTCGCGAAGACGAACGCGAGCGCGCCCCCCAGCACGTAGATGAACAGCCGGGTGGACAGGGCGATCTCGGGTTCTGGCGGGTGCGTGAGCTGGCTCATGGACGCTTGCACTGCATTTCTCGTGGCACCCCGAAGCTGGCGAAGACACGAGGGCGCTGACGCAGGGTCTGCGTGCGGGTCGTTGTCGACGCGCGGTTTCTGCGCGCGCTAGATCGCAGGCCATGCTCCCCATCATCGACGTCGCGAAGAAGGCTGGCCTCAGCACCGAAGATCTCATTCCGCTCGGGCCCCTGGCCAAGCTGAACTGGCAGACGGTGAACCGCCTGCGCGAGCGCGGGCCGAAGGGGAAGCTCGTGCTCGTCACCGCGATGACGCCCACCAGGTACGGAGAGGGCAAGACGACGACCTCCATCGGCCTCGCGCAGGGCCTCGCGCGACGCGGCGTGAGCGCGATGGCAGCACTGCGGGAGCCATCGCTCGGGCCCGTCTTCGGCGCGAAGGGCGGCGGCACCGGTGGCGGCAAGGCGATGCTGCTGCCGAGCGCGCAGATCAACCTGCACTGCACCGGCGACCTGCACGCGATCACCGCGGCGAACAACCTGCTCGCGGCGTTGATCGACAACGCGATCAACTTCGATCAGAAGAAGTTCAAGACGGTGAGCTGGAAGCGCTGCATCGACATGAACGATCGCTTCCTGCGCAACACCGTCATCGGACTTGGCGGCCCGGCCAGCGGCGTGCCCCGCGAAGACGGCTTCGACATCACCGCGGCGAGCGAAGTGATGGCGACGCTGTGTCTGTCAGACAGCGTCAAGGACCTGAAGGCGCGCCTGGCCCGGCTCATCGTCGGCACCGACAAAGACAACAAGCCCATCACCGCAGGCGACTTGAACGCGATGGGCTCGATGGCTGCGCTGCTGGGCGACGCGCTGTTACCCAACCTCGCGCAGACCACCGAAGGCGTCCCGGCCCTCGTGCACGGCGGGCCGTTCGCCAACATCGCGCACGGGTGCAACTCGGTGATGGCGACGCGCTCGGCCCTCGCGCTCGCTGACGTGGTGGTGACCGAAGCCGGCTTTGCGTTCGATCTCGGCGGAGAGAAGTTCCTCGACCTCAAGTGCCGCATGAGTGGGCTGTGGCCGGCGGCCGTGGTGCTGGTGGTGACCGCGCGCGCGATGCGGGCCCACGGCGGTGACGCACCCGGGCTGGCCTCGATTGAGCAGGGCTTCGCCAACGTACGCCGCCACATCGCCTCGATTCGCGGCTTCGGCATCACGCCAGTGCTGTCGCTCAACGTGTTCGCTCAGGACACGGAAGACGAGCTGCAGCTCGTCGAGAAGCTCGCAAAGCTCGAGGGCGTCGCGGTGGCCCGCAACAAGGGCTTCCTCGAAGGCGGAGTGGGCAGCGAGGCGGTCGCGGCCCTCGTGCAAGACGCGCTGAAGACCCCCTCGACCACCCCGAAGTTCACCTACGAGCTGACCGATTCCTTCGAGGCGAAGGTGAACGCCATCGCCCGGAAGGTCTACGGCGCGAAGGGCGCCGAGCTCGCAGCGACGGCGAAGAAAGATCTCGAAAAGCTGAGCAGCTGGGGCCTGGGCGGGCTGCCGGTGTGCATGGGCAAGACGCACCTGTCGCTGTCCGACGACCCCGAGAAGGAAAACGCGCCCACCGACTTCACCGTCACCGTGCGCCACGTGCGGGCGTCGGCGGGGGCTGGCTTTCTGCTCGCGCTGACCGGCGAGATCCTCACCATGCCGGGGCTGCCGAAGGTGCCCGCCGCCTACAACCTCGATCTGACCGAGAACGGTGAAGTCACTGGGGTCCAGTGAGCCATCAGCGCGGCTAACTCTCGGGAAACCCTCTGCATTTCACGTTGACTCCGGGGGGGGGCTCGCTAGAAGAACTGCGCGGTTTCATTCGACAGAGGTTCCCCGTGAGCACCTTCGCGCTCGACCAGATTCAGGCTCAGATCCCCAATGCAGTCCTCGAGCGGTACACCGATCGCCCCGGTGACGCGTGGGGCGTCATCAAGCGTGAGCACATCGTCGAAGTGGCGAAGCTCTTGAAAGAGCGCCTCGGCTTCCGCCTCTTCATCTCGATGGACGCGGTCGATCGCCTGCACCTCCCGCCAGAGGAACAAGACCCGCGCTTCGAGGTGCTCTACTTCTTCAAGAACATCGAGCGGAACGAGCACGTGCGCCTCAAGGTGCGCGTCAACGAGGGTGAAGACATCCCCACGATCATGAAGGTCTACCAGGGCGCCGAGTGGGGCGAGCGCTTCGTGTGGGACTTCTACGGAGTGGTGTTCGCCGGCGGCATCAAGCGCCGAATGCTGATGTACGAAGAGTTCGTCGGTCACCCGCTGCGCAAAGACTACCCGCTGCGCGGACGACAGAACCTCACCACCGAACGTCCCCTCAAGGACATCTACCGCGGCCCCGGCACCAACGGCGTGCAGGACTGATTTCTCTCTTCCCGAACTTCGCAGCACCCACCGAGGACACCCATGGCAGCAGCCGGTGACGAATACGATCCGACTCCGAGCGAAGACGAGCTCGAAGCGCATCTCCAGACGCGAAACATGGTGGTGAACCTGGGCCCGTCGCACCCCGCGACCCACGGCACGGTTCGCCTCAAGATCGAGCTCGACGGCGAGACCATCGTGAAGATGGACACCGAGATCGGCTTCCTCCACCGCGGCTTCCAGAAGAGCTGCGAGAACGTCACGTGGACGCAGTGCCTGCCGTACACCGACCGGCTCGACTACGTCGCCGCGCTGCACAACAACTTCGGCTTCCTCACCGCCGTCGAAGAGCTGATGTGCATCGAGATCCCCGAGCGCGCAAAATACATCCGCGTGATCGGCGCTGAGCTGCACCGCATCGCGAGCCATCTCACGACGGCCGGCGCCCTCTCGCTCGAGCTGGGCGGCTTCGGCGCCTTCCTCTACGCCATCGAAGGCCGCGAGCTCATCACCGACCGCATCACGGAGCTGACCGGCGCGCGCCTCACCACCAGCTACGGCCGCGTTGGTGGGCTCAACCGCGACCTCCCGCCGGGGTGGACCGACAAGGTCTTGAAGAGCCTCGAGAAGATCGAAGAGCTCGGCAAGGAAGTCGACGGGCTGATGACGCGCAACCGCATCTTCACCGATCGCACGCGCGGCACCGGCATCATCACCAAAGACGACGCGCTCGACTTCGGGTTCACCGGCCCGTGCCTGCGCGCGTGCGGCGTGAAGTACGACGTGCGCAAGGCCAGGCCGTACTGGGTCTACGACAAGCTCGACTTCGAAGTGCCCGTCGGCGTCAACGGCGACAACTTCGATCGCTACTACATGCGCGTGCTCGAGATTCGCGAGTCGATCAAGATGGTGCGTCAGGCGATCCGGGACCTGCCCTCGGGCCCCGTACTCATCGACGACTGGCGCATCGCGCTGCCGCCGAAAGAAGACGTCTACGGCTCGATCGAAGGCGTCATCTCTCACTTCAAGCTGGTGATGGAAGGCGTGCCCGTGCCGGCTGGTGAAATCTACCACTCGACCGAATCGGCCAACGGCGAGCTCGGCTGGTACCTGCGCAGCGACGGCAGCGGCCGACCGTACAAGTGCCACGTGCGCGCGCCCGGCTTCCAGCTGCTCTCGGGGTTGGGTCGCATGTGCGAAGGCCGCATGCTCGCCGACCTGATTCCGACGTTCGATACGATCAACATGATTGGCGGGGAGGTCGAGCAGTGAGTGACGAGAAGAAGGCTGCAGCCGAAGCCCCGAAGCCTCCGCCGCCTCCCGGCCCGCCGACGCCTCCGCCCCCGAAGAACCCGGGCATGGTGACCTTCACCGTTGACGGGAAGGAAGTCGTCGCCAAGCCGGGCACCAACATGATCGACGCGGCGAAGACCGTCGGCGTCGACATTCCCTACTACTGCTACCACCCCCGCCTCAGCGTCGCGGCCAACTGCCGCATGTGCATGGTCGAGTCGTCGTCCGCGCCTCCGGGCAAGCTCGTGCCTGCGTGCCAGACCGGCATCAGCGAGGGGGTGAAGATCACCACCAGCAGCGACAAGGTGCGTGGTCAGCAGAAGATGGTGATGGAGTTCCTGCTCCTCAACCACCCGGTCGACTGCTCGATCTGCGATCAGGCCGGTGAGTGCAAGCTGCAGGACTACTACATGAAGTACGACTTCACGCCGTCGCGCCTCGAGGGCGCGAAGGTGCTGCGCAACAAGCGCAAGAAATTGAATGACCTGGTGGTGCTCGATCAGGAGCGCTGCGTGCTCTGCACCCGCTGCGTGCGTTTCATGAGCGAGGTCGCGAAGGCCCCCCAGCTCGGGGTGTTCGGCCGCGGCTCGCACGAGGTGGTCGACATCTCGCCCGCGTACGGGAAGCTCGATTCGAACTACTCGGGAAACATCGTCGACATCTGCCCGGTCGGCGCCCTGCTCAACACCGACTTCCGCTTCCGCGCCCGCGCGTGGTTCCTCTCGGCCGCGCCGTCGATCTGCACCGGCTGCTCGCGAGGCTGCAGCACCTACGCCGACTACATGGGCCAGGACACGTACCGTTTCCGCCCGCGTGAGAACGAGGCCATCAACAAGAGCTGGATGTGTGACGGCGGCCGTCTCTCGTACAAGTCGCTCAACAAGCACCGCGTCAACCAGAGCAGCACCGGCAAGGGCGACGGCGCGAAAGAAGTCTCGCGCCTCGACGCGGTGAAGGCTGCGGTCGAGAAGCTGCAGGCCAACGCGGGCAAGGTGGCGATCGTCGCCTCGCCGGTCTCGTCGAATGAAGATCTGCTGGCGGGCCTGGCGTTTGCGCGCGACGTGCTCAAGGCGAAGGCCGTCTACGCGTCGGGCCGCCCCGGCGGTCAGGCCGACAATTTCCTCATCACGGCCGACAAGAACCCCAACCGCAAGGGGCTCGAGGCGATCGCCCGCGGCCTGGGGCTCGAGCTCAAGGCCTTCGGGGACCTCACCACCGCCATCGACAAGGGCACCGTCACGGCCGTCTATGCGCTCGGCGCAGACGTGCCCGACGAAGAGGCCTTCGCTGCGTTCGCGGGCAAGCTCGACGCGCTCGTCGTCGCGGCGACCAACGAGAACAAGGTCACGCTCGCGGCCCACGTGGTGCTCGCTGCGTCGACGCACGTCGAAGACGAAGGCAGCTTCACGCAGGGCGACGGCATCACCCAGCGCGTGCGCCGGGCCTACCCGCCGAAGGGCGACTCGCAGCCGCAGTGGAAGTGGGTCGTGGATCTCGCCCGCGCCATGAACCTCGAGATGAAGGTCGCCTCTTCGCGCGAGGTCTTCAAGCAGCTCGCGCCTTCGGTGCCCGAGTTCGCCACCTTCGAGTGGGACAAGAAGGCCCCCATGAACCAGGTGCGCCCCGGCATCGGCAGCATGCCGGCGAGCTCCGATGGCCGTCCTCCCGGTTGGCGCGAGCAGGGTGCGCCGAACGTGCGCGGCCTGTCCCTCCCCACCCTCCCCTCGGGTACCTGAACCATGCGCCTCGGATTCGTCTTCATCAGCGCCGGTCTCATCGTCGGTGGCTTCTTCGGCTTGATGGCCACGGCCTACGCAGTGGCTGGTGGGCTCGAGATGCTCGGCGTCGACAAGCTCGGCTTCCCCGGGCTGGGCAACATCGGCGCGATGCTGGTGCTGATGGTGGGCGGCGTGATGATCGTCGCCACGCTCCTCACCATGGCCGAGCGCAAGTGGTCGGCCCTCATTCAGAACCGTGTCGGCCCCAACCGCATTCGGGTGCCGATCCCGGGGCTGAAGAACAACGCGCTCTTCGGGCTGCCGCACATCGCGCCCGACGTGGTGAAGATGCTGACCAAGGAAGCCTTCCGCCCCAAGGCGGCGAACAAGTTCCTCTTCAACCTGGCCCCCATGCTCGCCTTCGGCCCGGTGTTCGCGCTGTTCGCGATCGTCCCTGCCGGCCCGACGCTCAAAGTCTTCGGCAACGAGGTGATGATGGTCGCGGCGAACCCCGACTTCGGCCTGCTCTACCTCTTCGCCATCGCCTCGCTCGCCGTATACGGCACCTCGTTGGCGGGCTGGTCGTCGAACAACAAGTTCGCGCTGCTCGGTGGTGTTCGCGCGAGCTCGCAGATGATCAGCTACGAGGTCGCGCTCGGTCTCTCGCTGGTGGGCATGATGATCTGCTTCAGCACGGTGCGGCTCGCGGGTGCGGGCGGCATGGCGGAATCGCAGGCCGCGTACCTCTGGTCGACCCGCCTCGGCACCTTCGATGTCGGCTTGCCGCAGTGGGGCATCTTCCTTCAGCCGCTGGGCTTCCTGCTCTTCTTCGCGGCGTCGTTCGCAGAGACCAAGCGCGCGCCCTTCGATACGCCCGAAGGTGAATCGGAGATCGTCGGTTACTTCCTCGAGTACTCGGGCATGCAATTCGGTCTCTTCATGATCTCGGAGTTCGTCGAGGTCGTGGTGCTCTCGGGCGTGCTCGTCGCCATCTTCTTCGGCGCCTGGTACCTGCCGTTCGGCAACGAGTGGCTGCAGGGCCAGCAGATCTTCCGCGACTTCCCGCTGCTGCTCGGCGCGCTCTACGGCACGGTGTTCTGGCTCAAGGTGCTGGCGCTGATCTTCCTGCAGCTCCTCATCCGGTGGACGTTCCCCCGCTTCCGCTACGACCAGGTGCAGAACCTCGGCTGGAAGATCCTCCTGCCGCTTGGGCTGGCGAACCTCTTCGTCAGCGGCGCGCTGATCCTGTGGGATCCGTCGCTGCGCGCGCTCGCGATCTTCGGGTTCGCCGTGATGGGCGTGTTTGCCTTCCTCACCCTCACCCCGCCCCGGCAGGTGCGCGACGAAGAAGCGCACGCCGATGACGGTCACGGCGGCCACGGCGACAATCACGGGCACGACGACCACGGACACGGCCACGCAGCCCTGCCGGCCAACACTCACTAAAGGCACGAACCCATGGCGAACCTCACACACGGCCACGGCCACGCCGCCGAGCCTCAGAAGCAGCTCGTCGAAGAAGACGTTCGTGAGCGCAGCTACGTCCCCGAGTTGGTGAAGGGGCTCGCCATCACGGCGAAGTACTTCTTCAAGAACCTGATCGGCGAGCGCGACCGGAGCAACAAGGTTCTCGACCGCGAGGGCATGTCGAAGGTCGTCACCGTGCAGTACCCCGAAGAGAAGGTCGACTACCCCGACGGGTACCGCGGTCTGCACCGATTGGTGCCGCGGGAAGACGACCCCAGCAAGCCGCGCTGCGTGGCCTGCTACATGTGCGCGACCATCTGCCCGGCGCAGTGCATCTACATCGAGGCGGCTGAGTACGAGTCGGAAGACGAGAGCGCGGGTTCGCGCGTGATCGAGAAGTACCCCCGCGCGTTCGTGATCGACGAGCTGCGTTGCGTGGTCTGCGGGTTGTGCGTCGACGCGTGCCCCAAAGACGCCATCCGCATGGACACCTACACGCACACCCCCAGCGGGTACTCGCGGCAGGACTTTGTGTACGACATTCCGCGGCTGCTCAAGGGCCCGCCGGTGACGCACCCGTCCGATCCCTGGTTCAAGCGCGGCAGCTCTGAGGCGCCTGATCACCAGCACAAGGAAGCGCACACGCGCATCACCGCTGGCGTGGGTGGCCTGGCGAAGACGAATACGCCGATGGTCGAGGTCGTGAAGTTCCCGCCCAAACCGACCGCGTGAGCACACCCCCGCGCGCGACGCTGGCCCAGGCCTTCTTCGGCAAGCGTCTCGCGCCCATCACACTGTTGTCGTTGTCGTCGGGCCTGCCGCTCGGGCTGGTGATCACCTCGGTCCCCGCGTGGCTGGCGCTGGCGCACGTCGACATCAAGACCATTGGCCTGCTGACGCTGGTGCAGCTGCCCTACGGCTTCAAGTTCCTCTGGTCACCACTGCTCGACCGGCTGCGCCCGCCCTTCATGGATTCGCGGCGCGGGTGGATCGTGATCTGCCAGCTGCTGCTCGCCCTCGGGGTGATCGTGCTCGGCGTGGTGGCCTTCGGCATTCCCGCGTGTCTGCCGGGGAGCGCCGAGTGCGCCACCCTGCCTGCGCCGCCCGGCTCGCAGGTGCTGCTCGTCGCAGGTCTGGCCTTCTTGATCTCGTTCGCCAGCGCCTCGCAGGACATCGTCTACGACGCCTATGCAGTTGATGCTCTGCAGCCGCACGAGCACGGCGCGATGGTCGGCTCGCGAAGCGCGATGTACCGCGTGGGCCTGTGGTTCTCGGGGAACATCGCCATCTCGCTGGGCCCCGTGTGGGGCTGGGGGTGGACCATCGTCGGCCAGGGCGCTGTTTTCGTGCTGCTCATCGGCGTCACCTGGTGGGCGCCGTCGCCGCCTGAAGACGTGGTGAAGCCGACGACGCTCAAGCAAGCCGTGTGGCTGCCCTTCGTGGGGTTGCTCGGCCGCCCGCGCGCGATCGAGATCATCTTGTTCGTGCTGCTCTACCGCCTCGCCGACTCGATCGCCGGCGCGCTGGTGAGCCCGTTTCTGTTGCAGAAGGGCTTCTCGGCGTTCGACGTGGGCGTGCTGCGCGGCGGCGTCGGCGTCGGGGGCACCCTGCTCGGCACCGTGCTCGGCGGCCTCTTTGCTGCGCGCTTCGGCACCGGCCGCGCGTTGTGGGTGTGCGGCGTGCTGCAGATCGTCTCCAACGCCGGCTACGCCGTGGTCGCGGTGATCGAGCCGACCACGGGTTCGCTCCCGGTGCTCGGCGTCTCGTTCAACGTGCCGCTGCAACTCGCGATCTTCATCGAGACGCTGACCGGAGGCATGGGCTGGGGCGCGTTCGGCGTCTTGTTGTTGCGCCTCACCGACAAGCGCTTCTCGGCGACGCAGTACGCCCTGTTTTCGAGCCTCGTCGGCCTCGCGCGCACCTTCGTGGGGCCACTCGCGGGGGTGATGGCCGACGCGATCGGCTGGCGCGACTTCTTCCTCGTCACGATGGCCTTCGGGATCCCCGGCATGGTGATGCTGGGCCGCTTCGTGCCGTGGGGTCAGGAACCGAAGGAGATCACCGGGGAAGCCGTCGAGGCGCTGCCGCCAGGCCCCCCATGGAGCGCGGGCGCGCTGTGGGTGCGCGCGGTGAGTGCGGGCCTGGGCACGTTCGCGCTGATGCTCGGGCTCTCGGTGCTCCTCGCGGCGATCAAGGTGTGGCGCGACGCGAAGGTGTTCGATCTCGCGCAGGGCCTGCTCACCGTCGTGCAGCCCCCCCAGTGGACGGGGTACGTCGATCTGATCACCGCCCTCATCTTTGGCGCGATGGGCGGCATCGCCGTCGGGGCTGCGCTCGCTGCGCGGGGCCGCCCCGTCGCTTCGTGAAATGGTGTGAAGGCTCGACGTCGGGGAAGCAGGAACCCATGATGGCGGTTAGGACCTTCGCCGATGCTGCTGCCCCGAATCCTCTTCGCTGGCCTGATCCTCGTCGGCTTCGCGCTCGCCTCGCGCTTCGTCTACCGGCGCACGGTGCGCGACACCGTGACTTCACCCAAAGTGCGGGCGGCCCTCGGCTCGCTGCTGGCGGCGATGTTCCTCGCGGTGCCGATCGTTCGCTTTGCGTTCCGCGATCAGATGCCGCCGCCGATGCTGACCACGTTCGTCCTCATCGGCTGGGGCCTCTTCATGTACGTGCTGATGGCGCTCATGGGCATCGAGTTCGTGAAGTGGGTGGCGAAGCGGCGCGAGCGGCGGCTCGTGAAGGCGAAAGACCCTGCCGCCCCCACGCAGGAGATCGCCCCCGAGCGTCGGCTCTTCCTCTCGCGCGTCGCAGCGTCGGGTGCGCTCGTGGTGAGCGGGGGCGTGACGGCGTTCGGCAGCTGGCGCGCGTTCAGCCCGCCCGAGGTGACCGAGGTGCCGGTGAAGCTGCCCGGCCTGCCGAAGGCACTCGACGGGTTCAGCATCGTGCAGCTCAGTGACGTGCACGTCGGGGCGATCATCCAGGAAAAGTTCCTCGATCAGCTGGTGAACACCGCGAACGGCGCCAGGCCCGACCTCATCGCCATCACCGGCGATCTCGTCGACGGCACGCCCAACGCCATCGGGAGGTACGTGGCGCGGCTGCGCAACCTGAAGTCCCGGTTCGGCACGTTCTTCGTGTCGGGCAACCACGACTACTACTCGGGCTGGGAAGAGTGGGCGCGCGAGCTCGAGGGCATCGACTTCGCCGTGCTGCGCAACCGCAGCGTGGTGATTGGCGACCCGGGCGCGTCGTTCGATCTGATCGGCGTCGATGACTACGGCGCGAAGTGGGCGCCCAATGGGTACGATCTCGAGGCGGCGACTGCGGGGCGCGATCTCGAGCGGGCCTCGGTGCTGCTCGCGCACCAGCCGAGCGGGCTCGAGAAGGTGGCTGAAAAGAAGATCGGTCTTCAGCTCTCAGGGCACACGCACGGTGGCCAGATGTTCCCGGCCAATCTGATCGGCGATGTGATCTGGGGCTCTCGCAACGCGGGCCTCTCAGTGCACGAGGGCACGCACCTCTACACGTCGCGCGGCTGTGGCTTCGTGGGGCCGCCGATGCGGGTGGGCGCGCCACCCGAGGTGGTGAAGATCATTCTCGTGGCGGGTTGAGGGCGGCAAGGGCGTTCGAGGCGGACCGCTCTCAACCGTCACGTGAAGAGCTCAGGCCGACGGTGAGCCTGACTACGGGCACTTGATGCCGGCTTGACCATTCGAGAGCGCGCGGGTGCACGCTGCCTTCTCGGTGACCTCGTCCTTCAGCTCGCGCGCCAGCCGCGCGGTGCGCACGTGGAGCTCGACGTTGAGCTTCTGCTCGCTCTCTTCACTCAGCGAACGAAACAGCGCCAACGCGTCTTTCTTTCGGCCCAGTGAGGCGAGCAGCTCTGCCAGCTCGATCGTCTCGCGCGTCTCTTCGCCCGAAGCCGTCTCGAGCGCCTTGTCGAGCTCAGCCTTGATGCACGCTTCGTCTTTCTTCGCCTGGCACAGCCGCGCCAGCGCGACGTGCACGACGCCTCGGTCCTTCACCTTCAGCGAGGCCTGAAAGGCCTGTTCCGCCTCGGCGACATGACCCAGCTTGTTCTGCACCTCGCCGACCAGCTCCCAGTACGCGGGATCTTTCGGCTCCGCCTTCGCGGCCTCGGTGTACGCGGTCAGCGCCTCATCGAGCTTGCCGTTCACGATGTACCGATCGCCGAGCTCGCCGAACAACGCAGCGCCCTTGATGCCTCGCCCGCGCGCCGCCTCGAGCACCGCCAGCGCCTCGTCGCTGCGCTTCACCTTTTGCAGCTCACCCGCGGCGCGCATCACGAAGTCGAGGCCGTCGGGGGCCGACTCACTGGCTGCCACCAGGCTCTTCACGGCGTCGTCGACCTTGCCCTCGCCCAGCTGCAGATCGGCCAGCGAGTCGAGCGCGTTGAAGTCTTTCGGGTTCGCGGCCAGCGCCTTGTTCACCGCGGCTCGCGACTTCGCCTTCTCGCCCTTCAACCCGTAGAGGTACGCCAGCCGCGACCAGTTGGTGCCGCGCTTCGGGTCGAGCTTCGTCGCCGCCTCGAACTGTTCGATGGCCTCGGCGATCTTGATCTCCGCCATGAAGACCTCGCCCTCCGCCGCCGGCAACCGCGGGTCGGCGGGGTTCAGCTTCTTCACTTCCGCGAACTCTTTGTGTGCGGTCTCGAAGTCACCCTTGAGCCACGCGGCCTGCCCCTGAAGGTAGTGACCATCGGCTTTGATCTTCGGGTCGACGTCATCGCCGCCTTTGGGACACCCGACGAAGATCAGCGCCGCCAGCAGCAGCGCGCGCTTCAAGCCCGCCCCATCTTCTTGAGGGTATTGGCCCGACTCTGCACCGCCGGCGCGAACCCCGGAGCCAGCTTCAGGATCTCATCGAGCGTCGCCAGGCACGGCACCAGCTGGTTCAACGCGTTGAGCGCCGCGGCACGGTTGTAATGCGAGGGCACGTGCTTCTCGTCAATGCGGATGCCGACGTCAGCGGCGGCGAGCGCACCAGTCGCGTCACCCGTGGCCAGCCGCGCGAACGAGAGGTTCGCGTACACCTCGGGCAGCGTCGCGCCCCACTTGACGGCCAGCTCGAGCTGTTCCAGCGCCTGCGTCGCGAGCGAGGTGTCGCCCGCCTTCACCTTCTCGAGCAGCGCGGCGCCGAGGTTGGATCGATACTCGGCGATCTCGGGCTCGCGCTTGACGGCCTTCTCGAGCTCAGCGACCCCTTCGTCGAGGCGCCCTGCCCGCACCGCCATCGCCCCGCGCACATAGTGCCAGGCGCCCGTGCGTTCCTGCTCGGGCACGGCATCGACCACCGCCTGGGCCCCCACCAGATCGCCTGCCTGTTCCTTCTTTCGTGCCTGTTCCAGCACCGAGTCGAGCGAGGCCATCAGAACGTCCACGCGAGCGTCGAGAGCGCCCACTGCTTGAGGTTGGTCATGAACGACTCTTTGCCCAGCTCTTGCGCGGTGACCTGTTTGGTCTGCGAGAGGCCCGAGGCGAATCGCTGTTCCAACTGCTGCGCGGTGGCGTTGTCGGTCACCGCCAGCGAGACCTCGGCGTCGGTGTTCTTCGAGCGGCCGTTCATGTTCACCGAGCCGACGACGCTGAACTCGCCGTCGAAGGTGGCCGTCTTGGAATGCAACGTGCCGCCGTACTTCTCGTACACCTTCACGCCGGCATTGATCATGTCGTCGTAGAAGTGGCGCGCCGCGTCCGACACGAAGCCCATGTCGTTCGCCTCTTTGCTGTTGGTCATCACCCTCACTTCGACCCCGCGCTTCGCCGCGTCGATGAGCGCCTTGCGGATCTCGGGGGGCGGAAGGAAGTATGCGTTCTCGATGGTGATGCTCTTCTGGGCGTTCTCGATGGCGCGCAGGTAGAGCTTGTCGTTGGTGCCAACGAGGCCCTTCACCTCAGGGTTGCTCTGCACCACGCGCACCGAGGTGCCCGCGCCGCCCGCCACGGGCTCGAGCGTCGGGAAGAGCTTCGCGCGGTCGGCCGCTGAGAGCGCACCGCCCATCTCTTCCCAGTTGCGCACGAAGGCCTTCATCGTGTCGGCCACGGCAGGCCCCTGCAGCTTCATGTCGGCGTCACGCCATGCCTCGCTGCCCTTCCCACCGCGAGAGAAGATCTGCTTGCCCGAGCCCCCGAGCGCGTATTCGTTGGCGATGTTCATGCCGCCCTGAATCGAGGCGCGCCCGTCGACGATGAGGTGCTTCTCGTGCCAGCGATCGTTGATGTCCCACAGCTTGTACTTCTCGCCGTAGGCCTTCACGTCGACGCCTGCGGCCTTCATCATCTCGAACATCTTCGGATCAGCCCGCCCGCTGCCAAGCGCGTCGTAGATCACCCGCACCTCGACGCCCTCTTTGGCCTTCGCCGCGAGTTGGTTGGCGAGTTCCCAACCGGTCTCGTCGCTGTTGAAGATGAAGGTCTGGAAGCAGATCGATTCCTTCGCGCCTTCGATCATCTCCTTGCGCTCGGAGAACGAGTTGACGCCGTCGAAGAGCATCTCGACCTTGTTGCCGCTCACGTTGCGAGACTGGGTCTCGCGGTCGAGCTGGCCCTCGAAGGCCGCACTTCGAATGCCCGCCTTCGGCACGTTGTTGGTCACCACCGGCGCGCTGCTCTGGGTAGCGCGCTGAACGGCCGAAGAGCCCTTGGCGGCCCAGCCCTGAGTGGAGGGTTGAGGGCCCTGCGTCTTTGCGGCCTCGGATGGCTTTGACTTCGCCGGCGCGGGAGCGATGGCGTTGGGCTGGTTGCCTTGAACCTTCAAGACGGCCTCCTCGAACGACGACGACCCACGATGAGCGCACCAAGCGCAGCCAACACGAGCGGATCCACCGAACTGCACCCGCACCCGCCCGAACCACCATCACCGACGCCCCCATCCTTCCGGGGCACCACGATGGGTTTGCCCGCATCGGGCCGCGTGCACAACGTTCCACAGCCCGCGTCTTCCTGCGGCGTGTAGCACTCGTTCAGGTAGCAGAACTGCCCCACGGGGCAGTCGGTGTCGATGGAGCACTGCGGCTGACAGGACTTGCCGACGGTGGTGTCGGCGCAGCGCAACCCGACGGGACACGTGCCGGGCCCCGTGCAGTCGCGCAGACAGAACAGCTCGCCACCCGCGCCTGGCGTGCAGGTCGAGCCATTGGGGCACTCCGCGCAGCCCCGCGCGCACTGTTGGGTGCACTGCTTCACCGAGCTGCGAGGGTCGGTCGGGCGACAGGTCTGCCCGGCGCCACAGTTCGAATCGTTCTGACAGAGGTCGCCGATCTGCCCGGAAATGTTCTGCCGGTTCACACACAACCCGTCGCAGGTGCGGCACGTCGTGCCGACGGGGTCAGCGCAGTCAGCGTCGTTGTAGCAGCGGGGGATGCACACGCCCGAGGTGCCGATCGCGTCGATGGGAGCGCACGCATACGAGGGGCGGCAATCGGCGAGGCCCACGCGGCAGCTCTGCCCGCACATGCGGCCGGTGTCGAGCGTCACGCAGGTCGAGCCGGCAGGGCATACGGGATCTCCCGTTTCACAGCGCTGGGTGCAGTACCCGTCGACCCAGAAGAAGTTGGTGCCCGACGCCATCTCGGGCCGACGGCACTGCGCGAACGAGTTGCCGCAGTCTTGCTGCGCGTCGACGCAGGGCTTGCCGACCTGCGTGATGATGCTGCCGGGCATGAGGCATGCCCCATTGAAGCCGGTCGCGCTGAAGGCGTTGCTGGACTGACACGAGAGCGGGATGTCGCACGTCGCGTTTGCGCCCGTGTTGCAGCCCTCGGTGCAGAGCCTGAGCGTCACGCCGTTGGTGGTCGGCTGCTGCAGACACTTGAGCGCCGAGGTGCAACCACCGTCACCCAGACAGGGCCCACCGAGCACGCCTCCGAGCGGGTAGCGAGCACAGAGCACCTGCACGTCGATGCTCGAGAGGGCGCGCACCTGGCTGCCTTCCTGCACCACCTGCTCCATCACCTCGTTGTCGCCGCCATAGTGGCCCAGGCCGAGGCAGTGCCCCATCTCGTGGAGCACCACGGTCTCGAGGTCATTCGTACCTGTTGGGGTCACGGCGTCGGCCGACCACGAGGCGTTGAAGCCATTCAAGTAGGTGTCGCAGGTCTGCAGCACGCCTGCGTAGGCCCGAGGCAAGGTGATGGCGATCACGTACGTCGAGTTGCCGAACAACTGCTGCGCGTCAGGGTCCTGGTTCAGCATCCAGATCGGGGCGACGGAGAACGAGTCGATGGTCGAGATGGGGTTCGAGACCACGCCCACACTGGGCCCCAGCGAGCGTGTCTTCACGTACGAGCAGTTGACGCCATTCCAGGTCGCCAGCGCGCGCTCGTAGGCGTTCTGCATGATCGTGTAGTCGATGCCCGCCGGGCGGTTGCTGCGCGAGTCAACGTAGAAGGTGAACGGGCTCTGCTGGTTGGCGACCATCTTGTACGGCAGGTAGTCGTCGGCGAGCGCCGGCCATGCCGTCAGCGCCAGCACCACACACACACGGCGCAGCATCATCGAGCCACCCCGCCCGCGACTTCGGCCCTGAGCGCCGCCAGCGATTTCCGTTCCCACTTCTTCGTCGTGAGGTCCTGCACGAAGGCGTCTTCACCCATCACGTCGAGCTTGCCGGCCCCCATCGCGACCAGGTGACAGCGGTCGGGCGCGAGGCGGCAGCGCAGAAAGACGACGGCGGTCTCGCCAACCCGGAACTTCGCATCACCGGGGATCTCCATCGACGTCGCGCCGACCGTGCCGCCGAGTTGCACGATGGTGACCACCGAGGGCCCCGCGCCGCGGAAGTCGGAACCGATGGCCACCTGCGTGTAGGTCTTGAGGGGGAATTGCTCCCCCGGCCGCTCTTCGACGCGCTGGCTGAGCACCTGCACCAGGGCCACGCGATCCGACGCTTCGGCGCGCTGCTGGACGGTGTGGGGAATCAACGTCGTAGCCGCGGCGATGAACGGAACCGCGAGCACCGCTGCGAGCGCTCGTGCAACTCTCATGAGTGCGGAGCCTAGCCCGGAGCCAGCGCTTTCAGAGCGACCTCGATCACTTGATCGGCCGCCGTTCCCTCAGCGGTTGCGTACACCTGCACACCCAGGCCCTGGAGTGCCTCGGCGGTGGCCTTGCTGGCGGCGACGACCCGCGCGGTTCGGGCCTCGGCGAGCGGCGTCGGGTGAGGGGTGTGCTCGTGATCGGGGCCACAGCACGAGACCGAGGGCGCATGATCGCCGACGCCCAGCGTGAGCGCGGCCCAGGCCTCGGCAGCGGCGACCGAGTGCACCACCACCACGCTTTCCTCGAGCCCCGTCGTCTCCGGGAAGGTGGGGCTCTCGACCTCCACCTTTACCGTCACGGCGTGGCAGCCCGCAGCATCGAGCGCCTCGATGAGCTGCTCAGGCGGTTCCCCTGCAGCCAGGATCAGCACCTCGTCTTCGTCGTTGATGAGGCCCGAGACCGCAGCCGCCCACTTTCCGTTCGCGGGCACGCGCGGCAGGCCACCGGCGCGCTCGATGGTGCGCGCCATCGCGCCATCGCCACACAGCCACTGCACCCGCGCGAGATGGCCGCGGAAGCCAGAGCGGTGCACGCCCTCGAGAAAGCTGCGGAGCACGGCGTTGTCGAGCGCGACGACCCACGTGAAGCGGGTGAACTGTTCGGCTGCGGCCCGCAGGCCCTGCGAGTCGCGCGTGTGGGCGAGCACGGGGAGGAAGCCGAGGTCGACCCCTTCTTCCTCGAGGAGGAAGGCGAGGTCGGCGCATTCGGCAGGACTGGTGAGCAGGAGCACTCGCGCCACGGCGCCGCTCACTACAGCTTGTCGAGGATGAACGCCGCGAGGAGATCGGCTTCGGGCGACTGGGTCTTCTTCTTGCCGTCACCCTTTCCGGCCGGCGCTGCTGCGACCACCTCAGTGACGTAGCCCTCGACCACCTCGTACGCGGCCTCGCCGATGATGCAGGAATCGGCGAAGTGTTCGGCGTTGAGGGCGCTGAGCTGGGCGGTGTCTTTCACGCGACCGAGCAGGCCCTGCGTGTCTTCGCCCGACACGAGCTTCGAAAAGTGCACCGCAGGGGAGACCGGGTGGGTCGTCTTGCTGTCTTTGACCAGCAACTTGCCGTCGACGAGGTCGGCCTTCTCGGAGAGAGACCATTCCTCGAGCGTTTTGTGCGGCAGAAAGAGCTTCACGTCGTCTCCCGGTCGTTTTCGCTGCCCTGCATACTTGAGACCCGGGTATTACACCTCAACCCCATGAGCAAAGACACCGTGACGGTCATGGACTCGAGCTTCAAGTCGGAAGTGATCGAGTCACAGGTTCCCGTTCTCGTCGACTTCTGGGCGACCTGGTGTGGCCCCTGTCGGGCCATCGCCCCCGCCCTCGAAGCGTTGGCCACCCAGTACAAGGGTCAGGTCAAGGTCGCGAAGGTCGACGTCGACGAGAACAACGCGCTCGCCGAGCAGTACGGCATCCAATCCATCCCCACGCTGTTGATGTTCAAGGGTGGCAAGGTGGTCGAGCAGGTCGTCGGCGCAGCGACGAAGGCGAAGCTCGAAGAGACGATCAAGAAGGCGCTCTGAAAGACGCTCCGTGCTCGGTCACCTGCTCAAGCCCGAGTACGAAGAGCTGATCAGCAAGAAAGACTGGGAATCGCTGCGCATCGCTTTCGAGGAGGTCGACCCGGCCGACATCGCCGAGATCCTCCACGATCTCCCGGCAGAAG
The DNA here is from genome assembly GCA_044371205.1 of Archangium sp. Lineage (GTDB taxonomy): Bacteria > Myxococcota > Myxococcia > Myxococcales > Myxococcaceae > Archangium_A. Next base: position 279,223 of record JBILUC010000003.1, read on the forward strand.
ATTCGGGGCTCATCTTCCGCATTCTGCCGCGCGACACCGCGGGTGTGGCCTTCGAGTACCTGCCGCTCGATCAGCAGACCGAGATCGTGCAACGGCTGGGCAGCGAGCAACTCAAGGCCGTCTTGAACGAGATGGCACCCGACGACCGCACGCGGCTGTTCGAGGAACTGCCGGCCGAGGTGACCAAGCGCGCGCTCGAGCAACTGAGCGCTGACGAGCTGAAGGTCGCGCGCGAGCTGCTGGGCTACCCCGAAGACACGGCCGGTCGGTACATGACGCCCGAATACCTCGCGCTCAAGCCGGCGATGACGGCCCGCGAGGCGCTCGAGACGGTGCGCAAGAACGGCAAAGGGCGCGAGACGCTCAACGTGCTGTACGTGCTCGACGAGAAGCACATCCTGCTCTCCGATTTGCGGCTGTCGGACCTGGTGATGGCCGAGCCCGACCTGGCAGTGCGCGACATCCCCAGCCGCATGCTGGTGTCGATTCCGGCCACTGCGCCCAAGGGCGAGGCCGTCGCCACGTTCGAGAAGTACGACCGCGTGGCGTTGCCGGTGGTCGATTCGCGCGGCGCGATGGTGGGCATCATCACCGCCGACGACGTGCTCGACGTGCAGGAAGAGGAAGCCACCGAAGACATCCAGAAGCTCGGCGGTACCGAGGCCCTCGAAGCGCCGTACATGGAGATCTCCACGCTCGAAATGCTGCGCAAGCGTGGCGGCTGGCTGGCGATTCTGCTCGTGGGCGGCATGTTGACGGCGACGGCGATGGGCTCGTTTCAAGACGAGCTCGGGCGGGCCGAGGTGCTGGCGCTCTTCCTCCCGTTGATCATCGCCTCGGGTGGCAACTCGGGGAGCCAGGCGACCTCGCTCATCATTCGCGCGCTGTCGCTGCGGGAGATCACGCTCGCCGACTGGTGGAAGGTGGCGCTGCGCGAACTGAAGAGCGGCATCCTGCTCGGGGGCATGCTCGCCGGCATCGGCTTCGTGCGCGTGGTGATCTGGGAATGGCTGCACCGCAGCGGAGTGCTCTCCCGCGGCTATGGGGAGCACTACCTGCTCGTCGCGTCAGTCGTGTCAGGCAGCTTGATCGGTGTGGTGCTGGTGGGCGCGTTGATCGGCTCGATGCTGCCGTTCGTGCTGCGTCGGCTCGGGCTCGACCCCGCCGCAGCCTCAGCGCCCTTCGTGGCGACGATCGTCGACGTCACCGGCATCGTCATCTACTTCACGGTCGCGAGCGTCGTTCTGCGCAGCACCCTGCTCGCGCACTGATCAGTCGCCGTGAAAGGTGAGGCCCAGCGCGTCAGGCACCACGTTGCCGCCGGGTGAATGGTGCCAGCCGACCAGGCCGAACTCGGTGCGCACGAGGAACCAATCGGCGTCACCCTTCTCGGCCAGCAGGATCTCGACCGAGGCGCCGGGCGCGAGCGTCACCACGATGTCCGAGCCGACCTTCTTCTCGGCGTACAGGGGAACCGGGGCCTGCGCTTCGTCCGTGATGGCGTTCTTCAGCGCCACCTTCACTCGCTCACCAACGTAGAGGAACGGCTGGGTCACCAGCTTGAGCGCCTTGCCTGTCCACACAGCCTTGTGGTGCGCGCGGAACTTCGTGTTCGTGTTCTGCACGGCGTAGATCGCACCGGTCCCGGTCACGATGAACTGCTCGCCGCCGAGCTCGAACTCGGCCTGCGCCGAGTCGTTGCGCTTCGTGCATTCCTTCTCGGGGTAGAGCTGAAACGACGGATCGAGGCTGGGGCCCGGCGAGAACACGAGACAGCGCTTCACGTTGGGCGCGATCGTGACGACGCCGACCGTGACGTCGCTGCCGTCGTCAGGCGCAGGCTTCGAGAACTTCACCATGCCCTTCGGTGCGTAGAGCACGAACGGGCAGTTCTCGACGATGCAGGTCGCCTCGAGGGCGTCGAACGGCGCAGGCAACGACGGGGCGACTGCGAGCAGGAGCGAAAGCACCATGCGCGCAGTGTTTCACTGCTCGAGGTTCAAGGAAGCGGCAAACACTCGCAGGTCAGCGAGAAGGTGTTCTCGGTGCCGTGCCACGTCTCTCCACACGCGATCTGCACCACGGGCACCTCGCCGGATTCGGGAAAGTCGCCGAACAGACAATGATCGCGCGACACCCGTCGCCGCACGTAGACGGGACCTCCGTTCGGCGCCTGGAGGTGCGTCTGTTCCCAGCCGTCGCCCGACGGGGACCACACGGGCGCTCGCACGCGGGTGACGCGCAGCCCGAGAGCGACGGCCGCCGCCAGCGCAGCGAGCACCACGCTGAGCAGCACGAAGCGCGAGCGACCCGTCACGCCGTGCAGCGTAGCCAGAAGGCGAGACGTCGACGATTTCACCGCAGGCGTGTGAAACGGCCACTCAACGCGCAGGGCCGCTCGGTTCGTTTCGAGAGCGAGGCGAGCGCGAGGCCCCCCGGTTGACGGTCACTCGCGCCAGCGGGCTTCGACGCGCGGCTCGGGCTTCACGGTGGGCCACTTGATCACCCCGTGCCCCAGCTCCACGCGCTCCGGAGCGATGCCCTTCTTCGTCAGCGCGTTCAGCACCGCCATCGCGCGCCGCTCGCACCGCTTGAGCTCATCGCCCGCCGGGTCGATGGAGCGCCCCAGCACGAGCAACTGCACCCGCGAGGCCTGGGCGATCAACGAGTCACAATCACCCGGAGGACCGTCTCGCCGAGTGGCAGTCCAGCTCCCGAAGCCGTTCAACTGGTAGCGCCCACGCAGCGATGGGGCACGCGAGAGCATCACCTTGTTGAGGTCGGCCGGGCCTGCAGGAGGGCGAGCAACGCCGTCAGATCATCATTCGCCTCGATCTGCAGCGCGTCGTCGCTCGCAAAGCCAACGCTGACCACCAGCGTCGCCGTGCCCTTCGTACGATCGAGGCCCTCGACCGACACCTTCGCCACGTGGCCGGCCAACGTGCCCCGCAGCCGCAACGCGTCGGCCCCGCGCAGCACGCAGCCCGAGAGCGACCCGCCGTCGGCCGACAAGCGAATCACGCCGTCTTCGAACGCCCACAGCGCGGTGATGCTGCGCGACGGAGCAGGCGTCGGCTCGAGCCCGGCGCCCAGCAGCGTCACTTCCATCAACTCGGTGTAGCTGCCGTTGCCGTGGTTCTTCGGCACCACCAGTCTGACGTTTCGGCCCAGCGTGTTCTTCGGCAACGCCGCACGCGCCTTGCCCCGCTTCGGCACCTCGAGCGCGACGATCTTCTGCCCCTCGACCCACAGCTCGACGACCGCCGCTGAGATCCCCGGGTACCCACCCTCTTCCGCCCCCGAGTTGTCGACTTCGAGCGCCGTCATCGCGCTGCGCTGCTCGAGCTCGAATGAAAAGGCGAACGGCCCTCGCGTTCCCGACGGGCTCGACCAACCTGTCGTCGCGGAGCCATCGGTCAGCGCCTCGGCCGACCACGCCCCACCGTACGCAGGAGCAGACTCGCCGAGCACCGTGCCCGCCTCGAGCGACAGCAGGTTCACCTCAGGAGCCGCCGCCACCACGAGCACGATCGCCAGGAGCATCAGGTTCTCCGATTCACCGCCGACACCATCACGTCGTCACCGACCTGCTGCACCTTCACGTCCTTCAAGCGCAGCGCGCGCGTCGGCGACGTCACGCCGAGCAGCCCCGTCCACGTCAGGCCGTCGTGGCCGAACACCGTGGGTGCGAGGAACAGCAACAGCTCGTCGAAGCAGCCCTGTTTCAAGAATTCCTGATGCACCCCCGCGCCGCCCTCGACCATCACGTGCAGCGCGCCCCGTTCAGCCAGAACGCCAAGCACCGGCTCGAGGTTGCGTCGCGAACCCGGCACCTTCATCACCTCCACACCGCGCGCCCGCAAACGCTTCGCCGGAGGGGAATCGCTCGACTGCTCGGTGATCACCAGCGTGGGGGCCACCTTCGTGTCGAAGATCGCCTTCTTCGCAGACGACGTGAGCCGCGCATCCAACACCACCCGAAGCGCATGGCGCCCCCCCGGCAGCCGCGTGGTGAGGAGCGGATCATCGGCCTCGACCGTGCCCGCCCCGACGATGATCGCGTCGACCACGTTTCGGAGCTGGTGCGCGTGAACCCGCGACGCTTCCGACGAGATCCACTTCGACTCGCCGGTGGAGGTCGCGATCTTCCCATCGAGGGTGATCGCCGCCTTGAGGGTCACCCACGGCAGCCCGGTCTGCATGAACTTGAGGAAGGGCCGGTTGAGCACCTCGGCCGCGTCACGCAGGACGCCCCTGGTCACCACGACGCGCTGAGCGCGCAGCCACCGCTCGCCCTTTCCGTTCACCAGGGGATTGGGGTCGTTGGTCGCGAAGACCACCCGCTTGATGCCCGCCGCGAGGATCGCCTCGGTGCACGGCCCGGTTCGACCGTGGTGAGCGCACGGCTCGAGCGTGCAGTACAGCGTCGCGCCCTTCGCCTTCTTGCCCGCCTCGCGCAACGCATGAATCTCCGCGTGTGGTCCACCTGGAGGTGACGTGAAGCCGCGCCCGACGACGCGATCGCCACGCACGATGACGGCACCCACTGCGGGGTTCGGGTGCGTGCGACCGACCGCCTTCGCCGCCTCGGCCACTGCGAGCGCCATGGCGGCAGCGTCGTTCACTTCTTCCCCTTCGGCTCGCTGACGCTCTTCCTGGCCTGACCCTGCAAGATGTCCTTCAGCTCGTCCATGAACTCCGCGATGTCACGGAAGCTGCGGTACACCGAGGCGAAGCGCACGTAGGCGACCTCGTCGAACTCGGGCAGCCTCTCCATCACCAGCTCACCGATGGTGGTCGACGCGACTTCCTTCTCGCCGAGTTCCTGCAGGCGCTTCTCGATGTCGGTGACGAGCTGCTCGACCTGTTCGACCGAGACCGGCCGCTTCTCACAGGCCTTCTTCAAGCCGGCGAGCAGCTTGTCGCGATCGAACGCCTCGCGGCGCCCGTCTTTCTTCACCACCAGCGGGTTCAGCTCTTCGACGCGCTCGTAGGTCGTGAAGCGACGCTTGCACGTCTCGCACTCCCGGCGACGGCGAATGATGGTGCCTTCCGCCGAGTCGCGGGAATCCATCACGCGGGTGTCTGCCGCCGGACAAAAGGGGCACTTCATTGCTTCAGACCTTTCGCAGGCGCGATTGGTAGAGCGGGAACGACTTCGTGAACTCCCGCACCTCGTCGCGGATCTTCGCGAGCGCGGCCGCGTCGGCGTGGGAATCGAGCGCACTCCCGATCAGCTTCGCCACCATCGCCATGTCGCCCGTCTTCATGCCGCGCGTGGTGATCGCAGGAGTGCCCACTCGCACGCCCGAGCTCACCGTGGGCTTCTCAGGGTCGAAGGGGATCTGGTTCTTGTTCACCGTGATGGCTGCGTGCCCCAGCACCTCTTCGGCCAGCTTGCCGGTCACCTTCTTGGGCCGCAGGTCGAGCAGCATGAGGTGGTTGTCGGTGCCGCCCGAGACGATGCGAATGCCCTGCCCCTGCAGGGCTTCGGCGAGCGCCCGGGCGTTGTCGACCACCTGCTTCGCGTATTCCTTGAACGCGGGCTGCAGCGCTTCGCCGAACGCGACGGCCTTGGCGGCGATGACGTGCATCAGCGGCCCGCCCTGAATGCCCGGGAAGACCTGCGAGTTGATGGTCTTCGCGTACTGCTCCTTCATGAGGATCAAGCCCGAGCGGGGGCCGCGCAGGGTTTTGTGGGTCGTGGTGGTGACGATGTCAGCGTAGGGAACGGGCGAGGGGTGCATGCCGCCCGCGACCAGGCCCGCGATGTGCGCCATGTCGATCATCAGCGCTGCGCCCACGCTGTCGGCGATCTGCTTGAAGCGCGAGAAGTCGATGATGCGCGGGTACGCCGACGCGCCCACGACGATCACCTTCGGCTTGTGTTCCTTCGCCAGGGCTTCGGCCTGCGCGTAGTCGAGCTGCTCGGTCTCCTTCACGAGGCCGAAGTGGACGATCTTGTAGAGCTTGCCCGAGAAGTTGAAGGGCGCGCCGTGCGTCAGGTGACCGCCGCTGTTGAGATCGAGCCCCATCAGCGTGTCGCCCGGCTTCATGAGCGCCATGTACGCAGCCATGTTCGCCTGCGAACCCGAGTGCGGCTGCACGTTGGCCGCCTGCGCACCGAACAGCTGCATCGCGCGGTCGATCGCCAGCTGCTCGGCCTTGTCGACCTCTTCGCAGCCCCCGTAGTACCGCTTGCCGGGGTAGCCCTCGGCGTACTTGTTGGTGAGCACACTGCCGACGGTTTCCAGCACCGCAGGGCTCACGAAGTTCTCAGAGGCGATGAGCTCGAGGCCTTCTTCCTGCCGAACCGTCTCGGCGTGGATGATCTCGGCGATCTTCGGGTCGACCTGCGCCAGCGTGGCGGTGTTCTCCATGGGTGGTCCCGTACCCGCAACCTCCCGTGATCTCAAGTATCGGGAGAGGCCACCCGGTGAGGTGACGTGTTCTCGATGCGCTCCAACGATGCAGGACTGGTGATGACACCCCTTCGTGCCCTCTTCGAGGACACCCGCCCGATCGGACCGACAGACCCCGGGCTGCAGCGGGTGCAGCTTCGAGTGCAAACACAGATCTGCTTCTAGGGGGTGAACCAGGCGTTCGCTTCGAGCTCGATCGGCGGGTCCGCCACCGACGCGCCCGACGCGCGAATCCAATGCATCTGGCTCATCGCATCGCCGCCCTTCGCGCACACTTCCTTGCGGAGCGCCTCGAAGGTCTCGTCATCACTCGCCAGCCGCTTCACCGTCACCCAGCCGAGGTTCTCCGAGCCTGAGGGAAGATCGGTCGCCGTGGGGTAGTCGCGCACGCTGCACTCGCCGGCCGCGGAGTTGCGGACCTTGCGCACCACCACGTCTTTCTTCACCAGCGGCTTGATCTCGGTACGACACCCCTCGAAGACGACCAGCCCGAAGAGCGCGGTCAGGGCACGAATCATGACTGCGTGGCCTCCAGCTGGCGGATCTTGTCGACGCGCGTGGCGTGACGGCCACCCTCGAAGCTGGCGTTCAAGAAAGCCTTCAAGATCTCCAGCGCCAGGCCGGTGCCGGTGACGCGCTGGCCCAGACACAACACGTTGGCATCGTTGTGCTGGCGCGACATGCGGGCCTCGAACTCCGTCCGGCAGAGCGCCGCGCGAATGCCGTGCACCTTGTTGGCGCTGATCGCCATGCCCATGCCCGTGCCGCAGATCAGCACGCCGAGCGCGGCACGAGAGGTCTTCACCGCGTCGGTCACCCGGGTGGCGTAGTCGGGGTAGTCGACCGAGCTGGTGTCGGCCGGCCCGAGATCCATCACGAGGTGGCCCAGCCTGCCCAGCTCGGCGACGGCCTCGGTCTTGAGCTGGAAGCCTGCATGGTCCGACGCGATCGCGATGCTCGTCATTGGTAGATGGTGCTTCCTTTACTGCGAGTTGAACTGCCAGTTCCGGAAGCACCACCCCCGTTCAAACCGTACGTGCGGGTTTCCCGCATACGGCTTACCGGTGGATTCTCGGACGGTCGCATT